>CP070798.1:932407-947101 GCA_020343515.1 Thermoplasmatales archaeon | reverse complement strand
CTGTGTAAAAGAGAGTTGGGAATTTTGGGTTGGTTTAATTCTATACTATGCCATTAAGACCTACATCCACCGACAAATTTTTTTTAGTCAACATTAGATTTATAAAGACTTGAGTATCATACGGTCATAGATTAAGGGAGGCTAAATACTGGAAAAAATAAAGAAGATATTACTAATATTATCTCATTTAAGAACAAATCATAGCCTTTTGGATAAATTCATTTATACCTATGCTCTACCATCTATAACATTAGAACAGTTAATATCAATTACTCCTGATAAATATGAGGTTGAGTGTGTTGACGAAAGATGGGAAAATGTTGACCTTAATTGGGATGGAAATTTAGTTGGAATATCTACCCTGACTCTTAGCGCAAATCATGCATATAAGATTGCTGATGAATTCCGTAGGAGAGGGAAAACTGTAGTTCTTGGTGGCTATCATCCATCTGCATTACCTGAAGAGGCTAAACAGCATGCTGACAGTGTTGTAATAGGTGAGGCTGAAATAAGCTGGCCTAAACTATTGAGAGATTTTGAAAACGGAGAATTGAAACCTTTTTACAGGGCTACACCCGTTGAACCCGAGATGATTCCTTCCCCAAAAAGATCGTCACAAAATTATTCATACTATGGAATGGTTCAAGCTACAAGAGGATGCCCACACGGATGTAGCTATTGTGCAGTACAAAAAGTTGAAGGTATTAATTTTAGAGCAAGGCCAATTAGAAAAGTCATTAAAGAAATAGAATCTCTTCAAACAAAGCGGCTCTTTTTTGCGGATAGTTCCTTAACCATTAACAGTAACTATACAAAACAGCTTTTTCAAGAAATGATAGGTTTAAATAAAAAATTTAGTTGTTATGGAAATATAAATGTGTTATGTAATGATGATGAACTTTTAAATTTAGCAAAGAAAGCAGGTTGTGAGACATGGCTAATTGGTTTTGAATCAGTTAGTCAAGACTCCATTAAATTTATCGGTAAAAAAACAAATAAGGTTATAGATTATGCATCTGGGGTAAAAAAAATTAATAATTTTGGTATGATGGTCACAGGATTGTTTATGTTTGGTTTTGATCCAGATAAACCAGATATTTTTAAAACAACTTTAAAAGCAATTAATAAAATGAAATTAAATAGAGTGACATGTACAATAGTTACTCCGTATCCTGGAACAACATTATTTAACGAATTAGAAAAGGAAGGAAGAATATTAACAAAGGACTGGTCAAAATATAATCTTACAAATGTTGTTTTTCTACCAAAGAACATTTCTGAAGAACAACTTATTAAGGGAAGAATTTCTTTAGTTAAAGAATTTTATTCGTTGCCAAATTGCCTTAAAAGAAGTTTCCAAGATAAAAATACTGATTTCAATCGCTTTGTAATAAGAACTGCTAGAGATTATTTGTTTAATAATTTTTAACAATTTTGGAAGTTAAGAAAATAAGATTTTCAAATATTCTGAAATAGGTTCACGGCAATATCCAGTAATTTTATATATTTTTGTTCTCTTATGAAAATGACGTCCCAAAGATAGGGAAGAAATGTCCACCATAAGAAATAAGATTAATAATTTATTAACGCATATACTTTGGTGCTTTTTGATATTGTACAGCTTTATGTATCAATGAAAGCTACATTTTATCTAATTTTATTATTTCACTTACTTGTTAGAAACATCTGAAACATATGCCTCTAGGATCTTTTTTCCTAGTTTTCTTATTGAATTCAAAAAGACAAGAAACATTATATAAAACATTTCTCATTTCCCAACAGATTACAAGTATGGATACTAAAAACTATGACTATGTAAATATAGAAAAAAAATGGCAACAAAAATGGTTTGATGCAAAAATCAACGTTGCTTCCAGAGAAAAACAGAAGAAATTCTTTATACATTTTGCGTATCCAGGTGTCTCGGGGTATCTTCATGTTGGACATATGAGAGGTTTTACCTATTGTGACATTATTTCGAGATATAAACGTATGACTGGATATGATGTTTTATATCCAGCAGGATTCCATGCTTCTGGAATACCCTCAGTTGGTTTCGCAAAAAAGGTTGAACGAAATGATGTAGAAGCAATTAGTTTATTAAAAAAAAACGGATTATCAGATGATTTTATTAAAAAATTGGCAGATCCAAAAGAGGTTGTAAACTATTTTAGTGATGTATATGTCAATGAATATTGGAAGAAATTTGGTTTTCTCATAGATTATACTCGTTTGATGAATACTATCTCTGAAGGTTATAAGAGGTTTATTGAATGGCAATTTCACAAACTCAATGAAAAAAATCTTTTGATTCAAAAACCTCACTTTGCTCCATTCTGCCCTAATTGTGGACCAGTAGCGGTGGATAAATCTGAGACCGATGTCTCTAAGGGTGGCTCTGCAGAAGTTTTGGATTTCACAATTATTAAGTTTAAATTAAAAGATGGAACTATTCTTCCAGCGGCAACACTTAGACCTGAGACAATTTTTGGTGTTACAAACATGTGGGTGCATCCAGATATTGAATATCAGAAAGTCAGGATAAACAATGAAGTGTGGATATGTTCCCAGGAATGCATTGAGAAGTTAACTCATCAATTTGAAACTGTAGAATTACTATATGAAAAGGTACCAGGTAGAGAAATTGTAGGTAAAACGTGTATTGTTCCTGTGGTAAATAGAGAAGTTCCAATTCTATCTGGAGTGTTTGCAGATCCCACCATTGCTACTGGTATTGTAATGTCTGTTCCCGCTCATGCACCATATGATTGGATAGCTCTTTTTGAATCTAAAAAAGATATATCACCTATTAAAATAATAGATGTAAAAGGCTTTGGTGATAACCCTGCAAAAGAAGCATGTGATCAACTAAATATCGAAAGCCAAACAGAAACAAAGAAACTTGATGAGGCAACAGACATTGTTTACAAAAAAGAGTTCCACACGGGAGTTCTAAACGAGAACTGTGGAGAGTATGCTGGTTTAAAAATAGCTGAAATAAAAGACGCAGTAAAGAATGATCTAATTTCAAAAGATCTTGCTGCAACCATGAAAGAATTTTCTGAAGAAGTCATCTGTAGATGTAGCGAAAAAGTCGTAATAAAACTCATTCCAGACCAATGGTTCATAAAATATAGTGATGAATCCCTCACACAAGACTCAAAAGAGTATGTAGAAACAATGAATATATATCCACGGGAATACAAGAGTGAAATGCCCAAAATTTTGGACTGGTTTGACGATAGGGCAACTATTAGAAAGGGGTCATGGTTGGGTACACCATTTCCCTTTAAAAAAGACTGGATAATAGAGCCGATATCTGATTCAACTCTATATCCCGCGTATTACATAATATCAAATTATGTGAACCAAGGGAAAATCGCAACTGAGGAAATGACTGACGAGTTCTTTGACTATGTCTTTTTAGGGATAGGAACACCGAAAAATAAGATATGGCGAGACATAAAATCTGATTTTGACTATTGGTACCCTGTTGACATCAATCTTGGCGGAAAAGAACATAAAACGGTACATTTTCCCGTTTATGTGATGAACCATGTTGCTATCATGCCAGATGGAAAGAGACCAAACGGTCTTTTTGTACACTGGTGGGTTACACAAAAGGGAAGAGAAAAAATCAGTAAATCCAAAGGCGGCGCAGAACCTATTGTAGAGGCTGCAACAACATATGGTGTCGATGCGATGCGTCTCTATTATGCACATGTGGGCTCTCCATTTGTTGATGTAGAGTGGGATGTAGATATAGTTACAAAATACAAAAACAGGATCGCAAATATCTGGAAGCTTATTCAGCAATTATCAAGCAGAGAAGAAACGTTAAATAAAAATCTTGACGACTGGCTGAAAAGCATTCTCAATAGGAGGATACAAAAAATTGACGCAGCTTTTAAAGACTTTGACTTACGCGTTGCCTCTAATGAGATTTTCTTTGAATGTCAAAAAGATATTCAATGGTATCTAAAAAGGGGAGGAGGGAATAAAAAATTACTGGAGAGATTTATCAACACATGGACAACGTTGATTGCGCCAATCGCGCCTCATCTAGCAGAGGAACTATGGCATAGAAACCATGACAACCTTGTCTCAACTGAGCCCTATCCCAAGTATAATCCAGAAGAAATCTCCAAGGAAGATGAGGTTGGGGAATACCTTCTCTCAAAAGTTACTGATGATGTTAATGAAATCCTGAAGGTTACTAAGATTACGCCAAAAAAGATACACATCTACGTTTCACCTACTTGGAAACGAGAAATATTTAGAAAAGCAGTGGAACTTGCGGCTGAAAACAAACTGGATATTGGTCTTATTATGAAGGAGATTATGTCTGACCCTGATAAGAAAGCAATTGCTAAAGAGGTTTCTCAATTCGTTGGAAAGCTTCCTGGTGAAATCAAAAAGTTTAGCGAGGCAGATAGAAATCGATATCTTATATCCCTTAATGGTGTAAAGTATCTGGAAAATGCGAAGGATTACCTTAAAAAGATGTTTTCTTGTGACATTGAAATATATAGCTCCGATGATAAGGTCATCCATGATCCTGCTAACAAGGTAAGGTTTGCCGTACCACTAAGACCCGCCATATATATTGAATAAAAAGAAAAAAATATCGGGTTATGCCCTTTTTTTTCTCCATAGAATAAATAATATTATGGTAAGCAGCACCACTACTACTATAAGAGAGACCATTGCAGCAACGTAGATCAAGGGGAATATGTTTACTCCTGTAGAGAACACCGCTGAATCGGCTACGTTCCCTGCTGCATCTTCTGCCTTTATATAAAACTCGTAATACCCATTTCCATCCTTTGCGTGGAATTCCCATTCTGTATCAACAATGGGAGCCGATGTATCTTCATCTTTATACTTGGACCAGTTGCTCCAGGTTACATTGTCCTCTGAATATCTATACCATAGCTCTACCATTTCTATGTTGCTACCGTTTCTGTCATCTGCATATACTGAAATGTCGAACGTATCATCCCAGGTCCATTCAGCCTCTATCTCTGGGATATCTATTTCTACTTTTGGTTTCGAGACATCCTTTATGATTGTAAGTGCCCTGTCTATGTCTCCTGTAATGTTTATATTGCCCACTGAATCACTTACTTTAAAGTATAGATAGTATTCTTCTCCCTCCTCCATCTGATCCCAGTATTCTGTTTGTAACGTCCAAGATGATTCGTAGGTGGTTTTATTTATATCAGTGTCTATTATTTTCCATTCCGTTTCAAAATTAGGACGATATTCAATTGTATCTAATCGAAAATCATCAGTGAATTTTATGGAGAACATGGGTAAGGACTTATACCAAAGTGGTTTAGTGAATCGGGGGATAGTTGGTGGCTTTGGATCGAAAAGGAATGAAACATCACCTGATTCTTTTTCATCTTCGACGTTGCCCGCTACATCCTCTGCTCTTGTAGACAGTTCGTAGTATCCACCATCCTCATTGGCGGTAAAACCCCAGAATGGTGATGGTAAATCTTTTTTTCCAAATAGTATCCAATCCCCTGAAAAATCACGTGTATGCGAAAATCTATAGTACAATCCAACTCTTAGAATGCCGCTAGAATTTACTTCTGGGGTACCTGGATCTCTTGCCGTTGCTGAAATGCGGATGTTCTCATACAGAGAATTATACCTTTCCTGGATACCTTGGGTGTTAATGGATGATATTGGTTTAACATTATCCATATGAAGATCAAAAGTTAATGAAGCCTCATTGCCTGCAAGATCAGAAATAGAGATACTTATGCTATATAAATCAGTAATGTTTTGATAAAATCCCAACTTTGAAATGTTTGCGATAATTGTTTCTATGTCTGTTGTCCCATTTTTTCCACTACAATGAGTATTTAATGTCTTTGCTTCCACTCCCTGTCCTTTAGAATATTCTAAGACATATTGAGCAGAACTAACAAGAAGTCCTGTTATGTTGTCTTGAACTTTAACTGAAAAAACAGGTACGATTTCGTTTAGCCATCCTTCTGTATCAGGAGAAAATGTACCTCTTTTAATAAAAGGATATTCTCCATCTTCTTGAAATGTTACTCCCCAATTAAATAATTCAGGGTTAACAGATACATTTTTTGCATACAGGTCTGCACGTAGTCTAATGGTTCTATCGAGGGTTCTATTTTCCATAGTAATGGTTCCTCTGTTACGAATTTCCTTTATGGTTTTCCTGTTCTTATCTAAAATACTAAATGTAACACTGTTAATACTTTTATGCTCAGAAGTATTATAGCTTGCATGGAATCTATCCCACCAATAGCCTGTAGGTAATTCAATAGGAATGGAAACAATACTGCCTGTTATTTCTTGATCCTCGGGTTCTTTAAATTTTCCTAGACTGTATATTTTTCCATTATTGTCACCAAAAAAAACAAGTCCGTTAGAAACTATCGCAGAGGTAACTACTGGAGGATTAACATTTGTTATTGTGCCATTTATGATTTGATGTGTTTCAAAATCTCTCCATCCATCCTTCTTATTTCCATTTGATGCGTCAAGGGCATGAAATCTTCCAGCAGGTGTTCCAATGTAGACAACTCCATTAGCGTAGACTGGCGAAGTCAATAGAAAACTACCTAAAACACCTTTTTGATATACCCGTTCGTCCCATAATGGGTTTTTTACATCATTTATGTCAAATGCATACATCATTCCAGTTGGAGAGGCAACATAGATCACATCATTGTGAACAGCGGGAGTAGAATCTGCCGGTGCAAATCTCGAGTAGCAAATCGTTTTTTTCCATAGAATGGTTCCATTATCAGCGTTTAACGCGGTAAGCTTTATCTTATTCAAAGATTTACATTTACTCATAATAAAAACAGTGTTTTTGTAAACTACTGGAGATGCCTTGCCTATGGCACCAACTGATTGATTCCAGATAGGATCACCATTTTCTGCGTTTATAGCAAACAAACTGTCACCAGATCCTTCGTTACAGCCGACAAACACCGTGTTATTGTAAGCAGCGGGTGTGGAAAAGCTACCTGCAGGGAGATTATAGTCCCACAATTTAGAACCACTTGACAATTCCAGTGCAATTACCTTGTTATTTTTATTAGTTTTAACAAGGTCTGGATCACCACCCCAGGAAGTTACAAATACCTTATTATCAAATACAACTGGGGTAGAAGAATAACATATGTTTTCAGGGTGGACAAATTCCCATACTTCACTTTTATCAGTTTTATCAAGAGCAATAACAGAGTTACTAGTACCCCCATCTGGGTCTGTTTGTTGTGTCGCAATAATTATTTTATCCTCAGTTATTGTTGGAGAATTTAGCCATTTATCATAATCTTTCAAATCTACTTTCTCATCATATGGGATCTCATAATGACCTTCAGGTAGCAATATGCTGATATCATCAATAATATATAACTCGTTAGATTGATAGTAAGTATAATAGAGAGCCCCATCCCTGATTACAGGATTTAAAATTATATTATTTTCACTCCCGGTTATATTCCACCAGTTTCTTTTGAATTCATCTGGGCCTTCTCTTTCTGAAGACCTTGTATTTTGCGGATTTTGACCGAACATCGGCCAATCACCTGTAACTGGATCTATGCTTATATTTCCATCTATGATATTTACCTTATTTTTTTCCAATCTATAATTGTAATTGAATAAATCCTTCCACATATGTGTATCTGTTTGCCAGGTGACCGCCCAGCTAGAAATCTTTGGAGAAATTGAAGGATTGTCAGTGGTTAGATTTGCCTTGATTTTTATTTTATCATAGGGTTTTTCATGTGGCATGGAATGTAGAGATATCGGTGGGTTTTCTAATCCCTCTTCGTTTTTAGCTATATAATCATTATCAACCACTGACCAGTTTCCATCTTTATTATATAAAACCTGATATTTTATTTTAGATTTTCCAATTTCATAATCATTCCATGTCAGCGCATCCCAATAAAAACTGGTGGTGTTTGGAAGTGAGTTCGGATCTATAGCTTCTTTAGTAATTGCAAATCCATTTTCAAAAGAATAACCTTCTGTTACATATACTAGTTTCACATAGTCTGTATATAAGGTACAAGGGGTCGATTTGGGAGAAGCGACAACACATATATCTATATAATTGTCATCTTGTATTACTAAATCTATCATATCTTTAGGTATGTTGGCATATATATCTTTAGACGTAGTGCGATTTAATTCATACCATCTTGCCATAACTTTCATTAAAGGAAAGTATTGCCAGCAATAGAGCTTTATCGTCTTATCATTATCGGCTTCCCCATACCAGTATACATCCAACTTATCAATGTGTTCTAAATCAACATCTATCTTGAACCTAAAATGATGAACAACATAATTACCCAAACCCTGTTCTGAAGAATATTTAAAGGCACCGTTGCCTCGTGTTTTAATTTTTCCAAGTTCTCCAGTCCACTCTCCAAGTTTATGTTCATTTTTAAATATAATGTGGAGTTTAGGGGGGTAAAAGTTACGGAAAAAAGGAGTTACATAACTGTACGCTTTATGTGATTTACCATCTGCAAAATCATAAGGAACTTCATTAATAGCTTTATTTAATTTAACGGTACCATTATCAACATGACAATTTGTTAGAGTAACATCTTTATCATCATCAAAATCATCTGTCCAAACACCATCAGCAGGATCTGTTTCCACTGAGGCTGAAGCATTGGAAAAAATCAATCCTATAAATGTTGCGAAGATAATTCCTAATATAATTGATTTTTTAACCATTTGTTTAGCAGACATGCTTTATCTCCCTATATAAATTTTTTATAGGTTATATTTATTTTACCAGTTTAAATACTTTAGGGTTTTTAATGTTAAGCAACTTTTTATAATATTTTTATCCATAATCTTTATATATTGGTTTTGGAGCAGTTTTTTGATTAATAGATGATGAGAGAGAGTAATATATATTATTTAATAATTATATATAGCAGTTTCTTAAAGCATTTCCTAAAATTATATAAAAGTTATGATTAAACTTAAATTACAATCAACTGAATATCCATCACATTCGTTCCTGATGGACCAGTAATTAATAAATCATTTAATTCTGAAAAAAACTCATAAGAATTGTTCTCTTCTAAAAATTTGTCAGGATTGAGCTGTTTCTTATTGGCCCTTGAAAGGGTAAAACCATCTGCTATTGCACCAGCAGCATCACTTTTTCCATCAATACCATCTGTTGCAAATGATGCAAGAACTATATCAGAATTGGCGATACGTTCAACACATCCTAAAACCAATTCTTGATTTCGTCCACCCCTACCATCTCCTTTTATCGTGACAGTTGTCTCTCCCCCAGATATAAAAACAGTTAGCTTATCACGATGATTCTCTGCTTTATTGATTAAAACATTTCCAGCATGCTTAGCCTCCCCTGTTAAAGAAGTTGTTAGAATCTTTGCCTTATAACCCATGCTTTTTGCCTTATCTAATGCGGCGTTACATACTATCTCATTGTTTGCAATGATAAAATTATGAACTTCATCAAAGACAGAATCATCCTTTTTTGGGGTTTCTACAATAATTCCTTTAAGCCCATCCTCAACTACCTTTCTCACTTCTACAGGTACCTTATCCCATAAAAAGTATTTTTCTAAGATTTTTTTAGCATCAGAAAAAGTTGTGGAGTCAGGGCTCGTAGGACCAGAAGCTATAGACTCAATAGGATCATTAACAATATCTGATATTATTAACGATACTACCACACCTTTAGCTAACCTTACTAGTTGCCCCCCTTTAACATAGGATAGATGTTTTCTAATAGCATTGATCTCGTTGATATCGGCACCAGATCGCAATAAAAAATTCGTAGTCTTCTGTAGATCTTCAAGACTTACTCGTGGTTTACATAAAAGAGCAGAACCACCACCAGAAACTAAAACAATCAAAAGATCCTTTTCACCACACCGTTTAACAACCTCAATAATCTTTTCAGCACTCTTGATACTTTGATGATCAGGTATCGGATGCCCCCCAATAACAACTTCTATTTTATCACATTCTAACCTGGCAGAGGTATCATTAGTAACAACAACCCCTTTAGAAACAGTGACGAAATCACATACGGCTTGAACCATACCAACACTTGCTTTCCCAAAACCTACAACAAAGATGTTTTCAAAATCAGATGTATCAAAAACTTTAGCCTCAAAGACAATCCTGCCTTCTTCAAATACACGTTTTACCGCATTGTATGGGTTAGCAGATTCTAAAGCAGCAGTAAAAATATCGAGAACATTCTTTCTCTTTTTTTGCAGATATTGAGTCTGACCGTTAGACACTATTTGATCATAATTTTTAAGAAACATGCTACATAAAAAACTATTTTCCAAACTGAAGCTGTCTCATCAAGCTTTTACGCATCTTTCTATCACTGGAAAAACCTTTCATCATCCGTTTTGTCATATTGTAGTATTTTAACAATTCCTTTACATGTTTATTTTCTACACCTGCCCCTCGAGCAATTCGTTTAATACGAGAAGATCTAATAATGTCGGGGTTCTCCCTTTCCTTCTCTGTCATAGAGTCCATAATAACCCTGAATCTTTTTAATTTATCTTGAGTTTCTCCCATGTCAACATCTTTTAGTCTTCCTGATTGACCAAAAGGCAGCATCTCAGCGATTTTTGAAAGAGGACCCATGCCAGACAACATATCCATCTGGTCATACATATCATTAAGATTGAATTTTCCAGACATGAGTCTCCTCGCCGCCTTTTCCGCATCCTTTCCCTTTAGAGATTCCTCAGCCTTTTCGAGCAAGGATTTAATATCTCCCATACCTAGAAGCCTTGAGATAAAACCTGATGGATCAAACTTTTCAAAATCAGTTGGATGTTCACCAGTTCCAACAAAGACAATAGGCGCTCCCACTTCTGCTGCAGCACTTAGAGCACCACCACCTTTTGCCGTACCGTCTAACTTGGTGAGAACAATACCTGTAATACCAATTGCATCGTTAAAAGCCTTGGCTTGAGGACCTGATTGTTGTCCCATGGCTGCATCCATGACAAGAAGTTTTTCGTCAGGTTTCGTAGCTTTAAAAATCTCTTTCATCTCAGAAATAAGATCATCTTCTAGCTTATGCCTACCCGAAGTATCAACAATAATTACATCACTTGTTCTCTTGAATTTATTAACTCCTTCTTTAACAACTTTTACTGCATCTTTTTCTTTTTTGTTACCGTAAAAAGGTACTTCCACCTTATCAGCAATCTGCTTTAACTGTTCATATGCTGCTGGTCTGTGAACGTCCCCGGCAATTAATACTGGACGAAGCCCCTTCTTTTTGAAATATATAGCAATCTTTCCACATGTCGTACTTTTGCCCTGGCCATAGAGGCCGACCATCATAATAATCTGTTTCTTTATTGGCAATTCCCTAGATTCACCAAGAATGTTTACTAGTTCATCATAGACAATGTGTATAACGTGTTCTCTGTTACTCATTCCAGCAGGCGGTTTTTCTTCAAGAGCACGCTTTTCAATCTTTTTTGATAACTCAACTACTAGCTTTACATTGACATCTGCTTGTAAAAGTGCTCTTTGAATATCTCTTACCACCTCTTTTACAAGCTTTGCATCGACATGAACGGCATTTGCTATTTTCTTTATCGTTCTTTTGAGTGAATCACCTAAATCATCAAGTACCATGATATCTTATCCCAAAATACAACAAGAAGCATTAAAATGTATCGCCATTTGGTTTTTATTAAATAAAACATTGCTTTAATACTTTACCAAACATTTAAGAAAATAGAAAAATAGCCAACAGATAAGCCCTATAATTATGGATTTAATAATATAATTGTAAAATGGCAAATTAGTGGTCAAGCATTAGCACAAATTAACATCTCTATTCTTCATAAATTACTGCAAAACCACCAGCGCTCATCTGAATATCTATTATCTTTTTATCTTGATTTTCTTTCAGCCATTTATTTGCTCCCTTATCAGACATAAAATATTTCACTTGTTTCATTTTACCTCCTCCAAATCTACAATTCTACAACCGCCTTTTCAACTATCAACTTTTTTCCATTCCATTTCATTTTTTTCCTTATCGTCTTTCTCAATTGATGCCTTCTCAATTGCTTCTACAACTTTTTGTGTTTTAACATTTTCATCAATTGGATAATTAACCTTGAACTTCTTGCCACAATAAGGGCAAACATTCGCATCAAAGGGAATACTTCGCCCACAATCAGGGCAATACCTATCTTTATGTTGTTTTGGTTGCTTTTCCCCGCCTTCCATCTTCTGTTTATATGCCTCAACTATTTGCCATAAACAGGAAAAAATTAAGCCGATTCCACCTATGATAATAAGATAAATTCCTATGCCATAACTATGACTATATTCTATGGTAATTGTGCTTTTGTAACTCTCCACTCCACTAATATCATTATACATCACTAAAAGAATAAAAGCATTAAAAATCAACATACCAACTGCTGATTGAACTCGCCTATTTTTAATAAAACCTAAATAGAGGAAACCAAGAATTATGATTGCAAAAACAAATATAACTTTTCCATCATATTCATACCCCATATATGTTGTTGTTTTACCCAAAACTTCAAGAGTTTGCCAAGGCAAAAAGCATCCAAACATAATTAACAATATACAAATTATGCCGAGTATTTCGGGATGATATAGTTTCCTTTTTCCGTTTATATCCTTTGCCTCCTCCAAATCTACAATTATAAGATAATTCTATGCCCTATCTCCAATATGATTTCTTTATTGGTGTTTCATCATTCAATTTCTTTCCCAAATTATCCTTTAAATTCTTTATATCATCTTCATCGGTCTGAATGAAGTAAAAATTTTTATTTTCGTCACAAAGTTTCTTATAGTTTCTAATCTTCTCTATCTTTTTCTTGTTATATTGTTCATCATCAATTCCAAAATGTTCTAAAATGACAATATTGCCCTTATCATCTTCAATTATAAAATCAGGTCTATACTCTTTTCCATCAATATATATTTCTCTTTCGTATGCAACATTAATACGGTTTGCAGAGAGGAAATAACATATCAACAATTCGCTCTTTGATTTGATTTTCATAGAGTTAAAATAATACTTTCCTTCGTATTTCTCCTTAAATTCTTTTTCTTTTTTACTTTTAACATATTTTATTTTTTTTTTAGGTCTCTTTTTTCTTCTTTTCGTTCTATCCAATGTTCTTTACATAAACAATGTCCTTCAGGAACATCAATCCCACAAACCTCACAGGTGGGTTTCTGCTTCTCTTTCTCATTACAATCATAACATAATTTGAACCAAGGTTTCTTTGGTTTACCACATATTGGGCATTTTGTTGAATTCACCACGATAATCCTGCCTCCTCAAATAACCTAATATGTATCATTCTCCTTATTTAAAAACCTTTACAACCTCCTTTTTCTCTTTAAAATCCTATGTTCACGTTGAAAAACGCTTTTCCCAGGCAATATACACAAAAACAGCCATAAATGTATATATAAACAAATATCTCAAAAACGAATGGTATTGCCTTGGCAGATGAAAGAAAACACGTCAGAGGGTTATTTCTGTCTCAATTGGAATTAAAAAAAGAGAGAGTAAAGGTTTAGAGGATAGGGGTTAAGAGTTCTACTCCCCATATAAGAGTTCTACTTCCCAACGCCATTCTCCAGCTTCTACAGGTCCCTTCGTAACCCAACCTTCGATAACGGTACCTTGACCATTACTAAATTTACAGACTGCTGATTCACAGTCTGCTGGGAACTTTGTTTCACCGGATGTATTATCAACACATCTAACTTTATGCAATACACGTATACCTATACCATCAGCGTCAACATAGATTAGTGTGACCTTGTCCTGTATAAAATAAACGTAAGAACTAACTCGCACCCATTTCTTAGTTGGTGACCCCCCTCCCGTCTGCATACATACAAAAATACCTAATAATCTATTTTTCATATTTTCATCCTCCAAATCTACAATTTCACAACACCTATTCCCTTAAAAAGATTTATATATACCAACTTACAAATATTATATATTGAGAGTGGGGGAATGCATTCTAAAGAGGTATGATGCTAACTTTCCTTCCTTACTCCTGAGAAAGTGCATCCCATCCTTTATTCCCCCACTCTCACAAGAGCAGAACAGCTATTCCGAGTATTATGATGTGTTTATTCATGACTATTTTGCCTCCCTTTGGTTTTTATAACAAGTAAAACACATATAAAATTAACTGGTGTCAAGCGAAAAATATTTATTGCAACATGTGTAACAAAAGGTTAGTATGCTGATTTCATCTCTACGGGATAAATATTGTAAAAAGGGGTCAGTTAGGGAGGTTATGCAAATAACCTGTTTAGAAAATGATTAGTTTATTGAAAATTTTAGTTTGACCCCTTTCAATAGGTATTATTGTCCTCTTAGTTAATAAAGATATTGTAAAAGGGGTCAGAAGGGGGAAAGGAATGAATAAAATATTCACTTTCAAAAAATTGACCCCTCTTGCAGGGCGATATAGTCTTTTGGTACATAAAGATAACTATCAATAATTTTCAACGGATTTTTTCAGATAAATATGCTGATTCACTAACTCTACGGTTCATCGAATGTTATTCCCACTTTTAAAGCAAAACCAAGAATTGAATATCTCCATGTTTGTTCAGAAC
>CP070798.1:917366-932307 GCA_020343515.1 Thermoplasmatales archaeon | reverse complement strand
GATTTATTCCGGTGGCATACTGCCCTTCAATGGTATTTCGTGGAGTGGAACGACTCGACGTGGTTCGCATGGCCAAGTTGCTTTTTCCTCCTGACGTGAAAAACTTAAAGCTTACCCCCAATGCCATGGATATGTTTAAGCTGGCAATGAAGGACTTAGAATGTAAAAAGATAGGGATGGAGATCACCGAAACAACGCGACAATCAGACATTTTCCAGGGTCTTTCAGATGGCGAGCTTTCCCAACTTGCTCAGATATGTAAGATGGTTTCCTACCCTGCAGGTAAAACTATATGTTGTGAAGGTGAAATGGGGAAGGAAATTTTTGTTCTTGCAGAGGGCAAAGCTTCAGCTTATGCCAAAGGAAATAGAAAAAAAAGAATTCAAATTGGCTCAATTGGTAAGGGGGAGATTTTTGGTGAGATGTCAATCATTGAAGATTTGCCTCGTGTCGCTGACCTGATAGCTGATGTAGATTCCAAGCTTGTTGTGATAGACCGGGTCGAGCTTGAAAATCTGATGAATAGAAATAGTCATCTTGGCAAGGTAGTGATGCAGAATATGGCACAGGGGCTTTCTAGGAAACTGCGCCGCAGCAAAGCTCCAGGAACAGGCTAGGAGTTTGGGAAACTTAAAGTCAAATAATTGGATATTTAAGCGTAAAGATTTTTAATAGACCTGTGTTGCCTTACAATGTATTCGAGTTGATTAAGTGATAATAAGGTTTTTAGGTACGCACAATGCTGAATCCAAATATACAAGTCTTGTATCATTTCTGATTGATGATGTTTTAGCTGTTGAATCAGGGGGTATCACTTCTGAACTTTCTTTTTCAGAGCAAGAAGAGATAAAAGCAATCTTGCTATCCCATGGACATTATGACCATATCAAAGGTGTTCCAGCTTTTGCCTTCAACAACGCCTGTCATACTACTAGAGTTTTTGCTACACAACAGACCCTTAAGATTCTTTCTTCTCATCTAATTGATGGTGTGATTTACCCTAAATTCACCGAAAAGACACCTGTTTGTGGAGAACAATCACTCGAGTTGGTGACCTTAGAACCCTTTATCCCTGTAGATATTGAAGGTTATCGAGTTTTAGCACTCCCGGTTAACCATAACAATATCAGTGCGGTAGGTTTTGAAATTACCTCCAAAGATGGAAAGAAGTTGTTCTACACTGGTGATACGGGTCCAGGTCTTTCAGCTATTTGGGAACATGTATCTCCCCAGCTTATTATAATGGATGTAACTTTTCCCAATAGACTAGAAGATACAGCAAAGAATTCAGCGCATCTATGCCCCAAAATGTTAAAAAAGGAGTTGATAGAGTTTCAACGGATTAAAGGATATTTTCCACGGATTGTCTTAGTTCATTTTACTCCTAAATTTAAGGAAGAAATCAGGGAGGAAGTAAAAGAAGTGGCTAAAGAATTGAAACTTTCTATCGAGCTTGCCTCTGAGGGTAATGAGCTTATTGTTTAGGGAGTTATGTATGGTTGAGAGGAAACCAATACACAAATATGATTTGATCGTTCTTGGCTCGGGTCCAGCAGGGGAGAAAGGCGCTGCGCAAGCTGCCTATTTCGGTAAGAAAGTCGCCATAGTGGAGCGGGACTACTATTTAGGCGGATCTGCAGCTAGCACTGCGATCCCTAGCAAAACCCTGCGTGAAACATCGCTGGCGCTTTCAGGGATACGAGCACGCCGTCTCCATGGCGTGGATCTAGCACTCAAACGGCGGGCCACAGTCCAGGACTTTCTTCATCACGAGCGCAAGGTGAAGGATGCTGAGCGTAATCGCGTCATGAATAATATACTGCACCATAACATAGCTATCTTTAAGGGCAAGGGTTCGTTCGTGGATGAGCGAACAATCAAGATCGAGGCTCGCGGCAAAGCACCTGAGTTACTTAAAGGTGACATTATCTTGATTGCAACGGGTTCGTTTCCACGCCGCCCCGATAACTTTCCTAAAGATCCCCGTATCTACGACTCGAATTCTATTCTGCGAATCAAAATAATGCCCAAGAATATGGTAGTGGCGGGTGGTGGCATCATCGGCTGTGAATATGCATGCACTTTCGCCGCGTTGGGCGTAGATGTGTCCCTTGTTCACAACAAGGATATTCTACTTCCCTTCCTGGATCGCGATATTTCCTTCGCGCTCGAGAACAGCATGTTAAAAATGGGCATTAACCTACTGATGCCCGAGAGCGTGGAGTCCTGCAATGTGAAGGCCAACAGAATGGAGATTAGATTGGGTTCGGGTGAAGTCAGAAGGACTGAGGCGGTAATGCTCGCGACGGGGCGGACAAGCAATACTGGAGAACTGAATCTCGAGGCCGCTGGGATAACACCCGGTAAGTACGGCCTACTAGTGGTAGACCAAAACTACCAGGCCATACATCCAAAGACCCGAAAACCTGTGCAGGGTATCTATGCCGCTGGTGATGTCATTGGTGCGCCGGCTCTAGCTTCGACGTCCATGGAACAAGCGCGCTTCGCCATGATCAAAGCCTTCAACCTAGAACCCTACAAGAAACACGTGGCGCCTATTTTGCCTCTAGGTATTTACACCATTCCCGAGTGTTCTCTTGCGGGCAAAACCGAACAAGAATTAAGGGAGGAAAAGATCGATTACGTGGTTGGTAAGGCTGCTTATAACAAGAATGCTAGAGGCATGATCATCGGCGAACGCGATGGTTTTTTGAAATTAATCTTCGAGTTTAACAAAGACCTAAGCCGCCCCATGAAACTGCTGGGCATACATGTCATTGGCGAAAACGCCTCTGAATTGATACACATCGGTGTTAGCGCCTTGATAATGGGCGCAAGTAGCAACTTGTTTATTGACACCTGTTTTAACTATCCAACCCTTGGCGAACTCTATAAATATGCTACATATGACGCCATGGGTAACCGTGCGAAGCACCTTCAGTCGGAATAGTACATAAGCTGCATCAGTGTTTTTACAATTTTATTGTTTACTTAGTTAAATGGGAGTTTACGCCGAGGGGGAGATTTGAACTCCCGAGGTGCAAAGCACCACGAGCTCTCCAGGCTCGCGCCGTACCGGGCTGGGCCACCTCGGCAAAAACAATAGCGGAATACCGTTCTCTTTTTATGTTTTTTTCCAGATTGAAGGATATGTCCCTTTATTCATTAATACTCTTTCCAGGGTAGCACATATCCCAGAATCTTTTTGAATTATCTGCTCAGTTGACATTAGAACATTTACTAGTGCAACTCCCTCGTCCTTCAACGTTAAAACGGCTGCCAGATCATCTTTTTTTATATCTGTATCAATCTCCACAATTCCAGGAATTGCTAGGTTGGCCCCATGGCAAAGTGCATCTACAGCAGAATCTCGTATTACAATCTTTGGTAGGTGATCTAATAATTTTCTCGTTGGTAGAATTTTAGAACGAATTTCTGTTTCATCATTTTCTTCTTTCCAAAATGTATACGCATCCTTTACATCTTGAAGTGTTACAGAATCTTCATCAGATAGATTTCCTACTCTGGTTCTTCTTAATTCAGCAAGATGTGCCCTGCATCCAAGTCTTTTACCAATGTCTACACAGAGGGTTCTAATGTAAGTTCCAGCTTCACAGCCAACACGAAATAGAACTTCACTTCCTTTTATTTGAATGATCTCAAAATAATAAATCTGTCTTTTTCTTCTCACCCTTTTTACAGCTGATCGCAAAGGGGGGGTTTGGTAAATCTCTCCCACAACACCTTTGCAAATTTCCTTTATCTTATTTTTTTCAATATTTTTGTGCAATTTCATTATTCCAACGTATTCTTTCCCAGCCAAGAGCAGAACTTGTAGAGCACGCGTAGCATCACCAAGAGCGATTGGAAGAACTCCAGTAACACCTGGGTCGAGTGTACCGCCATGCCCTGCTTTATCAATTTCTAGAATTTCTTTTACCCAAGCGACAACCTGGTGGGATGTTGGTCCACTGGGTTTATCTAAATTAATAAAACCATTGTTTAGTAACTCTTCCACACTCATTTCTTCTAAGTATTTTCCGTAGTGAGGGCTTGTCTTTGCCGAGATTTTAATCAGTCTTTTCCTTTTTTTGTCAGAAGGCAGCATATATTTTTTCCAACCGTTTCTATCTTGAATGAGAGTAGAATATAAAAAGTAGTTCATTCCTTAATTTCTTTAATAATTAGCTCAACTATTTCATCTGGTGTCTTGTTTGATGTATCTATTACAAGGTCATAAATAGAAGTATCATCTATATCTATATCATAATATTTTTTATAACGAGTAGCTTCACTATTTTCTCTTTTCAATATCTCTTTTTTCCTCTTTTCAACTCTCCCCTTCTCTCGTTTTACTATTCTACTCGCCCTTGCTTCTAAATCTGCTTCCAATAGTATTTTCGTTGAAAATATATTGTTACGATAAGCGAGCCATCCAGCTATTCGACCTTCTACAATTACATCTCCCTTTTGTAGTATTTTGAGTTGATATCTGTCTAATTGTTCGTCAGCATTTTTATGCTTCTCGCAATAACTGCCAAACTCTTCAAGAGACATGTTGTATTTTTTTGCCATGTTCCGAAAAATATCTCCAGAATAAACGTATTTTAATCCAAGTTTTTTTTCCAAAAGTTTTGCAATAGTTGTTTTGCCACTACCTGGAGAACCACTAATTGTAATTGTTGTCATAGTTCCCTATTTCAAAGAGGGCATAATTTTTTTCTTTACGTTTTTCCACCAGTCTGACCAGCTAATCCATTTTAATCCTTGCCGAATTAACTGTCCCACCACCATTGAAAATAAAAGATACAGTAAAAACCAGCTGGATATTGTCAGAATATTGCCAATTATTGGAACCCTTGCAAACAATGATACACCAGTTGCCCATGGAACAGTAAAGAAATAATATTGCAAGTTACCTAAAAAATACATTAGCCATATAAATATTGGAGCAATAAATATAAACAAGAAAAACATGGGCTTCATCATTCCACTTGATGACTCGGTTGTCATTTTCATTATCTGAGGTTGCATCTTCATTAGTTTGTTTACTCTGTTTGTATTCCCCTCTCTTCTGGCTTTATTTATCTCTTTTTGAAACGATCGGCTGGCCTCTTGTGCCTTTCCCATTGCCTTCCAATCCGTAAACAAATTCGTAAAAAACGAAGAGAGAAACACGACCAATACTCCAGCAAGAGTTACTGTCAATACAGGATAGTTACCACCAAATCCTATAATGGGATAAAAAGCAGAGTTAAGCGATAGAGCGATCCATGTTCGTATGTTCGGATCTCCAAATATAAAAATCAATACAAACATAAGTAACATCAGCATTAACAGCTGACTTCCTTGAGCTTTATCATTCATTTTAATCACCTCAGTACAGGAATGGCTTCTTTCACAGCCTCATCAATTGCATCATCATGATTAGATACAATTTTTACTGTAGCACCAGAGAGTGCTGAATATGCCATAGCCGCTGCTCTATTTATTTGTTGATGCTCTGCAATTTTCTCTTTAGAATCGAGATCCCTGTTTCTCGTATCATCTTTTGCTCTTCTAGTGTAGATCTCTTCAGGGTCTGCTTCAACTACCACTATGGTTGTAGGTTTAAGCCTTTTCACAACCCATTCAGGCAAGCCTGGCATATAACCTTTTGGAGTTTTTACTGTGCAATGTGTGTCGACAATAACATTTTTCATACTTGCAATTTTCTCTGCTGTTTGTATTTGCAGCTCTTTTTGTTGCTCCAAGGAGAGTTCTCTCATTTCATCCCTGTCTTTTACTAGGCCGCTTTCCTTTGCTATGTCAATCATTACTGTTCCAAACGTTACAAATTGTATATCTACTCCTTCCGCGGCTCTTTTCATAACCGTTGTTTTGCCCACTCCCGGTATTCCTGTAACTACAACCACTCCCATTTTATCGTTCACTACTCAGCTCCAAAAAATCCTCTTAATACAGGATGCATTTCCATTGCCTGTTCTCTGGCGATTTGTTCATACAAGTTAATCATAATACCCACGGTAAGAAGAACGCCTGTACCACTTGCATTTCCAACAGTACCAATAGCATCTGCAAAACCTGCCAAGGCACCAACCATAGCACCTCCTATAACTGTCACAACAGGTATGTATCTCTCAAGAACTCGTCCTAAAACCCTTGGATCTCTCCTGAAGCCTGGTATTTGCATTCCAGAGCTTTGAATTTGCTTTGCAACTGCCTTTGGTCCCATATCTGTAGTCTCAATCCAGAATTTAGCAAAGAGAGTAGCCCCAATAATCATCACTGTGAGGTAAATGATAACCTTTAAAGCATATTGCCATGCGGCATGTCCACCAGGCACACCCCCACCAAGTATAGGCATGAACCAACCATTGATTCCATTAAGATTAGAAAGATACCAGGCCCCACCGGCAATAGGGGCTGTAGACCCCGCTGCAGTATCATATGCTCCTATCCACCATTGATGTCCAATTAGTGGAAGCTTACTCATAGTTGGATGCGTATAAAACAAAAGAGCAAACATATTAATATTTGCCAGAAGAGCAGCCATCAAAATAACTGGAATATTAGAAGCGTAAATTAAATTAATCGGATACCTTCCTCTCGCCCCTCTTACCCTGCCATGCGCTAAAGGCAACTCGATTCTAGACGACTGTGCATAAACAACAACAAGGAATATTGCTATAGTACCCAGTACTGGTACTATCGCATTCTGAAACCCCTGATGACCAATAAATAACCACTGAAAGCCATGGTCCACCATATCTCCAAGACTCATTTCAGTTGCCATATAATATGTTCCAGGGATGGCGCCTGCAGGTGGATTAAATACGCTTACCGGGACTGAAGACTGCCCTGGTATCCAGTTGAATAAGCCGGTAAATATTGCTTGAGAAACACCTGCAGCAATAAACAGGGAGACACCAGAACCAATGCCCCATTTTGAAATCAATTCATCCATAAGGAATACTAGAAATGCTCCCATGAACAACTGTGAAATTATTACGGCATTGGCCCAGTTTCCACCAACCATGCCCATTAAACTCTCACTTGGACTTAGATATCCATAAACCTGTGGCACAGCCTCGACAAGTATCATCACAATTACCAATACTTTTTGTGTTCCCTGATAAATTGCTTTATCTTCTTTCTTGGTAAGATCAAGTTTTATGATTTTTGCACCAACAAAAAGCTGTAAAATAATTGATGCAGTAACAATTGGGCCTATGCCGAGGTGCATGATAGAACCGGATGCCCCCGCCATAATTGCACGGAAGCCGGCGAACATGTCAAGTATGGTTCCACTGACACCATATATCATGATATTTGTTAAAACAAAATAAATAATCAGACAAAGAATAGTCCAGCTAATCTTGGTTCTAAAATGAACATGCCCCTCAGGCTTGGATACAGCAGGCCATCTCTCAATTAATGGTTTTAAGGAATATAAACGACTCTTTTTTTCTTCTGCCATAATAAAAACCTTACTCTATCTTTACTTCTCCGTTTTTTTCCGCAATTTTATCTATCGCTTTTTGTGATGCTGCCTTAACCTTAATTTTCAGGCCGCTATTAATATTTCCTCCTCCTAACAGTTTATCAAAGCCTTCCTTTGTAAGGTTTATATCTTTCTTTCCAGGGAACTTCTCTTCGAGCTGACCTACATTTATAATTCTAATTTTACCGGTGTTGCTGTGATGTCTTTTGAAACCATGTCGTCCAAAATGATCAGGCATGTTTTTCAACATGTACATATACCTGTGTTTATGCAAACCTGCATTTCCTCTACCACCTCTAAGACCAGCTCCTCTGCCAGCCTTTTTACCTCTACCATGGGTCATGGATCCTCTGAATTTCTTTGTTTTTTTTCTTGCCAATTCAACCACTTTCAATGTTTTTATTACCTATAAGTTCGAAATCAGATAAAGTAACATATTATTATATTTTCGGATAAGTTTTTAAAAGAGGTTTACAAGTCGGGGTCAATATACCCCACAGTTTTCATTATGAAAACTGCTTTCTTGTTTTTCTTTGCCGCGTTCTCTGCTAACTTTTTCGCATCTTCCAATGTACATTTGCCAAGATCGTTGATACTCTCTCCATCATCCAAGATGTATTCTTCATCAGCGCTTCTGACATATTTCATTTATTCACACCCTGTTTAACCGTTTTTTTTCAACACAGTCAATAAATACAGGTTTTTAAAATTGTCTGGTATCCCAATTCTGTTTCAGGATGGCTTTGAAGACATCTTAAATTAAAACATCAAATATTAGTTTCAACCCTCAGTAAAGTTACATCATAGTATACAACTTCTTTATCATGAAATTCAAAAGACCATCTTATTGGAAAAACATAGTTTTTCTGATATGTTATGCTTCCACCCAATGAAGAAATCATTTTTTCAAGAAAAGGAATTGTTTTTTTTAGATGAAGAGAATAAAAGATAGTTGAGATTTCAAATCCTTTTTCAACAAACTTTCTGTCTGCCTTCTGATTACTTTTCTGTGCCCCAAATGGCGGATTCATAAAAATTGTATCGCACTTAATGTCGACATCTTTTACATCCTTTACAGTGAATTCTATTCCCAAATTATTTTCCCTTGCATATTCTTTAGCAATTGTTATAACGTTTTTGTCAACGTCCACACCCGTAACCTTTTTTGCACCAGTAATTGCAGCACCAACAGAGAAAATACCAGTACCACAGCCTAAATCTATAACTGTTTTATTTTCTATGTCCCCAAACTGATGTGCTGTAAAAATAATATCGGCAGCAATATTTGCAGGTGTCATATATTGTTCCAGCGTGTGAATTGGTCTCTTTGGGAAGGGTACTTTTTGAAGCAATATTTCTAATTCTTTCTTTTTCATGTTTTGCTGTAAAAATAGAGTTCTGTTTAATAATACTTTATCCTCAAATTTCATTTGTTAAGAGGGCTCATAAGAATCTGTAACAAAGATTTATATACTACGCCCAATATAGGATTTCTTAGGGGGAAAAGGAAAATGAAATTTCTTCTTCTTAGACCAGTACATCGAGAGAAAGGTAAATCTTTTATCCCCTTCCCTATGACCTACCCTCCTCTCGGTTTACTATACCTCGGAGCGGTGTTGGAACGTGATGGCCATAAGGTTGAAGTAATTGACTATTATGCAGAGGACATTTCAAGGGAACAGCTGAAAAACTCTCTAATGACATCTGATGCAGTTGGAATAACGTTAACTACTGAGGAATGCAAACCTGCAGCGGATATTTCAAGAATGATTAAGGAGATAGACCCTGAAATACCTTTGATTATAGGTGGTCCGCATTGTACTTTTCTACCTAAGCGATCTTTATCAGACATCCCAGATGCAGATATTAGCGTTATGGGTGAAGGAGAACCGGTAATACTTGACCTTGTTCGATTTCTACAGGGAAAAAAGAATTTATCGGATATTCATGGGATCTACTATCGAGACAAGAAATCTATATTGACAGGAAAACCCCCTCAGGTAAATGATAACCTAGATGGCTTACCGTTTCCTGCACGACATCTTGTCGAAAAATATGATTACGGCATCTCCAGTTGGGGGTTCATTTTAAAGAAAAAAGTGACAGCTATGATTACTAGTAAGGGATGCCCTTTTCGATGTCGTTTTTGTGCCAAATATAGTAATGTCATAAAGGGCTGGAGTTTTCGGGAAAGATCTGTAGAGAATATAGTAAGAGAAATTCAAGAAATAAATGGGAAATACAGTTCCATTATAGTTGTAGACGACAACTTTTTGGCAGATAAAAAACGAGCCCATAGAATATTTGATATGCTTTTAGAAACTGATACAAACGTCGAGTTCCTTATCGAAGGAGCACGGGTTGACACAGCGGATAAAGACCTCTATGTGAAAATGAAAAAGGCCGGTGTTAAATTCATTCTCTACGGATTAGAATCAGGAAATCAGGATGTTCTCGATTTTTATAACAAGAAGATTACTTTGCAGCAAATACGAAAAGCAGTCGGGCTGGCAAGAGAAATGAATTTCTTTATATATGCATCTTTCATAATTGGCGCTCCTATAGAAACAAAAAAACACATTGAAAACACCATTAAGTTTGCATGTTCCTTGCCGATTGATTTTGCGATATTTGGACCGTTAAGATACTTAACGGGTTCTTCATTATGGGCTGAAGCAGTAAAAAATAAAAAAATACCTTCGTATCAATATTTTACACTGGCTGACTTAAGTCATGGTCTGGGGAATTTTACTGAGGAAGAACTAATAGAATACACAATTAAGGCATTTAAAACCTTTTACTTCAGATCCAATTACGTGATTGGTCAAATCTATAGATCTATTTTAAGAAATGACTATGGTTTGTTAATTAATGGTTTGAAATTTTTTACTAGGATTAATAAATGGTAAACAACCCTGTTTGAATAATCATATTTTGTATGACTACAAGCAATATATTTTTCAGCGCACCAACGTTAATTATTCCTGCTATTATTATGGGAATTTTTACCAATAAGAATCTGTTGATAGAGGGCAGCATTTATATACCCTACTGTCTATTAGAATGGGTAAGGGAGGACCTATGAAAAGAAAAATATTTAGAATTATTGTATGCATGCTGCTGATTTCAACTGCATTACCCGTAGTAGGTTCTATAGATGAAAATGATATCGATATAACTGAATCTTTCTCGTTTTCAATACCCACAATAGGAGAAGCAGAACAATATTTGACTTTACAAATACAAGAAGCAACTCAGACTTTGAGAGATTCTGGGAAACCAGAAATGCCTATGGCTACATATTCACTTGATTTACCATTTGGAGCTAGAAATGTCGAGATAACCTACGAACCATCTGATGAATTTGAACTAGATTTAACTAAAAAAATCAAACCAACACCACAAATTGTTACACCTGCAATTGGAGAAGATGTTGGGTCACCTGAACTAATTGAGAACGTAGGGGTATATTCAAGTGCAGAGAGATATCCAGCAACTTGGCATGATGTAAAAATTACATGTGGATTAAAGTCAAATAAAAATCGTGTTACACATATCTCGCTCTATATGTATCCAGTCCAGTACTCACCGTCACTTAACAAAATTTATTATATTAAAGAAGCCACATTAAAGGTGAATTATGATCCACCAAATCAAAAGCTGACATTTGAAGACGAATATGATCTTTTAATTATTGCTCCAAATAAGTTTTCTAATGCACTTCAAAGATTAGTTGACCATAAAAACAGCAATAATGTTAAAACATTCCTTAAAACAACTGAATCAATATATAATAACTATTCTGGTTTTGATAAACCTGAGCAAATAAAATATTTTATAAAAGATGCAATTGAAACATACAACATAAATTATGTTCTTCTTGTTGGTGGTCTTAAAAAATATTTCTACGCAAAAGATAGAGATGATTGTAACCAGGGAAGTAGTGCCTGGCATGTTCCGGTGAGATATACTAACATTAAGAAATCGGGTTTGAGAGATCCTGGCGCTCTTTGTGATCTTTACTATGCGGACATCTATGACGGAGAGGGGAATTTCTCAAGCTGGGATTCAAATGGGGATGGCATTTATGCTAAATGGAGTATGACGCCCAATAATGATGAACTTGATTTGAACCTTGATGTTTATGTTGGTAGACTGCCCTGCAGAAGCACCTGGGAAGTTAAAACTGCAGTTCGAAAAATCATTCAATATGAAACAATAACTCCTTCTAGTGAGTCATGGTATAAAAGAATGGTTGGAATCTCTGGTTTAAACCATGCTTTATACGATGGTCAAGCTGATGGAGAATACCTTACTGATCTTGCTATGAGTTATGTAGAAGATATTATCGATGAAGAAGTTCGAGTTTATGCATCAAATGAGGATAGCGGTCGTCCTATCCCAGTAATAAAAGATATAGTAAAGGCTTTTACAAATGGTGCACGTTTCATATATTTCTCAGGACATGGGCATCCTCTTAGATGGGCTACACATCCTGTGGATGATATCAATACATGGTTGGAAGGGATGCATATGAGACACATGTGGAAGTTTTTCAACCTAAAAAAATTACCAATTGTTGTAGTAGGAGGTTGTCATGATGCTCAATTTAATATTTCATGGTTAAATACCTATAGAGCAAGGAATGAGACATATGATCAATGGTATTGGACACATGGTGATCCTGGGGTTCATTGCTTTTGTTGGAGGATGATAATAATACCATGGGGTGGTGCTATTGCCTCTGTTGGTGGAACAGGTCTAACTACTTCTCTTAGCGATGAACCAAACAGTGGAAATGCAAGACTAGCAACAGATTTCTTCTATTTGATTGGACAGGAAGGAGCAACAACATTTGGTGAAGCATTTTCTGGTGCTGTTCAAAAGTTTATCGATGAAAATACCATTAACTTATGGGAGGCACACGTTGTTACAATTTGGAATGCACTAGGGGATCCGTCTTTAAAACTCTCGTAAATATCTCAATAAAACTATTTTCTTTTTTAATGATTTAAAATTCGATTTCGTGTCGGCAATAATTAGTTTTTTATTGCTATTTAGGATAAAATCTAAATATATGACATTCTTTGGCAATACATAGGGAGAAAAGATTATGATAAATAATTTATTAAAAAAAAGCGGGATTGTTGCTGTTATTATCTTATTCATTAGCTTAAGTATCATTCCGTTAACTGGCACAATTTTAGAAAAATCAGCCTTGCCAGTTTCTTTTTGTAACGATATATTGTATGTCGGTGGTTCTGGCCCTAATAATTACACAAGGATACAAGATGCGATTGATAATGCAAGCGATGGAGATACAATTTTTGTTTTTAGCGGGAAATATTATGGTGGCCTTATTGTCGAAAAATCCTTAATATTAATTGGAGAAAATAAAGAGAGTACGTTTATTGATGGAACCGAAGGTCCCGGCCACAATGGTATATCGATTTATGGTGATGGTGTTCTTCTTACTGGATTTACTATCCATAATGTCGGAGGTTTTTGGCCGGATTCTGCAATTTATATCAATTCATATGATAACATCATTTGTAATAATATCATTAAAAACAACAAATTAGGCATTGATATGTTAGAATCATTAAACAATATTATTTCACAAAATATTATCGAAAATCAACAATATTATGGAGTCAATATGCGTTATTCATCAAATAACAATATTTCCAGTAATATTATTTTTAATAACAAAAGAACTGGAATAAACATATTCGGCTCATATGATAACACAATCATTGAAAACACAATTTTAAATAATAATTGGAGTGGCCTTGCGATATTGGACCGTACTGTAACTAACAATTTCATTTACCATAACAATTTTTTTAATAACGATCCAGACAATGGATTTGATTCAGGATTAAACGTTTGGGATAACGATTATCCATCTGGAGGTAACTATTGGGATGACTATGAAGGTGTAGATGATGATGGAGATGGCATAGGCGATACACCATATGTTATTCCAGGTGGTGATAACGAGGATAACTATCCTTTGATGAAACCATACGGCATTCCTGAGACAAAGCTTGAAATGGAAATTAAAGGTGGCATTGGTGTAACACTATTTATTACAAATGTTGGAAGTACGGATGCTTTTGATGGGGAGTGGCACGTTGAAATCACTGGGGGAATCTTTGGAAGAATTAATCTTCGTACTAAAGGTACTTTTAACATATTGCCATCAAACGAAATAATCGTCGAAAAAATGCCATCTGCAGTTGGTTTTGGACCGCTTGAGATAGCAGCTACGGCAAGCGCAGCTAATTCTGAAACGTTTTCAGAAACAAAAAAAGGATTTATGTTGTTGTTCTTTGTCCTGCTAAAATGACAACAATTTCTCCCCTCTTTTTTCATCGTTGAATAAAATAATTTTTGCCCAAGCTGACAAACAATTAATTCTATTAGATTTAGAGATGAAAAAAGGGATTTTATTGATCTGGTTATAGAAATCTGACCATACTTAAAAATATAAATATCCTCAGCAGATTAGAGATGGAAAACTTATGGAATCTGTTTGTAATATCGAAATAATCAAAGATGGCGAAGAGTTCGTTGTACGAATGCAATTGGCAAATGGTGAAATCAAAGAATATCGTCGTGAGAATCTCGAAGAATTACTTACAGAGATGGTTATCGCCCTTCAAGATGAGCTGGATGAATAACTATTGCAGTTCCCCAAAACACCTCAATTTTTTGTTTCAGTGATTGTTTCTATCCAGTTAAGAAATCTCTATGTTCAGTGATGGGATAAAAAGAGGTTGAAAAAACAGACCTTTTAGGAGGAAAAGCTCTGTTACAAAGATTTAAATACAACGAGGTCTATGGGAAAATAATGGGAGGTTATAAAAAAATGAAAATGAAACTTATTGGAATTATCGTTGGTATGCTGTTGCTGATTACAAGTATATCTACAATTGAAGCATTTAACATGCATACGTCGGTTGAATCCAGAATAACTAATCTAACAGATGAAGTAATTTGGGTCGGAGTAGAATATACTATTTACATTACCTTTGAGGACCCGGATGGAGACCTATTGTATCTCTGGGTTGACTGGGGTGACGGGAATATGAGTGGTTGGCTAGGTCCATATAATTCTGGCGAAACAGTATCTTTCACCCATTGGTGGACTAAAACAGGAATCTACGAAATTAAAATGAAGGTAAAGGATGTATATGGAAATGAAAGTGAATGGTCTTCTATTATTATTAAAGTAATTTCACCACCTAGATTTTTTAGGCACATGAAAATTAGTGGAATGCTGAAAACTAGACCCTGGAGAGGATTAATTTTCAGCTTAATCAGCTTTGACTGTGCAACAGTGACCGAAGGGATTACAGGGAATGAACAACTTGAACCGTTCACTTGTCACAATTATAAATTTGTTGCATTGGCATTAAATGTACACTCCTA
>CP070798.1:901527-917266 GCA_020343515.1 Thermoplasmatales archaeon | reverse complement strand
GATATACTCGAATAAAATTCTCTATAGTTCTATCATACGTTTTTTCTACATTTTTTGGGAAGAAACAAGCAGGAACCTCACCACGATTCCAATGATACCTGAGACATTCACAACACATACCTTTTCTATCACAGGGATGGGTACAATTACAATCCATTTTGTTTTCTTCTGCTTTACATTCTATCATACTTCATTACCTTTTTACCCACAACTTTTTTAAATTCATCTTCACTGAGTATTGTAAGTCCTAGTTTTTTTGCCTTTTCATATTTTGAACCAGGTTTATCACCTATAACAACGTAATCCGTACTATCGTTAACAGTTGACGTTGCCCTTCCACCCAGTTCTTCTACAATGCGTTTAGCCTCACCTCGAGTGAAATCTTTTAACCCACCTGTGAAAACAAAACTTTTACCTTTCAGCACACCGGGTTTCTCTTTTTTCTCCTTGGTAACGACAGCCTTAACACCGAGTTTTCTCATTTTTTCTATCTCTTTTACATTCCTTTTTTCTTTGAAAAAAGAGGTTACACTATCAGCTATCTCAGGCCCGATTTCATAGATGCTGAGCAGCTCTTCCTCACTTGCAGCAATCAAGTTTTCAAGGCTTTTAAATTTATCAGCGAGAACTCTTGCAATATGTTCACCCACATTCGGAATACCAAGGGCATAGATGAATCGAGCAAGGCTTCTTTCCTTGCTTTTTTCTATAGCGTCAACAAGGTTTTCAGCTGATTTCTCAGCAAAACGAGGAAGCGCTTGGAGATTGTCTTTTTTTAGCTGGTAAACGTCACCCACACTTTTTAGTAACCCATGATCAACGAATAAGTCCACGTTTTTCCTCCCTAAATGCTCAATGTCCATCGCACCCTTGGATGCAAAATGCCCGATGCTTCTTTTCAACTGAGCAACACAAGAGAGGCCGCCAGTGCACCGTTTAAATGCGCCAACCTCAACCACCTTAGATCCACAGATAGGGCAGGTAATTGGTAGACGATATTTTTTTTCCTTTCCCGTTCTCGCAGATTTGATCACCTCATTAACCTCAGGTATAACATCCCCTGCTCTGCCAACTCTTACTACATCACCTATTCTAACATCCATCTCGTCGATGAAATCCTGGTTATGAAGCGTCGCCCTAGAAACTGTAACGCCACCGACATCGACTGGTTTTAGCAATGCCACAGGTGTTAATGCACCAGTTCTACCGACCTGAGCCATGATATCCATAACCCTCGTTTTTTCCACTCTAGAGGGAAACTTGTATGCGATAGCCCACCTAGGCGACCTAGCCTTCACACCAAGTTTCTCCTGGAGTTCTATGTTGTTTAATTTTATGACAACACCGTCGATCTCATATTCCAACGTGTCTCTCTTCTTCAACATTTTCTGATGGTATTTTATTACGTCATCTGATCCGCTATATTTTTCCACCATTGTGTTGGTCTTCAAGCCCCATTTTTTTAGATATTGTAATGAATCCCATTGTGTTTCAACTTCCATCCCTTTGATGTCCATTATTTCGTAGAAAAAGATGTCAAGCGGCCTTTGAGCAGTCTCACGGGGGTTAAGGCGACGGAGTGAACCAGCTGCAGCGTTTCGTGGATTAGCCAATGGTTGCTCATCCTGCTGGATTAGTTGTTTGTTGAACTCCTCAAAATCGTTGATATTCATAAAAACCTCACCCCGGATAGCCACCATCTCGGGGATGCTGAGGTCGCTGCTTCTGAGCAGAAGTGGTACTGCCCGTATAGTTTTTATGTTTTCAGTGACATCCTCGCCATTAATCCCGTCACCACGCGTTGAGCCTATTTTAAAGTGGCCTTTTTCATAGATGAGCTCTACAGATAAGCCATCGAGCTTCGGCTCAGCGATATATTCAATAAGTTCTAAAGCAAGCTCCCTCTTCAACCGTTCGTCGAACCTCTGGATGTCCTCTTCCTCAAGAGCGGTATCAAGGCTGAGCATAGGCTTTGTATGCCTAACTGTTTCAAATTCCTCCAGGGGGGCAGCGCCTACTCGTTGCGTGGGAGAATCGGTTGTAACAAAATTGGGATATTTTTCTTCAAGAGTTTTAAGTTCCTCCATTAGCTTGTCATACTTTGCATCAGATATCTTAGGTTTATTCAAAACATAATACAAGTAATCATGACGACGTATCTCATCTCGAAGCTGTTTTATTCGTTTCTCAGCCCTAGCTTTAGCCATGTAATGTATTCCTCCTAATTATGCAGTCTTTTTTCAATTTCTTTTATAGAGTAGGTGTTTAAAACATCTTTTTTCTCAAGCCAGCCTCTACGCGCTGTTGCAATACCAAAGCGGATATACCTCAGATGGTCGATGCTGTGAGCATCTGTACCTATGACGAAATTTGCATTCCTTTCTTTTGCAACCCGTAAAAGAATGTCATTCAAATCAAGTCTATCTGGGAATGCATTGATTTCCAAAAATGTGCCAGTATCCCTAGAAGCATCTATAACCATCTCCATATCCAATTGAACGGGTTCCCTTATACCAATCAATCTACATGTAGGATGAGCAAGGATGTTCACATGCTCATTTTCCATAGCTCTTAAAACTCGCTTTGTCATTTCCTCCTTGTTCATATTGAAACGTGAATGAACTGCAGCACAAACAATATCAAATTGCTTTAGGATTTTATCATTATAGTCCAATGATCCATCAGCCCTGATATCGCATTCTGTCCCAGAAAAAACTCTAAACCCAGATAGTTTTTCATTTATCTTTTCAATCTCCTTCAGCTTCTCATCAATCTTCTCCTCAGATAAACCAAATGCCACCTTAAGAGATTGAGAGTGATCTGCGATACCAAGGAATGAAAAACCCTGCTTTTTTGCAAAAAACGCGATATCCTCTATAGAGTCAGAGCCATCGCTCCACATAGAATGAACATGAAAATCACCCTTAACATCGTCATACCCTATTAGCCTTGGTAATCGCTTATTCCGACCAGCTTCTATCTCCCCCCTGTTCTCTCTCAACTCAGGTTCTATAAGAGGTAAATCCAACGCATTGTATACTTCTTCCTCACTCCTACCTACAACATATTTATCCGTCTTCTTCTCGAAGACACCATATTCACTCAACTTCAAACCCTTCCTTATAGCTATGCCGCGAAGTTTCACGTTATGTTCTTTAGAGCCCGTGAAATATTGCAGGGCGGCGCCATAACTCTCAGGTTTCACAACCCGAAGATCAACCTGGATATCATCATCCAATACCACGCTTGTTTTTGTACTACCCTTTAACAACACGTTTTTCACATCAGAGTAATTAACAAAATAGTCCATGACCTCATCTGGACTATTGGAAGAAGCCAGGATATCCAGGTCTCCAATAGTCTCCTTCATCCTACGAAGACTACCTGCTAGGTTAACATCTACTATTTCACCCATTTTTCTAAGATATTCAAGATACTTATTCCCATCTTCATAGGCTAAACTCAGTAAAACCCTTCCACTCGCCTTCTCCAGCATCTTTATACCACGAATAATGTTTCGCTCAGTTATCTCACCAAAACCATCCAAATCCCTAAGTTTTCCTTTCTCACAAGCCTCCTTCAGCTGCTGTACTGTTGATATCCCAAGAGTTTTATACAAAACAGATGCTTTCTTTGGTCCAACCCCTGGAATACTAATCAAAGTAGCTAAACTCCCCGGGATTTCTTTTTTCAACTTTTCGAAATATTCAAGCCCTCCGGTCTCCACTATCTCCTTTATCTTCTTAGCAAGCCCCTCACCAACACCGGGCAGCGAACGTAGCTTATCTTCCTTCGCAATATTCTCAATATTCTCATCCAATGTTTCAATAACCTGTGCAGCCTTACGATACGCTCTCGATTTGAAAGGTATCTCACCCAGAATCTCTAAGAGGGCAGCTATTTGATAGAATATTTCTGCCACAAGCTGATTTTTCATAATATATATCCCTATTTTTCCAAATAAATAACTATCTCTACCTCATCACCATCTTTTAAATGTAATTTTTCCCGTAGATAATGTGGAGAAATAAACTCAAGGATGTTCGAGTAATGACTTCGCTTTGGCAGAACAATTACCCCTATGCAATTATTTATCTTTGCGTTAAAACATAGTACACTGCCAAACGTACGATTTTTGGTTTTGAATTCATCGATAGCGATCCCACCATAGTTTTTTAGAAGCCGTAGCTTATTCCTTTCAACATATTCAATTTCAACATTCAATGTTCCCGGATATGGTGCAAAACCCAATTTCTCTTTAAATTGATCAACATAGCCTCTTTGTTCAGTATAATACTTTCCTTCGCCCATTCCTGAAACAATCTTTCCTCTGAAGGCAACCCTATTAGATAGTTCAAAAATCTGTCTATATTGAGAGTATTCCTCTTTTAAAACTTCTGCACCTATACCCGTTATTTGTATAAGTTGTTTTTTAATCCCTAACTCTCGGGTAATCATCTGTACGTTATCCAGTTCCATAAGATAGCGAGAAGCGGTTTGCTGACTTGTTTCTAACTGTTTTGCCAACTCATGAGATGAAATTTCGACCCTGTTACTGACTGCGCCGAGTAGTGCAAGCTCTTTCAAGGTTTGTAAGAGATATGGTTTCATATGCAACTGTTCTCCCTATTTATTTTCCAATACTTTCAACAAGTTTTTCCCCTTTTTTAGTAAAGGCATATGCGTTGTCCTTTTTTTCTACTATACCGCCTTTAATAAAATCATTCACGACTCTCTGAGCTACAGTTAGAATAATACGGTGTTTTTTTGCAATCCTTCTTATATTTGTTTCGCCAACTGCAAATTCATTAAAAATTGCTCTCCTGTACTTGTTTGAAAGTATAAAACCTTCATCCATGGGCATACCAATATCTTAATTTATAGGCATCACATAAAGCTTTTTACTTATATGTTCTCAAAAATACCAATAATACTCGATGCAACAAAACTCATTGATCATGCTATTAGGAAAACAAAGAAGATAGAAATACATGATAGAGACAGACGTTTCAAAACTAAAAAGACAACTATTGCACGAACAGATTCATTTGCGACTATAATTATTTCTACGCTTGAACAGTATGTAAAAGGATTTCCTTCCATTGAACATCTGCCCTCATTTTATCAAGAGATTATTGATATAAAGATAGATATCAACAAATTGAAGGAGGCTCTTGGTGCGGTTGACTGGGCTAGAAAAACTTGTGCATTGATTTATTCGAAACAAAGTAGAGCATTGAGAAAAACAGGAAACATCGACTTTTTGAAACAAAAACAAAGAGAGATTTACGGAAGAATCTCCTCTGTTGTTAAACAAGTTGATGTACACTTGATATTTATTGCCGGTGCACAAAAAATAATGAAAAAATTTCCTGATATTAAAGATATTCCTACTGTAGTAATCGCTGGCTACCCAAACGTAGGTAAATCGTCTCTTCTTAAACTTTTATCTTCTGCAAAACCAAAGATAGCTCAGTACCCTTTTACAACAAAACAGATTCACGTTGGCCACATTGAACGGAAGGAAAAATACGTAAAAAAACAGTATCAGATAATTGATACCCCAGGATTATTAGACAGACCGTTATCGGAAAAAAACGACATAGAGAGACAGGCTATTGCCGCACTTACTCATCTTGCTGATCTTGTTGTCTTTATTTCAGATCCTTCAGAAACATGTGGCTACTCAATAAAAAACCAATTACATATGCTTTCTCAGATAAAAGAAATTTTTCATGATATATCTTTTATAATCGTTGAGAACAAGGTTGATCTTAAAAAAACTAATTCTTCTTATCTAAAGATTTCCTGTACAAATAATGAAGGGATTGAATTGCTTATAAAAGAGATTTTTAAAAATTTAAATAAGGTTTAATCTGGCGTTATCTGCATAATATATGCATACATTTCTGAGAAAAATGCACTGAAAATTGCTTTATTTTCTATTTTTTACTGTTTCTATCATTTCTTTTCCAAAAGGAGTAATTCCATATAATCGAATATTTTTTCCACCAGTTTTTTCCTCAACCATGTTGAGGCTAATAAGTGATTCATCTTTTTTGTATCTGGAGTTCATGCCTCTTAAAGCACCTATCACATTGGAAGATGTGGCTCTTATATTATAAGCAATTTCAGAAGTATAGCTATAACTAGGGCTAATATCAAAAAGATATTCAGCTACCTTCCTTCTAATATTACTTCTTCGTAAAGCCCTAACAACAAGAGGTCTTTTGATGTCGAGAGTATCATCTAAACTATTGTCTTCCTGCATCCCATCCACTTGCTCTCAAAAAGATGAATAATGCTCCCTTTTAATAAAGTATTCTCCAACGGATATTTATCTACATGTGCACATGTACAACTACATACATAATTACGTGCACATCCTCCGTCTTAGATAATTATCTGCATATTTACCTAAAAATTCAGTTGTATAAACTTTGATAAGGGCAATTTTACCTGAAAATTGTTTTTAATTATTCTTATCCATTCTTTCTATGTATTTAGAAGATAGAAGAAAGAGAGTAAACTTTAGGAAATGCGGGCGCCGGGATTTGAACCCGAGTTATAAGCTTGGCAAGCTTAAGTGATACCAGGCTACACCACACCCGCATTGTAAATTTAAAAACCAAGAAGCAACAATTGCTTAAAAAGTATTACGATTATGATACTTATACCTGATTTTTCCATTTTGAAGGACTATATAAGGAAATTCAGGAAAAATATTTAAATAATAAATAAGTAATATAATCATGGAAATGAAAAAAGTAGCTGTATTGTCTATAATCTTTCTACTATTAAGTGCCTCTGTTGTAGTTATTGATATTGGGTCGGCTACTCCAAACAAATCAATTCTGGATAAACAAATAAATTCTTTACATCCGCTATTAATAATGAAACACCTCAACAAATTTCAAAATTATCAGCCAGGAATAGGTAAACACCTTCAAATTAAAATGGATCCATTCAACAACTTTATCTTTTCCCCTGAAGATATCGAGCTGAAAGACGATGCATTCCATGGAGCAGATAACTTGCATTTCACAGAATGGTGGTATTTTGATGCTTTATTTGATAATGGATACTCTGTACAAGTAGGTATAAGGGTATTGGGTGTTATGAACCAAGGGCTTGTTATTATAAGATTTGACATATATAAAGATGGTAAGTTATTATCCCATGAGTTGAAAAAATATATTATGTGGGATTTTTTCGCGTCTGAAGAGGTACCCCTTGTAAAATTAAAGAGAGAACAATATATGGAGGGCTATATCAATGAAACCACGGGAGATTGGGTGTTCGATCTTTCAGTGGGGCTTGATGAATCATCTGCTGAGTTAAATTTTGTTGGTTGTACAAAAGGTTGGAAAGGGAGTACTCCAGGAGGTGAGTGGGCTGTCATATTACCAAGGGCAGAAGTACAAGGTACAATTAAGTTAAAAAACGAAGAAATCAATGTTAGCGGCACTGGATATCATGACCACAACTGGGAAGTAACGGTACTTACAGGCATAAACTTTGGATGGTTTTGGGGAAAAGTGAATTCCAACAATCATACAATGACGTGGTCTAAGATAATGACAACAAGATTTTGGGGTCAACCATTACTTGTGATAAACGAGAAAAACGGAAGTTACACGAATATTGAACCGGAGTATTTCAATCTTTTAGTTAAAGATTTTCATATAGAGCAAGGAATGCTCGTTCCTTACTCATTCATTCTTGATGCAAAGAAAGGAAATGTTTCTCTTCATGTTAATATGGAGGTTTTTGACACACATCACGTTCGATGGATGGGCATTATAAATTACTGGAGATATCATATGAGATGCACAGGCTCAATAACTATTGGTTCTAAGTCAGAGCCAATTGATGAAACACAAATAGCAGAATATATTAGATTTAGATAAACACCTAGCTTTAATCATCTATACATTCTTTTCAACGGCTTGCTCAGATGTCTTCTAGCGCACACCGGTACTTCGTAAAATCCAGGTTGAATTAAACGCTGCTTTTCCGTGATTGATGGTTTATCATTTTTTGCACCACATAGTTTGCATTTATACCCCTGATTCCTACCTTTTGATTTCATGTGTTTTCCACAGTTTGGACAAACAGGGTTTTCTATTTTTTCATAAATTGTTGCAAGATGATTCACCTTGATCTTTTCCATGTTAACGGTTAAAGGGTGCCTCCGCACACCTCCATAGACCTCTACAACATCCCCCACATATAGCTTTCGTACAATATTTCTAAAGCCTTTTGTGGGCTCATAGGCAACGCAATCAATAGTCCCGGTATAATCTTCAATGGCAAAAATGACATGTCCGCCTTCTATAGTATAAGGATTTTTAACTACTGACCCTTTTATTATCGCTGATTGATATGGTTGTATGTCTGCAATATTTTTTTTCTGAAGATGATTATCGGTTCCTTGGTTGGTTTCAAAAATTAACCAGCTGTCAACCGGTTCTGATTTAACTATTTTGAAGGCTTTCACCAACTCTTTTACGTCATCTCCTCGAATTCCATAAAGAATGGGACAAGGGGAATTTGGCACTAGTCTGTTGTGTTCATTATCATAATCATAATTGTCAAAGGTCGTTTTACAGGATATATCCATGTTTTTAACAGATACTGAATCTACATCTCTTCTACTCCCCCATTTTTTTCGCTGCCTGTAAGAAATGAGTTCATATGTTTTATCTCTCGAAGGCGACCAAGCAATAGCAGATGTTGCACCGATAAGCCCTCTACAATTTTTGTATCCTTCAAAATCTGCTTTTAATGACCTCAATAAGGATTTTGTTTCATCGATTGAGACGATTTGTGTAACTGTCTTTTTATAAAGTTCAAAATCTGACCGTTTTTCTAGGAGAACAAAACCAGGGTTTGTGTTTTCGTCGTCTGTTCTCGCGTTTACCTCAACAGTTTCTCTTACAATATTTTTTACCTCTTTATAATCTGATTTGTCAATATCTTGTGTTAATTCTAGGGAAGATACAATATCTCTATCATCAATCTCTCCAATCTTTGTCTTATTTTTACCTCCTCTTCCCAGCTGTATCGAAACTGCACCATTGCCTCTTGTCTTCCAAGGGATATTGGGGTTTAGTCGTACAAGATGAGGATATCCAATAATATCATAATTTTCCAATAATTTTTTAATTATAGTCCTCGCTACATAGGTAGTACATCCACCTTTCGTAGAATCAGTGTCGTCAACGCCTATCCAGATTTTGTCACCAAAAACATTATTATATAAGATATACTTTAAGTTTCATCTACTATGGAAAGAACGGAGCTGCTAACAAACGTCAGAGACGCTCTAATTAATGCAGGATTCTATGTCTCTGATTTACACCCTATGCGTATAACTGGTTTTGATGTAATGGCAAGAAGAGATGACTCACTACTGATAATCAAAGTTATGACAAACATTGATTCAATATCAGAAAATGTTGCAAATGAACTAAAAACATTATCTTCACTTCTGAAAGGCTGCCCATTATTAATAGGAGAGAAAAACGGATCAGGTCGCCTAGAAGATGATGTTGTTTACTTTAGGTTCGGAGTCCAAGTCATTACCATAAATACCCTAAGAAATCATTTGCTCGAAGGAATGCCTATCAAAGTATATGCAGCACCTGGAGGGCTATACGTACATCTTGATGAATTGAAGCTTCGAGAGCTTAGACATGAAAAGGGCATTTCTCTAGGGACGCTTGCACGACATGTTAATGTTTCCAGAAGAACAGTACGGATGTATGAAGAAGGCATGAATTCTAGAATTGAGGTTGCCCATAGGATGGAAAAACTTTTAGAACAATCCATAACTATTCCAATAAATATTTTAAAAACTCAAGATGAAAGTAATGAAATCGGTGTTACGCATCATGGTTTATTAGAAAACATTAAATCGTTTCAAAAAGAGGTTTTTTCCTTGCTTCAAAATGTTGGGTATAAGATAATACCTATGGAAAGATGTCCATTTGAGGCTTTAAGCAAGGACCGGGAAAAAATACTATTAACATGTGTACACAAATATAATAATAAGCTGCTCAAAAAGGCACAAATCGTGAGCAGCATATCTAAAATAACAGAGAAACACGCCGTTGTTTTCACAGATAAGGATATTGATAAAAGAAATGTGGAAGGCACCCCTGTTATTGTAAAGAAAGAATTAAAAAAGTTAAGGGATCCGGAAGAAGTTTTTGAGTTAATTATCGAAAGGATTTAGTCCTGATTTAATAGTTACAGTTAACCAAACTTTTATAAGTAAAGTCATTATTCCCGAGAACTACATCATCCCATGGAGTAATTAAAGCCATAGTTTGTTGATATAAATGACAGGCAAGAAAACAGTTGAATTAGTTCAGAAAGCTTTGGATGAATCCAAAAAGCTCGAAAGAAAATTCAAACAAAATATTGACTTAGTCGTAAATTTAAAAAACATTGACATGGGCGAGGCTAAAAATAGGATAGATGAGGAAATCATTCTTCCTCATGGTATAGGTAAAGAAGCGAAGATAGCAATTTTTGCAAGTGGTGAACTTGCATTAAAGGCAAAGGGAAAAGTGGATCTCATAATAAAACCTGAAGAAATTGAAGAACTTGCCAAGGATAAAAGGAAGTTTAAAAAGATAGTGGATGAACATGATTTTTTCATTTCCGAAGCCGCACTAATGCCCACTATCGGTAAAACACTGGGTGTTGTCCTAGGTCCAAGGGGAAAGATGCCGAAACCGGTGCCTCCCCAAATTCAGATCGCAGGCATTGTTAAAAATCTGAGGAAAACTATAAAGCTACAGTCTAGGGCAAATAAAACATTTCATACAATTGCAGGTAAAGAAGAAATGGGGACAGAACAAATCGCAGAAAATATTGATACGATCATTAAAAGATTAGAATCAAAATTAGAAAGAGGGCGAATTAACATAGGCTCAATCCATGTCAAGACAACAATGGGGCCTTCAGTGCGGATAATGTAAGGTGTAATTATATGGCTCATGTGGCAAAATGGAAGTTTGGTGAAGTAGAACGGCTTAGCACTCTTTTGATAGATAAAAAAATAGTTGGAATAGCGGAGATCGGAGGTATACCAGGTCCACAGCTTCAAAAAATGAGGGAAAATATCCGTGAGAAGGCAAAAATTCGTTGCGCAAAAAACTCTCTGATAACGAGAGCTTTAGACGAGGCAGATAAAAAAGTTAAAGGAATAAGTGGATTGAAAAACGAAATCAAGGGACAAACCGCAATTATAACCACGGATATGAATCCTTTTAAACTCTTTAAAGAGATGAAATCAACAAGAACAATGGCACCTGCAAAAGGTGGGGAAACAGCAACACACGACATCGAAGTTAAAAAAGGGGATACTCCCTTTAAGCCTGGACCGGTTGTTGGAGAGCTGCAAAAAGTGGGTATTCCAGCAGCCATCCAGGAAGGAAAGGTTGTCATTAAGACTGATAAGGTAATTGTCCCAGCTGGGGAAAAGATACCTGTAGATGTTGCGCAAATGCTCACAAGACTTGAAATATTTCCAATTGAAATTGGCATGAATCTTCATGCAGTCTTTGAGGACGGAACTATTTACAAGCCTAATGTTTTAGATATCGATATGTCTAAATTCATGATTCAAATTCAACAGGCGTCATCAAATGCATTTAATCTGGCCATAGAAATGGCTTGGCCGAACAAATCTACAATTACACATTTATTGCTCAAGGCACATCGCAATGCTTATACACTTGCTTTGGAGAAAAACATCTATACAAAAGATACCATAAAACAACTACTTTCAAAAGCGCATGCGTCTATGCTTTCAATAGCGTCACATACAAAAGATGCATTAGATGATGATTTAAAGAAAAAGTTAACATAGGAGGAAAAAAGAAATGGAATATGTATATAGTGCGATGCTTCTTCATTCAGCAGGCCAAAAGATTACTGAAGAGAACGTAAAGAAAGTGCTCACTGCCGCTGGTGCAAAACCTGATAATGCACGAATTAAAGCATTGGTAGCGTCTCTTGATGGTGTAAACATCGAAGAGGCGATTAAAACATCTGCGGCAGTTCCAGTAGCTGCAGCACCTGCACAAGCTGCTGAAGAACCACCTGCTGAGGAGAAAAAAGAGAAGAAGAAAGAAAAGAAAGAAGAGGTCTCTGAAGAAGAAGCTGCAGCGGGACTGAGTGCTTTGTTTGACTAAAAGAAGGGGGTTTCCGAAAACAACCTTCTTCTTATTTTACAGTATTAATGCACTAACAAAAAAGTTACACAATTTAAAAGTGGGGGACGGGATGCATTGGATAGGAGGAATGTAACTTTCGTGGAAAGCAGATACATAACTACCTCCCCAACCTGCTTGCTATGTCCCCCAAGTCTAAATAACTTTTTTAAATAAATAGTTTTCTCTTACGTTTTTCCTCCAGTTAGGATTTTAAAACAACTGGAGTAACGAAATCTATTGGTTTGTAGTAATGAATTTATTTTATTTCTGGCATTATGTTGGGAGCTTAGCTATAGCCACCAACCACGAGACTTGGATCGCCCAGAAGAAGAAACTCTTCAATCGTGAAATAATCTTTTCCAACGTTACTTATGTAACCATTTTGTGCTTTGGTGAGCATCTCTCCAGCTGTAACTCCCTCCTCATATGCCTTGAAGAATTGTACATCCAAATATCCTGCTCCAGCATACACTCCATCTTTGTCAACCCATGTATAGGCGGTTCGAGTGGCACCTATTGTTGCTATTGACCCACCATCTTCTTTCTTTAGAAAACACCATGCAAAGCAAGGGTAAAAAACAGATGGATCATAATCAAGTCTTGTAAAGATAAGTAGGAGTTTTATTAATATCGGATAGTACCCTTCAAGATCTGTAATGTTGAAATCAAGTTTCGCAGTTAGACAGGCGTCAAAGAAAACAACAGGTAGTTTTTGATTGTTTCTCATTCCTTTTAAATACGGGGTGTAATACATAATCATTCTGTTAATAATGGCATTTGGAGGATAGGTCCCCCATCCCATTTCAAATCCATGGCCGGCATAGCTAACAAAACCTGCTCCTTTTGATATCGCCAGGTTAAATGTTAAAGCGTTTAAATTTCGTTTAGATGTCCAAAGTTTAACATGTTTAAAATCCGGTAACTGCTGGGCTACCTTTGTATTCGTAATTTCTCCCTCATAGACAAAGGGCTTTCCCCATTTAACCAGGGGAAATGTGTCTCCACCAGCAAGTATTATTTTTTTAAACCATATTTGATTATAGGTTTCCCTTTCATAATTTATAATTTTATTGACAACAACATCTAACTCCTTTTCATCCGAACAAGGTATACGACCCAAATGTACATCAGCGTATAAATCGACTCCATCAAGGTCTTTCATTCGAGGTGGAAAGCCACCCTCCCATGATACCTCACCAAAAATGTCATTACCGTTTGCATCCCAATTACAAAAACTATAGTTATCATCATATATATCAGCATAGTAGAGATCTGAAAGTATGTCAATCTCCCATGGTGAAGCATAGGTTGTCCTAATGGGTAGTTTTTTAACATCTCCAATTAAAAGCACATAGTGCGTGTTCCATTCTTCAACAGCATATTTAACGAAATATTTGATTTTCTCAGCCTTATCTCTTCCGGAGAAATTAGCATATATATATTCTAATGTTACAAGATTTGTTTCTACCCCATAGTCGTTTTTATGGTAAATCAAAGGCTCTAGACTATCAGAAAATTCTAAAGGAGCTATGATGACAAGATCATATATATCAGAATTTGTTGTTTTTGAGTCTGGTACATTGTACTCAACGCTTATCTCAACTTGTTTAACATATTGAACGGTGTTTTCCAAGGGAAGACATCGAGTGGGGTAAACTTGTAACGAAAGAAATAATACATGGTCATTATTCTTATTGAGACCTGCTCCAGTAACATAGCTACACCATTCAGATGGATATGGTTTAGAACTTGTGTAAACTTCTTGATTCATTATTGTCTCCACAAGTGCAATTGAATCGCCTATCCTTTGTTTGGATGGAACTGGGTCAACTTGTTTCCCAACGTTTATAGTTTCAACTTTTGACGTCGTGGCTTCTACATTTGTTATCTCTGTACCAAGTGGAAATTCATATGTTTTGGAAAAAAATGGCATCATTGGTGCTCCATCATCGGTCATAAAAGAATTTGTCTCTTCAACATATATCTCTACAAATTCCCCTTTTTCTATGATCATTGGCTCCGAAAAAACCTGAACAAATTCTACTGTTTCTAATGTTGATTCAAAAATATCACTAGCCAATGTAAAACCTGGCGCAATCCCCATTCCAATAAAAAGTAGAGACATTCCAACTGCTAGTTTCATTCTATGTTTGCTCATATTATCCCCCAAGATCAGCTACTGTTCTGTCTGTAGTATATTTGTTACTATATAGAATAAACTTATTATTTAAGGTTTTTTATAAACTATAGTCGGTGGGCTAATTACACTATATCGACTTAATTTTTAATTGCAACATATGTTACATTGTGCTGATTTCATTTCTGCAATATTATGTGAAGGAAGGGAAATAAATCGGGAGTAATACTTGAAGAAAATCTTGAAAACCCTTCCTCCAATCCTACACTTCGGTATATGTAAATGGGTTATTTAAATACTGCTCTATAGTCCAAGTAGGTATCTCAGTATCGGGAACATATTTGGAAACCGTTCGAACAGCCAACTCAAGAGGTTAAAGTTGAAAATGAAGGGTTTGTTTTTTGGCATGGTGACTTCTAGTGTTCCCCAATCGCTCTCAGCACCATGTTCGTCCTTTGCTCTTGCCCTAATTTGGTATGTCCCTTGTTCCTCCCATTTATGTGATTCTGTAAATTCATAACTGCTATCATATGGCCCTAGCCAACCAGTATTATTTCCATCTCCCCAGCAAATAAATACACATAGACCATCGTCATCAGGGTCCCCACCTGTCCAACATATACCCTCGCTTATATTTGTTGAACCATTAGGTGGAATAGGATTACTTGGCTCATAGGGAGGATTGTTAGATTTACATATAAAGAATGCCTTGCCGATGTTTCCAGTTGCTGGAATGACACTTATTCCAATAAACAGAATTAAGATTCCGAATACAAGGATGCTCTTTTTCATATTTATTCCTCCACCTTAATATCTAAAATAATAGAAGGACATGGGTATTTAAATCCTTTGGATAAAGATAAAATCTATCTGCTTACGCCTAAATTCTAAGTCTTTGGAGTAATAGGTTTAACAGTGGGTATCATTCTAAAAAAATTTCATCAATTCTGATATTTCAACACTATCTATCTCTTCACTAACTTGATTTAATGTTATAGTACCAACGATTCTCACATGGTATCTCCAATAATTTACCAATGGTAGTTTAACATGATGGACATTTAACGTTTCCATCTTAACATCAACATATAACCAATCGTTTTCTATCTGCAGGGAAAAGATTTTTGGTATAAATCTCCCATGGTCAAACATATATTTATCAATTGATAGTTTAACGTCATCAGGGTCTAACATAATAGGATTCATATCTTTATGGTTTAGCACACCTAACATTTCACCTGTGAAACGGGTGTTCATAATCTTAACCCATGTGACACCTAAAGTGTCTCCTGCTATTTTACCGAAATGCCATCCTCTTTGTATCAAGGGTGTATAAATATAAAACCAGTTATGGTCATGATAACCTTCTCCA
>CP070798.1:884422-901427 GCA_020343515.1 Thermoplasmatales archaeon | reverse complement strand
ATACGCTCATCAGAACTGGATATTTGTTCCATTCATTTTGTTATCGGTAGGTTATTTTATTTATGGTTTTTTAAAAATAGCAGATCTAATTAGTATTCCCTAGATTTAACACCATCCTATTATAACAATAACTGATCTTAACAATAAAAACAATATTTTGTATTTACTTCAAGAAAAAATAGATTTGTCCATCGTCTAATCATAATATGTAATAATAGATATGAATTCTCCTTAGAAACTCTCATCATAAGTTAGTGATTAGAAAACCTGCCGGGTATTGCTTCCATGATTTTATATTCTATTTTTTGTTATCGCAGTTATTGTAATCCTTTCAATTTCGGGAAATATTTCCTTTATTCGATTTTGTATATCTTTTTTGATTTTATTGAATTCTTTAATTGTCATATCTTCAGAAACTTCTATTTCCATTTCACCTTGAAAAACCGGGCCTGATTTTCTTAACCTCACAATATGAGCATATCTTACTTCTCTATGTTCCTCTGCTATTTGTTTAATACTTGAGCTTCTATCAATGCATTCGCCATCACATGCATCAATAAGCATGTAGCTGCTTTCTTTTATAGATGCAAAACCAATTGAAACAATGATAACTGCAATTATTAGACCAGCAATCCCATCCGCGATAAATATCCCTTGAGAAGAAAGAATCAAAGCAACAACTGTAAGTCCTGAAGCAGCACCATCTTTAATTGTGTTAAGAGACTCGAGTTTAACTGAACTCATCTTTGATTTTTTGCTTTTAACATACTTATAAAATCCAAGAGCTAATGCAATAACTGCTGCTATAAAAGCAATAATTGCTCCAATAATTGGTGCTTCAATAGCATGAGGATTTATCAGCTGATTATAGGATCTAAAAGCAATGTATACTGCAAGACCAATCATAATAACAGCTGCTATACCTGACGCAAGATTTTCCATTTTGTAATAACCATAATTAAAACGTTGATTGGCAGGTTTTTGAAAATACATTAAACCAATCCAAACAACAGCAGAAACAAAACCATCACCAATACAGTCAATACCATTAGCTGTAAGCGCAATGCTTTTTGTAAAAAACTCTCCAAGAATAATTTGAGTTATTCCTAGAATTAACAATATTACAGTTGTATAACCTGCAAATCTATCAGCTTTTTTAACAAGTTGTTCTTGCATGTTTAATGGTGCTGTTAATTAAATCCAAATATTTTGATTTTGCTATGATGCTATTTAAAAAATAATTATAGAGAATTTTCAAAAGATTTTAGGAAAAAGTAATGTAGCTAGGTATTGCTCCAAATTCTTATAAAGATACTTAAGTTTATAATTATGAGAAGAATAATGAGAGTATTATTAAAAACTGTATTTATGATAGAAATTATTTTTATTTCACTTGTTCAAATCTCTAGTAATGCTAGTGCTCAGCTAGCTGATTCCCCATGGCCAATGATTCATGGTAGTGCACAACATGGTGGTTTAAGCCCATATAATACTAGCCATGTAGACGGAACAATTTTATGGACTTTTAAATCTGATGGCCCAATTGAAACCTCTCCTGCAATTGGTGAAAATGGGACAATTTACTTTGGCGATCATAAAAACAAATTTTATGCAATAAATCCAAATGGAACACTTAAATGGAAGTTTGATGCAGGTGATCCCTTTCCAATTGTAGATATGCAAGGTTATGAAACTGAAAAGGGAATACTTTCTTCTCCAGCAATTGCAAGCGATGGAACAATTTACTTTACCTCGTTTTCAAATTATTTGTATGCGCTTAATTCAGATGGGACCGAGAAATGGCGATATCCCGTGCATATATATGTGGATGTATGGTCTTCACCTGTAATTGGTTCTGATGGAACAATATATGTGGGTTCTCAACAGTACCCCCCAGGAGATGTTCCAAATATACAATATTTTGGAATACTATATGCTATTAATTCAGATGGAACCTTAAAATGGAAGTATGATAGCGGATCATCAGGAATGTGTGCATCTCCTGCAATAGGACATGATAGAACAGTTTATGCTGCTGGTGGTGCAGGCGAAGGTGAACTCAGTTATACATTTGCTTTTAATCCAGCAAATGGAGCAATAAAATGGAGATTTCAAACAAATCTTTGGCAAGAGTCCTCTCCATCTGTAGGATCTGATGGGACAATATATATTGGCTCAAAAGAAGGATACATTCACGCACTTAATCCTGCAAACGGTAATGTAATTTGGCGTTATCAAACAAATGATGGAGTAAGTGCAATACCTGCAATCGGTGAAGATGGAACAATATACGTAGGATCATGGGATGCAACTTTCTATGCGCTCACCCCAGAAGGAGAAGAAATATGGCATTTTGAAACACCTCCTGCATTAGAAGCAATTAGTACCTCCGCTGCAATAGGAACTGATGGTACTATCTATTTTGGTGCCGGTAGTGGAAATTTCTATGCGCTTAATCAGGATGGAACTGAAAAATGGAGGCTTAAGGCATCTTCCTTTTCAAGTTCTCCGGCAATAGGTTCTGACGGAACCATTTATGTAGGTTGTTATAACCATAAATTATATGCTTTTGGTGGGCCAGATAATGAAAGGAAACAAAGTAACGAAGAAGTTACAATTATTTTTGAGGAAGATGTTACAGAAGAACAAGCACTTAGTCTTTTAGATAGTCACACACTTAAATACCTTTTCTCTTCTGCGTTATGGGAATCAAAATCAATGAAACTTTATCTATCTGAAGATCAGCAAAATATGTTTATTGAAACCTTAGGAAATGAGACGATTGTCAGTTATATTGGCACTGAGGATAAAGAAGAGGACGAAGAACCAGAGGAAGACGTACAAGAATCCGAGAAAGAAGATAATTCTACACCAGGCTTTGAAATAATTTTAGCGCTAATAGCTGTCTTAATAGTTCTATTAATGAAAAAGAAGAAAACTTTCTAGGTAATACTAAAAAATATTAGCTTCTAATTATTGAGAACAATGTATAGTGTAAATTTTTAAAATTCTACCTTGTCTCTTTTTCCAAATCTCCTGACATAATTGCTGAAATAACAGATTTTTGGTGAGATTTTAATGATTACATTGTCTGGATCTGAACCCATGTCAGGCATTGAGGGAAACTTCTGATACAGCATTTTTAGCACTTCTCCAGATTCTTCTTTATCAGAAACAAGTGTTGCCATTCCTTCCATCTGAATAAATTTTATGTCCTCTAGATACTCGGTTTCATCATATATTGAGTAGGCAACATTTGGGTTTTTACATATGTTTTTTACTTTTCGGGATTGGCTACTGGTGGAAAAATATAAAGTGGGTCCTTTATTTATATACGCAACCGTATGGGTTAAAGGTTTACCATTTAATGTCGAAGTTGCTAAGGTTATAAACTTCTTTTTTGATAAATAATTAACAATTTCTTCTTTTGTATTATCCATACCGCATTTCCTACCTCTATTGTAAATAGGTAGTTTGTTTTTCTATATAAGTATTACTCAGGTATCTAATACTGACCTCTAGATTTATTTTAAAGTTTAAATACTATTAAAAATAATACCATATAATAAAGGTGATTGCGAAATGAAGAAAAAAATAATTGCTCTTATAATAATGGCTTTGTTTATTGGAATTATCGCTAACCCAACTATTGGATCCAGTAAAAATAATAAAATCGATAAACTTGAACACGGTGGAGAATCAAACTGGTTTCTTTTTGATAGATACTTAACCTTACTAATGAAACTTGCTCATAAACCCTCGTTTTCAGCATGCATTATCATAGACGATAGAGTTGTTTGGTCCCAGGGATACGGCCTTTATGATATTGAAAATAATAAACAAGCTACACCTGATACTCTATATCTACTTGCTTCTATATCAAAAACTGTTACTGCCACTGCCTTAATGCAATTGTATGACCAAGGGCTTTTTGATCTTGATGATGATGTGAACGATTATTTACCATTTAGTCTTAGAAACTCTAACTTTCCTGATATTCCCATAACATTTCGCATGCTTCTTTCTCATCGATCTAGTCTAGCTTCGGATAATTCGGATCGGCTGTGTTTATCATATATACCAGGGGATCCAGATATACCATCATATCCTCACCCCTGGCTCGAAGAATATTTAACACCTGACGGAAGCGCCTACCATTCATCAGTATGGTCAGAAAGCCCCCCTGAATCGCAATATTACTATGCAAATATTGGTTTTTCAATTATTGGATATCTTGTCGAACTGATATCTGGTCAAAATTTTAATGAATACTGCGAAAAACATATTTTCACACCGTTAGGCATGTATAATACTAGCTTCCGACTTAAGGACCTTGATATTAATAAAATAGCGATTCCTTATTTCTATAGGAAGGGGAATTATATCCCAAATCCACATTATGGAATGTTAGTACTCTACCCTGCGGCGTCTCTGAGAACCTCGGTTGAACAGCTATCACATTTTTTGATTGCACATATGAATGGTGGAATGTACAATGATGTTAGAATACTAAACGAATCCACCGTTGAATTAATGCATACCGAGCATTACCCTCTTAATGATCGAGGTTACGGTTATGGACTAGGATGGAGTATTAAAGAAAGTAAATCTGGTAAAAAAGAAATTGGTCATAGTGGAGGCTGGCCTGGCGTCCATACGCTAACGAAAGTCCGACCAGATGACAATACCGCAATTATTATTTTTACAAATTGTTATGACTCAACCCAATTTTCAGGACCTATAGTGAGACTAGGATTCTCATTAATAACGAACGCGTTATTTAGGCGAGCAAATAGACTCGCCTCATAATCTATTGATTATGTTAAAAACTGTTAGGTCAAAATGGTGAGAATTGAGACTGAGAAAGAGCCAGATGATAACAAAAGTGATTAAGATAAATCAGTAACAAGTAAAGAAAATGGGACACCGGTTTTTGAAATAATTGCAACGCTACTAGCAATTTCAATAATTCTGTTTTTGAAAAAGAAGATATCTTGCTAGTTATTGCCCTATTTTCTGGTCTGTAATCAATAATTTAAAGAAGGAATTTAAAAATTAATAAATATTTGATAAGTAGATTAACAGCTGGAAAGTTTTCTAACAGTTTTGAAAACACTGATTTAATGATTTGCTTGTCTTTTGGCATTGTAACAGTAAGTGATCCCCATTCGCTCAATGCGCCCCATGGATCGCCTGCTTTAGCTCGGATAGTAAAAGTTCCTTTTTTTGCCCAGGTATGTGAAGCGTTAGCCTCAACACCAGATGGAAAAACTCCAATTACTTCCTCAATGCCATCTCCCCAGTCGATAATGTAATATAAATCATCATTGTCATCATCAGTTGAATTGAAAGTATATTCATACTGAACACCAGGTTTTCCGCTTGTTGGACCCTTAATTATAGGTGCACTTGGGGGAGAGTTATCGCCAAGAATCAAAGCCCAGGTTGAATCACGAATAGTTATACCTTCACCATCAGTAACAGATAAAATAACTGTAAAGTTACCATCAGTATCATAAATATGTGTCGCATTCTGCTCGTCAGATGTATTACCGTCTCCAAAATCCCAATGATATTCATAAGGTTGTGTTCCATTTTCTGCTGAACCTATAAATTGCAAAGGTTCACCCATACCTCCCTGATAAGGACCATGAGTATTTACATTAAAGCCTATGGTAGTAAAATCAGATAGCGATACTGCAGATGCATTCTCTGATGATGTGGAAACAATAATTTTTATCCTGCTTTGCTCAGATCCACAAGCATCTACCAACCACTGATAACAACCATTGTTGGGTAAATTACTAGCAGTAGTTCTCCAGGGACCAGAATTACCATTTAATGATAGTTGAATTTCAACATTAGCATTTTCTTGTGACAGTGAAACAGCAGAAAGCCAACGTATTTTACGAATAGATCCGCTAATAAACGTTTCACCTCCATTGGGTCTCGATACTAAAACTGTAAGTTCGGTTGGTTCAAGCCATGGAGAATAAGCTTTCAACTTATTTTCATAAGAAGGCCAACTACCTTGCCTCGCTTGTATTACAACATCTTCACGACCATCATGGTCAAAATCACCATCTACGACAAATGCAGAATAACCACCATCGGATGACATAGTAAATGTCGCATCAGATTCCCAGTTCCCATTTCCGTCACCAAGATATACATAACCTGTAGGAGGAATATATGCAACAATATCAAGAAATCCATCTCCATCAATATCTCCAAACTGTGGATAATAAGTTCCAGAGGTTGGTAAACCATCAGATACTAAAACCCATTTATCATTTTGTTCATCAAACTTGTAACAACGAACTCCTGCTGAGCTATAAGCAATTACTAAATCATCGAATCCATCATTATTCATGTCACCGCAATCAAGACCATTCCAACCTACACTTGGAAGACCATCTTGATTCATTGTAAAATCAAAAGAGCCATCTCCAAAGAAAACATAGGTTCCCTCACGATTTCCAGCAAAATCAGGATAGCCGTCAGCATTGAAGTCGCCTATTTCAATATTATTATATGTATTTCCACCCGATAATGACCATTCGTGGCTCCATGTACCATCCCCATGATTCTCATACATGTGATAACCATTGCAACAACCAAATGATTGGGAAATAATGTCAAGTAGGCCGTTACAATCAAAATCAGCAAGATCAGTTGCAAACATACCCCAACTCTCACCACCTGTACCAAGCCCTGTCGCCCAACCGGTCCAATTTGAGCCAGTACCATCTCCCAGAGCAGCACCAATTAACGTATCACCAAAACCTGGATCTCCCCAATCATGATGTATACCCCAAACAACATCCAAATAGCCATCTAAGTTGAGATCTCCAGCCTCACAACCCCCATAACCAAAATCCCCAACCTGACTAACAGACCATGTATCATCTCCATCACCGAGCCAAACCATAATTCCATGTTGACCACTATTAACATAAGGAGAACCATGATCACCAACACAAATAATGTCTAAATGACCATCATTATTGATATCAGCAAGTTCTAGTTCGGTTTTTCCTTCTTCTTTATCTGGGGTTTCAAGTCCTGATGATTTGGAAATAAAAGTAACACACCTGTTAAGAGTAATAGAACCATTTTTTTGTTGTAAAACTTCACTAATGGCAAATGAAGATGCTGTTGAAAAAAGTAAGATTAAGATTAGACCTATTACTAAACTATTTGTTAACTTATTATTCTTCATAAGTTATTCTCTCGAACCTAATAAAATAAAGTTATATAACTATATAAATATTATCTAATCCATAAAACAATCTGATTTTTTACTGAATTTTTCATGCTGATTTAGCTGAGTAAATGTATTGTTTCTTTAATTAAAATATGCTTTCTAGCTATTGCGCTGGTATCTAATTATTTAATAGAATAAAATTACTAGTATTGCTCCGATGACAAGAGAGGTATTTTTTAATTAATCAATGTTGAAAGTTAGTTTGTATAAAAAAGGATAATATAGCAATAACTATTTTGCTTATCGATTTCACAATGAACGAGGGTAAGTAAATCAATGGAAAAAGCAACATTTGGAGCAGGATGCTTCTGGGACGTAGAAGCAGCATTTCAAGATATAAAAGGAGTAAAATCAACTACTGTAGGATACATGGGAGGAACTATGAAGAATCCAACTTATGAAGATGTTTGTACAGATAAGACAGGACACGCAGAAGTCGTTCACATCGTATTTGATCCATCGATAACATCTTACGAACAGGTTCTTGAAATATTCTGGATGGTGCATGATCCAACACAACTTAATAAACAAGAACTAGACATTGGAACACAATACAGATCAGTCATATTCTACCACAATGAACAACAGAAGAAGCTAGCTGAAGCATCAAAAAAGAAACTACAAAAATCTGGAAAATATAAAAAACCAATTGTCACAGAAATTACAAAAGCAAAAGAATTCTACCCCGCTGAACAATACCATCAAAAATATTTAGAAAAACAAGGCTTGTCAGCCTGTAAAAAGTAATGCTAAATTATGATGCATTTAACTCCAAAAATTTGTTTAATCCTGATTTCTAAAAATTTTACCTTTTTTTCGTATAGGTTTCAATTTAGATCGAACAATATCAATGTCAATGCTGCCATTATTGTATGCTTCAAGAAACGTCCTAGCATCAACATTATACATAGTTGAATTACACATTTGATGGTATTCGGAACAAGCAGCGTTTGTCACTTCATCAATTACATCTTTTGTAATCTCTGAGGTAAAATGAAAATCTTCTGAAAGAAACACATCTACACCATTTTTTAAAACAGAAACAAGAATACTGCAATCATTGGCGACATCATCGGCTTTTACCCCGTGATGTTTTTCCATTGAGATTATACATTCTCTTCCGAAAGCAGTGGATAATAAACGATTTTTAAAATCAATAACAGTAGCATGTACACGTTTCCATCTTCTAATAGCACGTTTATGAACATCTGATGTTATACGACCCCATATTCTCAACTGTTCAAGCTCTGATACAACAGTTGAGGTAATGAAACATGAAACTGAGTCCCTTGCCAATGCTTTAATTACCTTCTCAATTAAAGGATCATCTTTTAATAAGAATGAAGTATCGAAAGAAACACTTCTAACCTGCATAGTTTGGGGTTAAGCTTGTTTTATTTTAGTAATTTACGGTTCCGTCATCTAATTATAAGATAGGAGACTTGAATCATAGCAATTGATTAGCCTGGAAACTTGCTAGTTATTGCTTATTTACTTTGCACTCCCCATGAAATTTTTTAAAATGGTATCTTTTGTTTCGATTGCAAAATTGATATGTTGTTCTTTAATTTTACTTCTTTCAAGCAAGGCTAGTGCATATGCTATCCGCAAAATAGAAAATTCAAGGCTGCGATATGATACGCCTTCTATATTTGCATCCGTGTTTAAAATGTAATCCTTAATTGCCTTTTTAATAGCTGGTTCATCATCAGGTTCGATACGTGTTTTTGCTACTCGTGCCCAATAAAGATACCCCTTAACAACAAGAGAATAATCCTTTGCATTCTTACCCATAAAACTATCAATAATATTAGACACATACTCAGCTCGTTGAATCCTAGAAACCCTTGCAACTTTAAAAGGAAAATCAAAACGGTCGACAAGTGGTTGCTGAATTTTATTTATGTCATTACAAGTTGCTATAACGCGGACTTCCGCCTTAAAGGATTGTCGATTCTTCCCCTTAGTAATGACATATTCCCCTTCTTCCATCGCCTGAAGAAGACCATTTTGATCCTCAATAGACATCTTATCTAGCTCATCGACCAATAAAACAGAGCCATTACTCCGAGCAAGCAGCCCGGGGTGAATCGTCTTACCCCGCGCATCACCTACAAGGCCAGTTTTAGATGTAAGCTCAGAGTTAATAAAGACACCATCCATCTTTTGCTGCCACCACCCTAAAAACTCTGATTTACCCGTACCAGGGCCACCACAAAGCAAGATATGAAGTCTCATCCGCATATTGGGGCGATCATTAGTAACACCCATAAGAAGTGAACACTTCCTAATGATATCCCACTGAGTCCCAACAAGATAAGGACAAATGTGTTTAGAAAGAAATTCCAATGGATTTTCTTTTGCAATAATTTGAAAATAATCTTCAACAGCCATTTTTTCAAGATGATAAAATCAATTCAAGTATATTACTATTATTCATAATTAAGGGTATGTATTGTATGGTATTCTAATCTTCTAAAACTGAATCTACTGGTAGTGGTAATGTCCACTCTGGGCTATAGAGGATAAGGTTAGGGTCGCCATAGATACAATGAACCGTGGTAATACCTTCACCTCCATATAGCGACGAGGGGCCATACATCGATGTGGTATCACCAGTGGTAATATCTCTATAGTGTAGCCATACATAGTTTGAATATGCTGGACCCACGGGTTCCCCATGTATCATTGAATCTTCGAAAAACCATTCATCCATAAGATCTGCCTCGGGACACAACCCCGAGCCAGCGTTTCCATACCACATTACCGCTCCGTGATCAAGATAGACCAATGGTCCAAATTGTTGTCCGGTCGAACAGGATTGGTAAAAGATTGCATTACTCTTCAAATTTTCCAGTAGTTGATCCATCCATTTGTAATGTATGATGTCGTAGAGATTTGATGCTATAGGTGGTGGCTCAGGATTATACCATCTCCTACCATTGTCTCTAGGTGTTTCCCAGTTGTCATACATGTAACCTCGCCACGCATCAGGCCATGTCTGATCAGGGTAATTACATCTGGGTGTTTGAATATATTGTGCAGAGATACCACTCCCACCTGTTCCATGACCTGCATAGTACATGACACTTGCACCATCGTTAAGTCTTTCAAGATGAGCATCCCAAAGGCAATGTCCGTCATACATTCTCCCATGAGACATAAAGGCGTTTTTGATAACCCTACTTGAATAGACAGAATGAGTCGCTCCATCATTAGTCTTCCAACTTCCTCCATCGGGGAAATTCATAAACTGGGTGGTAGTCACATTTCGATTTGGATTTGAATAGATCAACGCAGGATAAAGTATATTTCTCAACACGATATCTGAAGCATAGGCTGGAGTAGCTCCAGGTATATGACCCGCATATGAATTGTTACCGATCATAACAGAGTGCATTTCTAACCGTATGTCTTTCCTGGATGCTACAAATACATATGCCTCTTGACCATCGAGATCAAGGTCATAACCGGCAATCCAATCATGGATGCCGTTGTACATCTCTTCGTTCCAATATCGTTTCGCATCCATCCCCAGAGGTGGAAGATCGCCCTGTGCACCACCTGGGAATAAGGACTTTATCAGTTGTATCAATAGTTGAATATTTCCAATCTGTGACACTGGTTTATCATGGATTGGGAGATGTCCAGGAGCACGGTTTCCGTGGTAGTAATCTCCACCCCAAAGCCTCCAGGTATCTATTCGATTTGCCATTCTTAATGGATTACCTGATGCATCTCCAATGCGAAGAACGGGAGATCCATGGTATGCCGCAAGCATGGCAGCTGGTGCAAAGTAGCCATCTCCTGATTTAACTGAGGTGATAGTAATATAGTTTTCAGAATTATCATAGTCTTTTATGTAATCAATGATTTCCTGCATTGTCATCAAATCTGCTTCCTTTGTTGGCAGTTGATCTCGTACCTTTTCCCCTATTTCATTGTTTTCAACAAATATGACCCTATTAACATCAAGCGTGGTGATTGCATTTTGTGTTTCTGCGGGCACACTATTCTCATTGACATACAACAATGGAACATGTTCAAGTGAGGCGATAACAGCAGCATTTGCTGCAGAAACTGCTGCGCTAGCTCTTTTATGATTTATTTTTTTTATATCACCAGTTATTGTATATTTGATGCCGGACGCCCCTTCTGCATATCTTGGGACAACAATTGCTGTCCAATATCCTTTTTCAGGTTGCACTACCTCAGCGAAAAACTCTGTATGAGGCTTTGGATTCCAATTCCTCCAGGGACTACAAGGTGTAGTGGGATCACCATCATCAATACCATGCCATTCATGAATAGAGTTGATAGGCCCTCCATTCCAATCAGGGATATTGGGTGCTCTTATATGGCCTTTAGGATCAACAAGAAATACAAGGAGGTCCGAGGGTTGTTCTGTCTTAATGGTTACATTTAAAACTGAGTCGGGATCTTTAACTCGAATCCGGTGTCTATTGCATCCATATTTTGTAATCTTAAAGTCCCAATCGCCCAATGGAGCAGGTACTCCAGCAGCCCATATGCCCATTGATGTAACAGGATAATAGATATCATATCTTGGTACATTTGCGTGCTCAGGCCACCAGTCACTTGTAAGGCTCATAAACTTGGGAAAGAGTTCAATTAGCGATGGATAAACATGAATAAAACCACCGGGAATATCGGTGCCATAGATAGATACATTAACAGCGCCCCATTTAGGCCTTAAGACCATTGGATAAACATATGAACCTGCAATTCCTATAATTTTACGACTATCGTTTGGTATCGTTTTAACGTTAACATTGCGTTTTAGAGTCTGCGTTTTATTAAGAACTTCTGTTGTATTATCTTCATAATTGCTACCATCAACGGCGACAACAGCTAGATTTGATGAGACCCAATTTTGTGTTGCAATTTCAGATGCAGCTTGTACTGGGTCAAATGGAACGTTATACTCTACCGCGGTTTTACCATTATCAGCAAGATAAGTGTTCCAATCATCCAACAGATAATTAGTGGTGTCGTCAACTGTGCCAAACCAATTGGTGGGTGTGGTGTCACCAGTATAGACAATTGAGGCTAAGTATCTCTCCCCCTTAACTAAGTAGTTACATGCTGGTATTGAAGCTAGATACCCATACTCATCCTTATTGCTCTCTGGGTCGTTCGTAATTTTGAATGTTTGAGCGACAGGTGTTATCTGTGGTTGTGGAATGGGTCCTGGTGGTTGTGGAGCAGTTGATGGTAGATTAAAATATAGCTTATATGCACCAGAACCATAGGTGAAATACTCCCAATCAGCCGGGTTAGGTATATTAGTATATCCTGGGAAAATTTTGATTCTAACTCGCCAGTACCCTGAAATATCAGCAGGATACCACAATTCATCATCATAGTATTGCGTTTCGTAATGCACTAGTGTGCCACTGGGGTTGTATAAATAAATGTCAAAATCAGATAAGCTGGCAACTTTTTCCATTTTTAAGATAAAATTGATGTTGTCACCCTGTTTTATATTAAATTTATACCAATCTTCTTCATCGTCCATATCAAGATATCCGAAATATGACCCTGTATTTGGAAGTAGGGTTGCCTCAGCAAAGCTGTCTCCAGCATCATCACCAGTGTCTGCATCGTTTTGTCCATCTAAAGTAATATCAAACGAATATTGCCCTTCACCAGTACCGCTAATAAAATGAATCCTTATATACCATTTACCAGTATAGTCGGCAGTAAAAGTAATTGATTCTGGCATGCTACTACTGTTTGTGGACGTTGCTCTCTCAATTCCGTCATCGTCCCAAAGACCAAGATCATAATTATAGCTGGAAGGAGGAGTCATTGTAATAACGATATCTTGACCTTCACACCCTGAGAAGAAATACCAATCTTCCTTGTCATTTAAACTAAGTTTACCGGTTCTTCCTCTCCCAGGCCAGTCATCTATCATTTCACCAGGATATAATGCAAGGCTTAGTGCAATTTCATCTCCAGCATCTCTCTTATATCCACCATCATCATTGTCATCATTAGACGTTGGCGGCAATAATGGTTTCAAGATATAGGTCCTATCTAATTCGAATGGACCGGGATCTTCATATGTCTCATATTCATTTTGATCAATATCTAATATTTGTATGGGGGTATTACCGAAATTTTTTAGTTGTATAGTTTTAATAGCACCTGCGGGAAACAAAAACATTGATCCAAAAAGAACTGAAATTACAATAACTGTTTCTATCTTAACAATTTTAGAAGACATAATTATTTTTTTCATTTTGTCTAATAAAAAAAGATACTTCAAGTATTTTAAATCTTCTGCTGTATAAAAGGGTATTCAGAATTATTGCTAGTAATTGCTTCATTTTTTATAGAATTCAACGGTGTTAAATACAATAAATGGATAACAGAGGAGGATATGGCAAAGAAAAAAGCACTTGGTGCATTTGAAAAATATCTAACTCTCTGGGTAGCAATGTGTATTGTTGTTGGAATTATAGTTGGAAGAGTTTTTCCAGAGGTAGCAGCATTTTTGAATGCACTACAATATTTTCAGGTGTCTCTTCCAATTGCGATTTGTTTGTTTTTTATGATTTATCCGATAATGGTTCAAATTGATTTTAGGAAGGTTGTTGATGCGGGGAAAACACCAAAACCAGTAGCCCTTACTCTTATAGTGAATTGGGCAGTTAAGCCTTTTGCAATGGCGTTTTTTGCATGGTTGTTCATGAGCATAATATTTTCTTCATATCTTGATCCTGATTTAGCTTCAAGCTATACCGCAGGTATGATTCTCCTTGGTGTTGCTCCATGCACAGCTATGATATTGGTTTGGAGTTATCTATCTCGTGGAAACATGGGTCATACCCTTGTCATGGTTGCAATTAACTCATTAACGATGTTGTTTTTATATGCGCCTCTTGCAGGATTCTTATTGGGGGTAACAAACATTGCTGTTCCCTGGGAAACAATTGGATTATCAGTAGGTGTTTACGTGGGCATACCACTTGTCGCTGGATATATCTCACGAGTGCAAATACTCAAACGTAAAGGAAAGGAATGGTTTGAGCAATCGTTTGCCCCCTCATTGCATTATATCGCCATTATAGCACTTTTAATAACCCTAATACTTTTATTCAGCTTACAAGGAAATATTTTCCTAGAGCAACCACTCTATATAGTAATGATTTTTGTCCCATTGTTCATTCAAAACCAAGTTATTTTCTGGCTTACATATGGAGCAGCAAAAGCAGTCAGTTTAAACTACGAAGATGCAGCACCATCAGCACAAATCGGAGCAAGTAACCACTTCGAAGTAGCAATTGCTGTCGCGATAACGATATTTGGTTTATCTTCAGGTGCAGCACTAGCAGCAGTAGTTGGAGTTCTCATGGAAGTTCCTGTAATGCTGCTCTTGGTTAAAATTTGTCTAAAAACACAGCATTGGTTCCCAGGAGAAAAATCTATACAGGTCTTACGATAGCCTCATTATGACTATGCTTTTTTACTTATAAAGAGATTTAAGGTGGCTTTAAGGGCCCGGGTGGTTCTGGTGGCATTGGAGGGCCAGGGATTCCTGGTTCTGTTGGTTCAAACCATTCGCAATATTCCTGACAACCACCTACACCTTTCATTTTACTTATCTTGCAACTAGGGATTTTAATCTTTTTACCCCTCTCCTCTACAAATTTATATTCAAAATGTACACAATCGGTTCTGTCTACCATGTTTCTCCCCAATAATCATAAGGCATTAACATTTAATTATTTTTAAAAATAACGTTACTTTGACTTATTACTAAACAATAGAAAAATATGATTTTACCCAACAGATAAGCCCTATATTTATGAAATCATTATTATAATTGTAAAGGATGCTTTTACAAATTATCTAAAATATTTTTAAGTTGCTCTATTTTCAAACGATTCTCTGCATAGCAGATAATACTTGTTATAATCATAGTAATAATAGGAAGTATAAACTCACAATAACTCTTTTGTACATAAATTATACAATTAGTATTTGGAATATTAACCTTGCCTAGTAAACTAAAAATCATGCCAAAAAATAAAATCCAAAAACTAATAAACGAAGCAATTCCGATAGATGCACCAATATGCTCAAAATAGCTAATACGTGCTAACTCTTTTAGGGTTTCTTTATCAGTTCTTTCATCAACTTTATATTCGTTTCTAATTTTATTCGTTTTTATTAAAAAATTATATCTAGTATATCCCTTAACATCTGGAGTTGGTGTGCTAAACCAATGTTTTGGAGGGTTTTTTGTTTCGTCTATTTTGTCTAATAAGGTGAATCCCTCCTTTGCCAACAAAATAAGAAACAATAAAAACAATAATTAATTTGAACCATTCCATCTCCTCAATTTTAAGATAACCAACAAGATAACCAAAAACATCTACTTCAAACGAATAGTTTACGCTTATTAATATTAAAAAACCACCAAAGATATAAGTTAAATCTCGCATAAAGAAATTCTCATAAACTTTCCCTGCTATATCTTGAATGCTCATTTTTCCTCCTCCAAATCTACAATTTATTGTTTTAACAAAACCGTGGTTAATCCACCTTCTTCAGGTGTTAAAGTCAATTTACTATCATTATCAGAAAAAGAGTAGTAATAAACTGAAGTGAGTGACGGTTCATTTGTTCCTCCTAAAACAAGTTTTTCATTTTTAATTTCATAAATTCCACTAAAATTATTTCTATCATAAGTTCCATCGGAGAAAAAGGTTAGTGTTTCCTCTCCCCATTTCCAAGTTCCGATAAACTTACTTGTATCATCTGCTGATTCTTCACATCCACTCAATCCAACGCAGATGAACAGAAGCACTATTCCAATTATTATGAATTGCTTTTTCATACCTTTGCCTCCTCCAAATTATAATTTCATTATCCTATAAACGCGTCACATTTTGCTAATATAAACTGCCATCCAAACAAATCTCCTAATAATCCCTCGTATGATTTTAAGATAGATACTTTCTCCCCAGATGTTAATTTAAGAAATTGGAATGGAGAGAATCTGACGAGCCAAACTTTCACTGCATTGAATGTAATATACTCTCCTGTTATGTTGAGATTTATAATTCTACCAAACATGAAGAAGGATTCAAACTCGGCTGACACATCTTTTACAAGTATCGTCTCCGAATCGCTAGTATAACCCTCTTTTGTCGCATTAATCCAGAATAAAGTATCATTTTCTACTGTTGGTGCTGTGAATTGTGCTATTCCATTAAAATCTGTAACCTTAACTTCATGTCTAAACTCAACAAGTGCACCTGGTATTACTGTGCCACCCATTGATTTAATGGTAACATTGAATGTAGTCTCCTCATCTACTTGTGAAGGTGCCGAGATATTCAATATATAGTACATTTCAAAGGGATACATCAATGGGTATCTGTCTTGATTGTCCCCACCAGAAATATTGTAAGGTATATCTCCTATCCCATCTCCATTGGTATCGTCTCCTGAATAATCATCCCAGTAGTTTCCTCCAGTTGGATATCCGTTGTCCCAAGTATTATCGCATTCATCATAAGCGTTTACATAGTGGATATTGTCAATAAGATTGTTGTGATATAAATGATTGTTATTGCTTCCACTGGAAATAACAATACCATCGTCGTTACTAGAAATGGTATTACCAATGATATCATTATTGTTGCCTGAATCGTGTAGGAATATACCACTATTGTTGTTCGAGCTGATGTTGTTGTCAGT
>CP070798.1:867170-884322 GCA_020343515.1 Thermoplasmatales archaeon | reverse complement strand
TACTTCTTACCATTAATCAATATACTCATAGAATTCTCAAAAGGATTTTTCACTTATCTCAGCGCTTTATTTCAAATAGCTAAAGAAAGGGCAAAAATTTTAAATAATATATATACCTTATATAAATTTAATACCTTATTAAAAATGGGGGATTATGATTAGAAGCAAAGTTTTTGGAGAAAAAGGTGATAACGTGATTAGAAATAAAAGATTTTGGAGAAGTAATAACGCACGCCAGGTATCATTTAAGAAAAACCAGTTTGCAATATTGATATGTATCGGCTTAATTGTGTCAGTTGCCTTTACCTCGATGAATATTCAGTTAGCCTCAGCCGATATACAAGAGAAGACATTACACCAAACACCTGGATATCCATCAGGTAAAACAAATATTTCGGAAATTCAGTATTGTGATACTGCTGATTGCCACGAAAACGATGAGCCAACTACATGGATAACAGTCACTGTGGACAGTCAGACACCGAGTGAAATCACATACTACGTCACAGGTTCTGACAATTATGCAGGTGAAGAAGGATGGGCAGTTTTTGATGAATTACAAAATAATAGAGCGAACGGGTTCAATTCTGGCTACTTTACTCTACCAAAGTGTGGTGAAACCTATAGGGTATTCTGGGTGGACAATGAAACTGATGGAACAAGGGGATCAGCGTTTGAAGATATTACCCCTCCTAACGATCCACCAAGTAAGCCAACAATAGATGGACCATCAAGTGGCAAAGCTGGTGAGTCCCATAGCTTCAAATTTACTTCAGAAGATCCTCAAGAGCAAGATGTTTTTTACTATGTCGAATGGGGCGATGACACTAACACTGATTGGTTTGGTCCACATCCGTCTGGTGAGACCAAAACTAAATCACATACTTGGGAAAAGGGAACGTGGACCATCAGAGCAAAAGCCAGAGACACTTGTGGTGCAGAAAGTGGTTGGAGTACCCATGTATTTGAAGCGCCGAAAAACAAAGCACTTAATTTCAACCTAAATCTATTAGAATGGCTGTTTGAACAGTTTCCAAATGCGTTCCCGATGCTCAGATACCTACTAGGCATATAAGACAAAACTAAATGAGGAAACCACCTCTTCTCCCTTTTTTTAATTTTATATAGTAGAAATGTAATCTGTGCGAAGCCACTTATTTTATGAACGATATCGCAATTTATAATAGTTAGATTTATATTGTAGTAATAGAATAAGAATATTATATTATTATTTAAAAAAAAAAGAGGGTAATAGAATATGAAAAAAATAATCGTAGTAATATGTGTAATAGGCTTAATCCTGATGTCTTTGGGAGTGTCTGTGAATGCTTTTGATAAGAATGAATTATCCAAGGTGGAGGGCAACACACTGATAACAGAGTTCGGTGGCAATCAGACGATTAGTCGTGTAATCGAGGTTGACACTGATGGCAATGAGGTATGGAATAAGAGTGGATTAAATGTGCCTCAGGATGCTGAAAGGCTCTCTAATGGCAACACGCTGGTAACAGAATACGGTGGCGAACGTGTAATCGAGGTTAATAGTGATGGCCATATCGTATGGCAAAAAACTGGATTGAATGCGCCTGTGGATGCAGAAAGGCTCTCTAATGGCAACACGCTGATAGCAGAGTTCGGTGCAAATCGGGTAATCGAAGTTGACACTGATGGCAATATCGTATGGCAAAAAACTGGAGTAAGTTCTCCTTTTGATGCGGAAAGGCTCTCAAACGGCAACACCTTGATAGCAGAAGCAGAACTTTATCCCGATGGTCGTGTGATCGAGGTTGACACTGCTGGCAATATAATATGGCTAAAGACTGAATTGGATGGTCCTGTGGATATAGAAAGGTTGCCCAATGGCAACATGCTGATAACAGAGCACGTCGGCAAAAAAGTAACCGAGTTTGGCAATGGTACTATAGTATGGCAAAAAACTGGGTTGCTAGTGCCTAAGGATGCAGAAAGGCTCTCAAATGGCAACACGTTGATAACAGAGTGTGGCGCAAATCGTGTAATCGAAGTTGACAGTGATGGCAATAACGTATGGCTAAAGAGTGGGTTGCGGTACCCTGTAGATGCGGAAAGGCTTCCTAATCTTCCACCATCAGTAGAAATCATAAACCCTAAAGAGGGGTATTTCCATCTTCGAGGGATGCCATTGTTCCCCTTACTTATTAACACCATCGTATATGGTCCTATCAACATAAAAGTAAATTCCACCTCAGCCACTGGGATAGATAGAGTAGAGTTCTATATAGGCGATAAACTCAAAAAAACAATTGATGAAGAACCCTATAATTTTAGGTGGGCACCAATACGATGTGGGCGATATACAATAAAAGTCATCGCCTATGACAATACGGGACAGAATGCATCAGATGAAATCACGGTATTGAAATGGAGAGTTCACCCCGTACTGATACTAGCTGGTTCCTTGCTAATGCTAAGACAAATAAAACACCAGGTGAATAGACGCTTACCGTTAGGGATTAATGTTCTTTAGGCCCCAAATGTGGTGAGCGTATCAATTACATTTAAGGGGATAAATTCATCAGCTATTATCAAATCCTAAATAACATTGGTGTAGGCTTTGTTTGTGGTATATTGATTCGATATACCATAAATCATTCTTGCTCATATTACTGTGAATTTTTTAAAAATATTAATAGAGACATTTACCAATTTCTCTCATGTTGATTTTCTTTCGTAACATTGTGGATGTGGAAAAAAGTATCTATAACCCGTTTTACTGCATCTTTTGTTGTCCGAGAAATATTGGTAACGGTAATAATTCTAATGATTACTTTCCATTTGACAACAACTAGTTTCTTAACCCGTTTTTTCTCCATAAGTTCCGCTGCATTCTGGATATTCCCCAAAGGATTGCACTGTTGTAAGTTTAATTTTCATGATCTCAGATGCAGGAGTGGCTTCAGGATTCTTATGCGCCAATGTTGTCCCACCGATGATTTTCCCGCCTTGTTACAAGACCAACGTCCCCTTTTTTATCTAAAACAATTACACTAGTGATTTTCTTTTCTCTGATTAAAACTGCTGCATCGTAAACCGATTTATCAGCTTCAATCATGACAATATTTTTTGTCATAACCTTCTTGACAAGCATTCTTCTACCCTTCAATTCAAACCTGTTAAACTAATTTTGACAATAAAAAATATTCTTTCTCATTTCTGACCAGGCAGAACCTAGGTTTTGTTATAGATGCCGCAATTAATAAACGTTAGGTTTATATTGTACTAAAAGAATAAGAATACTATATTAAATGCTATATTATTATTAAAAAAATAAAAGGGTAATAGAATATGAAAAAAATAATCGTAGTAATATGTGTAATAGGCTTAATGCTGATGGCTTTAGGATTGTCTGTGAATGCTTTTGATAAGGATGAATTATCCAGGGGATTGGAGACACGGGGCAACACACTGATAACAGAGTTCGGTGGCAATCAGACTTTTGGTCGTGTAATCGAGGTTGACAGTGATGGCAATGAGGTATGGAATAAGAGTGGATTGAGTATGCCTCAGGATGCCGAAAGGCTCTCAAATGGCATTACGCTCGTAACAGAGTACGCTTACAATCGTGTAATCGAGGTTAATAGTGATGGCCATATCATATGGCAAAAGACCGGATTAAATCAGCCAGTAGATGCAGAAAGACTCTACAATGTCTCATATGGACACACAACACTGATTACTGAGTTCGGCGCTCAACGTGTAATCGAGGTTGACACTGATGGCAACATAGTATGGCAAAAAAATGGACTAAATTCTCCTTTTGATGCTGAAAGGCTCTCAAATGGCAACACCTTGATAGCAGAAGCAGAACTTTATCCTGATGGCCGGGTGATTGAGATCGACAGTGCTGGCAATGAGGTATGGAATATAACTGGATTGGATGGTCCTGTGGATGTAGAAAGGCTCCACTATGTCTCCTATGGAAACACAACACTGATAACAGAGCACGTCGGCATGAGGGTAATCGAGGTTAATAGCGATGGTAATATCATATGGCAAAAAACAGGGTTGCTAGTGCCTAAGGATGCAGAAAGGCTCCTTGATAGTAACAACACGTTGATAGCAGAGTGTGGCGCAAATCGTGTAATCGAGGTTAACAGTGATGGCAATAACGAATGGCTAAAGAGTGGGTTGCGGTACCCTGTAGATGCGGAAAGACTTTCTTTACCACCATCAGTAGAAATAATAAACCCCAAAGAAGGGTATTTCCATTTATCAGGTATTCCACTATTACCAACATATATTAATCTAATAGCAGACACGCTCTCCCTAGGCGGATTTAGATTAAGGCCAATAATTATCAATGCAACCGATGATATTGATAATAGTGAGAATCTAACTGTAAGCATTTACTTAAATGGAGAGTATCAAGGAAACGCCATTTATTGTTGTGATTGGAGATTACATGAATGGTTTTGGACAGGATGGGCACTCGGCACCTACAATCTAACCATCACAGCTAAGGATAGCGATGGTGGACTCGACAGTGCCGAAATAGAAATCTGGAATTTCTGCTTCATCCCATAATTTTGCCTAACTCCACCTTTTTTTTCTTTAAAATAATAGAAGAAAATGAAATCAATATCATGACATACGTTAAAATTATTATTTTATACCAAACATTTAAATTTAGGTACGTCATTATAGTATGATATTCAAGGGAGGCAAAAATATGAAAAAGAGAATAATTTGCGTTTTAGTTTCTGCGCTGTTGATTATCAGTGTTTTACCGATTGTATTAACTGCTGGAGAACAACCATATATTAAGGAAAAAATTGAATCAATTGTTTTTTCAGAGCCAAATATACAAGATGGCGATCAGTATATGACCCTTAGCGTGAAAGAAGCGCCTTCACGTTTAATGGAACCAGGGAAACCTATGTTACCTGTTTACACAAAAATATTTAAATTCCCGTTTGGAACGAAGATTGAAGGAGTAATATGTAAACCTTCGCATATTTACCAAAAAGTTATCACTGGAGAGATACAACCTTCACCAATACCTGTTCCAACTGGTCCCTTAAACGACTCTGTAAAAAAAAGGGTTTTTGCAACTTCCGCTGCCAAAGATAATTCGGTTTATAATAGCAAGGATTTCTTCCCATATAGTTGGTATGACTACAGACTTGGTTGTGGTCTCGATGGTTCACGTCGCGTGGTTTTTCTAACTGTTCGATTTTATCCTGTTCAGTATTCCCCAGGTCAAAAAATGATTCAATATACCAAAAATGCAAATATCGAAGTAAAGTATTCTGAGCCTATACAGCCAGCCGTTTTTACTGATGAATACGATATGGTTATAATAACTCCTTCAGAGTTTTCTGATAAATTACAACCTTTAGTAGAGTACAAAAACGATAGTGGTAGAGCTACAATTCTGGTTACACTTAATGATATATACGATGGGAATTACTTCCCCGTTAAAGGTCGAGACGACCAAGAAAAAATAAAGTACTTCATTAAAAATGCTATCAAAGGGTGGAACATTACTTATGTCTTATTAGCAGGTGGAGAGAATAAAGTTCCTGTAAGAATGTCACATGTCCGGGATGGACATGACGATAGTATTATTAGTGATTTATATTACGCTGACATCTATGAATATGGATCTTTTTGTAGTTGGGATTCCAATGGCAACGGCATATTTGGAGAATATTATGATGGGGAAGTAGATCAGGTGGATCTTCATCCTGATGTTAAACTCGGTAGACTTAACTTTAAGGACAAAGATGAAGTTAGTACTGTTGTAAATAAGATTATTACTTATGAGTCGACGGGAGCATATATGGAAGAATGGTTTTCAAATTTCGTGGTGTGCGGTGGCGATACATTCCCAGATGGAGGTAATGTACCAGAAGGTGAATATCTCAATGAACATGCAATTACAATTATGGATGATTTTATTCCTAATAAGATCTGGGCGACAAATAAGAAAGTAAAATGGCCAGAAAATATCGATAAAGCCATTGAAGATGGATCAGGTTTTGTATATATGACCGGACATGGAACCCACAATTGTTGGACGACACATCCTCTTTTGAATTTTAACACATGGTGGCCTCTTGGTACATACCTTAATCTTTATGTCATGAATCTGAAAAATGGAGATGAGCTACCTGTTGTTATTATTGGGGGATGCTCAAATTTAAAATTTTCAGAAAATATTTGTTTTGGATGGTCATTTTTAAAGAATCCTGATGGTGGAGGAATTGCCTCTTATGGAAACTCAGCAGATGGCTGGGGCTATGTAGGTACTATGTGTACTCAGGGTTTAACTGGAGGAATGGAACTAAGTGCATTCAAAGCCTATGGAAATCAAAACGCTAAAACCACTGGTGAATTGTGGACCAAGGCGTTAAACAATTATCTCAAAGAATTTGGAGTTTCGTCTGCTTATGGTTATAAAACTGTGGAGGAATGGCTATCTTTTAGTGACCCATCACTCCGCATTGCAAAGGTATCTGAAAAACCAAATAAACCTGATAGACCCGAAGGGCCTACTTCCGGAGCAGTACAAAAAGAATATACCTACACCACTTCAACAACAGATCCTGACGGCGATTTGATAAAATATTGCTTTGATTGGGGTGATGAGACTTTTACTTGGACCGATTGGTTGGAATCTGGTGAAAATGTTTCAGTATCTCATATTTGGGAGGAACCCGGCAATTATGAAATTAAAGTGAAAGCCCGAGATAAATACGGATTAGATAGTGAATGGTCAGAATCTTTGGCACTACATATAGGGGGACCAATACTTGAGATACAGGCTATCAGAGGTGGATTATTCAAGTTAAGCGTATTAATCAAAAACGTTGGTGACGCTGATACAACTGGTGTAAATTGGAGTATTTCTGTTAAAGGTGGAATAGTAGGTTTTATAAATGTCTCAAGCAAGGGAACTATAGAAGCCTTAGCAGTTGGAGATGAAGAAACAATATCCTGTAAAAAAGTATTTGGATTCGGAAAAGTCGATATAGCTATGGAGGCTAGTTCATCCTCTTCTAATAAACTAAGTGTTCAGGTAAACGGGTTAGTACTGGGGTTCCTAGTAATAGTACTAGCATAACCAACTCCGTCTCCCATTTTCCATCCTTTTCATTGTCTATTTTATCTCTATTATAAATTATTGCCCAAATGTGCAGTGTTGCCTCTTTCAGTAGTCTATATTATAGTTGTCTATATTCACAATAATTATGAAGGATTTATAAGAGAATGCCATTTATGAAATTTATAGCAAGAGAAAGAAAAAAATGAGTAATAACCATGAGTAAACATCTTTTAATAATTGGAATAGCCGTTCTGCTATTAGCTGTTGGATTAAGTGGATGTAATACTAGATTACATACTGAAAGGAACATAGATGATAGATTTGTGGGTATTTGGGAAGGAGAGGATGAGTTGGGATATGCTGTATCAATTAACTTTTCCTCAGACGGAGGATTTAGTACAATCTATGGCGAAAGAGGGAAATATGAAATAAAGGATGAAGGGCTTTTTATGACTGTAATGACAGGTGATCTGAAAGCAGTTCAAATATATGAGTATGTTTTTTCAGACAATAACAATACACTTTTACTAAACGAATTGGGTATTAACAGAAGCATAGTTTATACAAGACAATGAGGAGATGGAAAAAGAGGATGTTCAATAGTTTGAGAAGAGAAAAATGAAGAAGAAGGCCTTTTTAGATGTTAGCATAAGTATTTGTCCTCGTTATAAGGCACCATATGCGGATGCTAGCTGGTATGCCATAAGTCTAGCATCCAATATTGATTGCGGCGTTTGTGGAAACAGTTGGAGTCCAAAAAAATCTCAAGTGGATAGGCTTCTCCTAGAATTTCTACTTGACAAGGATGGCAACGTCATAGATATAAAAAAGAAACAGATAGAAGATAAGTGATATGATAGAATCTTACTCTTTCGGGAAAATAGTAATTAACGGAAAGACATATACTTCAGATGTAATTGTTTATTTAGATAGGGTAAAAGGTAGTTGGTGGAGGAAGAGCGGACATTTGCTTCAGAAGGATGATATAAACGATGTTCTCCAATACGAACCAGAGATTTTGATTGTTGGAACTGGAGCCCAGGGTTTAATGGATATCACAGAAGAAACAAAGCAACTCGTAAAGTCAAAAGGAATAGAGCTAATAGCTAAAGAAACAGATGAAGCATGTAGGATTTATAATGAATTAAAGAAGAAAAGAAAGGTAGTTGCGATTCTTCATCTTACGTGTTAACAACCTCACTTCGACAGGGAAAACAGAGGATGTAAGAACAGATTCTTTTAAAATGGATTTTAAAATTCTAGTTTTCAAGGTAAGTTTTTTCATGTTTACATTATTTATAGGAATTGTGAAAAAGCAAAGAGTTTTCATTACTGTTTCGGAGGGGCTCATTATCTGGAACATTGTACAAAACAAACAACAAGATCAGGTTACTACCTTTAGTGGGTTTTGCCTCATTTTATTTTTATAGAAAAATTTAAATTAGCTTTTTCGATTAGTATATAAAAAAGGGGATAACTTATGAAAAAGAAAAGTATAAGCATTTTAATATGTATGTTAATTACCATTATAATCTTGCCAGTATCGAGAACTGTGATGATAACTGACGATCCGACAGGGGCTGAGATCTCGCCACATCAACCACCAATATATGACACATCCTGGGAGGCGTTCCAGGATATAGGGGATAATGATAGATGTTCTTATGGGCGACCTGACTATGGTTTCTTAGGGGTAAACTATACAGATTGGACGCCACCGGACCCGATTATAGCTGCTGGGCCTGAACACTTAGTGGTAATGACAAATGGTGCTATCGCCTTTTTTCAAAAGAACGGGACCAAGGACTTTCAGGATGAGATTGAAGATAGCTATGGTTTCTGGGGTGAAGAAGGAGCCACCAACTTTGTGTTTGATCCTGAAGTTATATATGATCCTCATACAGACCGGTTCATGGCAATGGCTTGCGAACGAGGGACGGGAGCCAAATCATACTATCTCCTTGCGGTATCTGATGACTCAGATCCCAATGGAGATTGGTATAAATATCGTTTTGATGTGACAGCACTAGGAGGAGGAGGTGATATTGATTCACCTAACGTTGCTGTCGACTCTCAAGCAGTCTACTTAACTGCTGATTTCTTCACGGGTGGACAGAAATATCTCGTTTATATATTGGAAAAGGAACCTTTACTCAGCGGTTCAACTGGCATTATACGAAGTATGCTGATTACAGGATCACAGTCATATGGAATCCCAATCACATACGGTGATGCACCAGCAATGTATATGATCGAGCATTTTGAAAGTTCTTCTAATACGAAAGTTCGACTTCATGCAATAACTGATCCCCTAGGTACACCGCAACGTGTAACTTACGATTTGACTGTCCCTTCTTACTCCCCTCCTGAAGCTCCTCCTCAAAAAGGGACAACAACTCGACCGAATACCTTTGACAGCCGGTTCTGGAGTTGTGTTTGGAGGAAAGGTTCCCTTTGGGCTACACACCATCAAGGTAGCTCAAGAGTAATGGCACGATGGTACGAAATTAAAACGAACGATTGGCCTACCTCTGGTGATCCAGAATTATACCAATCCGGTGACATCGATCCAGGATCAGACATCCGTACCTTCTTTACGGCCATCGCCCCTGATGGGTATGGCAATGCGGCAATGTGCTTTGCGCGCTCATCGCCAAACGAATACATATCTATTGCACGATGCACAAGGCTGAGCAATGATCCTTTAGGAACAATGCGGGATGTTGTAATTGTTAAAAACAGTTCAGCACCCTATAACGTAGGGCGATGGGGAGACTACAGCGGTGTAAGCTGCGACCCATCGGACAACCGCACGTTCTGGATGCATGGGGAGTATACCCCTGGGGGCAATATATGGAACACTTGGATTTCCAAGTGTATAGCGCCAAATCAAACCCCAAACACTCCATCAACACCTTCTGGGCCAGACGAAGGAGTAACTGACATAGAATATATGTTCACTACGAACACGACAGACTATGAAGGAGACCCCGTCTATTACATATTCGATTGGGGAGACGGTACCTTTAGTGATTGGCTTGGCCCATATGAATCTGGCGCTACCGCAAATGCATCCCATATATGGACTCATGAAGGAGATTTTGATATAAAGGCAAAGGCTAAAGATGAGTATGGTGAGAGCGACTGGTCAGATCCACATACAATTACTATTATTGCGGGACCAAAACTCGAAATAGGAATTATACGTGGTGGATTATTAAAAGTAAGTGCATCAATCGAAAATGCTGGTGCTGTCGACGCAACTGGTGTAAATTGGAGTATCACTCTCGATGGCGGTGCATTTATTGGAAAGGTAAGTGAAGGCACAGACTTAGACATTCCTGCAGGTGGTAACAAAACAGTGACTTCTAAGTTTATCTTTGGATTCGGGTCGACTACTGTATCGGTTACAGCAGATATAACAGATGGCATTTCAGATACTAGAAAACAAGGTGGGTTTGTATTCTTGTTATTTATAAAGGTTAACCCAGGCGGCGGTGCATAAAAACAACCAATACTAAGAAAACCTTCTCCTCTCATTTTTTATTTAACCAAATAGTGTTTACTGTGTTCTCTCATACTAACCAAAGAAAAAAGGAATATACAAAACAGTTTGTACAGGTGGAATCTTGGTATTGTATGATCTTATAATGACCACACAAAAAAAAATCTGACAAAATTTGGGCTAGAATCTATATACTTATTGCACAAAACACTGTTTTCCTATTAGAGGTTGAAAACAGTAGGAAAAAACAAAATCAGCACATCAACGAAGCGTTATCACCACCTTATTTTTATTTCATACCAAACATTTAAATTTGACTATTCAATTAATGTTGATAAGGGCGAACTTGAAAAATATTATATTTAGGAAATTATGCGTCATCATTCTAATAGTGTCGTTAGTTTGCTTTGGGATTTTCCCTACTATAGGAAGCACGGGAAAAGCACATGTGTCATTAGATGATAAAGGATATTCTGTTTCTTTTAGATCTAATGGAAATATCTGGTATGTTGGTGGCGATGGACCAGGTAACTACACTCGGATTCAGGATGCAATAGATAACGCAAGTGATGGGGATACCGTTTTCGTTTATAACGGAGCGTATCATGAAAATGTACAGGTGGATAAATCCATCAACCTCTTTGGTGAAAAAAAAGAAAACACCATGATATATGGCGATGGAGATGGAGATGTCGTTAATGTTTCTGTTGATTGGGTTAATATCAGTAGTTTTACTATGGGATATAGTGGAGAAGGGCGAGATGATGCTGGTATTTCGCTTCACTCAAACGATAACGCTATTTCTGACAACATTGTATCAAACAACCAAAACGGCTTATTACTATTTTCTTCAAGGAACAACACCATCTCAGAGAATACCGTTTCAGACAATCAATATGGTGTATTGCTTGATTCATCCAGCGACAACAATGGCTTCTATAGTAACATTATTACAAACAACGGTGACGGCATTGATATCGTATCAAATAGCAATCATACACTCATCATAGGCAACACAATTAGCACTAACGATTACGACGGTATATGGATCGAATCTTCAAGCAACAACGTCATCATTAACAATACCATATCAGATAACTACCGCGGATTATGGCTTTTTGATGACTCTAAAAACAATACTATTATCGGGAATAATTTTTCCAACGATGGTTTAGTCGTCCGATATTCATACCAAAACACTGTCGCTAACAATATGATAAATGGTAAACCACTTGTGTATCTTGAAAAAACATCAAATATACTTTTAGATGGAGATGCCGGACAAATAATACTCATAAACTGTGATAACGTCACCATCAGGAATCAAACATTATCCAATCTGTATCTTGGCATTGAACTATGGGGCACTAACAACTGTATCATCTCTGGAAACAATATCTTCAACAACAAAAACGGTCTATACCTCTACTATTCCAACACCAATATCATCTCAGGAAACAACTTTACTTCAAACACCTGGGATGGAATATTTCTATCTCATGCCAATAACAACACCATTTCAAATAACCATATTACATCAACCAATGAATTTTCTGGCATTGACATATGGGATTACAGCAACAACACCATTATATCAAGAAATAATTTCTCCAACAACGCCTATGGCATACACGTCTATAACTCAAGCTACACTACCATCATAAACAACAACTTTTCAAAAGACCATTATGGTATTTGCCTCTGGTTTTTCAGCAGCAACACCACTATTTTTTCTAACAACTTTTTGAATTGTCGTGATGGGATATGGCTCTATTATGCTAGAAATAACATAATCTCTGGAAACTTGATTAACGGAAGCAAATATGATGGAATCTGGCTCTATAATTCCAGTTGTAACAATATCACAGAGAACACCATTATAAACTGCACGTGTGGTATTGAACTTGCCCATTCCAACAGTAACACCATCCTAGATAACACCTTATTAAAAGGCGGTATTTTTGCCTATTATTCCTTTCAAAACACTGTTTCTAACAATACCGTTAATGGTAAACACCTTGTGTATCTGGAGGATGTATCTGATATTGTTGTCAAAGATGCAGGGCAGGTAATACTCATAGAGTGTACAAACATTGCCATCCAGGAACAAGATCTTTCAAGTACGATTATTGGTATGGAGCTATGGGGCTCTGATTCCTGTCGTATCTTGAGCAATACTATCTCGGACAATTATCATGGCTCCTGGCTCATTTATTCTAACAATAATAGTCTTTCTGGTAACGATATCTCAAACAATGAGAATTGGGGCTTATATCTATTTTCTTCAAATGATAACGCTATTTCAGATAACAACGTGTACATGGACAACATGGATGGTAGAAGACTCGTTTTTTCACCTAGAGGCACTGCTGTTTTAGACACCTCCTTTTTCAATGATAACCTTCAGATTCATCAGTTGTATCACAAGCCTGCCTATACAAACTCGATCGATGACATTCATCTTTGGAATATCGATATCTGTCCTATCCTAGGGAATAATATCTCAAGTAACAGCTGTGGCTTAACCCTTGTTGCATCTGGTAGAAACATTATCTCAGGGAATAACATCAACTCGAACACAGATCATGGCATAAGGTTGTATTATTCAAACGACAGCACCATTTCCCAAAACAAAATCTCAAACAACAATGATGGTATCATAATTGAGGTATCCAGTAGCAACACAATCGCGGGGAATATCATCAGCTTAAACACCAATCATGGCATACACTTTATTGACTCCCCTGACAACACAATCTCAACCAACACTATCTCCAGTAATCTAAAAGGAGTTTTTTACGATAACTCTTCTCACAACATTATCCTTAAAAACAACTTTCTCAATAATGAACGAAATGCTTTTTTCAAAAATTGCAAAAATACGTGGAGGCGAAATTATTGGGATAGACCACGCCTACTTCCAAAACTTATATCTGGGAAAATATCAATAGGATATTTAGAGATCACCTGGTTTAATGTAGATTGGCGACCAGCACTAAAACTGCATGAAATAGTATAGTTGCAATCTAAAAACCTATCTCTTGGCCCATCTTATTATTTGGTTAAGAACCTAGATATCAAACTTGCACAATATGATTAATATTGTAATAATTATTTTTATGTATCTTTATAGAAACATTTAAATGTGGTACTGCATATTATTTTTAAGGGGGAAAATTTGAAAAAGATAAGTAAAAAGTCCATAAAGGCAGGTGTTGCTTTATTCACAATAGTGATGTTTTTGTCGACCGTTATTCCTGTAAACGCTTCTTTCCAGACTTCGCCTTTTATGTTTCAACAGGCTTCTTTTAAAAACGATGTCTATACTACTGAGAATTTTGACAATGAATCACCACTTGTTTGTCCCAGTTCTGCACTAATCTATGTAGTACCTCCCATTATAGCACGGATTACCGGCGTCCCTTATCGCCTTGTGAGAGATTGGAAAAACAAACAGTTTCCTAATACTACAATAATGTTTTTTGGGAGTTTGGTCAGCATTCGACCAAGGACTGGAATTGTATACAGTGTCATCTCGTATTCTGAAGACCCGCCTAAAAAAGTTGAACTAATTTGTGACAATAAAACATATGCTACACTGAAGGGTTTTTCATTTCCAAATCTTCCAATTACGATTTATCCCTTTTATTACACTAAAAAGGGCTTTCACCATCTGAAGTTTGTACCTGATGGAAATGAATCGGCATGTTTGGACATTGATTTTCAGGTAGGTTTTAAAGGTTTTTTAAATAATATATTACCTTACCTAGCATAGCAACGACACCTTTCTCTATTTTTTATCTATTAGACTACGTAAAGTGATCGTTTATAGCGCCAATATTGGTTATAATGCCTTCTAAGATGATTTACCAACATAAAAATATGGTGCAAGGTAAAAGCAAATGTATATCTTAATTATAATAGAAAAATTTATATTTATAATTAATATTTTATGTTTGTAGGTGGAATAATATGAATGGTAACTTTTTACAGAAAAGTTTGGTAATGGGAGTAGTTATTCTCCTAGTTGTTACTAGTATGTCAGCTATCGCCAACAACAAAGTGAATATTGTTAAAGAAGTTGAAGTCGATCAGATTGACATAGATAAATACCTAGAGCAAAATTGGTGTGACGAAGAAATACAACAAAAAATTAAAAACGCATTGAACAATAATGATTCAGGTAGATATATAACTTTTACTGGAGGGGTAAAGGCAAGTAGTTTTTTCGTAAAGCTGCCGAGGATATTTACTCAACGTGGCATAATTTTTTCAGGAGAGATATGGTATAGATCCCCTCTAGCTCTAACAATTGTTTTTCAAAGAAACAAATCAGGGGTTAAGTTAGTAGAATTTGAGAAAGGAACACATAGAATAATAATTTTGGGAATTGGACATTCAAGCTTTTCACGCCCTCATCTCTTCAGTTCCGGTAGAGTTATAGCATCTAGTCGCATAAAACCAATAATTATCTAAGGATCTCAAATCCCTCTCCCAAATTTTTTAAATTTATAATGAGGATTAATGGGATTAATTTTTTTAAGGAAACAACTGTTATGTAGTTTGAGGGAGACTAATGAAAAAGATGAAAATAGGCGGTAGTTCTTTAGAATTGATTGTTGGAGATATAACAAAACAGAAAACTAATGCAGTTGTGAATGCGGCAAACAAGAGACTAGCTCCTGGTGGTGGAGTAGCAGGGGCGATACATAGAGCAGCTGGAGTAGAGCTTTGGGAGGAATGCAAGAAATTGGGAGGGTGCGAGACTGGAAAGGCAAAGATAACTAAGGGATATAATCTTCCTGCTCCTTTTATTATACACACAGTTGGTCCGATATACTCTGGTTCGTCTGAGGATCCTGAAAAACTTGCCTCATGTTATAGGGAGTGTCTAAGGCTTGCCAAAGAAAATAAGATTAGAAGTATTTCCTTCCCTGCATTGAGTACAGGATATTTTGGCTATCCGATAAAAGAGGCAGCAAGAATCGCTCTAGAGACAGTTGTAGATGAGCTGAAGAAAAATCCCAAGATTGATTTGGTTCGATTCGTCCTCTATGATTCAAAGGCTCTAGAGATACATGAAAAAGCCTTGGATTCTATGAATATTGAAGAATGAAAGTAATTATTTAATGCTCTTCATAAAGAAGGTATGGTTGATCATCTTCATTTTCAGGTGTGTAATCAACGGATGCGAATCCATAGTAATTGTTGTAAGACTCCAAGTCCTCATGTAAAAGTTTCAACATAAAGGTCATGTATTCATTATTTGTATATCTTTCCTCAACTACAGCGTTTACCATGTCTTTTGATATAGTTACATTCAACCATTTATTTTCAGAGGGGGTTATCTCAGCTATTTTTTCATCTGAGGATTCTATCAAATTCCATATTGGTGAAACATCTTGTAGTTCAAAATAATTAGTTAGAAGACCGGGGTCATCAACCAAATATACCTCTAATCTACCTGGGTTGCCTTTGACAGTTATACATTTTAGATAAAATGTTATGTTGGTATTGTTCCACTCTAAGATGTTGAAACGGAAAATGCCTCTAGATATAAAGTTATTTCCATCCGGTGAATAATCTGAACTAGTAAATAAACCAACAACTAGCTGTTGATCACTCACAACTGTAACACCTCCCGATAAAAAAGGGGTAATAGCAACATATCCATCATCATTGTCAATCTCAATATAGACCATCTTTTTTTTAATCTCACCATCTTTAGGCGTCTCTTCACAACCGCTTAAAAGCAGAACTCCTACAATCAGGAAATTCAATAGTAGATAAATAGGTTTACGCCTTAGTTTCATTGACCTCACCAATTACAGATTGAATACTTAGGTTCTTATTAAACCTTTTTTAAAAATTTCTTCTGAATAAGTGATATATTATTTCTGAGAATTATACTACCAATACTAAATATCCAAGAGATTTAATCCTATTTTTTTATCAAATATCCTGTTGATCTCACCGTCCATTATCTCAATGAATGCTTCAAAAGTTGCACTCACAGTTGCTGAGTTTAAATGACCGCCAAACGATTTATGCTCTGCATTACAAAGATTTGCATGCAAATGTAAATATACCTCATCTCCCAATTTCGAGATGTTACCATATACTGGTGCAATTTCATGATCCCCAATCAGCTCTGTTGAGTGGTATTCCTTAGCCCCTACATCATAAAGACCGATTGTTGCCCTATCAGTTGCTCCAATACCAGTAATAGTCCCCAATTTGATATCCAGATCTTTACATAACTGTTTTAGTGTTTTAACAATCTCCTCTCCCCTATCAATTCTAACAATGACTTTATCCCCGAATCTTTTATAATGCATACACTGGGAACATTAAAGAAGCATATAAAGATTTATTTAGCCAACTAATAAGAGATTTAATTTTTACCAATGTTTATTAGAATTATTCCTACAAAATGTTTTAATACAAAGCTGTAATTCTGTTGTGCCACAGAGATGTGCCGTCTTAGCTCAGTTGGTGGAGCACCCGGCTGTTAACCGGGCGGTCGCCGGTTCGAGTCCGGCAGACGGCGTAGAACTTAA
>CP070798.1:849799-867070 GCA_020343515.1 Thermoplasmatales archaeon | reverse complement strand
CTCGGCTAGAGGTATAAAAAAAATCACTGCCGCAAAAAGCACGCAAAGAATTGCTGAAGAACGGACCTCAAAGAAATACCCCAACATGGAAGTGTTAAACTCTTACTGGGTTGGAGATGATGGAAGATACCACTATTATGAGGTTATTTTAGTAGATTCATCACATCCTGCCATCTTGAATGACCCTACGATTAATTGGATCGCTGATCCAGCCAACAAAAGAAGAGTATTAAGAGGAAAAACAAGCTCTGGACAAAAAGGAAGAGGGATGCAGTATAAAGGCAAGGGTGCTGAAAAGGTAAGGCCAAGCATCCGTGCACACCTAAGTAGGGGAAAATAATTTTTTATCTCACTACCATCACTGCTTTATGAGCATATTGTACTACTTTATTTGCAACACTGCCGATTGGGTACATTCCTAATTCGCTTGTTCCCTTGCTACCAAGGACAATTAAATCACAGTTTAAGTCATTTGCAACATCGATGATCTTCGCGGCGATATCTCCCTCTTCAACCATCCCAGTTACTTCGTACTCGTGAGATCCTATATCTTTTACAACGGTGTTGATAAGATTGTGAGCTTTCTTTTTCAAAAGCTCATACGCCGTTTGGTCGACAAGGTTTTTATCTGAGGGAATCGGTACGACTGCAAGTAGGATAAGCCTACCGTTTTCATCAATGAGCATCATTGCTTTGTTCAATGCGTTTTCTGATCCTTCAGATCCGTCAAATCCTACGAGTATTCTTTTCATACTTTCATTTCTTCTTCCAAATAGGACCTTTAATAGTGTCCTGTACTTCAAACCTTATGTCTTGGAGTTCATTTCTTATTTCGTCTGCTTTTTTCCAATCTTTTTGTTTTCTAGCTTCTTCTCTAATGTCTAGTAATGTTTTTATAATTTCTTCAACACTTTTCGACTTGATTTTTTTATCATATTTTGTAACGAGCTTTTGTAATTTTTCGAGCGATACAGTATCCTCTTGTTGGATTTTTCTAGTTTGGAAAAGTGTCAGAATGTCACCTAGTTTCAATAATACGTTTAGTGAATACTTGCAGAGTGAGGCATCCACCTCCTTATTGATTTCTAAAAACCTATTACTCTTATTAATAAAATCGAAGATTACTGCAAATGCCTTAGGAGTGTTAAAATCATCATCCATGGCCTGCTCAAATTGCTGTTTAAAATCATTTATTGTAATAAGATATTTTTTTTCCGCTTCCGTTAACTTGCTTTCATCTAGCTCAACGCCGACTTTAGATAGCTCCTCTAATCTATCCTTTAGTCTATAGATCCTTTCTAACCCCTTCTGCATGTTTTCAAGTGCCTTTTCACTAAAATCTGGTGGGCTTCGATAATGTGCCTGCGCAAAAAACGTTCTTATTATTTCAGAGTCCCACTTTGTTAGTAGACCTTTTACGTTAACTATGTTTCCAAGAGATTTCGACATTTTTTCTCCATCAACTGTGAGTAGACCAATATGCATCCAGTACTTGGCGAACTGTTTGCCAGTTGCAGCTTCAGCCTGTGCAATCTCATTTTCGTGATGAGGAAAGCGAAGGTCCATTCCTCCCCCATGTATGTCGAATGGCATCCCAAGGTATTTCCCACTCATGGTAGAACATTCAATATGCCAACCTGGCCTTCCTTTTCCCCAGGGCGAATCCCAGGACGGTTCACCCGGTTTAGCTTGTTTCCAGAGGGCGAAATCAAGAGGGCTTTGTTTTTTTTCACCAAGTTCAATACGTGCCCCAATTCTCATCTCATCAATTTTTTGGCCAGAAAGTTTTCCATAGTCTTTGAATCTTTCAACAGAAAAATAAACATCGCCATCAGCGCCATATCCAAACCCCCTTTCCAGTATTTGTTTTATCATTACAATCATGTCGGGAATATTTTCAGAAGCTTTGGGATATAAATCAGCTCTTCTAATTCCAAGATCATCTAGATCTTTAAGGCATCTATCAGCAAAACGCTCTGAATACATTATTGGGTCGACCCCTTCTTTGTTTGCTGCAGCGATTATCTTATCATCGACATCCGTTATATTTTGAACATAGGTAACATCGTATCCAATATATTCTAAATATCTTCTAATCATGTCAAATGCTAAATAAGTACGGCCGTGACCAATATGAACATCACTATAGACAGTCATGCCGCAAACATACATCTTTACTTTTCCTTCCTCAACAGGGGAAAATGTTTCCTTTTTTCTTGAAAGTGTATTGTAGACTTTTAATGTCATATACTGAGCGCCTTGTTTTATCGCTAATAATAGGAAAAATATATACTTTACTAAAAGTGTTAAAAGTGTTTCCAAATTCTTTATATATTCTTTTGTAATACCCAAAAACGGAGGTTTATAATGAAGACTACGTTTAGTATTATCAAAGCAGATGTAGGTGGTTGGCCTGGACACGCATATGTACACCCGGCACTAAAAGAAATTGGAAATAAAAAACTCACAGAAGCGTGTAAATCTGGCCTATTAAAAGATTTTCATGTTACTAACTGTGGGGATGACCTTGAACTTATTATGACACATACCAATGGTGTAGATAACAAAGAAGTTCATGGTCTTGCCTGGGATACGTTTTGTGAGGCAACAGAGAAAGCAAAAGAACTTGGATTATATGGTGCAGGACAGGATCTTCTCTGTGACGCATTTTCTGGAAATATAAAAGGAATGGGTCCAGGTATAGCTGAAATGGAATTCACAGAAAGAAAAGCAGAACCAATTGTAGCGTTCATGATGGATAAAACAGAACCCGGAGCTTTTAATCTCCCAATTTTCAAGGTTTTTGCAGACCCATTTAACACTGCAGGTTTAATAATTGATCCTTCGGTACATGATGGTTTTGTTTTTGAGGTGTGGGATATACAGGAACATAAAAATGTTTTCATGGAATCACCTGAAGAGATGTACGATCTTCTAGCCTTGATAGGTGCAAAATCACGTTTTGTCATAAAACGAGTATTTCCAAAGAAGACTTCCAAGTTACCATCAGATGAACCAGTTGCGGCCATATCAACAGAAAAATTGTATCAGATTGCAGGCGAATACATTGGCAAAGATGACCCAGCAGGCGTTGTAAGGGCACAGTCTGGACTACCTGCTTTGGGAGAGGTCCTTGAAGGTTTTTCCCTTGGCCATCTTGTCTCCGGCTGGATGCGTGGATCCCATAATGGTCCGTTGATGCCGACTTCCGTTGAACAAGCGAGATGTACCCGGTTTGATGGCCCGCCACGGGTGGTTGCTCTTGGTTTTCAGCTTAAAAACGGAAAATTAACTGAGCCTGCAGATCTGTTTGACGATCCTGCATTTGACCGTACAAGAGTAGAAGCGCAGCACATTATGGATTACATGCGAAGGCATGGACCATTTGAACCCCATCGTCTTCCAATGCAAGACATGGAATACACAACCCTACCCAAGGTTATGGATAAATTAGGGAAGCGATTAAAAAAGATGGGCTAGTGTCCAACCTTTAATTTTATATATTACCACCTTATTAGACCTTCCCTTACAAATAGTATTGGAGTAGAAGATAATGGCGCGTTTACATGCAAGAAGGAAGGGAAAATCAGGTTCCACCCATCCTATTAGAAAGAAACATCCTGAGTGGAGTTCACTTAATCCAAGGGAGATAGAGGCAAGGATTTTAGAACTGTCAAAGAGTGGAAAATCCACCAGCGGTATAGGAATGATTTTAAGAGATCAATATGCTGTTCCAGATGTAAAAATTGCAACAGGTAAATCAATTATGGAGATACTGGAAAGTAACAACATCAAATCTGAGATACCTGAAGACTTACGAAATCTTATACGAACTGCGCTCTCTTTACGAAGACATCTCGATTTAAATAAAAGGGATTTGAAAAATAAAAGGAATTTACAGCTTACAGAGTCGAAAATACGGCGTCTTACAAAATACTATCATTCAAAACATAGACTTCCGAAAGGATGGAGCTATAGTCTTGACCAAGCAAAGCTAATGTTCGAATAAACAATATTCTTAAGATAGTAAAGGTTTTTACTTTTAAACATGTCAAATAATATTTCAACATTAAATAAAAAAGCGGCAGAAATTGTTTTATCATTGCCGGAGCATAACGTTGTTAGAGTCGTCTCCCATTATGATGCTGATGGAATTACTTCTGCAGGTATCATATGTACTGCTCTGTATCGTGAGGGATATGGTTTTCATGTAACCCTCATGAGGAACCCTTTCAATAAAGGGCTGGAAAGACTGGCAAAAGAAAAAAATGAATTGATTATTTTTTCTGATATGGGGAGCGGACAGATTGAAAACATAGAAAAACTTGGATGCAAGGTTATTATTTTTGATCATCATCAATATATTAAGTCAGAGGCTGGAAAAAATGTTCTGCAGATAAACGCAAACACTTGTGGAGTCGATGGCAACTATGAAGCATGTGGTGCCACGCTTAGTTTTTCCTTTGCAAAGGCACTCAGCCCAGAAAATGAAGATTTATCTTCGTTAGCAATAGCTGGTGCAATTGGCGATAAACAACACATTGGTGGCATCAGAGGTTTTAATAAAGAAATTTTACAATATGCTCTAGAGAAAGGATTCCTAGGAGAAAAGACTGGAATTAAGCTTTATGGAGATTCACTTTTTGATGCTCTCTATTTTTCTATTGATCCATACTATAAGGCCTTGTCTGGCAATAAACATGAGATTGAAAGCACCCTCAACAATTTGGATATAGATAAAAATACAAGAATTGATGAGTTAGGGAAAGATAAACTGATGCAGTTACAGTCTTTTCTTTTATTCAAACTTATAAAAGCAGGTTGTCAAAAAAATATTTTAGATGTTGCTATCCGAAAAAGATATTTTTCAAAGTCACTTGGATGTGAATTAGAACGATTTTCAGATCTTCTAGATGCATGTGGAAAGAATGGGTACCGGAGCCTAGGATTATCCTTATGTCTAGGTGACAGTGATGCCTTTGAAGAGGCTAAAGCCGTGGAAAAGGATTACAAACAAAAAATCCTCTATGCTCTTATGAAACTAGAAGAAGGTGCGATGGAAGAAATGGAGGGAATGCGGTATTTTTATAGCGATAGTTCCTCACTTGGTGGCGTTGTTGCAGGGATTGCCATTAACTATATTCTTGATGAGAAAAAACCATTGTTTTCAATTACAAGAAAGAAGGATGAAATCCATGTATCTTGCAGAGGGAATCAGGGACTTGTAAAGAGAGGACTAGATCTTGGGGGAGCAATGAAAAAAGCGGCAACAGCAATCGGAGGATACGGTGGAGGGCATATGATTGCAGCAGGTGCTACCATAGCATTAGACAAGGAAAAAGAGTTTTTGGAAAAGGTTGATAAAATTCTTGTTCAACAGGTAAAGCGATAACATGAAAGTGTCTTGTAATCTAGCTATTGAATATAATAGCACAGAGAAAGCAGAAAAGATTCTGCGTTCTATAAAAGTGGATAATTTTGATTTTGTTACTTCTAAACTGAATGGAAATATGCTTGAGACAAAGATTGAAAGTAAATCTGTTTCCTCTCTTTTACATACGCTTGATGACTATCTAGCTTGCATTTCTGTTGCTGAAAAGATAGTTGATAAGAATTAAGTATTCTTTGAGTATAACCATTTACTATGAAATTTGATTTGAAGGCAGATTTTCCTTTGAGTGGAAGTGCAGTTTCAATAAAAAAGGAAATTGATGAGTTTTTTTCAGATTATGATAAAAATGTTTTGAATAGGGGACCTAGTCAAAAAAGGGCAAAGATTACATGGTCTCTTTGTGGAGAAGACTTGTATAAATTACACATAGTTTCTGGTAGTAATAATCGTGCTCATAATCATCTACCTAGGATCAAGAAGGCTTGGAATATAAAAATTGGTAAAAAATATCATGTAAGTGGTGGAAAAGGTACTAAGATCGAGAAGTACAAAATTGAATTTGAATTAGAAAAAGAATCGCTAAAAGAAATTACAATTCCTTTTGCCGAAGTAAAATTGAAAGGTAAACAAGCTACCATTATTTTGAAAGATGTTACTGAGGAGTTTTTAAGAAGAAACTATATCGATCGGATGATTAATCTTGTCAGAGAAAAGGTTGAAAACCAGTATTATGAAGGCAAGGGTGAGTTTTGGAAGCCTATTTGGCAATCCCCTGAAAAGAAACCTATGTGGTCGAAGGATCCGACAGAAGAAATGATCAAACTTGGATGGATAAAACAAGGTCCTACAAAGGGGAAATGGTTTTATCGCCCTCAAGCTGTTGCGATTTTAAAAGCAATGGAAGAAATCGCTATAAAAGAGGTTTTGAAACCTCTTGGTTTTCAAGAAATAATAGCATCACATGTGGTTCCCTTTGACATTTGGTTAAAAACAGGGCATTTGGAGGGTATGCCTGGTGAGTTCTACTATGTTGCAGAGCCTGTCACTCGCGATGTTGAGAAATGGCAGAGATTTATTGATCTCATGAAGATTACGAAGGATGTCTCATTTGATGAATTGAATAAGAATCTAAGCACTCCACAGGCAGGGATTTGTTATGCTCAATGTCCGGTCATCTACTGGTCTTTCAAAGGCAAGACCATAGCTGAAAAATCCCTCCCAGTTTTAGTCTATGATAACACTGCGAATTCATGCCGTTATGAGTCAGGTGGAAGACATGGGATAGAACGTGTTGATGAGTTTCACCGCATTGAACCTATCTATATCGGTACTCGGGAGCAACTCCTTGATATACGTGGTAAACTACTTGAGAGATACCAACATGTGTTCAATGATATTCTAGATATTGAGTGGCGTATGGCTTGGGTCACTCCTTGGTATATGAAACAAGCTGGGAAAATTGGTGATACAATCAAGCAAGATACTGGTACCATTGATTTTGAGGCATACATGCCCTATCGTGGCAGCCGTAGAGATTCGGAATGGCTTGAATTTCAAAACCTGAGCATCCTTGGAGACAAGTACATAAAAGCGTTCAACATAAAAGCTCAGAAAAGCGAGCTCTGGAGTGGATGCTCAGGCATTGGGCTTGAGCGATGGGCAAGTGCCTTTCTAGCGCAAAAAGGCTTAGATCCAAATAAATGGCCACCGAGGTTTAAAAAACATTTGAAAGAACTGCCCGAGGGCATTGAATTTTTATGAGAATATGAGTAGAAAGGAACTATCAAAATATAAGAGAAAATACCAGGCGTTTAGACATCACGCCTGGGCTGGTCTCGGTTTTCTCTCGGTTTTACTAGCCATTAGAGTTATTTTTCCAGAGCCTTCTAAGATGCTAACACCGATAATTTTTGTGTTGATCATATATGTCTTTGTTGCCTTGATATTCACATATAAATATCGTGCAGGTCTGTATGCTAAAGAAGAGATTGTACAGCCCCCCGTGGAAAAAGAAAAAATAAGAGCTGATGTGGAAAAAAAACATATAAAACTAGAGAAAAAAAAGGCGAAAGCTGAGGCAAAGGCTAGAAAAAAAAGTAAATAAAAATATGGAAAAAACCTTTAAATAGAAACCATTATCCTAGCTCCATATGGCTAAAAAGCGGAAAGAGAAAACAAAAGAGGAAGAACTGGATTTTAAACTTCCAAAGTTTGATGAAGAAAAGTTCCTGAAAAGAGAGCGGAGAAACATTAAAACTCTGTTTCTTTCGTTTCTTGTTGGTTTTGTAATTTCCCTAATATCATTTGGCTTTTGGAATCTTTTATATGGCAGTGGTTTACGCTGGGAGCTAATTCTATTACTTGGAGTCTTCTGTGCACCATGGTTAAAATATCTATTTCTCAAGCTAGACATCGATCTCACTGATTTTGGGAAAAAAGGATGGTTCGGATCATATGCAACCTATTTCTTTACATGGCTTATTGTGCTCGTAATACTTGTCAACCCTCCATTTCATGATGAAGAAGCACCAATAGCTGAGGTTGTTGTGTTGCCAGGTATGCAAGAACTAGGTGGGACAGTGAGCATTGTTGCCTATATAACTGACAATGTTGGAGTTGAAAAACAAGGCATAGATTTCACCTTGAGATATCCAAATGGCACTAGTTTCTCACCCGAGTTTTCATTTGAAAATAATATCTTTCGTTATACATATAAAAACCCTAGCAATATATCTGGGGAATACACCTTTGATTTAACAGCTACAGATGTCAATGGCCTTAAAAATATAATAAATAGAACTTTTGAATACAGCGAGGAAGCGTTAAAGATCATCTCATCTATTTTTTCAGATATCAGAAGTGGTGACGTTATTGCCATAAAGGCTGCTGAAAAAATTAGTTCGGAGAATTTTAGAGTATACTACCGTATTAGCAATGGCACTGAAATCAATGTCGATAGAAAGGATAAAAATGATAAGGAAAAATATGAGACAACAGCAGAATACGAGGGATGGTCAGAAAATTCAAATGTTACTGTAAAATTTTATGCTGAGGTTTCCCATTATTTTGTAAATGTAGATGAAAATTTCACCAATACGGTAGAGGATACTGTAGCGTATAATTTTTCTACAGGATCTGACTCGAACATAGGCACTGAACCCCCCCTTGAAAACAATGAATTAAGTTACAGCATCCCTTATCCCCGCGGTCTTCCATCCACACCAGGATTCGAAGCGTTAGTCTTTATAATTTCCTTGATTATCGTTGTTTTGATCTTCAAATTTAGAAAGAAAAAGAAGAGATGAATGAATTAACGCTATTCTGTAAAAGCCTAAAAAAGAATTTTATTCCCAAAATATGTGATCCATCAAAACCGGTTCGATGTTGGCCTGAAAAAGATGTTTTAGGTGGTAAAATAGTGGATGCCTACGTCATTATTTTCAGGACAAGAGGTTGCTCCTGGGCTCATAAATCTGGATGCACTATGTGTGGGTATTTTAATGACAGTATATGGAATAAAGTATCAAATAAAGACTTGCTAAAACAATTCGACATAGCAATGGAGAGCTACAATGACGAAAGATTTGTTAAAATATTTACCTCAGGAAGCTTTTTGGATGACAACGAAATAAAACCTATTATTAGAAATGAAATAATGGGTAAACTCGTTGAAAAAGCAGACAAGGTATCAGTTGAATCGAGACCAGAATACATCACAGATGAAAAGCTATCAAAAATAAAAGACGTTTTTCAATCTAAAACTTTTGAAATATCAATTGGACTGGAAACAGCAAATGATTTTGTACGCGAACATGCGATAAATAAGGGATTTACTTTTAACGATTACAAGAAAGCTGTTCAAACTGTGAAAAAAAATGGTTTCAAACTGAAAACATACGTGCTTATTAAACCACTTTTTTTAACTGAAAAAGAGTCTATCGAAGATAGCACAAATACTGTTGACAAAATTAAAACACATACCGATACTATATCGTTTAATCCAACAAACATACAGCGTAATACAGTAGTAGAATTTCTTTGGAAAAGAAAACAGTATAGACCTGCATGGCTATGGAGCATCGTCGAGATATTGAAAACAAGTAAAAAACTAGCAAGAAACGTGATGATTAAATGTGACGTTGTTGGTGGCGGTAGCATAAGAGGGGCGCATAATTGCGAAAAATGTAATCAAAAGTTCCTTGATGCAATAGCAAATTTTTCCTTGTCACAGGATACCAAAGTTTTTGAAGATCTTGATTGCAAATGCAGAGAGCAATGGCTAGATCAACTTGATATGGAAAATCTAAGTTTTGGTTCTTTGGTTGATTTCTCGAGTAGGTATCAATGAAAAAATTTGTAGAAAAAGATGATGTAGTAGTTCTCATCGATTTAAATTTTAGAAAATACATTGTTTACACCAATGGTAAAACAGATAAAATAAAAGGGGTTGGGGTGCTAAACCCGAGCACTCTCATTGGAAACGAATATGGAAAAAAACTAGAAATTGGAAATAAACAGTTTTGGATTCTATCTCCATCGCTGCAGGATAAACTACAAAGCTTACATCGCCGTGCTCAGATTATTTTACCTCGAGATGCTGCCCATATATTAATGTACTGCTCGGTTGAACCAGGGCAACATGTCCTTGAAGCCGGAATAGGTTCTGGTTCTTTAACAATAGCTCTTGCAAGTGCTGTAGCACCCAATGGAAAAATAATATCATATGATATCAGGGAAGATTTTATAGAACATGCTTTGAAAAATATTAGGAAAGCTGGATTGGACCGATACGTTTCCATAAAAACCAAAGATGTAACAGAAAGTATTGGCGAAAAAGAATTAGATGCAGTGATTCTAGATATCCCAAACCCTTGGGAGGCAATAGAAAATGTATGGGATGCATTAAAAGTAGGAGGATATTTCTGTGCATACTCCCCACTTACCTCCCAGGTTGAAAAAACAGTTAAAGAACTATGGAAACATAGATTCATTGAGATTAAAACATTTGAAAACATACAAAGGGAAATGATTGTTTCCACCCATGGCACTAGACCCAGCTTTGACATGCTAGGTCATACAGGGTACCTTACATTTGCTAGAAAAATACTACAACCTTAGATTAGCATTGCCAGGTTTATTAATTACTTAGATACAACTGCAATTGCTAAGTATTTACATAATGATTATATTTTACAACTTAGAGTAGTTACTAATGGGCCTTTTTCAAATACTGCATCTATAAAGAATCTACCAATATAACCTTCATAGTTATTGCAAAAAGTAAAATGCCTAAATATTATAGGAAAATCCGGTGGAGGAGACGGACTGTCCATTACGCACAAAGCCCAGTTTCCAGCATTATCATATGCTTTAGCCTTAACAGTATCATCCCAGTTGATAGGATATTGTGCACTTGTTTTTACTATAAAAGCAAAAAAGCTTACATTTTCCTCAGTGATCCTTCGGTTACAAATCAATCCTGTGACAGAATAATTTTCTAATATCCATGGTATTATCCATTCGTAATTCGGTCCAGGTCCGATGATTTTTTCCTGTAAAATATCATTTATATAGAATTCCACCCTATTCATTCCACTACATTCATCCTCAGCTATCGCGGTCAGAACGAGATACCATAAACCATCCTCCTTATACGTATCCACTGTGAGTTCTATCTCGGGTTTTGTTTGGTCAATCATGAAATATTCACAATAAATATCAGATTGATGCCCCTCGTTATCAACATAACGCCAACAAAGCTCATAAACCCCATCATCGCATACTATTAATGGTCCTGAATATATCTGCCAGCTTCCACCATCAACCTTGTAATAAACTGCTGATATTTCCTCAGGATCAAAGATAAAAGTAATCGTTACGCAATTAACGAACCATCCGTTGTCCCCCATTGTTCCATTAAAAACAGGGTAACACGGGTCCAAGGGGGTTAGGACAAAATCACGGGTTGTATTCTCAGTAATGTCGAGTAAAACCCCTTCTGTTGCGTATCCCTCCTTTGAAGCAGTACAATTCTTCATGCAATAGCAAATTGGAATATTAGCGACATGATAACGTCCAGAGGAATCGCTATAGTTTTCCTCGAAGGTCTCATGGAAGTACACCCTAATCCTCGCTCCCTCAATTGGGTTCATTGATGTGTCGTTGACATAACCCGATAAGCTGCCATTGTATATGGTGATTCCAGATGTAGGGGTATTTGACTCATAAGAAATAGTATTTGGAATGGTATCTCCAGCATTTCCAACTATGCTTGATATGAGGCCTGCTCCAAACAACAAGACTACTACAGTAAAGATAATTCCTTCATTTAGCAAAGATTTTTTAATAATCTTATCCTCCTGATATGACACTAATGCATCCCACATATTTAATATTTTCCAGATAATAAATGAAATAATCGTGTTATAGCGATAAGAATGTAACATTAGTCATAATCATTTAACTTTAAAAAATAACTTTGCCTATTTTGTTATTTTCGCCTCTAGATTTATTGTTAAAACTACCATTCTCGTTGAAAAAATGTAAGATCCATTCGGTTCCAATCATCAAAATCGTTCTTACCTCGTGAACCATCTGAATAATCAACTATCTGATACATGTAACCATAATTCATGACACTTTTATAAGGACGCCAAATCCACCAGTCTCTTTGCCAAGGAAATTTGCCATTTTGGTCATCGCATCCGGGGGTATTCCCATGAAAAATGCCTAGTGTATGGCCGCATTCATGCATATATGCACTTCCATATACTATGTTTCTCCTCTGATTAGTTTTTGGTATGACATATTTTACCTCAAAATAATGACTAGAAACAACAAAGGAGTCAAGATAGGGTCCAACGCCACCCCAAAACACAAATCCACCTGGAGGAGCAAAATAAACTACAGGGCCATAATGGAATACACCCCGTCGCCAGTTATCTTTATCGCCATGTAAAAAGTAGTTCCAATAAATTGATTGCAAATCATCTCTACTAGTTTCATGGTCGAAAGGAATAATATCGCTACCACCCATGTAACCATCATCCAGATGGTAGACGATATTTTGTCTATCAAATGAAGTTCGAATTAACTCCTTTGATCCTTCCGGAAGGATGCTTTTCTCACCATCTGGGCTTTCTTCCATCTGATCAAGCTCAACAAAAATATCTTTTCTAAACGGATCAGAACCCCATTGAGAAGTGAGAAATTCCTCTACATTGTCCAACCCATCCCTATCAATGTCGAGATTCGCATGATCCTCCCATACAAAGGGATCATAAAACCATTCACTCTCCCATATATCATCATGCCAATTGTACCAGAAGTAGTGCCCCCACTTGTTTTCCCATTCAATTGGAACACCATCTTCATCTACATCCTCGCCCGTGTTATCAGCTTCTGGATCGGTTTCATAAACGTTGACTTCTGTCCAATAAGGTATGCCATCTCCGTCATAGTCGTTTTGATAGATATCAAACCAGAGTTCACAGTCTCTATCCCGCTGATAGATACTATTATCGTCGCATCCATTGAGCCTTCCATAGCCGCTGGGATCCAAATCAGTAGCTTCATCTGAAGTAAAATCATCGCCAAACCAATGGCCGGTTTTTATGTCATAAATAACTTCTACGTCATAACGTTCTTTAAATCCATCGTAATCACTGCTAATGTCACAAAGCCTATCCATGCCAACATTCCAATCCCATAGCTGGATTTTTATGTTCACAAATTCTTCATCATCAGGAACATTGAACGTTGCTGACCATTGTGGGTCATAAATATATTTAGTATCATGCCACACACGACTAACGAACTCACCATCATTAATGAAGACCTTAACATAAAAATCTGGATCGTTAAACCAGTCGATTTTCTCTACTGTAGGAATCTGCCAATCAAATTTTTCAAGAGAACGTATTTTTTCTATTTCTACAGTAACAACCACGTCAACTAAAGGGTCAAAATCTGCTTCATCAAAACCTTTTGCTGAAGTAAGAATTTTAGATTTCGCGGAAACTGTAAAAGCTGTTGAAACCAGAAAGATGGTTATAAAGAGCACCCTCACTATCCTTTTTGTATTGGTTTTATTCATATTTTATCCCCCGTTAGTATTATTATTTTTTTTCCTATTAATTCAAATAGTCATTTATTGCTAAATCACTAGTTACTTAGTTAATAATGCTACCATATATATAGTTTTTTATTGTATTATTTTATTTAAATTATAATATATTATAATATATCTCGATATAATCCTAGTATAGTTTTTAAGTTCACTAGGTGTATCCATTGGATTAAGACCATATTTCAAGCGTCTATATTTCCTACTAAAAGAGTAATGAGTATTTTTAATTTCTATAATTTGCCGAGTTTATATCTCTGAACCGTCCATCGATATATCTGTTTTAACCCTAGATCATATTTAACTTTATAATATGGCAGGGAAAGAAGAATATCTCTAAGGAAAAAAAGACCATTCATGCCTATTCCTTCGCGAAAATACTTTTGTATCTGCCATATTTTTACTTTTAACAAAAATCTCCGCATTTGCTTTCCGGAAACGAATTTTGTTTTTTCAGCTGGATTAACTACATGGTTGAAATTTCCGCTATTAGTATATTCTAACAGATTTTCCTTTTCAAACACCTCTTTAATTTCAGTACCAGGCAAAGGAAGCAGATATGTAAAGGAAATCAGATCCGCATTTGATTTCTTAGCTACATCAAAGCTTTCATCCAACATCTCAACTGTTTCATAGGGGGCTCCAACAAGAAAATATAACCGTAAATGTAATCCATTATCTTTGATTATTTGAAATGCATTAAAAATCTGTTCTTTTGTCATATTTCTTTTATACACCTTATTTCGAATATAATCATTACCTGATTCAACACCCATCCTCGCCTCATAGCATCCCGCATTCTTCATGGTTTTGATAATCTTATCTGTGACTAAATTTACTCTCACGTTAGCATTCCATTTTAATATCCTGTGAAATCCTTTATCCTTAAATTTCTTACAAAAATCAATAACAAAATCTTCGTAGAGAATAAAAATATCATCATGGAAATAGAGATACTTTAAGCCCTTTAGCTGATTTATTCTTAATTCTATTTCTTCTATAACATTATTAACACTTCTAAATCTTACATATTTTCCATCGAGTTTTTGACTGAGCGCATGATTACTGCAGTATGAACAGACATATGGACAACCTCGAGAAGCCATTATTGGAAGATGGCTATTGTTTATTACAAAATATTTTTCTAAATCAAAATCTTCAAAATCAGGAAAAGGGAGTGTATCTAGATTTTCGATTAGTCTCCGCTTACCGTTTTTAATTATTTCCCCATCCCGTTTGTACCAAATCCCCTTGATATCCTTACAATTCAGGTTGTTGTCTAAAAGTTCTTTTAGTACTTCTTCTCCCTCCCCGGTACATATAATATCTACTTCTTCATTTTCAATAACTTCTTGGGGAGATAAAATAACATGCACTCCTCCAAATATTATCTTAATATTGAAGCTGTATTTGATAAATCTTGCAATTTTTAGAGCTTCTGAGTGATTAAAACTCAAAACAGAGATACCAATTATATCTGGTTTTTCTTCTCTAATTTTTTCAAATACTAATTTCTTCCAATCTTTTTTATGAAATACTAGCTCAATAATTTTCGCCTCATGCCTGGTTTTTTCATTGATAAACCCCTTCAAGAGGGAAAGGGACAAGGTAGGCGCGAAAGTATATCCTTTTATATTTGGTTCAATAAGAAGAATTTTCATTTTTCCCCATATTTTAGTTTCATAACAGCTTTTTCTATAAAAAACCAATCCTAAGCAGAGGATAAAAAGGGATTGAAAAAAGATGCCCGAAGTAATATATTCTCAATACTCATAGCTTATCAATAACTGACTTTAGCTTAATTCTGACCTGTTCAGCTACTTCTTTTAACTTTTGATTCTTAACTGCTTGCATCGATGCAATCGGATCCATAGAGGCTACTTCTATCCTATGATTGGAAATCTCCTGAACAATTATATTACACGGCAGCATTAAACCAATCTTATCCTCTGCTTGTAGTGCTCTGTGAGCAAAAGGCGGGTTACATGCTCCAAGGATTTTGTAGTTCTGGAAATCCACGCTCAATTTTTCCTTAAAAGTTTCCTTTACATCAATCTCTGTCAAGACTCCAACCCCCTCTTTTTTTAGTTCATCAATTACCTTTTCGACTGCATGATCAAAGGGCATTTCCAATGTTTTCTTGAAATAATAATTCATTTTTTTTCCTTCCCCATATTTTTACTAGAGTTTTTAAAACTGCAATTGGGGCATCTCCAATAACCTTTCCTCTTTTGCCCACCTATAATTTCTTCAATTTGCTCCTGAAAAGAACGTGGTATATATTCCAACTCCCAACCGCATTTTTTGCATTTCATTTTATCTCCTTTGTTTTTTGCTTTTTTGTTCACCAAGCAGCTTACGACATTTTTCTAACTCTTTAAGAATCCTGAGGTGTTCTTCAATGAGATCGCCGTAGCTCCCGCCAAATTTATCATAGATTTCCTTGAATTTTTTATCACCATTCATTTTATCATCCTTTTCTTGTGACAAATGTCTTATAAAACCTACTAAGTTTATTGTTGAGGTAATATATCAATTTAAATTTTCCATGCTGTGTCATTATATGTCTACATTCTTTGAAACCTATTTTTTTCATTTCCTCCTTCTCGATATTAATATCATAACATCTGTTTATTTAAAAAACCAATCCTTCAGGTTCTTGGGAGGATAAAAAATATTGTAAAAGGGGTCAGAGAGGGAGGAAAAGAATTGCTCAAAAAGAGAATTTATTTCCAAATAAATTGACCCCTTTGGCAGATGTTATAGTTTTCTGGTAAATAAAGATAATGTTTTGTTTTGTGTTGAAGGATGAAAAGCCATCAAGAATAGGGTTAATTTGTGTATTATGCTGATGGTTTTTTTTTATTTTTTATTTTTTTTTATTTTTTATGCTATATAATTATTTATGCTAGATTTATCAAAACCTTTTATCAACTCAATTGGTACTTCTGATTGTGGAAACCAACCATAAAAAGGGTACACCAAGAAAGGAAAAAACTGCTCCATATTTCTTGAGAACTTGGTAACTAAATGTTCTTCTCCAAAATGTTCTCTGCTGATTTCATATGTTTTCTGCCGTGTTATAGTTTCATCAATAATGCCCAGGGAATGAATATATTCGTGAAGAAGAATGTGGGTCGAATACGGTTTAATTAACTTAGGATAAGTTTCATTTATTCTCCTAATTGGAGTTTTATTCATCACAATAATATTTGACGATACAGGGTAATAGGCACCAATGAATCCATTAAGAGAAGCACCTAACTCCTGCAAACCCAACATTAACCCTGCTCTTGATCGTCCCTCGCTCTTTCTTACCAACTTTTTTACCAGTTCGAATGCATCTATAAGGTCGTCTTTTACATCGTCATCGATGTTAGTGTTTATATTTTCTTTCATTGTCTCCTTCAAACATAAATATAATTAACAATTGTTAATAAACTTTGCTGTATGCAAATTATTATGTCAAGTGAAAATACCAACCAAGTTTTTGAGAAAAAGAGATTTGAAAATTGTAGTTTTCACCGTGTTTAAAATAAGAAAAAAAAATCATCTATTTACGGTTATATTAGATTCCGCCACCAGGGCGGACATATATATAGAACAAGAATATTCTTCCGCTTAGCGATAGTTTATCCAAGCTTTCTGGTATTTCTGCACTAACGGTCACCGTTGTTGGTCCAAACCCAATTATTAACTTTGAAGTTACCGTTTTCTCTTCACCTGCAGGAATAGTTACCATGCCAGTGGTTTC
>CP070798.1:832426-849699 GCA_020343515.1 Thermoplasmatales archaeon | reverse complement strand
AAGGGCAATGTTGGTTGTGTGTTTGAGTATGGTGGTGATGGGGCAAAGACGCTGTCTGTCCCTGAAAGGGCCACGATTACCAATATGGGTGCCGAATGTGGTGTTACTACCTCTGTTTTTCCAAGCGATGAGATAACTAGAGCTTTCCTCAAAGCTCAAGGGCGTGAGAAAGATTGGGTTGAAATGAAGGCTGATCCAGATGCAGAATATGAAAAGGAGATTGATCTTGATCTAAGTGAGCTTGTCGCCCTTACTGCATATCCACATAGTCCTGGAAATATTAAAACTGTGAGAGAGTTTGAAGGCATGGAAGTTGATCAAGTATGTTTAGGAAGTTGTACTAATTCTTCTTACAAGGATTTGATGACTGTTGCTCAAATTCTTAAAGGAAAGAAAGTTCATTCAAATGTTAGCCTTGTTATTGCTCCTGGTTCAAAACAAGTCTTGGAGAACATTGCTAGGGATGGTGGATTGGCTGATTTAATATCTGCAGGTGCACGAATTGCAGAATCTGCATGTGGTTTTTGTATAGGGAATAGTCAATCACCGAAAACAGAAGCTGTATCACTCCGTACAAGTAATCGAAATTTTCTTGGCCGATCTGGAACGAAAAGTGCAAATGTGTATCTTGTTAGTCCTGAAACTGCTGCAGCAGCAGTAATTACTGGAAAAATGACTGATCCTCGAGACCTCGAGAAAATGGGAATAAAATATCCTAATATCCAGATGCCTAGGGAGTTCTACATCGACGACAGTATGTTCGTCTATCCACCTGAGCATCCTGAACATATCAAGATATATCGTGGTCCAAATATTGGTGATCCTCCCGCTAGTTTACCAATGCCAGATACAATAACTGGTGAGGTAACAATCAAAGTAGAGGATCAGATCACCACTGATCATATCATCCCTGCAGGAAGTAAAATGAAATACAGATCAAATGTACCTAAATATTCCGAATTTCTGTTTGAGGTCGTTGATTCCAATTTTTATGACCGCGCGAAGAAAATACATGATAGTGGAAAATCAAACATTTTCGTAGCCGGACTAAGCTACGGACAAGGATCATCTAGAGAACATGCAGCACTTTGTCCAATGTATATGGGAACGAAAGCAGTTATTGCAAAATCTTTTGAAAGAATTCACACTGCAAATCTGATTAATTTTGGTATAATACCATTGACTTTCAAAAACGATAGTGATTATAATAAGGTAGACCAGGGCGACGACATTGAAATTCCTGATATCAAAAATATTGTCGAGAAAGGAGAAGTATTGAAGGTAAAAAATAAGACAAAAAGTACTGAATTTGAGGTTGAGTATACTCTCTCAGACAGACAGAGAGAGATTATACTTGCGGGTGGTACACTTGCATATATGAAAAATAAAGCTAAATAAAAAATTGAGAGGTTGAGAATATGGCACAAAGAGGTATAAGAGAATTTGATGGGAAAAGAATGCTTGCAAAATATTGGTCTGAATATATTAGCAAGGATTTCAGTTTCCCAGGCAAGGTTGTCTTAGTTGATCCTAAGACAAAAATAGATGATTTACCAAAAAAGCATAAGTGGCTGACCAAAGAGAAACTTGTCGTAAAACCAGATCAGCTTTTTGGTAAACGAGGAAAGCATGGTCTCATAAAAGCTAATGCGAGTTTTGCAGAAGTCAAGAAATGGATTAAAGAACGAATGAACAAAGATACCACTGTTGGTAAAGTAACAGATAAGCTTACACATTTTCTTATTGAACCGTATATTCCGCATAAGGGAGAGTTTTATGCGGCTATCAAAAGTAATCGAGATGGTGATACGATTTATTTCTCAAATCATGGTGGTGTTGACATTGAGTCAGTATGGGATACAGTGTCAGAAATTCAAATAGGTGTTAATGAAGATGTCGACAAGGTTAACATCGAAAGTAAACTTCCAAAGGACACTCCAAAAGACAAAAGGAAGATGTTTGCTGATTTTTCCAAAGGGTTGTTTAAATTCTACAGAGATCTTAATTATGCATATCTTGAAATCAACCCGTTTGTTGTATCGGGTAAAGATATTGTACCATTGGACCTTGTTGCAAGAATTGATGATACCGGACATTTTGAGAGCAGTGGTAAATGGGGCGACCTCTCATTTCCAGCGCCGTTTGGAAGAAAATTATCTACGGAAGAACAATACATTAAGGAGATGGATGAAAAAAGTGGTGCTTCATTAAAACTTACAGTCCTAAATCCTAAAGGCCGTGTTTGGACAATGGTTGCTGGCGGCGGAGGTAGCGTTATATATACTGATACTATCGTTGATCTAGGTTACCGAGATGAGCTTGCAAACTATGGAGAATATAGCGGCAATCCAACAACTGATCTAACATACGAGTATGCGAAAACTATACTTGATCTTATGACTCGTGAGAAAGATCCAAAGGGTAGACCTAAGTTCTTGTTAGTCGGAGGAGGGATAGCAAACTTCACTGATGTTGCAAAAACTTTCACTGGTATTACAATGGCTTTAAAAGATTATAAAAAGAAACTGAAAGAAACAAATGTTAAGATTTACGTCCGTCGCGGTGGTCCAAATTACCAAGAGGGATTAAGAATCATGAGAGAGCTTGGTGATGAGCTTGGGGTTCCCATTGAGGTGTATGGACCTGAAACACATATGACCAGGATCGTTAATATGGCTTTGGAGGGGAAATAAATGGAGGCGATAACCGTGACTAAATCAAAGAAGGGAAACAAAAAGAGACCTGACTACTTATTAATGGATAAAAATACAAAAGCAATTGTGTTTGGATATCAGCAAAGAGCTATCCAGCGAATGCTTGACTTTGACTATATTTGCAGACGAGATACTCCTTCTGTTGTCGCGATTGTCAATCCAACCCGTGACGGGTTACATAAATGTTTCTGGGGTACTAAAGAGATACTTTTACCTATGTATCGAACGCTTGCTGAAGCAACTAGTAAACATTCTGAGGTAGACTTTATGGTGAATTTCGCTTCTTTCCGATCGGCCTATCCAACATCTAAAGAAGCATTGGAAAGCAAAGCCATTCGCACCGTTGCAATTATTGCTGAAGGTGTTCCTGAAAACAGGACAAAAGAGTTGATTAAAATTGCAAAAGAAAAAAACAAATGGATCATTGGTCCTGCAACAGTTGGTGGTATAGCTGCTGGCGGCTTTAGAATAGGTAATACTGCAGGCATGCTTGACAATATTGTTGCGTCCAAGTTGCATCGCCCGGGCAGTGTCGCCTATGTCTCAAAGTCTGGTGGTCTTTCAAATGAACTTAACAATATTATTGCGAGAAATACAGATGGTGTTTTTGAAGGAGTTGCCATTGGAGGTGATCGGTACCCTGGTTCAACGTTTATCGACCATCTCCTAAGATACGAGAAGAACCCCGATGTCAAGATGACCGTAATGCTAGGAGAGGTCGGTGGAGCTGATGAATACGAGGTAGTTAAAGCGTTGAAGGATGGAAGGATCAAAAAACCGTTGGTTGCATGGTGTATTGGAACCTGTTCTAAAGTTTTTCCTGCTGAGGTCCAATTTGGTCATGCCGGGGCACGTGCTGGTGCCGATCTCGAGACTGCTGATGCAAAAAACAAAGCTTTGAAAGATGCTGGAGCTGCTGTTCCAAATTCATTTGATGACTTCGACGAAAAAATTAAACAGACTTTTGACAAACTTGTAAAATCTGGTAAACATAAACCAATACCTGACGTGGAGCCGCCTAGGATCCCTATTGATTATGCAGTAGCCTTAAAACAGGGTATAATAAGAAGACCTGCACAGTTTATTAGTACAATCTCTGATGATCGAGGTGAGGAGCTAAGATATTGCGGCGTTAAAATTAGTAAGATATTTGAGGAAGAATGGGGACTTGGTGGAGTTATCGGGCTTCTTTGGTTTAAGAAAAAACTTCCAAAATGGGCAAGCGGTTTCTTAGAAAGAGTTGTACTATTGACAGCTGATCATGGACCTGCAGTTTCTGGTGCCCATAACTCAATTGTGGCAGCTCGTGCAGGTAAGGATTTGATATCTTCACTTGTTAGTGGATTACTTACTATCGGTCCGCGATTCGGCGGTGCTGTTCAGGGTTCCGCAGATCACTTCACACAATATCTCTACAAGGGTGAAACACCTGAGTTCATGGTCAAAAACATGAAGAGTAAAAACGTTAACATCCAAGGTATCGGACATAGAATCAAATCAGTAACAAATCCTGATGTACGTGTAACAATAATGAAGGACTATGCAAAGAAACACTTCCCAATTACAGAGACTCTAGATTATGCTCTAGACATAGAGAAACTAACAACTGCCAAAAGAAACAATTTGATACTAAATGTAGATGGCTGCATCGGTGTATTATGCTGTGACATGTTAAGAGGCATAGGCTATTCGAGAGATGAGGTACGGGAATTTGTAGATCTAGGAATATTGAATGCTCTCTTTGTTCTTGGAAGAAGCATTGGATTTATGGGTCATATTATGGACCAGAAACGTTTAAAGTCTAGGCTATATAGGCATCCCTGGGATGATATACAATATATGATGCCTGATAAACCAGAGGTGGTGAAATAATATATGATGAGAGGTGTTAGTATGAATACTGAAGGAATTGAAAAAGCAAAAGAGCACTTTGGTAAAATAATTACCGAGCAGCTTGACCGTGTTGAGCGTATGAAGGCCGGTGAGGATTGGACAGATTATGATAAGCTGAAACCTATTATAATAGGTGTTGTCGGTGGAGATGGTATAGGACCATATATTTGTAAACATGCACATCGAGTTCTGGAGTTTCTACTCGAGGATGAAGTAAAAAACGGTAAGATCGAGTTCCGGGTGATCGAAGGATTGACTATTGAAAATCGAGCTAAGTTAATGAAGGCAATACCTGACGATATACTTGCAGAGATTAAGAAATGTCATGTACTCTTGAAGGGGCCAACCACTACGCCAAAGAAAGGCGATCCGTGGCCAAACATAGAAAGTGCAAACGTGTTCATGAGACGTGCGTTGGATCTTTTTGCCAATGTACGTCCAGTGAAGGTTCCTGACCAGGGAATTGATTGGGTTTTCTTCAGGGAAAATACGGAGGGTGCTTATGTTCTTGGAAGTAAAGGCGTCAATGTCACTGATGATCTCGCAATAGATTTCAAGGTTATAACAACTCAGGGTGCAGAGCGTATTATTCGTTTGGCTTTCGATTATGCTAAGAAAAACAACATAAACAAGGTAACTGTAGTTACGAAGGCAAATGTGGTAAAAACCACAGATGGAAAATTCCTTAACATGGCGGAGCAGATTGCCAAAAACTACCCCAACGTTGAATGGGACGATTGGTTTATCGACATTATGACTGCAAAGCTAATTGACCCTGCTCGTCAAACGCAATTTAGAGTGATTGTATTGCCAAATCTCTACGGCGATATCTGCACCGATGAAGCAGCACAGATTCAGGGAGGCGTCGGTACTGCAGGAAGCGCAAATATTGGTAAGCGTTATGCGATGTTTGAGGCAATACATGGAACCGCTCCAAGAATGGTGACTGAGGGGCGGGCTCAATATGCTGATCCCTCAAGTATTATCAAAGCCGCAGCTATGCTGTTAAACCATATTGGTTACCCAGAAAAATCCAAAAAACTAGAAATGGCACTTGATATCTGCAGCCAGTTTGAAAAGAAGGTCAAGTTAACAGGACGTCCAGACGGTGCTACTGGCGAAGAGTATGCAAAGTATATAATGGATACCATAAAAGATCCAGAATTAGAAAAAAAGTGGCAAAGTTATCAATAAATGAAAGGTTTTCCTTTCATTTCATAATTTTTTTTACAGTCCTAGTAGCAACTATATTTATATCAGTATTTGCTACATTGTTAATTATTTTCTGTCCAGATTCAATAGGGGCACTTATCTTAACCATCTTAATTTCTTTTAAAACTTGGAACACTTTATTTTTTGGAACTGGTTGAGAACTTTTCACACTAACAAGTGGCCATTCTCCATCTTTAACAAGCACTGAAGTTGTTAACATTCTTCTAGGGTCAAGAGCTTCGTTTATTGCATATTCGATTCCCTGTTTACACTTATTTCCGTCGAGTTTTTCAATCTGTTTTTCATCCGTTCTCACTAGTATCCTACATCCAATTGGACAGACAATACAGGTGATTTCTTTTTCTTCAATCATTTAATCTTTACCTCTAAGCTCTGACCAGATTCTAAAACTTTAGATGAAATATCAACATCTATCTTTATCATAATAGCAGGATTGACCCATGGCAATCTTTTCTTTAATATTTCTTTAGCACCAAAAAGTACATACAATGTAGAAACATCCTTTGGTTTATCAGCTCTCAAAGTCAATTGCATCTTTCCATATTCGTTGATTCTTTGAGGAACAACATATCTAACTCCTTCGCCAGATAGTAGACGTATACCATTTTCCTTCTGTTTTTGATCATCTGTGTATTTTGCTGCATTCTTACCCACACGTTTTGCATCTAAAGATAGCATATCAACAGTATCATAAACTTGAAGACAATTGCCACAGGCAAATACTCCACCAAGATTTGTCTCAAAGTTTTGATCTACAACAGGTCCCCCAGTTATTTCATCAATCTCAATATTGGCATTTTTTGATAGTTCATTTTCTGGAATAAGACCTAAAGAGAGAAGGAGAGTATCACATTTTAATTCCTGCTCAGTTTCAGATATTGGAACCATATTTTCGTCAACTTGCGCAATTTTGACTCTTTCAAGTCGCTCTCTTCCCGCAATAGATGTAACAGTATGATTGAAGAAGAGAGGAATATCATAGTCTTTAAGGCATTGAACAACGTTTCTAGGAAGGCCGCTAGCGTAAGGCAAAATTTCTACAACACCAAGAACATTTGCACCTTCAAATCTTAAACGTCGTGCCATTATAAGTCCAACGTCGCCAGATCCAAGAATTACCACATTTTTGCCAGGCATAATATTGTATAGATTTATGAAAGACTGCGCAACACCAGCGGTAAATATTCCACTCAGGCGATCACCTGGAATCATTGCATGCCATCTTGTCTTCTCTCTACAACCCATTGCAAGAACAATAGCTTTAGCTTTAATCGTGTGGATTCCATTCTTATTTACTGCAATTATATTTTGTTTTTCATCAAACTGTAAAACCATGGTCTGGATCATTATTTCGACGTTTTCCTGTTTTGCCATTTCAATATATTTCGTTGCATATTCTGGTCCAGTCATTGATTCGCCTGTTTCTTCTACACCAAAACCATCGTGAATACATTGGGGGAGAATACCGCCAGGCCAGCTATTTCTATCTAATATAACAACGCTGTTGGCACCATGTTCTTTTGCAGAAATAGCAGCAGATAGGCCAGCAGGACCACCGCCAATAACTGCTACATCCACCTGTCTATTAATCATCTTCTACCTCTCTGGTTCTGCCATGGAAAAGATTTGAAAATGGTGAATTTAGCTTTATGTCATTAACATCCATGTTAAACTGATTCTCCATGATCCTGACAATATGCTGAGTACAGAATCCACCCTTGCATCTACCCATCCCTGCTCTACAGCGATATCTTACGGAAGAAAGAGTTTTAGCTCCTAAAGAATTAGATAATGCTTCAATAACCTCTGCTTCAGTAACGTGTTCGCATCTACAAACAATTCGCCCCCACCGTTCATCTTTTTCAATCATTTTTGACTGTTCTTTCTGCGTCATTTCTTGGAAACGTTTCTCTCTGAATTTCCAAGTTTTGAAATTATTTTTAGTCTCTAACTTAATATGTTTTGATATCATTTTAGCTACTTCTTTTGCTATTGCTGGAGCTGCTGTTAGACCGGGAGATTCAATCCCTAAAAGATTTATCATAGCAGGTGTTTGCTTACTTTCTTCGACTCTAAAATCTGCCCAACCACCATCCTCAAGTGATGCAAGCTTGCATCGAATACCAGAATATGCATTGATTACGGCGTTATCAGGCAGGTTTGGTAAAATAACTTTTGCCTCTTTCATTAATGTTTTCATCATCTTTTTTGTAGTTCTTTTATCTGCCAAGTCATCAATAAATTCTGCACTTGGACCAAGAAGAAGATTTCCTTCTATGGTCGGTGTTACATGGACACCTAAAACACCCTGTTTTTTTGGAGGAACTGGATATATCATAGCGTTTATCAAATTATGATAATTTTTATCTAAAACTAAATACTCACCCCTACATGGATAAACATTAAATTCTGGTTCTTCAATCATTGAAACAATATCTCTACAATTTACTCCAGCAGCATTAATTAACAAATCATTTCGAAAGGTACCTTTATTCGTTTCAATTGAAAAGGAATCATTTTCTTTCTTTAAATTTATAACTCTTGTTTCAAGAGAAAAATTGACGCCATTTATTACTGCGTTTTCAGCAAGAGCTATAGTCATTTCATAAGGTAATGTAATGCCTGCAGTTGGAACCCATAAAGCTTCAAGGCATGATACATTTGGTTCTTTATTTTTTACCTCAAATCCATCTATAATTTCTAAGCCTGCTACACCATTTTTTATTCCAACTTTTTTTAAGCGTTCAAGTTCTTTTGTTTCATCTTTATTTTTAGCAATTACATATTTACCGACCCATTTTACTGGAAAACCTAATTTTTCAGAAAAAGATTGAAACATCTTATTTCCTTCAACACAAAAACGAGCTTTTAAGGAGCCATAAGGAGAATTTATTCCACTATGTATTACACCGCTATTTGCCTTGCTAGTTGCAGAGGCGACATCACCTCCCATTTCAAAAACGATAACATTGAGTTTATATTTTGATAACTCCCATGCAATTGCAGAACCAATCACGCCGCCACCAATGATTGCTACATGGAAGTTTTTCATCTGGCGAGTGAATATCCAGAATCATATAAATATATTAGGCAGTTTTTTATTTACGATATCAAATCGAGGGAAAAAAATGCAGGTTGACATTCCATATGGAGAAAAAAGCGTTAAAGTTAATGTTACTGAACCTTTTGAAACCTTAGTTCCTAGAAAAGTTACAATTAAAGACCAAGATAAGTTAATTGGAGATGCTTTAGAAAATCCTATCGGATTTGATTCATATGACGAATTTGCCGATAAATGTGATAGATTGCTTGTAATTATTAATGATGCAACAAGGCCAACCCCAACATCTAAAATATTGAAGTATCTTTTACCTGTTCTTTCGTCTCATCCTGATGTTAAGTTTCTAATTGCAACAGGTGTTCATCGGGCCCCTACTGAAGAAGAGTACAGGTTTATTTTTGGAGATACCTACGAAGTTTTTCGGAGAAGGGTCTATGCTCATGATGCTCGTAAGGATAATGATATGACTTTCTTAGGAGAATCAAAGAACGGAACTGAGATGTATATTAACAAACTTGTCCCTGAATATAGAAACGTTCTTGTTATTGGAAGTGTTGAACCTCATTATTTTGCTGGCTATACGGGCGGTAGAAAGTCATTCCTTCCAGGGGTGGCTTCTTATAAAACTATTGAAATGAATCATAAACTTGCGTTGAGCGATGATGCGTGTTCCCTTGCACTTAAGGGCAATCCCATTCATGAGGATATGGTTGATGCCATGAACGTATTAAGGGATCTAAATGTTTTTTCAATTCAGACTGTCTTAACTGGTGATCATAAGGTTTATGCTGTTACTGCCGGTGATTTACATAAATCATTTGATGCAGCTATCGAATTTTCTAATCAGATATTTTGTGTTCCGTTGAAACAAAAAGGCAATATTGTAATTACAGCTGCACCCTATCCCATGGATATCGATCTTTACCAATCTCAAAAAGCACTTGATAATGGCAAACTTGCGCTAGAGGACAATGGTATTATTATTCTTGTTTCAAAATGCCGCACCGGTGTTGGAGAAGATGCATTTTTGGATCTATTATGTAAAGCAGATTCATGTCAAGGAGTACTTGAAATACTTGGCGATGAGTACAAGCTTGGTTATCATAAAGCAGCCAAAATGGCACAAATTGGAACCCGGGCTCAGATGTGGGCAGTAACTGATCTAGATGACGAGATTGTTAAAAAAGCTATGATGAAACCCTACAAGAATATACAAACAGCTTTAAATGATGCAGTAAAAACAATTAGGGCAAGAAAAAAGCAACCAAGAATTGTTTTGATGCCTTTCGGCAGCCTCACGATTCCATTAATTTCAGTAGGAAAATAAAATGAAAACTCAGATACAAGACTTTTTGTCTTGTAGTTTTTTTCCCGTAAAAGTTTAAACATTAACAAATTCCTTGACTAAGTAAGACAACCCTGACCACGTTCAAATTTTTAAATACTTTATTAGTTAATCAAGGATTAGTTATGATTAATAAAATCTAGTATTATTACCCTCTAATGAAAAGAGAAGGTTTATCTTTCGATTTCAAAGGATATGTTCATCTCTGCTCTATATAGAGTAATTCTATCGTCTTCTACCTTCACGTCAAATTTTGTTACTTCGGCTCGTCGAATTTTCTTTACTGTTTTTGCCGCCTCGATTACAGCATTTTTTGCAGCATCTGAAAAACTTTTTTCCGATGTTCCGACTATATCTATTATCTTATAGATGGCCATTAAATAAATCACCTCTGAACTGAATAAGATTAGCCACTACTTAACTCTTTTTGTAACGCAAAGAGTTAACGAAAATGCAGGAATGATGCAAATTCAGTTATTAATTGTAATATTTCTTATAAAATTCTTTAATTTCTTTCTCCGTTGGCACCTTACAGTTCGTCCAAATGTAGATTATGTCTTTTAAATTTTCTTCTCCTTCCTGACCTTTAAATAAATCCTCTAAAAACTCTGTACGCTCATTTATGTCTCTTTTAATGAACTCAATATATTGTTCAGGAGTATAGTAGTTCAAAGGATTAAAACGCTTGCTAAAATCTTTCATCCCATGTTTTTCCTCAAGCTCCGTTGGGTCGGGTATAAGATAACCAAATACCGGTTGTTTTATCCAATTCTCAATCATTCTATGCTCGACCAAATCTATCAATCTTTTTGAATCAGCTACATGTATACCTTCGCCTTTGCCTTCATATTGGATCTCACCAACTTCATTAAGCTCTATCTCGCCAGTTTCCTTATCTCGCTTTGGTATAGGTTTGCTCTTCTCATCCAGTTTTTTTATCTGATTCCCCTCAATATCATACTCCCCTACCCTACCAGCATTATTAATAAAAAATACAAGTTTTCCATCTGGATTTAGACAAATGTCGGAATACATCTTTAACTTCAATAAAGCCTGAAGGGACTGTTCCCTAGCCATAAAATCCGTAGCAGCATACGATCGGACTCTCGTACCAGGTTTTTGAGCAGAAATTGCAGATGTGATTATACTTTCGCAAGCACTATCCAGAGCAACGGCCATCTTAGGGTCAATAACTCTAAAGATAGGTTCGAGGATATCATATTTTTTAAAGCTTAATGCCTCGGATTTTAGAAATTTTTCACGTCCACTTCCCCAATTAGGGTTTAATTCGCTAAATAAAAAGATAAAACGTCCATTGGTGGTTCCACTTTTCTCATATTTAGTACACTGAAGGGATCCTACTACTTCACCAGGAATTTTTTGCGGAACCTTGACTTTGTGGCCTTCTATATTTTTGTAAACGTAGTCTGCCCCTTCACAGTCGATATTCATCGCAAGGACAATAGGTCTCCTTCCTTCCTCATCCATCTCCTTTGATTTCATCAACCCTGGGTATTCAGGGCTAAAACGGGTTAAGCCCTCAGATTTAGCAAAACTAGCAGCTTCCAAACCAATCAATTTTACTGAACTAATTTTGCCATTGTTATCAAAAATCGGTTTACCTACACATGCATCATCCTGCTCAAGCTCTGGACCTACAGTAAGCGTAGTCTTCCCTGTACCACTGAGCCCCTTGAGAACACGATCACTAGTACATCCAGCATGATAAGTAATAAGACCTTCAGCCTCAGCTTTGTTCCAAACCATTGTAAGATTTGGTTTTTTAAAAGCTCCTCCGAAATAATCAACACCAAGGCTCAAAACTCGTCTAACATTCTTATTCATTTCAGTCAAATCATAAAGAGTTAGAGGGACGGAGGGATCATACTGGGGCCAAACAGTTTGAATTTCTCTAACGTATTTATCAGGAAGTTTTTCTTGTATTATGTAGTTCCAACAATCAATATGCATATTCTCTCTTGGAGGAAAGACCATTAGCTTTCCCATCCAAGCAATATAGCCGCTATGAGGATTTTCTACACTCGTAATAATCCGTAATCCAACCTCGTAACCAGATTCGCCTTGGATACCTTCTTGAATGATGAGCTTAGGGTTCTCGTCTCTCAGGTAGTTCATTGCTTCGTCATAGATCTTCTTCTTCCCGATACTTGTTTCAAACTTTGTCTGTTTTTTACCAAGCTTATAGTTTTCAGGGATCATATAAAAAGCTCTATCAGGTCGTCTACCAAGCTGCGTTGATCCGAAAAGATATTGACCGTCCCTGGTAAATACATAATAAGGTTTTAAAAACTCCATAAAAAAATCATCATCTGGATTGTGTATCACGTTTTCTTGCAATACGTGTATGTTAGGTTCAATAAGAAATGTCTTTGACATAACTCGTATACCCCCGTAAAACCCGTAATATCCAACCTCTATATAAAGGAATTTGAAATTATTAATAATATAACTTATGATTTTAAAAAAATTAGACTAAAATTATTTGTGATAACGCTATTTTTATAGCGACAATAACTACTATAATTGTGATTTATGGGATTGCTTTAACCATTCCAAATCTTTGGTTTTTAAATTATACCTGGGATCTTAGAGAAAATACTAAAGAGTAAAACTCTATATCTTAGTCGGGTTTGTCAAAATGGAAAAAAGAAGTATTGAAGATGGTATTATTACGTTAATAAGAAAAGCAGAAACAGAGCTACCCAATGATGTAATTGCTGCCCTTAAACATGCTTATCAAATTGAGGAGGGAATCGCTAAGATACAGATAGAAACCATTCTCAAAAATGTAGATTTGGCAAAAAAATCTGGACGCCCAATGTGTCAGGATACTGGAATCCAAACATTTTTTGTAAGGGTTGGTATAAGATATCCACATATGGATAATCTGAAGAAAGCGATTACAAATGCTGTTAAAAAAGCAACAAAAGAGGTTCCATTACGCCCAAATACCGTAGACCCATTTACAGGTAAGAATCAGGGAGACAATACAGGCTATTATATTCCTAATTTCACATGGGATTTTGGAGATGGTGCCGATGTTTCAATTACAGCTTTTCCCAAAGGTGGAGGTAGTGAGAATATGAGCAAGCTTGGGATGCTTAAGCCTGGAGTAGGTATAGAAGGAGTTAAGGATTTTGTTGTCAATGAGATGATAAAAGCTAGTGGAAATCCATGCCCTCCTACAGTTGTAGGTGTTGGTATAGGTGGCGGTGCAGACTTGGTCATGAAGCTTGCCAAAATCGCTCTTTTACGGCCAGTTGGTATTCGTCATAAAGATAAAAAAATCGCTGAAATTGAAACAGAATTAATTGATAGGATTAATAAAAGCGGTATAGGCCCTATGGGACTTGGAGGAAAAACTACTGTCTTGGATGTTCATATCGAAAAAGCACATAGACATCCTGCAAGTCTTCCTGTCGGGATTGTGGTACAGTGTTGGGCTGACCGAAGAGCAAACATGGTGATTTATTCAGATGGAAACTGGGAGGTGAAATAATGGAGTATCACTATAATATACCAATTAGTAGCGAGAAGATAGCAAAATTACATATTGGAGACACTATATATGTTACAGGGAGAATTTTTACAGCTAGGGACGAAGCACATAAGGAATTACTTGAAAAAGACAAAGATAGCTTGCCTTTCAATCCGTCAGAAATGGCATTATTTCATTGTGGTCCTCTTATGAAAAAAGAAAAGGGTAAGTGGGAGGTAGTATCGGCTGGTCCTACAACAAGCAGCAGAATGGAACTTTTTGAAGACAGATTTATTGAAAAATTTGGTACCAACCTTATAATTGGTAAGGGCGGCATGGGTGAAAAGACTGGAAAAGCGTTACAGAAACACACTGGTGTATATACATCATATACTGGTGGGGCGGGTGCATTAGCAGCTGAAAGGGTTGAAGCAGTTGAAACAGTGTACTGGCTTGATGAGCTGGGCATGCCTGAAGCTGTTTGGATATTTAAAGTAAAGGAATTTGGGCCCTTGGTTGTAGCAATGGACTCGCATGGCAAATCGATTTACAAAGAAATCAGAAAATAGATATAGTTATTTCTAGAATTTCTTTTTACAGTTAACTTTTTAGATCAATAGTAGAAAATGTTTTTACAATGAGGTTCTTTTAGGTAAAAACATATGATAGCAATAGTTTATCATGAGGACTATAACAAATACGATCTTGGATTATCTCATCCGTTAATTGGTGATAAACCGAGACAAACAATGGACTTTTTTAAGCAAAAAAATATAATAAAAAATGTTAAAGTTTTTGAAGCTAGTAAAGCTTCTGAGAAAGATCTATTAAGAGTACATAACCCAAGATTTTTAGAACGAGTAAAAAAATTGAGTCAAACAGGTGGGATGCTAGCCCCAGACACACCAGCACCTATAGGTATCTACGAAATTGCATGCCTCGTAACAGGAGGTACAAGGATTGGCGGTGAAAAATTATTTCAGGGATTTAAATGCGTGGTTAATCCTCTTGCCGGTTTTCATCATGCAAGCAGTAGTTTTTCATCGGGTTTTTGCTTCTTCAATGATGTTGCTGTTGTAATAGAATATTTACGGAAGAAATACCACTTAGAACGATTTCTAATTATTGATTTAGATGTGCACCATGCAAATGGAACCCAGGAGATCTATTATGATGATCCTTCGGTTTTAAATATATCATTCCATCAAGATGGAAGAACCCTTTATCCCGGAACAGGTAGTTTAGAAGAAATCGGTAGATACAATGGAGAGGGTTACACAGTTAATCTTCCATTACCTCCTGGAACTGGTGATAAAAGTTATCTTAAAGCATTTGACACTATCATACCCCCTATTATATATCAGTTCAATCCACAAATAATAATCTATCAATCTGGTGTAGATACACACCATTCAGATCCCCTAGCGAGTCTCTTGCTAACTTATCAAACCTATTATCATCTAGGATGGAGAATTATGGAATTGTCGAAAAAAACTTGTAATAAGTTACTTGTTCTGTTTGGGGGAGGATATAACAGTTTAGCAAGTGTCCGATCATATTATAATATCTTATGCGGTATTCTAAAAAAAAGTGATTATATTAAAGAAAAAAATGTATTCGATTACGAGGTAGAGAAAGTTGATAATGAGGTAGCATTATTAAAAAAAATACTCAGCCAACATTGGATGTTTTAGTAGTTAGTTCAATAAAAAGAAGTTATTTTCATAATATTCTAGACTAAATATCTAAGTAAAAATTTGTAAAACAGAGTGATTTATTACAAAATATTTTTATTGAGATAAGAAATATCTGTTTAAGTAGACATTCACAAAAGGGGTTTTGAAAAAATGGGTTATGAGTTTAACGCAGATGAAGTTTTTGAGGTGGCTGAAGAAATTGAAAGAAATGGAGCAAAATTTTACCGAAGTGTAGCTGATAGTGTCTCGGATAGAAATAATAGAAAGTTGTTAAATGATCTTGCCGAAATGGAAGATGAACATGAACAAACATTTAAAACTATGAGATCTCAGCTATCACAAGATGAAAAAATAGTAACAACATTTGATCCTGAGGGAGAATCAGAGAAATATCTTCGTGCATTGGCAGATACCCGTGTGTTTTATGAAAAAGAAATTGACGCCAATTCGCTGGAAGAGATTTATAAAACAGCTATTACAGCCGAAAAAGACTCCATTGTCTTTTATCTTGGCATGAGAGACATTGTTCCAGAGCATTTAGGAAAACAAAAACTAGATGGAATCATAAAAGAGGAAATGGGGCATATTAGACTTCTTAGTAAGGAGTTACTTGAACTTAAAAAGTAGTTTTAATTAAAAATGTTAATTAGAAACAACATGAAAATCTTGTTATTTTACCTTCAAATACTTCTGTATTTATTTTCAACAACTTTCGAGTTCAACCATTAATTTTCCAATTTTTTTAACTGAGGATTTGTATTTTTCATTTCTTTGCATTTCTTGATAAGTTTTTCCAGTTTTTATCTGACTCGTCTCCCATAAAAGTTTATCTATCTCTTTCTGAAGAGATTCATAATCTTTCTTCATTTTTCACCACCTTTCATCTTTGCTATTACTTAGCACGTTATTTTCTGATACTCATCATAAATAAATACATCGTGTCAAAAAGTCAAAATGAAAAAAAGATAACCTTATTGCCCTGTAACTATCTTTGTTTCAAACACGCTTAATTCATATTGTGGCCTTTGTTATTTCTGATAGTTTTCCCTTTTCAAGTTGTTGGATGGCCTCGTTTACTTTACCTTTTGCTTGATAAATCTTTATTCCATATTGTTGAAATATTTCAAATGCTCTGGGTCCAATATTGGTAGCTATAACAGTGTCTATCCCTTCATTTGCAACTATTTGTCCTACTGTTGCTCCGATTTCAGTTGGGCGTTCTCTGGTCGTGTTCACTATGGTTTTTAGTGAATTGGTTTCTGTATCAATAATCAAGAAGAATGGGCATCTATGAAATGTTAGATCTATATTACTTTCTGTATCTTTTCCAGTTGCACTTATTACTATTTTCATTTTTTGCACCTCCTATTATCTGAATCAACAGCTATCTCCCTAAGGCTTTAATTGCGGCAAGAATCTGACCATCAGTAAAACCAAGATGACTAATGGCACCATTGAGACAGGCAGCAGAACATGATCCACAGCCTTTACAGAGTGCTTCATTCACACTTGCCACTTCTACGGTGTGACCAAAACGATCAATTTCTTTCAACTCAATAGCTTTATATGGACAAGCCTCTATGCAAAAACCGCAACCACGACATAGATTTTCATTTACGTTTGCAATGGTTGCTTCGATTAATAGTTGTCTTTTTGAGAGTATATCGCAAGCTCTAGAGGCTGCACCGCTAGCCTGAGCGACGGTATCAGGAACATCTTTTGGGCTCTGACAGCAACCCGCAAGGAAAATACCATCGGTAAACGTATCAACAGGGCGAAGCTTCGGATGAGCCTCTAACAAAAATCCATCAGCACTTTGATTAATATTTAA
>CP070798.1:814907-832326 GCA_020343515.1 Thermoplasmatales archaeon | reverse complement strand
CTACTAGCTGATCCATGACCGATGTCAAATCCCTCTTGAATCCCCATTGCATACGATCTATAACCTACTTCTGTACTAATTGTTCCATTAACATATATTGCCATTGATTTTTCACTTGCATCCCAAACTCCAGCGATATGATACCATGTGTTGTTCGACAGGTTATCAGTTCTCACTGCTCTCTTCACCCCGTCATCACACACACCAAAATGAATTTCAGTGCCACACTGGAAAATCAGAGTGTAGCTCTTTTTAGTTTTATTACCCGTTTCCAATACCACTCTAAAATCGTCGGTAATGTTAGCACTTTTAATCCAGATGGAAATAGTGAAATCATTACTCGATAAATCCTCAAAAAGCGTTGGTGAATCTAAGGTAATATAATCACCTGCTCCATCGAAATAGTAGGCTCCACCGACCTTACCATCTTCAACCCACGTAGCATGAATTACAGTGCCATTGTATCCATTACCAGAGTAATCTTTCGTAATCGTAGCATTTTCTGTATCAAAAGGCATGAGAATCTCATTTAATGGTTGATCATTGATTACCCACTTATAGATATAAGTTGAAGCGTTAATATCTGGAATAATAGAATAGTTATAACAAATTAAATCCTCGTCAGTTGTATCTGTTCGAAGGCTGGATATTAGCATGGGATGGATTAAAGGCGTAGTTTCTTCTTCAGTTTCTTTGTATTCAAGAACGCCATTAAATACTATGTGTCTACTGCTGTCATCATAGATACTGTAAACCGTTATTTTTATCTCACCATTTTCGGTGGAAAGGGAGACATTTGTAGGAGTTTTGCTTTCACCAATTTCCCATGGGCTATTTTCATATGTGTGGATAGTTGTTTTATTTAAGTTATGTACATGTATTTCATATGAGGATATCGTTTCACCGCCCATATGTTCAATAATAACTTTCCCATCTTCGGTTATATATCCCATAAAATGAACATTTGGCTCAAGAGATGGTATTGGAACAGGGAGCATCTGCATATAAATTGATACAGAAACTATGATAGCAATAAAAACAATAATGAGACCACCAATTATCTCTGATACTGCACTATTATTTGCATAAAATACGTAATTTTTCATCTCTCCTTACCTACAGATAATGCTGTGTCATACATGGTATTTAAAAGCTTCGTGGCATTTTGGCAGTTTTGACATTTTAGAACAATAATTTGAATACAACAAATGAAACCAGTATAAGTATGAACGCCTGTTTCACCCCGGAAGAAAGACTTCCCTCCATCATGAACCCGCCTAGTAGCCCTCCCCCAATACTCTGTACAAAAACAAAGACAAAAAACATATCTTTAACTACGCTTGGGTTTATCTCAGCTATACGAATGTTACCAATGGATTGACCTGCCATTTGATCTTGAAGATCATACAATGCAGCAAATATTGTAGAGTTTATAATTAGAATAACCGCAAGAAACACAAAAAAACTGATAAATATCACTATGCTGTAAAGCGACATTTCTGTTTTTCTTTGTAGTTCTACACGTTTAATTTGATCAATTTCCTTTGCAGCTGCATTAAATACGGAAGAGGTGTTGCCACCGATTTCTAACGCTTTATTTATCGTCACTGCTAATCGTTTTATCTCATTTGTATTAATTCTTTTTGCAAAATTGTTGAGGGCATCTTCAATAGAAATCCCCCATGAAAGCTGAGATACCATCATCTTTAATTCTGGCGTTAACTCTCCATAATCCCCTTCAGAAGCAGATTTTATAGAATCAAAAATAGTCATTCCAGAAGAAGTGGAACTAGCAATATCACGTAAAAAATCAGGTAATTTTTCCTCTACCTCTCTTTTACGTTTCACTTTAACGTGGTTATAAAAACCAATTGGGCCGATACAACCCAGCGCTCCAAAAACAATGTAATCTATGCCAGTCAGAAAACCGCCGGGAATAATCGATAATCCAATAAAAGCTAAAAATCCAAATACAAACAAAAGAGACGAAACACCTATAGATGTACCTAATATAATTAATAATGTTTGATCCTTTCCATATTTTTTATTTATGTTGTATTTTTTTCTAAATCCTAATTTCTTTATAAATCCTAGTTTCTTTATATTGATTCACCCATCCCTGATTTCATCATAACATAAAACCCAACATATGCCAGTGGCAATATGATAACTGCTAGTATATATAGAAAATCAAATGATATCCCCCCACTCGTCAAACCCATTATAGAAATGATAATGACAAGAAACAGTGGAAAGGCAATAACTGTGACCACAAAACTTTCAGCCATAATGGCCAGGGAATCCAAATTTTTCTTTCTATCCTCCAAATCTTCATACATGTATCTATCTACACATCGTTCAAAATAAGGAGCCAACTCGCTTCCAGATTGAATTACCCCAATTATGCCCTGTACAAACTCTTTGAATTTTTTTGATGGGGAAATGACAATAGCATTTTTCAATGCAGTTATCGCATCTAGGCCCATCAGCTCGATTTCAGTTGTTATTTTTTTAGCTTCTTTTTGTACCTCTCCATACAATTCTATTCCAGCCAGAGTGCCAAACACCTCAGATGGTGAAGTACCTGCAGCTGACATTGTATTTATGAAATTGGCTACATATGGGAGATGTTTGTCGATGTTTTTCCCGCGGCTTTTAGCTTTTGATGCGGGAAGCTGAACATACACTATACCAATAGCAACTGGAACTAGTGAGGTAATGATTAAAATGAATAACGCCGTAATATCATTAGGAACAAGAAGATAAAGAATTAGCGTTGAGAAAAATGATACCAAAAAACCCAGTATTATATTCATTAAAACCATTGAATAATATTCTTGGTAGACCATGCTGATATCCGCTTTTTCAAGCAACCTATTCTTACTCGTCTCACTAATGTTGAGTTTTTCAAAACTCTTTGAAAATAATCGTCGACAAAATCTTGTATACCATGTAGATTTCATTCTTCCATTTCCTTTTTTACCCTTTCTAAGACTTGTGTAGGATATTTTTGATACTCAGCAACAACTCTACCAAACTCTTGATATGATCTAATGTTTTTCTTCCTCATCCATTCGAGCACCAGGATTCTGTTAGATATTTCTTGTTCAAGTTGTTCATCATTCCAGTCGTTTTGTTGCTTTATTTTATTGTATATCTTGCTGTTTCGGCTAATTTCAAACCTGTCATCTGTTTTTGAGCCCCACGTAAAAGGGGCCATAAAAATGAGTTGATTTGTATCGCTATCCAACTTTATGATTTCAGTAACACTGGTAATTCTCCTTACCATTTTTCCTCCGATTTCAACAGCGTTTTGGAATACAATTACATCAAGGGAGGTAAGAAGAGCTCTCGGAAGCGAAATTGGCGGGTTTTCGAGTCGTTGTATAAGCGTATGTATGGTACTTGCATGAACTGTTGAATAAGACGTATGCCCCGTAGCCATTGCTTGGAAAAGGCTATAGGCTTCTCTCCCCCTCACCTCTCCCACGATAATGACTCTCGGTCTTTGCCTCATTGCCGCTCTTATTAGATCAAACATGTCTATGTCTTTTCCTGTTTTGTTCTCATCTGAGGTTGAAAAACCTTTTCTAGTAGTACCTGCAATCCAGTTTTTATGTGGAAGGCTTACCTCTCGGGTATCCTCTATAGAGACGATTTTATGTGAGGCAGGAATAAACAATGACAAGGCATTGAGGGCCGTAGTTTTTCCACTTGCTGTCCCCCCACAAAAGAGAATAGATGCGCCATCTTCGAAAGCCATCCAAAAGTAGGCGGCCATTTCTGCAGAGAGAGAGTTATATTCAATTAAGTCAATAGGAGTTAAGGGATCTTCTTTGAATTTTCTAATAGTAAACGTTGAACCTTTTGTAACTGTTCGTGCAAGCGTTGCCTGAAGCCTAGAGCCATCTGGTAGCTTCCCATCAACAATAGGTGAATAGATAGATATTTGTTTACCGGAAATCTGACAAAGTTTCACAATAAATGAGTTTAATTCTGCTTCACCGCTGAAATAAATATTTGATTCAATTTCTTCGTACTTCCTATGATATATAAATATCGGCGTTTGCGGGCCGTCACTAGAAATATCTTCAATACCATCGTCATGCATTAAAATATCTATTCGTCCATATCCTAGAAAATCTCTAAAAAGATGATAAAAAATCCTATCCTTAGATGATTCGTAAAATTTAACATTGTTATCAAAGAGTATTTTTTCAATAGTATCTTCCAAAAATATCCTATCATCGCATATTATGAGATCTATCCATTCTTCTTCTAAAAAATCGTCAAAAAGATGATAAAAAATCTCCTCCCCAGATAATCCTTCGAATTTAATATCGTTGTCATTGATTATCTGTTCAAGAGTTTCATCTAAAAATTTTCCTTTTTCTTCTTTATTCATATCAAATGTATCGACATCGGCAAGCATCTTGAATAAATGAGAAAGCTCCTTCTTAGTTTTCTTTTCATCTTCGGTAAGTTGCGGTTCTATCACTTCGTATTTGTATTCGCTATCAGTATGGTCATAGATGATTCTTTTACTACCAAGTTTTTTCCATCCAAAACCTTTTTGCTCTTCAGCTACTTCAATATTCCGCTCTTCATCCTCACCTCTTCTGACAGAATACAATGTTTTTTCTTCTGTTTGTTTTCTCTCTTGGGCTTTTTTGAAGAGACCTTCTGGTTCCTCCAGAGTTTCCCCTATCTGTGAAGATTGTCCTACCTTAGATTCTTCAAGTTGTTCCCTTCTTTGTTGAGCTTTTTCTAAAAGTCCCATTCCTCTCACTTGATTTTATATTTATGAAGAACTTTCGAATATAATTCAAAATCTTCAGATTGAGCAAATTTGTCAATAACTTCTTCAGGAAGTTCCCCTAAAAGATTATCGGTAATAACCAGAAGTTTTTTAACGTCCTCATCTAAAAGAGTTGGTTCTGGTTTTTTATCTGCCTCCGGGTATTCTTCTTTTTTCTCCTTTTCTTTTTTAAAGAAAATCAGTGGCTTTTTTTTCTTTTGTCCCGTTTTGTGTTTTTTACTTGCAAATTTTTTCGGCTCTCTCACCTCTTTTTCCTTTGCTCTTTGTTCTCTCTCCTGTCTTTTTATTTCCGCTTGCTTTTCTCTGAGTTTTCTTTTTTTCTCTTTCTCAGCCTTTTTTTCTTCGATTTTTTTCAATCGTTGCTCTTTCCTCTCCTTCACTCTTTGTTCATGTTCTAGTCTTTTTATTTCCTCTTTCATTTCTTTCTCTGTCATTCTTGCCCCCTCCTCTTTTTCCTCTGATATTTTTTCTCGATCTTCATCAAAAGGTTTTTCTCCTTTGGTTTTTTCGGGCGACTCAATTATTTCTCCTTTGGCACGTTCCTCGCTCACAGGCTTTCTAGCAGCCACTTCTTCAACATCCAAAGACGCCCATTCAGTAAGCTCCTCAGTTTCAGATATTGACTTTGTTGGAAAAACAGATTCCTGTTCGGCTGCCTCTATTTCCTTCAATTTTTGTACTTTTTCTTTTCTTTTTAATTCAGCATTCCTTTCTTCCTCAGCTCGTTTCTTCCTTCTCTCCTTTTCTCTCGTTGCAGTCAATGCCTTCTTCGCTTCTTTCCTTTTTATTCTCAGTTCTTCTTTTTCCCTCGCTCTTTGTTCCCTCTCTTTCTTATTTAATTCTGCCTTCTTTTCTCGCTCAGCGCTTCTAGCATCACGTTCTTTTTCTCTTGCCTCCAACACCGCCTTTTTTGCTTCTAATTTTTTTAATTTTTCTGCTTCCTTTTCCTTTTTTTTCAATTCCTTCTTTTTTCTTTTTAGTTCCTCCTCCCTTTCCTCCAGCGTTCTTATTTTCTTCTCAAAATTTACAGAATTAAATAATTCCTCTGAGCCAGATTCTTTAAATCTGCCTTCCTTTTGTTGTCTCATATTATGCAGATAGTATACCTGCTTCTTCTCTTCGGATTTCTCTGATTGTTTCAAGGTCATTGTAGATACTTTGTCACATATTTTATCACCAAATTCTTTTGTATTTATGACCTCCACTTTTTTACCTAGAATCTTATGAGAATCCAATCTATTCTCTGGTCTCTCGCTAGTTTGCTTTTTCATTCTATTATCATCATTCGTAAGAAAAGTGGATTTTGTTTGAAGAGTTACCTCACCTTGTGGTAAGGAGCATAAGTCAATAACTTCGATATGCTCATCTACTGTTTTTTTTATTTGTGGGGCATTATCTGCAAAGTGCAGATCGGAAACAAATTTGAAATCGGGGCTATCGGTACCTGAGAAATCTGACTTAAACCTATCAAGAATTGTCTCATTTGTAGTAAAAATATCATCTGGTTTTCGCTCCATTTTAAACCCCGACACTCCAATTTTTCTGCTGAGAGATGGTCTCATTTCTACAGGTAATTCCTTATCAGAAATGCATATTTCTTGCTTGGTATTTGACTTTCTGGAGAATATATCGTTTTTATGTTCTTCGAGCAGCTTATCAATTTTATTTATTATTTCTAAATGCAAGTCAATTGATTTTTCTTTAGATTTTTCTTGTAAAACCGGTTTTTTTGAAAAAACCATGTTTTTGACAGTGAACAATATGTTATTCACTTGATTGGCTTGCTTTATTATTTTATTTTTTTGTAGAGGAGGCATTTGTATCCCATCCCAAATGTGTTCGGCAGATGCTCTATAATAAATTTTCTTTATGGCATCCCATTCCTTTTTTACAAATTAGTAAGCCAGTATTATTCTAATAAATATTTCTGTTTATATTACTAGCTTAAATGTTTAATGGTTCAGGTTAGGAAAATTCTTGTCTGTTTTTATACCATTACCAAGATATGGTTTGAAGAAACGTTTTTCAAAAATTATTTAGATTTTAAATAATGGGAGACCAACCTACGACTCTTCGAGATGCTAACACGTGTTTTTTTTACAAATTGAAAATCTCCTGGTTTTGGTAGTTTGCTAAGCTAAATTTAAATACTGCTAGTGATAAAATATGGCAAGGTACTAGGTAATATATTTGGTGTTGAGAGATAAAATGAATAAATTTGAAAGATTTAAAGAAAATGGTGGTAATAATTCAAAAACTATATATACCAAATATGTTATTAATACCAAAGCCAAAAAGCCGAAGTTCGGCTAGGAGAGAATGGGAATATGAAAGCAAATAGAATATTTATAGAAGGTGAGGAGGAAGCAGTATCTGCAGTCATCGGTGTCATTCTAATGGTTGCTATAACAGTAGCTATTGCTGCAACAGTATATGTATATGTCAGCGGAATGATTGGTGGAACAGCAACAAAGACATCAACACTGTCAATGAACGTCTACTCAAGAAATGATTTTACGAACGAGACTGTTTGGTTAGTATCAGGGATAGAAGGAGAAGCAGTGGAAGATGGTACATTCCAGGCATCATTGTTATTTAACAACGGTACATTAGACTCTGGTGCAACAATCGTGAAACAAGAAGTCGTAGGTGCAGGTTACGTCAATTCGGGAGATACGTTTAAAGTGACCGCTTCTCAAGATGGCTACTTTGTGTTCATGATAACAGATATGGCAACTGGTTCTACGATTTACAAGAGTACTTCCAGTAAGTACTAAAATAATTAATAAAAACGGTTTTATTTAACCCCCCCTCCCTCTCTTCTTCTATATATTTTTTATTCTTCAATGTCTATATATTCGATTGTATATTTTACTTACAAGGTAAAATATTAAGTTGTATGAGGAAAAGATGAAAGCAAATAGAAAATGGATAGAAAACAATGAAGCAGTATCTAGCTTTCTCTCTGTAATGATTTTTGCTGCTATCACAGTGTTGCTTGTAGTCATAGTATGGATTTTTCATGCTGGAATTTTTAGTGAGGCACCACAAAAATTGATCCCATCCATCGGAATGATACAAGACGGCGATCATATATTAATTACGAGTGTACATAACGGTCCTGTAACAACCAAATCTGCACTTGCAGAAATAATTAATAAAAGTAGCGGTACACCTGTTGGTAATGCATCTATAAATGATGGGGGGGATGACGAGATCAATGTAGGAGATTCAATCGCTTTAACTGGGGCAACAAAAGGCGCATATACGGTATCTCTATTCTACGAAGGAATTGTGGTAGGCCATTGCCAATACACGATGTATAAAGACTAGTCATTACCTTAATATGAACGAATTCTGTTACCATCTAGTTGATTATGCAAGACGGTGAACTATTACTCAACATAACAAGACTTTTTGTAGGAACAATAATACTTTCCTATGCCTCATACACCGACATAAAAACTAGAAAAGCGGCAAACATGCTGTGGGTTATAATGGGATCAATTGGCGCTATATTGCTGGCAATTCATTACTTTACAATAGGATTTGACAACATATTCTACCTTGCTTTTATTCCGATTATGATTGCATTCATGTTTATTCTTTTCCAATTACGATTGATTTTTGGTGGAGCGGATGCAAAGGCAATCATGGCTCTGGCAGTACTAGTTCCTATAAAACCGGCAATATTTGATTTTCCAATATGGGAGGATTCAGTTATGCCATTTTCCTGGGTCATTTTTTCCAATGCGGTTGTACTGTTTATTACAATACCATTGAGCCTTTTGATATATAACACAATTAAAAGAAATATCGAGTTTCCTTATTGTGTTTTAGGATATAAAATGAGTATTGATAAGGCAAAACAATCATTTGTTTGGCCTTTAGAAAAAATTAAGGATGGAAAAAGAAAGTTTTCTTATATGCCTAAGGAAGCCAAAACGGATGAAGAATTGAAAACATTTGAAAATGAAGGCGTAAAAGAGATATGGGTTACACCTAAAGTTCCATTTATGATACCACTTCTAGCTGGCTTTTTGGTCTCATTCTCCCTAGGGGATATCCTATCACACGTGATGCACTTATTTATATGATTTCGCAAAGGCTTAAGTAATCTCCAAATAAAAATTAAAAGCCTCATGATAACAATGATATACCCCTTTTTAATTTACAATCGCCAGCGATGAAGAAAAGAGACTACTATGAAATTCTTGGTATAGATAAAAATGCTAGTAATACAGAGATTAAAAAAGCATATAGACAACTAGCATTAAAGTATCATCCGGATAAAAATCCAGATAAAGATGCGGAAGAAAAATTCAAGGAGATATCTGAGGCGTATGCAGTTCTTTACGACGATGAAAAACGAAAGATGTACGACATGTATGGTCATGCTGGTATAGATCAGCGGTATACTGCCGAAGACATCTTTAGAGGAGCGGACTTTGGGGATATCTTCAGAGGCATGGGATTTGACTTTGGGTTTGACGATATCTTCGAACGTTTTTTTGGGCATCGGATGGGATTTAACAGAAAACCACGTACGAGACGTGGTAGCGATCTACGATACGATATTGAAATTAGCTTAGAAGATGCATACAAGGGGCTAGAAACAGAGATAAACGTTCCACGAACTGAGATTTGTGAAGCATGTAATGGCAGTGGTGCCAAACCAGGAACCAGACCGAAAAACTGCCCGCAATGCGAGGGCTCAGGGCAAACAAGGGTCTCTCGAAGAACTGCATTTGGCATGTTTACTCGGGTAACCACGTGCTCAAGATGTAATGGTCAAGGAACAATAATTGAGGAACAGTGTACATCCTGTAAAGGAAGAGGTGCTGTTCAAAAAACAAGGAAAATTGAGATTAGGATTCCAAGAGGAATAGAGGAAACTTCTCAACTTCGACTTGTCGGACAAGGAGAGCAACTGGGAACGGGGGTCAAAAGCGGCGACCTTTTTATCGTTGTTCACATTAAAGATCACCCTAAATTCAAGAGAAGAGATTCAGATTTATATCAGAAAATAGATATTTCATTTACAAGGGCTGCATTGGGGCATAAGATAGAGGTAGAGACACTTGACGGAATCGAAAAGCTAAGAATCCCTGAAGGTACCGAGGGTGGGGAGATATTTAAACTAAATAACAAAGGTATGCCGCGCTTAAACAACCGCGGGTTTGGAGATATGTATGTAGAGGTTCACGTAAAAACACCAAAAAAGCTTAGCAAAAAGGCAAGAAAAATAATTGAAGAATTAGAAAAAGAATTAAAAAATCATAAGCGAAAGTATTAAATAGACGTTCTTACAAGTATATTTGGAAAATCAATAGGAGAAACATAAGATGGATCCATTTAATGAAGACAAGGACAAAAGAAGAAAAAACCCATTTGATTTTATAGACGATGACGAATTTGAGAGAATATTTGATGAAATACAAAAAATGTTTGAAAGTACCAATTTTAAAAAATTGTTTGAGGAGATGCTCCGAGGCGGATTTGATACAAATAAGAGTTTTGTTCGCGGTTTAAGTTTTAGGGTAGGTCCTGATGGTAAACCAAAGATTCAAGAATTTGGAAATAGGCCCACAAGAACAGAAAAAGGACACTCCATGATTTCTGAAGAAAGAGAGCCATTAACCGATATAATTGAAGGAAAAAACGATGTAGCAATTACCATTGAAATACCTGGAGTAGAAAAAGACGATATCGATCTCAACATAAAAGAAGATACTTTAGAAATCAAGGTTAATACACCTCAACGCAAATACCATAAAGTTGTCGATATCCCCTGCAACGTGAAACCAAAAACAACAAAGGCTACTTACAAGAATGGCATACTTGACATCGTACTTGAAAAGAAGGATAAGGGGAAAGGCGAAACAGGTTACAAAGTTAGCATAAAATAAAATTTCCCTATCCAGGTTTTTCTTCTCTGTACATAACAACATTAGTAGCTTATACCTTACCAACATTTATGTACACATAATGTATTTTAAAAAAGACGGGAGAACATTGTGGTTGAACTAACATTTTATGGAGGCGTTGAAGAAATAGGGGGAAATAAAATCCTTCTAGAAGATAACGGTACAAAGATATTCTTAGATTTTGGTATGGGCTTTAAAAGAAGGGGATTGTATTTTGAAGAATTTTTAGCTCCAAGAACTGCCAATGGCATAGGGGATTTTATAGAATTGAATCTTATACCAGATATAAAAGGCATTTATAGAGAAGATTTATTGGAACATTTTGGGAGAAAAGCAGAAGAATCTGACATTGCCGGGGTTCTTTTATCCCATGCACATGCAGACCATGCAAATTATATTTCATTTCTGCACAAAGACATCCCGATTTACTGTGGAGAAACCTGCAAATATATATTGGATGCAGTGGACGAGCAAAGTCAGCGAAATCTTGAATGCGAGGTCATCAATTATAAACAAAGACCTATTTTTAGACGGGACTACGGAAAAACTCCAATAAATCGTTTATTTAAAACATTTAGAACTGGGAAGAAAATCACTATTGATTCACTGGAAATAGAGCCAATCCATATAGATCATAGTGTGCCTGGATCATATGGTTTTATAATACATGCTTCAGAAGGAGCTATTGTATATACAGGGGATATTAGGATGCACGGGTTGCATGCTGGGATGACAACTGATTTTATTAATGCTGCAAAAGAAGCAAAACCAATTGCAATGATAACAGAGGGAACGAGAATAGATAGGAAAAAAACAGATGAATCTGAGCACAAAATCTACAACGAGTCCAAAAAAGAGATTTCCAAGTGTAGCAACCTTTCAATTGTTGACTTTAACTTCAAAGATGTTGACAGGTTTACTACATTTTATAAAATTGCAAAGGAGCTTGGAAAAAAACTTGTAATCAGCTTTAAACACGCATGTTTTTTGGAGAGATATACTAAAGATAAAAAACTTAGGACACCGAGTAGCATAGATGAAAACATCTTTCTTCTTAAACCAAAGCGGAAGACTGGAACTTATGCCGATGAAGACTATACTGAAAAATATATAAAAAATCGGTTAAAATATCCGAATATACTAACCTCTGAGGAGATTACAAAAAATCCTTCCTACTATATAGTTGTTTTAAACTTCTGGTATTTCAACACCCTCGTTGATTTAAAACCAAAAAATGGTGTATACATACATTCATTATCAGAGCCATTTAACGAAGAGATGGAAATATCTTATGAACGAATGCAAAATTGGTTACGTCATTTTGATCTCAATTTTGTTCAATCACACTGCTCGGGACACATAAACGGATCTGATCTCAAAGAACTCATTCAAACAATTAATCCAAAGATGCTCTATCCAATCCATACAGAACATCCAGAGATATTCAAAAAATTTCCATTAAACGTTGAAATAGTGAAAGAAGGAAAAATGTATAAAATATAAGCACTTCAAGCACAAAAACCATGCATATATTTTTTTATATTTACCCCTCTCATTTCCTTCCTTCATATAATATTGTAGGGATGAAATCAGTACAATAATTTGTTTTTAGTCAGAAGAATCTATGATAAATTTATTCAAATATTTCTGTTTATTTATTACATACTATTTCGTGGTATAACGTAGGTAGTTCGCATATAACAACAATAACAGAAGGAATAAAAAGTGTCAATACAAAAATAACTAACGTCACATAACCAGTAATCATATAGAGAATGCAACCCAGAAACCAACATACAGTTACGAGAAATTCCCCCTTCCAAGTATATTTACCATTTTTGTCCGTATAATCTAAAATAGTTCTATCTGGATTATCTCTTAATTGATTAATAGTAGTTATCACTTCATTTATATTTACATCTTCGTGCTCATTCTCCTTTTGGATTTGATTGATTACGATATTTAGGAATCTATTGAAGGTTGTATCATCCATCCTACTAATTACATCTATAAACTTTTGCTATAATACTGCTATATCATTTCGTTTTGGAAGTGGTATAATGATTTCCTCTCCTTTCCCAACATAATCACAAGTCAAATCCTTGCTTTCTTCATCTATTGCCCTCTTGGTTCTAACGGTAAACCGCGGTGATGCCTTCACATTTGATTTAACACTCTGAAAACCTACTACAGAGGTAAATGATACGCAAATAAGGACGGCAACTGCAATGATACTACCTATTAGGATTTTCTTTACCATATCTTTTCCTATATTCTAATGGGCATCTTGTCTTTGGGTTATTATCCTATCCAATCTGTAAGTGGTTCCCAATTCCATCCTAATTTTTCTACAATACCATCTATATAATCAGCAATAAAAAAAGTGGATATACTCAACCATACACCCCTTATATTAAAAATTGGGAATTTTTCATATATAGCAAATTCCATAAAGCCAAGTCCAAACAAGCAAAGCATTAATCCACGGAAAAATCTCAAAGCTAAAAATCTAGCCAGAAATTCGTATAAATTAGGGAATTTTACATCATCACCTAGATTATTTAATTCTTTAATTTCCTTTAAATCATCATCAAACTTTTCAACTAAATCAGTAAATGTTTTCTCTTCAATTGTTTTCTGTTGTAATGCAGAGATGGAAGGCATTAAAAGAAGTAAGGTTAAAACCAGCATACTACCCATTAGGATTTTCTTTCTCATTCTTTCCCCACCATTTATAATGCACATCTGATATAAGTGTTTATCCATGCTAGAGCATAGCATTTATATACCCAAGCTTGTATAGATATATAGAATAAAGGGAGGAATACATTTAATGAATAAACTTCTTGCATTTGGAATAATGCTGTTGTTCATAGGAATGACTATTTCTTCTTCAACTGGTATCAATGTAGTAAAACAATCAACCATAGTATCTTTAAATGGCAATACCTTATATGTAGGGGGGAATGGAACTGGGAACTATTCCAGGATTCAAGATGCTATAGACAATGCGAGTGATGGTGATACGGTGTTTGTTTATGATGATAGCTCACCTTATATTGAATATTTACATGTGGATAAATCAATTAGTTTGATTGGTGAAAATAGGGATACTACGGATATAGAGGGTGGAGTTTATATTAATAAAAATTGGATTAATGTAAGTGGATTCAAAATTTCTAAAGCATATCAGACCATCGTAATCAATTCTGCACACAATAACATTTCAAATAATATCCTCGAAGCTCATCCTGCTCATGGCTATGGGATTCTCTGTTATTCTGGATACAATATAATTTCAAACAACTATATTTATGATTCAACTAATGGAACATCGATATATGGTGGAGGGAATAATGTCATAACTCATAACCAGTATGTGTATAATGATAATATTGGTATAGATGTGCACGGTGATGGTAATAACACAATCTGCTTTAACACATTTGTTAATAATAATTTTGGTATTATGCTTACCTCTCCGAATAATGATGTCTTCAATTGTACAATAAAATCATGCGGGTATGATGGCATTCAAATATACGTTTATTTAAATAATCCAATAAATAATACAATTAAAAACTGCAACATTATTTCATGCAATCGTTATGGCATATACTTATTTCCTTCCAGTAGCAATAACATGATATATCATAACAACTTAATTAACAACACACAAAATGCACGTGATACAGGGAGTAATACTTGGGATGATGATTATCCTTCCGGTGGCAACTATTGGAGTGATTATACAGATGAAGACAATAATGGAGATGGCATAGGAGATACACCTTATCCCATTCCTGGTGGTGGTAATGAGGATAGATACCCATTGATGGAACCATGGGGCATTGAAAATCAACCACCTGATGCACCGATAATAACTGGTCCAATAAATGGTAAGGTTAGGGTTTCGTATGATTATAACTTCTCATTATTTGACCCCGATGGTGACTCTATGGATTTACGTGTTGATTGGGGTGTTGGAGGTCCTGGTAAATTATATGGACCATTTGATTCTGGTACAATAGTTACCCTAAATTATTCATGGTGTAAAAAAGGAAACTATAGTATAAGGGCACAAGCTATTGACTCCATGGGTGCTGAGAGTGAATGGGGAATCCTTGAAGTCACTATGCCCTATATCTATCACTCCAACCGGTGGATGGGTTGGTTGGACAGGTTTCCATTGCTACAGAGGTTGTTGGGGCGGTTTATATGGTGAAGAAACTGCTCGTTGTTAGTGTTATAGTTCTGTTCTTTGGAGTTGCTATTGCACCTAATATTAATGCTGAAATAAATAGAACATTGGATAAAAGTGATGAAATACTGACAGATAATTCGACTCCAACCGTAGACTATTTTAGATCTAAAAACATAAAACACCAGGATTATATAAATGTACAATCCAATACCTCTAATTATTATAAAAAGTGGATCTCTCCATTACAGGATAGAAGTTCCTCCTTTATTTCCACCAATAACCAAGGAGCATCGTCAAAAACTATAAACGATGTTCCACAAAATACCTACAATGGAAAAACCTTGTATGTCGGCGGAAATGGGCCTGGAAATTATAGCCTCATCCAGATGGCTACCTTTGCTGCCTCAGATGGAGATACCATCTTTGTCTATGCAGGGATATACCGTCAGTGGTTTTGGACCTTACGGATTGATAAATCCATACGACTACTTGGTGAAGATCCCGAGTCAACTATTATCGTTGGAAAAAGAATATTTTGGCAAGGGAATCCTGTGATAGACGTTTGCGCTGACGATGTCACCATCAGTGGATTTACTATCTTCGAAGACATTCCTTCCAAGCATATTCTTGGAGATAGCCGTGATTGTGGAGTATGGATCTATAGAGGTGCTCGAAACTGTGTCGTATCAGGAAACATCTTCACTAAGGGTGTCCATGGCGTGTTTTTGAGTTCCTATTATGGTGCACCAACCTTTATTACAGTTACGAATAACATATTCAGGGACAATATTAAGTCAGGGCTTTTTATGGATGGAGTAACCCAAAGTGTCATTGAAAATAATTCCTTCTTCAACTGTAGTATGAGGATCTGGGAGTCATATCACAATCGATTTAATAATAATACCATCAATGGAAAACCTTTGATTGTCCTGGAGGACGCCTCAGATGTTATTATCCAAGAGGCAGGTCAAGTGGTTCTTATCGGCTGTACCAACATCACGGTAGTCAACACTACCATCATGGGAGCCTATATTGGTATCTGGCTCCAACATTCACAATATTGTACTATCATTGGGAATTACCTAAAGAATTGTTATGAAAGTGGCATCTTCCTCGAATGGTCCGATAACAACAATATTACCAATAATTTGATTGATAATTGCTATGTCGGTCTCCTTCTTGGAGATTCTCATCTCAATAGAGTGCAGACGAACCACATAATAGGAAACTGGGAGTGTACTCTGTTAATGTCGATGGCGGAACAGAACGTCATCGATAGGAATACATTTGATAATAACGCGCCTTATTCAATACTTCATGGCATTTATTTGACCGGTGGTACGAAGAATAATGATATAACGAACAACACCTTAATCAATGATACCCTCTACATCCATAATGCGTGGCAGAACCGGATTATAAATAATACAGTAAATGGAAAACCACTTATTCATCTTGAAGGAGCCTCTGGAAACGTCATTGACTATCCAGCAGGACAAATCATACTGATAAACTGCGATAGCATCGAGATACGAAATCAAATCGACATTGTAATACATGTTTTCGGGTGCCATAGCTGCCTATTTGAAAACGTATCACCGCGGACAAACAAAAGGACCAGTCTATTCATCCTCTATTCACAATATATCAACATTACTAACTGTGTTGTTTACGAGGGTGGATATGGGGTACAGATACAGGATAGTTCTCACTTAGTCATTCAGAATAACCTGTTTATGAAAAACATTTATAGCGCTGTTTATATTATAAACTGCACAGATGTTTCCGTTGTGCATAATTCCTTTGAAGAGAATGGAGGCTATGCACACCCCTCGGAAGGTCCCGTATATATTCGTTCTTCAAAATCTATCGAAGTACGTAGGAATAATTTCCTTGATAATGTCAAGGGCGGCTACTTTGAAAGATGTCGCATTATAGATATAATCTGGGATGGAAATTATTGGGACCAACCTCGAACGCTCCCCAAAGTAATTCCTGGGTGGTTTAGATTAGTGTCGAAGTATTATAATCGATTTGATTTTGATTGGAATCCAGCAAAAGAACCATATGATATAGGAGTGTGAATATGAAGAAATATCTTTCAGTTGCAGTAATCCTCTTATTCATAGGAGTAGCCTTTGCTCCAAGTATCAATGCCAACATCAGCAAAGAAATGATTGAGTTTACCACAGAAGTATGCGGACTGAACGGTGGGAAACAGACAGTCAAGCTCACCCAAGAAGAAGCAGATGAAGTAGGTTCATTGTTTGATTCTATCAGAGAAAGGTTAAATGAAACTGAAACTAGAGAGGAAACAGAGGAGGTATTCAAAGAAGCAGTTGTAGAGCTTGATAAGTATGGGTTGCTTGGTGGATTGAGTGTTAAGCATGCTCAGAGGTTGGTTACTGGTGGATATAAGAATCAAATAGATAGCATCCTATTCAAACAGAAGTCAGTACTAAATTCTGG
>CP070798.1:797320-814807 GCA_020343515.1 Thermoplasmatales archaeon | reverse complement strand
TTCACCAAAGGATTTGGAAGCTCGATTAAACAATTTCCAGGTGTCCCAATTTTTAGCAAAATATGGGTGGTTGAGACAGATGCTAATGGTACCAAGGTATGGGAAAAAGAATATTCACGTGGTGTATGTTGGTCGATTGAAAAGACAAGTGACGGAGGATATATTTTATCAGGGGGCACAAAGCCACATGGTAAAGGAGATGCATTTTTGATTAAGATTGATTAACGGTGATAGTTAGAGTTGCGATAATTAACTACCCATCTCTCTTTTTCCTTTTTTTAATTCCTTAAAATAATTACACGAAGCACAAGATGAAAAAATCCTCAAGAAACAACGTAATTATTGTGCAGGTAAAAATTGTGCAAAACTACATCATGGGAAGAAAATGAAGGTTGATGTGTATAGTCATTTTGATCACATTAGACCGTTAGCTATGAAAGGGAAAAACATCCTATCCAATATCCAAGCATTATGTGCTACTTGCCATCAGGCAAAAACTAGAGAAGATCGTGTTAGAATCAAGAAATGGAAAAAAAAGCAAGGTCCTTTGGCTGATTTTGGTATAAAACCTATAAGACCACCAAAATTCAAGTTCTGATAACCTTTAACACGATCTGTGGGTTAAGTTTAAATACTATGAAAAATTGTGGTGAAAGAAGGCTTTTTACCCTTCATATAAAACAGTTAGCTAAACCATATAAAAGAATATTGATTAGATGAAATTATGTCAAATAACAAAGGATTTGCAAGTGATAATCATTCTGGTGTTCATCCAGATATTCTTAAGGCAATCGAATCCGCAAATATAGGCCATGCTACTGCGTATGGAGATGACGAGTATACAGAACGTGCCATTAAAAAATTCAAGGAGCATTTTGGAAATAATGTCGACGCTTACTTTGTCTATAATGGTACTGCAGCAAATATATTGGGGTTAAAGAATATCACTGATTCTTTCAATTCTATAATTTGTGCTGAGACTGCTCATCTTAATGTTCATGAATGTTGTGGTCCAGAGAAATTTACAGGCTGCAAGTTAATAACCATTCCAACAATTGATGGAAAACTAACTATTGACAAGATAAGACCACATATTGTGGGTTTAGGAGATCCGCATCGTGCCCAGCCAAAAGTCATTTCTATAACACAACCAACTGAACTTGGCACAGTGTACACACCTAAAGAAATCAAAGAACTAACTGATTTCTCTCATAAAAACGGAATGTTAGTCCATATGGATGGTGCTAGACTATGTAATGCCGTTGTCTCACTCGATGTAGGAATGAAAGATATTACAGGGGATGTTGGAGTTGATATACTTTCTTTTGGAGGGACGAAAAATGGGATGATGTTAGGAGAGTCAGTAGTTTTTTTCAATAAAAAGTTATCAAAAAACTTTGTTTTTATAAGGAAACAAGGGATGCAGTTGGCTTCAAAGATGCGTTTTATCTCAGCACAATTTGAAGCGTTTTTATCCAATGATTTATGGTTAAAAAATGCTAGACATGCCAATAGGATGGCTCGATTATTATACAAAGAAGTCAAAGATATCCCCCAAATAAAAATAAAACAAAAAGTAGAGACAAATGCAGTTTTTGCAACTATACCTAAGAAGTATATTGTTCCCTTACAGAGGGAATATTTCTTTCATGTATTTAATGAGCAAACTTCGGAAGTTAGATGGATGTGTTCATTTGATACAAACAAAGAAGATATCATGAAATTTTCAGAGATAATAAGTAGAACTATAGTTTAAATCTAATAAATTTTAACACCAAAAAAGGATAGAATTACTAAGAATGCTAGCCAAACACTAGGATGAGAAGGAGAATACCAAGAGCGCGGGTAAAAGGGTCAAGGATTCGGAGACGCAGGAGAAAAGGAATAGATGCGGTAGGCGATCCTTCCTCGGGAATTGAGGTCGTATTTGTTAAGCGAATGAAATGAATATTGGAGCGTTTGAGTGTTTGTGTGATGTTATATGTAGATGTGTTAACAGTGCTTTTTTCAGAAATTTCTAGATGATGGGAATCATCGATAAGGTAATGCACTGCAGTGAACGAGGTATTCCAAGGTATGTTGTTAAGTTCAAGGGTGTAGGATGTATCTGCAGCATTATAGTTGCTGATGAGGATACTGACATTAGTGTCGTCTTCAGAGATACCGGCAATATATGTAATTCCAGAGGAGGCATCCATTTGTGGTGTGGTGAGGCGAACAGGGGTGTCTAGTGTTAGGTAATGCATAGTGGTATAGGCTAGCGCTGGTGTTTTGTAGATTCCATCATAAGTGAAAAGACTGAGGTCAAAGCCGATTAGTCGTCCCAGCCAACTAGGATCTTGAGTGCCTCGATAACGAACTGCATAATCTAGACCTGCATCTTGAAAGGCAGTAAGACTGCAAGCAGTAAAAGCAGCGTTTTTGGCATTGTCTTTGTCCCTTTGAGGAGTAAGAATATTGATATTCCATTCGGTGTTGATGTTTTCACAATCATTAAATCCAAAGGTGTCAAGAAGGGTACGAATGGTTCGGGATGATGTGTAGATTTGATATGGTGTATCGGCGTATTGATGCCAGGAAAAAAAGTCTAAGGGGAGTTCATGGTTAGCTAGGTATGACAGAAACCCACTGGTATAGTCAACACTGGTGATTGAAGAGGTACAGGGCCCCCCGATTTTGAGGGCGGGATTGTAAGCTTTAAGTGTTTGCACAGTTACATTGTAGAGATGAAAGTAATCATCGGCTGTACCTGTCCAAAAACCTTCAAGATCAGGTTCATTCCATATCTCCAAGTAGGTAATGTTATAGTGGAAGCCATTACTCCAACCATCGTTGTAATGCATAACGATGTGTTTGCAAACTTCAGCCCATTTACTAATATTTTCGGGAGGGATGCGAAGACTTTTGTTGGCACTCGCGCTTTCACCCAGGCGGTAAAAAACATCACAGCCAGCTTTAATGATTCCAGCAATATATGGATCACTAGTTGTAAAATCGTAACTTGATTCAATATTTGGGTCGGCATCCCAATCAGGGAATATGGTGCTTATATCTGTAGGACCTGCGAAATCATGATTCCTTATGAACGTGATTCCAATTTCTTGGTATTGATCGGTGAGGTCGACACCATTTTTAACATCATGGTTAGGTAAGGGCCCACAATTGACTTCAGTGTAGGGTTTGATTATGCCACTGGTTAGATTGTAATCAAGATTAATATTTAGAGAATATAGGGGTTTTAAATGAAGAGCAGAAGGTAAAGCAGGTGCAGCTGAAGAGGGTACACAAAGAATAAAAAAAAAGCATGCTAATGATTAATATATGGGAAATTTGGAAAGAGGTGTGGTGACAATGTTTTAAGTACTGAATGTTAAAAATGCCCATAAATAAAGATATATAACTAATAAATTATATAAATTTTTTCTCAAGGAAGTTTTATAACAAAGAGATAAAATCGAAATAAAATCTCTTTTTCATCAGTAATCATAGATATTAAATTCATTTAGGGGTCATTAAAATTATTCTGTATGGCATTTTTACACAAAAAATATATAAACAAGAAACACGACAGGTAATATTCAGCAAAATAAAATGTAGAGATGTATAAGGATTTGAAAGAGGACTATAAATGGATGATAAGCAAGATTACACAGCCAAGCTTCAAAATCTTTTAAAGAAGAAGAATACCCCATTGGTTGTTATTAAGGCAGGATCTGTTAAACGTTCGACAAAAACCTCAAATAGTGGCAATTTTGGAGGAGATTACTACCCCTCGTCCAATGAGGAATAAAACAGGTTCTCGATCATATTTTTTTTATTTTTTAACTTTGATAAGATTCTTTTGACAATTATCCTATTGAAAACTATAGGATTTAAGTTTCCATTTTTAAAAACTACCTAAATTTATTAAGTAGGAGGTGATATTGTAGTGTTATTGGAGAAGGAAAATATGGCCGGAAAAAAAGCAGGGATTATTGTCCTTTATATAATTGGATTATTGATGGGAATCATTGCTGTAGCAATGTCTTTCACAGGCCTTCCCGAGGGTTATGATACTGAGCCGATCCTTGGATTTGGTTTGTTCCTCGTGGCCATAGCAGGAATTGCTTTGGCCAAGGACTAAATTGCCAAAATTTAATGACATTTTGTCTGCAAATAATTACATAATTGAGAGTATAGTTACCCTCTTTTATGTGAAAATTGAATGTTCTAATAATTGGAGTATAACTAGATAAAAATTATTTTCAATTTTATGACAAGATTTTATATATCAGTAATTCGATTTTAATTAATAAGGGGACTAAAAATGAAAAGAAAAATTCTTACTGGAATTATCCTAATCGTGTTTATCATGGCAGGTATTGTTCCGGGTATTGGTGGGACGCAATTAAAGGAAGATAAAAGGATTCTTTTGACCTTCGCTCCACCAGTTTATTCATCTACGCCAGATTGGACTTCGAATAATCCTCATTATAGCACTGGCGCTGCGCTAGCTGATTTTGACCGGGATGGCTGGCTTGATCTCGTCGTTGCTGATGGCAATGACATGGCACAAGGCCGTCTCAATGTCTATTATAATGATGGAAACGGTGCATTGCCCAAAACCGCGAGTTGGCAATCGGACGATCTTGGATATAATGGTCATCTAGATGTAGCGGATGTGAATGGTGATGGCTGGCCTGATGTTGCTGTCTCATATCTTGGTACAGGATCTTCTTTTGGACCTATAGCCCGTGTCTATTTGAATAATGCTGGTACTCTTTCATCTTTACCTGATTGGAAATCAGATGTCACAGGTAACGCTTTTGGTGTTGACTTCGGCGATATGAACAACGACGGTCGCCCGGATTTAGCTGTTGCTACAGGATGGGCATACAATCCACAACATTTCTACCATAATTACGTCTATCTCAATGTTGACGGAACCCTTGAATCCTCGGCGAGTTGGGAATCTGATGACACATACCATTATCAGGGTTGTCTATGGGTTGATGCTGATAATGATAGCTTGTTGGATTTAGCTGGGATTAGTGCGAGGCAGGAGACTCGGATATATCGAAATCTTGGCGGAATACTTGAGACAACTGCTAGCTGGCAAACATCAGACAGCTCTAACCAAGACGGGATTATGTTGACAACAGGTGATGTTAACATGGATGGAATACTTGAACTCTTTGCCACCGATAATACTCAACTCGGTGGCAGTGGGCGTTTCAAACAGTATGATGGTATATCTGATGGATTTTTCGAAACCACCTATTCATGGAATTATTACGATGGCTACGGCTCAGCTGTAGCTCTTGCAGATGTCAACGGCGACAGCAAACTTGACCTTGCAACAGGGGCATGGTGGGATAACACTCGTATTTTCATCAATGAGGGATCAGGGTTACCCACGAGTCCAACTTGGAACTCTGGGGGAACTAGTGTAGTAGAGAAGATAGTGTTCGGCAATGTTGGCCCATCATATTGTGAGCGTAACCGCACCGAGCGTTTTTACCCTGATGGTGATCGCAAGCTCTTCCATCTACCACATCAACCGATTCAAGGAATCCATAGTGTACACCGCGATGATGTTATGTTGGATCCATCTGAATATACGTACAGTCGAGAGCATGGCTGGATTACTGTTAATGCTGCTCCTACACAATCGATCGAAGTAGCCTACAACTATTCCCGTTCACTTGATATGGTTGTGTCCAACTGGGATAACTTTATTGGCAACTATCTATACTACAACCAATTGCTTGACGCTGATTTAGACTGCACTGGTAGCTTGAGTTGGACGGGTGTGAATCCTGGAGAAACTGTTGAGGGTAACTTCGAAGTTTCAAACATTGGTGACCCCGACTCACTGCTTGACTGGGAGATAGAATCATATCCCGATTGGGGTACCTGGACGTTTGACCCAATATCTGGTACAGGTTTGACACCTGAGGATGGACCATTTACTGTAGATGTTGTGGTTATTGCTCCTGATAGCGGTACTGAATTTCAAGGGAAAATTAAAGTTGTAAATCAAGATGGTCTTGACGACTCTGAAGTAATTCCTGTTAGTCTTAAATTGAAGACAGAGACAGGGCCAGCCTTTGAAATCATATCGATCTCTGGTGGGTTAGGGGTGAGTATTGAGTTTGAGAACGTTGGCGATGCTCCAGCAACTAATGTGAACTGGAACATTAAGGTAACTGGAGGAATACTTGGCTTTATAAATGTCAATAAGAGGGACATAATACCAAGTATGGCTCCCGATACAAAAGAAACAGTTAAAACAAGGATGCTTCTAGGCTTTGGCCCACTAGATATACAATTTACAGTAGACTGCGACGAGGGAGTATCTGAACAAGGTAGCGCAACAGGAAAACAACTACTTATCTTTACTATACTATAAAACAACCACTTCTATCCTTCTTTTAATACTGTAATCCTCACATTCTAACCTTGCTAAGGTAATTTATATTTACGGCAATGAATACTTTCAGCGATCTCTCATTCAACTTTTTAAGATAAAACAACCATTCAACCAGTCCTAACTATTTTTAGGGGGAATAAAGCCATGAAGATTGAACTCTCAACTCACAACATCAAAAAATTTGGTAACTCGTTAATTGTAAAAAAGATATTGAAACCCGACATCATCATCTTATCAGGAATAAAAGAATTAGATAAACTTCTTGGTGGTTTTAAAGCAGGTGAAATAACATTTATCGATGGCAACAGCGACATTATTTCAAATATCCCAAATCAATTATGTGTAAACACCTATAGGACTTTTAGTAGTGATACGATTTATATAGATGGTGGGATGTGTGCTGATCCATATAAAATTGCACGATATGCAAGATTGATGGGATACTCATCCCAACAAGCAGAAGTATTATTCCAAATACTAACAACTTCTTCACCAGATAAACCACCCCAACAACCATTGTAGCAATGGAATCCTGTCCAGCCAACTCATCCACCAGTTGGAGTGATAGCTATAGGGCATCGTGACCCTTAACTCTCCCCATTCACCTTCGCCGTAAGGGTCTCTTGCTATACACCTGATAATATATCTTCCTATTTTCTTCCAACTATGCGATAGATTAATCTCTATATCAGATGCATAGGGTCCAATCCACCCAGTGTTAGTGCCATCTCCCCATTCAATCCACAGGCTTAAATTATCACCATCTGGGTCTATTGCTTTAAATGTGTATGCATAAGGTACCCCTACCCTTCCACAAAATGGACCACATATTATTGGTCTATTTGGCGGGTGATTATCTTCTCCAGGTTTCATTTCGAATTTAGCGTAACCATAAATATAGGTAGGTGTTCCGCCTCTGTATAGCCTGACGACATATGCTGAGAGATTTCTTCGAGCTTTAACACTAGCGAAACCAGCAAGTGTTTGGTTAACTGTTTGCTGTGAAGTATTAAGAATTAGCGTATATTCGCCATTCGTGTTTCCACCACCATTAATATAATCTAACATGTGACTTTCTATAGGATCACCAGGGATTCCACCATCAACGTCACCGATGTAGCAGACATATATTTCAGCATTTGGGAACGGATAACCTGTAGCACCCTTAACTGTTACCGTTAAAGTTACGTTTTCACCAAAAGTAAACTCTGCAGGTGAAACAGTAACTACCGTTCCATTAAGATTATCTCCACCAATTGAGAGTTTTTCTGTGAGGGTTGTATTCCAAGCGGTTACTGTAAAAGTGATCTCTCCACCGTTAAGAGCCATTGTCGGTACTATCGGGACATTCCAAGTTTTACCGTTTATAAAGGTGACTTCTGGGATTTTATCCAACGTACCTGTGAATAGTGCATTGCCTGAGAGCGTGATGTTCTCCATTGCTTGTTGTTGATTTTCTTGACCAAAGTAAGTGTTATTGTCCTTGATTATCTGAAATTGTATATCCAAGGGAACTTGTTCGATTGGTGGGACGTATGGAATTACACCATCGTCATCAGCATCCGTCCAAATCCCTCCGTCATCATCTACCCATTTAAACTGGACAGCTGAATCTCTTTCAGTGTTGGATGTTATGAGTGGCGAATTTATATCACCTACTGATGAGAATGGTATCGCCAGTATTAGCATGCAGAATATACCAACTACTAAACCTTTCCTTATCAGAATTTTACCTCCCTTTGGTACATATATCTATCGAAGCTGTGGTATATAAATGCTACCCTCTGGCATGGATAAACACTTATATCAGATGTGTATTATAAATGGTGGGGAAAGAATGAGAAAGAAACTAATTATTGGGTTACTATTTGCATTAATGCTGTTGTTACCATCAAGTGTTGCATTATCAAATTCAACACAATACTCCCGCGATAATGAGTTACCTGATCTTGTTGTAACCGATATTTATCCTTATACACACTGCATTCCCGTTGCGACAAATATGGCTTGTTGGATAAAAAACAAGGGTGATTCAACAGCGGTGGGTTCTATCGATGTAGGTCTTATTGTATGGCGAATGGTATTTGGAATAATTCCCATAAAAGTATATGAAGATATTGAAAGTGAGACAACCAATGGTTTGAATCCAGGTGGAAAGGTGCAATTTCAATTTAATTATTTGCCATCAAAAGGTTTACGAATCTATAGATTTGATTGCTATGTCAATGTGTATAATAGAACTGAGGAATCAAATTATGATAATAATCATTACTCAGAAACCCATTTTGTCTTAGATCCTGAATCTGCAATGTTTGGTTGGTGGCGTTTAAGATAAGCAACTTTTAAATTATAAGATATATTAAAAGAGGTAAGAAATATAGATTAGAAGATACTGCTTAGAATTATCATAGCAGTTGCGCATTTTACTGCTCGTATGCTAAATTAAAATTACAACCATCTGTTTTTTGATAATCCTTAAATACAGTTCATTGTTTTCACTTTGGTTGGGGAAAAATGAGCGGCTTATTTGGTGTTGTGAGCACTGATAACTGCGTATCTAGATTATATTATGGAACTGATTATCATAGTCATTTAGGGACTGAATATGGTGGTATAGCATTTATTGATGACAATGGAATGCCAGTTAAGAAGATCCATGATATTTCTAATTCACAGTTTAAGTCAAAATTTTATGAAGGTTCTAATGAAATACAAAGTAATTTGGGTATCGGGGTGATATCTGATAAAGACCCTCAACCATTAAGTTTTGAAAGTAAATTTGGACCTTTTGCTATATGTTGTGCTGGCTTAATAACTAACAAGGATGTATTAGTGAAAAAGTTGATCAGAAAAGGGATTTCTTTTAGTGAAATAGATAATGGTGATATCAACACAACAGAACTTGTTGCTAACTTAATAAATCAAGGGGATAGCATTATCAATGGTATTGAAAAGATGTATGACAAGATTAACGGGTCTGTATCTTTGCTCTTATTGACAAAAGAAGGGATATATTGTGCTAGAGATAGGAATGGGGTTACCCCGTTAGTAATAGGAGAAAAAGAAGGAGAGGTAGCTGTTGGCAGTGAAAGCTGTTCGTTTTCTAACCTGGGATTTAAAATAAAAAAATTTATTGACCCAGGAGAGATTGTTTTCATTAGCAGAAAAGGCATTGAGGTTAAAAAAAAGGGAAATAATTTTAACAAAATATGTGCGTTTTTATGGATATATACTGGGTTCCCTGCATCATCTTATGAAGATATAAATGTGGAGACGGTTAGAGAGAATTGTGGGAGATTTTTAGCAATGCGAGACGATGTTAAAGTAGATTTAGTTTCAGGAGTTCCTGATTCAGGAACGGCTCATGCTATTGGATATGCAATGGAGTCAGGTAAACCATTTAGACGGGTTTTGCTTAAATACACACCTGGCTATGGACGGAGTTACACTCCTTTATCACAGGATCTAAGAGATCGCATTGCTTTAATGAAATTAATAGCAAATGAAGACACTGCTAAAGATAATAAGATAATTCTATGTGAAGATTCTATTGTGAGAGGGACACAGCTTAAAAATTATACCATTACAAAATTAAAAAATGCTGGCGCTAAAGAGGTGCATGTACGACCTGCATGTCCTCCTTTGATGTTTCCATGCATATATAATTTATCTACAAGAAGCATTAACGAGTTGGCTGCTAGGAGAGCAATACGGGCAATTGAGGGAAAAGATATCGAAGATGTTTCTGAATATCTGGATTCTAAATCTGAGAAATATAAGAAAATGATTGATTGGATTGCCAGAGATTTAGGGGCAACCTCTTTAAAATATCAGCTATTAGACGATATGGTAAAGGCAATAGGGTTCCCAAAGGATAAATTATGTCTATACTGTTGGATTGGTAAAGGTTTTCAGAAAAGTTTGTCGTCTTACTAGCGTTTATGAATATAAAAAAACTATAAGATATTCATTTCCTCAATTAGATGATAAAACTTTGATTTAACTGTTAAAAAAAGTGTTAAATAGAAGTTAGAATAAATATATCGTTTTACAAGTAACTAGATTTACTCTAACATAGTTGTTTTAGATGTCTCTTCTTTTAAAGAAGTAGTACGCCAAGATCAATGGTACTATTATCCATATGAAATGAACAACAAGGAGAAAATTCATATTCATCCATTCTGGAGCCTCAATTGAAATTCCCATCACCTGATCTAAATCAAATGCACTCATTACAGCCATCTGATTTAAATCCCCTGGACTAAAAACAACTGAAGCAAAAAACCAATCAGGGATAGTCACCGTACTTCCAGGTGTCATTAACTCAAAAAAGTTTACACCGGTTGCAAATAAAATACCCGCAGCTATCATACCATAAATCATGCCCCAAAAGAATAAAATAATTCCTCCTGCAATAGCTCTCACGCGAGTCTTACAAAGCGCAGAAATCATAATTATCAAGCTTAGATACATTAAACCTAAGACAATTGCAAGAGCTATGAATGCTAAAAATGCTAAACTTTCTTCGGCACCAACGGTCGCTGCAATAACAATACCGCTTAGGCCAAATCCTATTAAAGGAGTAACCGCTAGTACAGAACCAAGGCCCAGGAATTTACCCAATAGAACTTCTACTCTCTTTACAGGATAAGAAAGAACTACAAATAGAGCACCAGTTTCAGCTTCACCTGCAATTGTTGAGAAACCAAGCAGAATTGCAATTAATGGAATAAGAAGAGTAGCAATACCAATAAGTGAAACAACAGTTTCTTCCATACCTCCAAATATTTCCTCACCTCCAGCTTGTCCACCAGCAAAGTATGATGCAGCAATTGTCAATATTATAAAAATAATTGATATTGCAATTATCCATTTACTTCTAATGTTATCCATGAATTCTTTTTTTGCGATAGTATACATAGATTTAAAATTAAAACCAACCATTACACATCACCCTCTATTAATTTTACAAAAGCATCTTCCAGAGATGGTTCAATTGTTTTAATATTAACAATTTTAAAACCAGCATTCTGAAGAGCAGTTATTATGTCACCCTTTACAGTAGGTTCACAAGTAATAATGAGAGTATCATCTTTTACATCAACAGCCTCCACACCTTCAATAGCCTCAGTTTCTTCTGGAATCTTTCCATTTAAACCAGGAATATAGATTTCAAGACGTGGTTTTATTCGCAAATATTTGTTTAGATTATCTACTGTATCTTCAGCTATAAGTTTACCTTTGTTGATAATTACAACCCTGTCACAAATACTCTCTACTTCACTTAAGATATGGGATGAAAAAAATATCGTAGCACCTTTCTCATTTAACATCTTAATCTTTTCTCTGATTATTTTAACCCATCGGGCATCTAAACCTGCCACAGGTTCATCAAGAATATAAACCGAAGGATTTCCTATCATCACCTGAGCCACACCCAGTAATTGAACCATACCCTTTGAGAAGGTCCCTACTTTTCTATCTATGGCATCTTCAAGTCCAACCTCTTTTATAAGAGAAGGAGCAATGGATTTATCCGCACCTCTTAACTCACAGAAAAAATTCAAAGTCTGTAATGGAGTAAGATTTTCATAGAACGAAACACGTTCAGGGAGATAGCCAACATTTTTCCTTGAATTAATACTATTACTAATAATATCAAAACCATTAATTCTTATCACACCTGAATTCATATGAATCAAACCAAGAATAGCCTTTATAGTCGTAGTCTTACCAGCGCCATTAGGACCTAAAAAACCAAAGATTTCCCCAGTTCTAACATTGAATGAGACATTATCTGTCGCCCTCAGGCCATCATAAATTTTAGTAAGACCATGAACCTCAATAGCAGATGGGGCTGCTGATGTTAATTCTGGTTTTGCTACGGGAAAAGTAAAAACGCCTTTTGTATTGCAATTAGGACATGTGATATAGGTTTTTTCTCCAGGATTGCCCTGAACTGTGATTGTGTTTTTACAACTTGGACACATAACTGTCTTTTCAATCATTTTTTAACACTCCGATATCCTATCAAGGATAAATATTCGATTTATCCTTACAGCTGGATTTTGAGCTATATCTCACCGATACCTAAAATATCTTTTGTATTTTCAATTATTTCATCCTACGAGCAATTTTTCATAATAGGATGAGCTACCCGTGTTAAGGATCTCAATAATAATATGTTCAGTTGTTTTACCAACGCCTTTAATCTCTCTTAACCCATCTTTTAAAGATGATATCGGCGTTGTTAATTTTGAAATTGAATATGCAGCGTAGCCATATGGAGAAGGTTTACCTTCAAGTTTTAGAAGGTAATCAAGATGCTCGAGGATAACTATTACTAGATCATTTTCACCTATAATATTCTTATAAAGACTTGGTGGGATGCGTTTAGGCATCTTATATTTTTTTGCAGCGAGATTAAAAGTTTTATGTATCGAATCATAATACTCTCTAACAGGGTTTCCCCATTTGTCGCCCCTGTAAATATGACGATATTCAGTCAAAAGATTAGGATAGTTTTCTCTAAGCCTTTCTAGAAAGTAATTTTTTTGTCTTCCATCCTTTAGTGTCATGCCACCAAAAATAACAAAGTCTACATCTGCATTCTTTGCTTCTCGAATAGAATCTTCTATTGCCTCAGGCCAATCTGTTATAAACGGTAATACTGGTAGTAAAAACATTCCACAAGCAATACCTTCTTTTTTAAAAAACCTAATTGCTTCAAGTCTCTCACTAGGCATTGGAACACCAGGTTCAAAAACACGACTAATCTCATCATCTACTGACGAAAAACTGAAACTCACAATTGCTCTACTTTGCTCATTGATTTTTTTTATAATGTCAGCATCTCTTTTCACTAGTGTTGATTTCGTAAGAATAGAAACTGGAAAACCATATTCATATAGTAATTGAAGGGTTTTTCGACTTAACTGATATTTTTTTTCTACTGGTTGATAGCTGTCGCCAATGCCTCCACCACACATTATAAAACACTTTTTCAGAGGTGTACGTTTCCTTTTTGGGTCAAGCTCTCGACGTAAAACCTCTACTGCGTTGATTTTTACAGTTACATCATTTCCAAACTCACCATTCACATTATATTTCTCCGAGCGACCATCACAATACAGACAGTTATGCATGCATCCCCGGTAAAGGTTAAAACCGTATTGGGAAATGAACCATGAGTCAATTTTTTTATGCTTACGCAAAATAGTTTTTGCCTCGACTTCTTTGATCATACTCTCTAAATAAACATGTTTTGGTTATAAATCATTTCAATCTTGTTATTGAATTTTTTTCAAGCAAGTAACAAACCTCTGTTCTATTTTAAGTTAAACCGGGGTGGATATCCTTCCCCTACCATTTATTACCAGAAATAACACTTTCTATGAAATACTCTTTGCCTCTATTTTTGAAAAACAAATCAAATACGATCGTAATATTTATGGAAAAAATCCTCTAAATCAATATTCCCGCCGCTAATAATTACTCCAACTTTCTTGTTTTTAACACACTTACTCATTTTTATAACACCGGCAAGAGAAACTGCACCAGATGGCTCCACAACTATCTTCATCCGTATCCATAGAAACTTCATCGCATCCACAATTTCTTTTTCACTCACCGTAATAATCTCATCAACATTTTCCTGGATAATTTTAAACGTTCTTCTACTGAGAGATGTACGTAAACCATCTGCAATGGTATCAGGATACCTACTAAGGTACAACACCCCATCTTTTAATGATCGATATGCATCATCAGCTCGTTTGGGCTCCACAGCGATAACCTTAGCATTTGGGCACAAACCCTTGGTCGCAATCGATGTACCACTAACTAACCCACCACCGCCTACCGGACAGAACATGTAATCCAAATCACCAACCTCTCTTAATAATTCTAATGCCGCAGTTCCAGCACCAGCTATAATCTGATCATCGTCATAGGGATGAACAACGACATATCCAAATCTATCGGCAAGCTCCTTGCATGTTTCCATTCTAGATTCGATATTGCTCGAACATCGCACAATCTCCGCACCATATGCACGAGTCGCATCAACCTTTACACTTGGTGTATTATCCGGCATAACAATAACCGATTTTATTCCCAAAAGAGAGGAAGCAAGAGCTACTGCCTGAGCATGATTACCACTTGAATGTGTTACCACTCCCTTTGCTTTCTCCTCGACACTCAATTGTAATAGTTTATTACTCACCCCTCGGAACTTAAAAGCACCAACACGCTGAAAATTTTCACATTTTATAAAAACCGCCGCTCCAACCATATTATCCAATGTTCGAGAAGTTAAAACGCTAGTCTTGTTAACAATATCTTTAATTCGCTCGTAAGCTCTCTTAACATCTTCCAACGTAGGCATAATCGTTTATAACAGATAATATTATTTCAATTTTTTTAAACGATGGAACAAGGCTCAATATCTAAAAGAAGAATCACTGTCAAAGCTTTGGCTTAATTCTTTACATAGCAAATTACAAAAACAATCAACGTATTTCACTCCATATAAGCGGGTGTGATCTAGGGGTTATGATTAGGGCCTTCCAAGCCCTCTGCCCGGGTTCAATTCCCGGCGCCCGCATTCCAATGCAGGGGTAGCCAAGCATGGCCAACGGCGCAGGACTTAAGATCTAAAGAGATTAAAGGTTCGTGATGAGATATCCTGTCTCGAAGGAGTCCAAGGGTTCAAATCCCTTCCCCTGCACTTTTAGAACCTCAAGCTTTATATTATATTAATGTATTCATTACCTAGGAGATGCACCATTATAGAGGAGAGAACTATGGATAAAGAAAAATTATGTAGCACAGGTATTGAGGAACTTGATATGCAGATGTCGGGAGGTTTCCCAGTCGGCAGCACCATATTGGTCACTGGATGTAGCGGTTCAGGGAAAACAACATTATGTATGCAGTATTTATTTGATGGAGCACGAAATGACGAGCGAGGGGTATTTTTTACGATTACCGAGCCGTTGTTTAAACTGACAAAAAACGTTGAAGGATTTAGTTATTACGAAAAAAAGCTTGTAGAGTCTGGAATGGTAAACATTATTGATTTGAGAATAATCAGTGAGCGGTTGGGACTTGATACAGAAAAATATACAGTTGAAGACGCTGGCGCATTACTAGACATTTTAAAAGATATTGCAAATGAACTTGATGTTAAACGATTGATCATTGATTCAATCACTGCATTATGCTATCGACTTCAAACACGAGAGATGATACGAGATTTTATTTTTAAACTTGGAACCTCGCTGGCCATGATGAATTGTACCACATTGTTAACATCTGAAGTACCACCACAGACGTACAAATTTTCTCAATACGAAATAGAAGAATTTATTTCGGACGGTATCATTTTTCTAGGGGATATTGATAGGAGAGGAGATTTGATCAGGACACTTCAGGTCGTGAAAATGAGAGGGCAGGCACATTCAAGGACAAAATTTGCATTGAATATCTCTGCTGATCGAGGCATTGAGCTCATGCCACTCTTAAAATCATCAGACTTTGACTCATTACTAACACAAAAAATTAATTCATCCTTAAGAAATATTGATAGGTCTAGGGAGAAGGTGATATTATAGGAGGATAATGTTATGGTCGACGCAGTTATTGAAGGATTAAAGGAAAGAATATCAGCCGCAATAAAGGTCAATCAGTCGGTGGGTATACAAGTACCTGAAAATCGACACAAGGATTTGTTACAAGCATTGTTTAGTTTTATGAATAGCGATGCAAATGAAGTCTGGACATTTGTAACAGCAAGTAATACGTTTAAACATATTTTCATGAGCTTTAAAAAAGTATATGAAAATAAAAATATCAAATTTATTGATTGCATCTCGCGTTCTGCAGGTATACCAATAATTGATACAGAATGTACCTACATCGAAAGTCCAACCATGCTGGAAAAAATAGTGCTTGAAATAATGAATATCTTTAAAGGAATTGAACATGACGTGGAGAAGTTTGTAGTCATCGATTCATTAAGTTCTTTAGTAATATATAATGATTCTGAGATAGTGAGAGAATTTGTCTCTGTTTTATTGAATAAAGCACGATCATTTAACATTCATATTGTAACGGTTGTTATAGAAGAAGAAGTGGATGCACACAGTCTACTGCAGATGAATGATAAAATTGTGGTATTACGTGATTCGTTCATAAGCTAACGAGAATGAAACCATGGAAGAGCTAGATGGAGCAGAAGACATTGCAAAAAGGAGAGACATTGCATTCAACGTTGCACTCGGTAAGTTACTTGACGCAAATGGCAACCTAGAAACAGTGATGCAGACAGGAGAAGCATTTGGCAGAGGATTATTTGCAGATTATATAAAAGGAAAACCAAACCAATGGACCATGGAAGAATGGATCGATGTAACGATGGAACATATCTTCAATCCACTAGGGAATACTTTTAAATTTTCTAAAATATGTACGGACGAAGTACAATCGTTGTTGACGAGATGTCCTTTGCAGGAGAATACAAATGAGCCTCAGGCGGCATCTCTCTTCACCTATGGATTTATGCGTGGTTTGCTATTAAGTGTATTTCCTCGCGGAGAACTACTGATGGGAAGTACTCAACAAGTAGACGGAAACCCAATGACCGAATTTATTTTCAAAACCAACGCCTTATATAAAGACAAGGGTGAGCGCGAGAGAGTAAAAGCCTCCTTTGACATTACGAAGAAATTATGATGGCTCATTGATAAAATGATAGACGAATCATTTATTGAAGCAGGGTTCGAAAAAAAGGAGGGGATTATCAGCAGTGGCATAGAAAAACTAGATAGATTGTTAGAGGGAGGAATCCCAGGTGGTTTTACGACAGTACTTCTTGGATCTCCCGGAAGTAGTATCGAAATACTTGTTAAGCAAATTGCCACAATAGGACACGTCACTTATATCACTACAGAAGAAACAAAAGATGAAATAATCGACACGATGAAGCGATTTAATTGGCAGATTGATAACATAAATTTTGTCGACATATCGGCTAAGTATTACCAAAGTATATTACAAGGTGAAGCAAAAAGAGT
>CP070798.1:779661-797220 GCA_020343515.1 Thermoplasmatales archaeon | reverse complement strand
GTGATGGTGTTGCTGCTGGAATACCAATCGAGGTATATGCCATTCCAGTTGTTCGAGATGGTGTTGCCATTGATTGTGTTGTCATCGGCAGAACCATAGATGTATATACCATTATGGTTGTTTGAGCTTATGTTGTTGCCAGTGATGGTGTTGCTATGGGAATCATAGAGGTGTATGCCATCCCTGTTGTTCGAGCTGATGTTGTTGTCAGTAATGGCGTTATTGCTGGAATACCAATCGAGGTGTATGCCATCCCTGTTGTTCGAGCTGATGTTGTTGTCAGTAATGGCGTTGCTGCTGGAATAACCGAGGTATATGCCGCCACCCCTGTAATACCAATGGCCGTTGTTTGAGATGTTGTTGCCAATGAGGGTGTTATTACTGGAAGAATAAGATTTTATGCCATAAGAATTGTTCGAGATGTTGTTGCCAATGAGGGTGTTATTACTGGAACAATGGAGGATTATGCCATTCCTGTTGTTCATGATAGTGCTGTCATTTATGGTGTTAAAGTTTGAGCGTACATCAATTCCATCAAAAGGATAGTATCCGCTGTTTGTTATTGTAAAACCACTGAGGTTCACCCAATCAGCGGAAACGGTGACAACATCTCCAATCGCATCCATATCGCCAGTGTCAGGACCAATTGTATAAAGCCGGCCTGTACTATATTCGACGCCATACCATGTGGTATTAGCCCAGGTTCCACCAGCAATGAAATCATCGGACTGGGTATAGGCGATTGTCGTTAGATTTTCTGGACTATCGGAATTGAAGTAAATGGTGTAATCAGTCATCTGTCCTCCTGGGACATATGCACAGTATCCATAGAACGGTTCATAACTCAATCCTCGGTAATTAATTTCATTTGTCAGCATGTTTAACCCAAATCTTCTATCTAATTCCTCTCCTTGTGTATAAGGAATGGCAAATCCAGTTATTTCGGCACCATTTTCGAAGGTACCGACCAAAGTTAGGTTTGCTGTCCCGGTGTCACAAATGTATAACTCGCCTCCATTCCTGCTTATCAGCTCCCCAGGTGCTCTATCATCATCAACACCTCTATCATCAGCTTCTACACTATAGGCAGACAGGTAAAATATATCGTTGTCTCTGTCATATGCACAATCTTGTGCATAGTTTAGATTTATACCCAATGAGTCAATTAACGAGGCTTCACCTGTTCCAATATCAATGGAATAAAGACTGTCAGTTCCAATGTCAACTCCATAACAATCACCTGTATTGTCAAATGATATAGCAATCATTAATCCACCTGTGTTAAAATCACCAATATAGGTTTGGAGACCAGAATCCATGTCAATTTCATAGAAAGAATAGCTACTAGCTCCATACAACTTATCCGTAGTTGGATGATATGCCAAACCGTTTAGGCCAACAACTTCACCTTCACCTACACCATCAATAACCGTAGTATCCCTACCTTCACCAATAAGATTAATGGACTTGTCAACTACAATGTTTTCATAGTACGGAGAAGAATCATTATACACAAACACAGTATCCCCATCACTAGCATTATCTATCGCATCTTGTATCTTGGTGTAGTTCCCAGTTCCATTGCCACCGACATAATGGGTTTTAGAATCAAAGGACACAGTAGATGATTCTTCAACTGTGGTGCTAGTCGATGGGATAACACTTACGCTGATGAATAGGAGGATTACCGTAACTGTTAAGGGTTTCTTGATAATCATATCATACACCTACATGTTGCAAGGTCATAATGCCTATTCTCCACCTTAGTTATAGGAAATAGTTACTTTACCAAACAGCATAATAAAGAAGCCAAACACAAACCTATTATTCACGATTTTCAACCTTGGCACAAACAATGCAATCTTTTCACCAGATATGTAAGTATTGAAAGAAATAGGTGAAAACTGAATAACTCTAAGTCGCACTGCGTTAAATATAAAAATATCTCTTACCATGGTAAGATTCTCAATTCTTCCAAAAAGGAACACTTTAATTGACTCTACTTTTACTATAACTTGGTTTCCTGCTTCATCGTAGAGATAGAAACTAAACACACAATGCCTGAAAGTAGGGGACCATACTATAACAAACTCGAAGGTTGGTCCTCCACCAGTAACGATTTCGTATTCCGTATCGCCGATAAAGAACTCTACTCTGTTCATACCGCTTGTCATATCAAAACCACCTATAGAAAATCTAATGTAGATTACTCCTCCTTCCTCATATATATCCCATTCAAATGATATTTCAGGTGATGTTTGGTCCATGTCTATTTCGAATGTATGGTGTGATTCTTCGTTCCCAACGTTGTCGATTGCATAGAATTCAATTTGTAAGTTACCACCATCTATATCTATTATAAATGAGCCATTATCACCTGGGATGGTTTGCCAACTGCCTGTACCTATCTTATATTTAATTTCTTTAACTCCAGACATATCATCCGTAGCATTCAACGTCACAGTAACATCGCTAACATACCAGCCGTTATCTCCATCAGGTTCTGGTGGGTCTAGGGTACAAGTTGTAATAGGAGGCGTGATGTCATCAAATGATGCCATATTTCCAGTTGATGGAACGCTCATTCCAACAAGCAGAAGTATAACAACAACCACGAGTAGCTTCTTCACCAGATAAACCACCCCAACGACCTCTGTAGCAATGGAAATCGGCTTATGAGCCCCTCAACAATCTGAAGGAACATCATGATTGATGATTGCTGGTTGCTGCTTTGACTACGAGTGTTTAGCGCACTCATCAAGCTACTATTACTATTTCCAGCATTATCATAAACCGTAGCCTTCACCATATGACGATGTTGATTTAATGTCCATATCCATTCATAAGGAAAATCATAATCAGTAAAATGTACATCATAACGATCACTAAACTCCACCCTATCGATATTACTCGTCTCATCATAGACATTTGCTGTAAACTTGACTTTCCCTATTTCTATTCTCTTTTTAGTAAGTTTAATCTCTGGAGACGTCCTGTCAACCTTAAAAGATATTGAATCTGGAGTGGATGAGTATCCTTCTAGGTCGATTACATACCATAAAAAGCTATGTATTCCATCCTCAGAAATAACCAAAGAGTCGGTATACAAACTCCATTCCCCATCATCAAGCTTATAATACACCGATTCTACACCTTCAGGATCAGGGATAATAGTAATATTAACGTCACTAACAACCCAATCGTTGTTTCCCATTTCCCTATTCACAACCACTACTACATAAGAAGGATTAAACTCATCTATCACGGAACAACTAGATTGGGTTTTTTCTCTTTCAACAATCCTAGTTGTTGAAACACTACTCTGAATACTTTGACAACTATCTTCCTCAACTATATCTGTAGAAAACAAGGATGATTCCAAACCACTTGGTGAAATACCCGTCGATGGAACATCATCTGCATCCATATTTCCTGCTTCGTCGTAGTGATAGAACCAGAAGGTAAGCTTCTCGAATACAGTAGACCACATGATGTCAAACTCGTATATTGGGCCACCACCCTCAATTGTTTCATAATGCGTATCAGCGACATACATCTCCACTCGGTCCATACCGCTTGTCTCGTCAGTAGCGTCGCAAGTAAATAGGACCCACCAGTCACCACTATCCTTGTATGCCTCCCAAACGACTTCTTGTATGACAGGTTTTGTCTGATCTATATCAAATGTAAACTGATCAACCTCTGATTGATTCCCCTCAAAATCAACAGCATACCAATCAAGAGCAATATTCTCTCCATCCTCAGAAATATTAAACGGCTCAATATACTCAATCCAACTTCCGTATCCAATTCTATAATAAATCTCTGCTATTTCATCAGATTCGCTGGTTATAATAACAGGAACATCACTGACACACCATCCGTTTTCTCCCATCTCCTTAAAAGCCTTAATAGTTATCAGAGATAATCCAGAATATCCTACAATAGAACAACTTGGTAGCATATTTTCTGTAAAATCATGTTTTTCTATTGATAGACTTCCAACTAAAGGAAAGATGGTTGTGGCAATAAACAGAACAATTACAGCAAAGGCAATTCCTTTCTTAAGTAAGGGTTTTTGCATAAAGACCTCCCCGTTAGTACATATATCTATCGAAGCTGTGGTATATAAATATTTATTACCTTGCAACGGATTTTTTTCATTATTAAGCTGAACAAGGTTATCGGGCGTCATTCACAATTATCTCAGCACACTGACCAATTACCCGTGCTCTAGGGGTTGGCTGAAAACCTGTTAAGAAAAATATAATAACTGATATATAATGTTTTAATGTTAACATAAAATCTGATTGGCCATATCCTTTGAATCCACTCATATCTATCTGAGCGGGATATTCTATATCTTGTTCTTCACCATTTACAATAAATACTGAGCCTGGTTGAAAATGCCATGAAATACTTAAAATATAAGGCAAAAACCACAACGGCCAGAAATGAAGAAATAAAGTATATATTCCACCACCCATTCCAGTATTTTTTCCACTAATAAATACGTTATATGGTCCTTCTTCTTTCGGGTAAAGAATATCTTCACCAGATACCATAGGAATAGATACCAGCATCAACAGGCAGATTACACCAACTGCCAAACCTTTCCTTAATCTATGCTTCATTAATCATAACCTCCCTTTACATATTCCCATAGACACTTTGGTATTTAAATCTTTGTAACAGATTAACACTGCACAATAGATAATTTCAACGGATTTCTTCAGATAATTGCTGATTCTCTAATCTAATGTTTACCCTAGCAGAGGTTTTAACATTGGGAAACAATTTGGGCGTTACTTCAGAAATCTTAAGAACAACAGTTTTATGTTGAAAAATAATAAGTAAAAATTTTCATTAATTAAATTACATTGAGACAAACAATCATGATGCGTTTAATATTATAATGGATATGTTGTGTTCTTATGAGACGGGTTGTTTAAGACCTTGTATGAGAGCTGCAAGAATTGCAAAAACACCACTCATTACAGATTCAAAACAATTATTAATATTTAGACAAGTTATAATTGTCATTGTTGCAATAACAACACCCAATAACAAAAATATAGGAAGAATGCTAATAAATAAGAGGAACGTTACTAGGAGAAGTCCAGGTTGCCATTCCCCAAGTAAACCCAATGGTTCTATAGGATCATTTAAGGGTAATTCCAGATGATCTCCTAACACTTGTTCAGCTTCCTCGTACATCTCCTTTAGCAATGAAGGATCGTTCTTGACCTGAGTCATGTCGTTTTTAAAATCATTTATGTCGACATTATACGCCTCTAATAGGTTGATAAATTCTGGAGTCTTATCTAGTCTAGCAAATATTGTATCAAGAACGTTTGGTCTATTCTCTATTATTTTTAATGCTTTATTAATCCAACCATGAAGAGGAGCTTTTGTTGGAAAGAGCAGGCTCAAGGTTTTGCCTTTTCCAAGATAGTTAGAACTTACCTTCTCCGTGTCTCCACTTTTTATAAATCGTTCTGACCGTACGGCAAAAAGCGGTGAAACAACACTTCTTTTTTCAACATCTGATTTTACAACAGAATTACCTACAACTGATGTTATAGATGCTAAGACGATAAGTATAGCAGCTAAAATACTTCCAATAAGTATCTTTTTGTTCATATTTATTACTCCTTTATCTCCTGTATAATGTATAATTCTTCTGTTTAAATATCTTTCCCATTATATTTATTGCAACAGATGTAACAAAACTATTTTCAACGGATTTTTTTCAGATAAACAGTGCTGATTCTCTAAATGTCATATGGTTCTTGTGCTGGATGCCAATCGTAATTATTCATTATTGACCTGAACAAGGTTATCGAGCGTCACTCACAAGTATATCAGTACATCGGCCAACTACGCGTGCTCTAGGGATAAAACCTGTTAAAGGACCTATAAGAATCGTTGCAAGAATCGCTCCGCTATGTTTTAATAAAATCATATGAATTGTTGTTCCATATCCTTTGAATCCACCTAACCAAATAAAAGCGGGATATACAATATCTTGTTTTTCACCATTTACGAAAAATACTGAGTCCGGTTGAAAATGCCACATAATACTACGAGGATAAAATAAAAACCATAATGGTACTAAACGAAATACGGTAAATAATCCACCGCCCATTCCAGAACATTTTCCAATAATTAATACATTATATGGTCCCTCTTCTTTCGGATAGAGAATATCTTCACCAGATACCATAGGAATAGATACCAGCATCAACAGGCAGATAATCCCAACTGCCAATCCTTTCCTTAATTTATGCTTCATTAATCATAACCCCCCTCTACATATTCCCATAGACACTTTGGTATTTAAATCTTTGTAACAGATTAGCACTGCACAGTTAAATATTTTCAACGGATTTTTCATCTAATCTGAAGCTATTATTTTCACATATAAAGCAGAGCCCAGATAGAACCATTCGTCACTATATACATCAAGACGAAATTTTAGACCAGTAAATCCAAGCACTCCTGGGAAATAAGTTATATTTTCTTCCCACCCAAATATATGGGAAGCAGTCAAGCCGAATTGCGATGAATGCATATTGATTGAAATATGTAAAAAGATCATCTGATCTCATAAATTTTGTAGGCTTTTTTAATCAAAAACCTCTTGATTTTTCTTGAAAATCTGCTAGGTATTGCTTCCCTTGTTTGCAAGAACAATCTCTATGGGCAGCCCCCACATAGACATATCAGTCACTTCCTGTATTTGGAAACCAGCATCTTCTAGCGCTTTTTGGACAAAGATCGGGCGACAATCTATATACTTAGGTAACTTCTTATGAGCCCATTCATAAAGGTTCATTATCAAAGTTGCTCTCCTGTTCTTAGACAAAGAGACAACACAGATACGACCATCGTTTCGAAGAACCCTTTGACATTCATGTAAAACAATCGGAATCTCTGCAGTGTCGAAAAGTTCTAGTGTGAAGCTCATAAAAATTGCATCAAAAAAATCTGCCTCAAAAGGAAGTTTCACAGCATCTGAACAGATCAATTTTATTCTTCCTGCAATCCCAACTTTTTCAACCTTTGCTCGAGTGATATCAAGCATTCCCTCCGAAATATCAATTCCATACACCTTAGCTGAGTTGCCGACTGATTGAGCTAGGGCAAGGATACAATGTCCTGTTCCAAAACCTAACTCAAGGACCTTCTCATGATCTCTGACATTAAGCTTTTGTAAACCAGCGTCTCTAAACTTTTTCTCAAATTGTCCAGCTAAAACATCATACCATCGGCTCATCTTATTATAGATGGCTTTTGCATCACTCTTCGATCTTGTAACTCTACTTATTTGTTTTATATTCTTAGACATGACATTTCAACAATAAAGATATGCTTTTTTAATCCCTTCTCTACACAATTTCATGTAATATCTGATTATTTATAAAATTGCAGTCGAAACTGTAACAAGGGTTAACTTGCCTAATCCAATCCATGATGTATTGATTACCTTAATCAATTGAGCCTAGATTATAACCTAGAGGACATCGATATAAAAAAAAATTGAAGGTCCCCAATCATAGTTCAGTAAATCTTGCAACGTTTTGCCCATAATTTTAATCACAGTTTATTTTATTTGTAAACCCATCTTATCTTCTTCGCTTTACAAGAATAACTAATGCTATGCTAGAAACAATAAAGAGAAATTCAAACCCAGGCGTTTTAAACTCTTCTTCAAGATCAATATTATTGTTTGATAAAGAATTTCCAACAATAGTATTATCAGACGATGGGACATGAATTCCAATATTATTTTCGGATATAGTGTTACCCGTGATATTGTTTTGAGATGATAATCTTATATTGATACCACAGTAGTTGTTATTAGTTAAAGTGTTACCTTGAATAGTATTGTTATTTGAAGAATCATAAAGCCCTATGCCATTATAAGTATGATATCGGATAGTATTGGTTTCGATGGTATTATTTGATGACCGGCTCATGTAGATGCCACATTGATTATTATTTTGTACAGTATTTCCAATGATACTGTTGTTTGATGAAAGAAAAATGGTCATACCATAGAAGTTGTTGATGAACGTATTCTCCGCAATAACATTATGATTTGAGCTACAATTGATCCCAGCATTTGGAAAGATAAGGCCGCTATGCTGAATTGTAAAACCCCGTATGGTTACTTGGTCAGCATTGATTTTTATAACATTTCCAGTTTCTCTACCATCAATAATCGTGCTATTTTTATTCTCTCCAAGAAGTGTTATAGATTTGTCAATGACAATGTTCTCATGATATGTTCCATTGTACACAAGGACAGTGTCACCAGCAGAAGCAGCATCAATACCGTCTTGAATTTTTGAAAAGTTACCCACTTCAGAACTGCTTACATAAATTATCGATTCTTCAGTTGGTTCACATGTCCCGATTTGATTTGTAAGGATAAAGAAACTGAATAGAACCATGGAAAGTATGGTTAGCACATATATTTGAACAAAAACGTGTCTAGTTCTATATCTCTTCCAATACTTACTCATTGAATGATCAAATAAAGAAGTATATATAAAAATTTCTTCTTTATTTATCGCAAAAAATTAATAACGAGTTAGCAATAGGCTAGAGCACATGCAAAAAAACATGTTTCGTAACGCTGCAGTCGTAATGATTATCATAATACTGCTTTTTGTAGGATGTTTAGACATCCAACAGGATAAAACAAAATATCGATCAACTGAAGATGTAATACCAAAAGTAAAACATGGAAAAATGACCTTTGATGTCACAATTAGAACAAATGAAACAGCAACAACTGTTCGTCTCTGGCTTCCATATCCAGTATCAAATGATTATCAAAAGATAGAAAACGTCACAATTAACGGGAGTTACAATTACAGTGGCATTCACCGAGATGCAGATTATGGCACCATGATATTGTATGCAGAATGGTATAGACCATATGAATATCCTCAAATGACCTTCTCCTATGATGTATCAAGAACTGAGATAATAATGAAAAACTTCACTGAGGAAGGACCGCTTCCAGTTGATGTAGATGAGTTTTTGCTCCCTACAAATCTTGGTCCTACCACCGGCGAAGTTAAGGATCATGCTGATCAGATTACCGAAGGAAAAACGACAATACTGGGTAAAGCAACAGCAATCTATGATTACCTTGTCGAACATGGGGAGCGTGATCCAAATCTAAGCTTCTGTGGAGACGGTGATGTATGCGAACTGCTTCAGAATCTGCGAGGTAAATGCGTTGATTTTTCATCTGTTTTTGTTGCTTTGTCAAGAAGCGTCGGCGTTCCTGCTAGAGAGATTCTAGGTACTCGTATTGCCAAGGATGGTGATATTACTGGAGCATATCACTGCCGTGCTGAATTTTATCTTCCAGGTTATGGATGGATACCAGTTGATCCGTCAGATGTCGCCAAATTAATGCTAAAGGAAAACTTAGAATTAAATGACCCAAAAGTAATGGAAGCCCGCGATTATTATTTTGGAGCACAGACTGAAACTTATATCGATCTTTCAACAGGTAGAGATGTCATATTAAATCCAGAGCAAGAAACTGGACCACTGAACTATTTCATGTATCCTTATGCTGAGGTTGAAGGAGAACCGCTGGATTTCATTTCTCAAGAATATTTGAAATATACTGTCACTTTTAAGGAGAGCTAAATAATATACATCCAAATCTATAACTCATATTGTTTTACATTAATTTTTCAAAAATTGTATTATTTTACTTTAACCTAATTTGCAACTTACATCGATAGTTGAATCATAGCCTCCAGATTTTCATCTATAATCCTTCTAAAATATTGTTGCTAAAATAAACATCAGCGCAACAATTGTCATTATTACTTGGCATATTTTGTTTGGCAGAATCGATGTTCGCGCACCTGTAAATATAGACACTCCTGCTAAAACAATTAGCATAACGGCTAACAGCCTATACACAAGTATGGAAACAACGCTATCTGAATATCCAAAATAGGTGATAACAAAAGCAATTATCCCTGGAAACAGAGTGTTAATCCAGCAGCAATTTCGTCTGTTGCCTTCTGATATTTTTCCAAAGCTATTAAGGACGGATTTGGTTGGTAATAGATGAGCTATTCCCTATACTAAAATTACAACAGATCCAACATAGAGGAAAATGTCGTAAGCCATTTTCTATTCCTCTTTATTCTTAATTTTTTTGCAGGTTAACTTGATGCTGATAACGTAGCTTCCTATCTTCTGTAATTCTTCTAATGTTATACCTGCCTCTTTGATAATTGTCTGTGCTGTTGGATCATTCACCATCAATTCAACCGGAAATGAGGTTTCATCAGTAATAGTGACATCTCTAAAACCCGCATCTTTTATTAACTCCAAATACCTATTTTTCAATATAGCTCCCGAAATACAGCCGACATATGCCTCAACAGAGTTCTTTATAAAATCCGGGAGTTCCTTCACTAAAACAATGTCTGACACAACAAGCCGACCACCTGGTTTAAGAACCCTATATGCCTCATAGAAAACCTTTTTTTTATCAGGTGAGAGGTTAATAACGCAATTGGAAATAACAACATCAACAGAATTGCTTTCAATCGGCAACTGTTCGATCTCTCCCAGTCTAAATTCTACATTCGAGTAACCACCTTTTTCAGCGTTTTCTTTTGCTTTCGCTATCATTTCTGGAGTCATATCAATACCTATGACTCTACCTTGTTTACCAACTTTATTTGCAGCTAGAAAACAATCGAAACCAGCACCGGAGCCCAGATCAAGAACGGTCTCGCCTTCTTTCAATGATGCCATAGCTGTAGGATTTCCACATCCGAGACCGAGATTTGCCCCTTCAGGAGCTGCTTTTATTTCTTCTTCTGTGTATCCTATGTGTCTGCTGATATTCTTTGTTGAAACATCGCCTCCACAGCATGACTCTACCGATCCACAACAGGAAGAGCCCTTATTCGCAATTCCAGCATACCCCTCTCTTACCTTACTTTTAATTTTCTTATCTTCCATTTCAATTACCTCCGTATTACTATAGAATCTCCTTCATTACTGGCCCAAGCATACCTTTTACCATTTGTTCAATTTCTTCGACTTTAATCAATGACAAACAACATATTTTTCCATCCATTTTCATGGTTACAACAGCTAGCTTATCACCGGCATGGATTTGAGCCTTCTTCCTAATCCCCTTAGGAAGCACCATCTGTCCCCTTTCATCTACACTTATTACTGATTCAACTTTACAGCAACTCATTTTTTGATCCATTTGGGAACAACCTTTTTCTGTTTCACTTTTTTTAGGCATTTTGTTAACCTCACTAAGTAATTGAATTCAGAATATTTAAATTTTTCTGAATATTCAGAATTAACTGAAAAATTGGAATTGCAAATTGTGGTTATTTCCAAAAAAAATATTATAGCACTATACCTTTTTCTATGTTGAAAATGGTTGCAAAGATTTGCGATACAGTAATTATCGGAGCAGGTATTTCAGGATTAGCATGTGCCAAAAATCTTCAGGAAAACGACAGAGATTTTATGATTATTAGTGAGAACATTGGTGGACGAATTCGTACATCTGAAGATGGAACTACTAACTATGGAGCCTTTTTTGTGTGTTCAGATTATTATCATGTTTTAAAACATGTAACGATAAGAAAGAGAATTAAATTGAGCGATTTCTGTTTTCATAATGATGATAAGATATATGTTCTTTTTGAGCCCAAACTTATTGCTTATATTTTTCAATTTATGAAAACACTAAAATTGCTCTATAAGTTCAGAAAATCATTCCGTAGTTTCCGAAGAAGCTCTGAAAAAGTATCTCAAAAAAAAGCCATTGAAAATGATCCCTTTCTGCATCAATTATACATGCAAAATGCTGCTGATTTTGTAAAGATTCATAAAATGGAGAAGGGAACAAATAGGTATCTCTCTCAAGCTCTTTATTCAACGACGTTTTCTCAGATTAATGAGATGAATGCATTTAGTTTTCTACAGTACCTTTTACCACTGATCACTCCCATTTACGCTTTTAAATTTGAAAAAGAAAAGATGATAGAACCATTTAAGGAAAGAATATTTATTGGCACAGTTAAAAACTTAATTTATAAAGAAGGAATATACAAGATAAAATTTGATAGAAATATTGTTCATGCAAAAAATGTTGTTTTGGCAACACAAATCAATTGGTCCAAAAAATTCGCTGGTGTTAAGAAGACAAATAAACCAGTCAGTACCAATATGCTCCATATAAAAGGAAACCTTGCAAATATTTTTTCCAAAAAACTTTATCACTTATTTACACCACCCTCTAATGTGCAAGCGATAGCTAATCTAAAAGACGGTACTTTTCTTTTTTATTATAAGGGTGAACGCCCTGCATTGGAGAATTTTTTCAAAGATCCTGAAGTCATAGCTCAACACTACTGGAATCCTGCAGGGACTATTAATGGCCACACTCTTATAGAAAGTGATAGAGGCAACAATTTCTACCTAATTGGAGATTACAATGTGGCCAGTTTAGAGGAATCATATATAACAGGGATATACGCCGCTAATCAGATCATAAATTTTCAATAATGTACTAATTTGTAAAATAGTACATTTTATCCATAAATTATCGATATCTTTAGAAAATATTGGTACTTGTATCTGATCAAAATATTTCTTTAGACCCAGAAGATTCTCACCTTTATAGATTTTTCAATTCCTCTTCCATAATCTTCTCTAATTCTTTGTCAACACCTTGTTCCCTTGCGATTCTTTGTATTTCAACGATAATGTTTTCCCATATAACTTGCTGTGCTAATGCGAAATCCCACATATCAAGTCGTTTTGTACCTTCTGCTAACTTGAATTCCTCAATAAACTCTTTTTTATCCTTCACATTCATGGATGTGCACCTTGTTGATATAGTGAATTTTCTTCATTCTTCTTTCTTTATTTCTTTTCCTAAGCGCTGCGGCTGTGCAAGAGCCGATATTTCAGTAAGAATTTCCTCCCATAAAGCTCCTTGATCTAAAGCATAATACCACATGTCTAATTTCTTTGATACATCTGCTTTTTTGAAATCGTCAAGAAATGTTTGAATATCTTCCGCTTTCACGAAAAATCCCTTACCATTAACATGAAACAATGACTCCTTTATATTTTTATCTTTCAAAAACGCTAGGCATTGCATCCAAAACTTTTCTTTCTACAATAAACAAAGAAGAAGATTGTCTAGTCAGTAGAAAATGCTAGATAAGAAATCTCATTTTCTTAATTTTAAAAAATATTTTTTCTTTTCAGCAATCTCATCCAATAAAGAATGAAGAGCTTTAGATCTTTCTTTAATGTCTAGCTTGTTGGAATTGATTTTTGCTTTAGTTAACGCATCTTTCAATTCCTCAATTTCTAAAATAGTTATGGCAATGCAGTAGTAATTCTTCGAACGTCCCTCATTAAAATCCTTTAGCATCTCTTTCAGTAATTCTTCCCTGATCTTCTGTTCTTTTTGAAAATCACTAATTCCATTCTTTTGAATTAGGGAAATGTTATCTTCAAGTTTTTGATAACATTTGAACGAGTCGTGTTGTTTGCCAGCTTCTCTATGTTTCCTCCATTTTTCACAGAGTTTATTTTCATTACATTCCCAGCAAAATTCAATGTCCTTTCTCTTTATAGCACAAGTGATAAAAGGACAACCTACAGCCATTCTAACCTTGCTTTTGCAGCCGCCACATTTGCTTTCAGTTTCAGTATGATACCTAGGACACAGTCTGCAAGATAGACCACAAATTCCAATTTCAGGGTATTTGATAGTCATAATATGCCTTTTAGTGTCGATAACAATAATGGGCTTAGCCGGATTTGAACCGGCGACCTCCGCCGTGTGAAGGCGACGTCATAACCACTAGACCATAAGCCCTACTCATCACCGACTTGGTTGGTTATATGCTATTTTTTTCAGCCTTGAATAAGAACCCGCATTATTAGATTTTCCTTCCAATAAAACATAGTATTTACGCAGCCTAATTTCTAAAAATTCGTTATTATTTATCTGCAGTTCTTTGGCTTTTTGATGGCTTTTTTCTCAAGTTTGAGTGTTAATTTTTGCCGTGATATAACATCCATTTTTGATAGTAGTAAATATAGGGGAAAAATTAAGTCATATTTCAATTGGATTTATCAGTGGATATAAATCTTTTGTTTCTCCATAAATAGTATAGGGTTCGTCCCAGATACCATCATTATTTTGATCTTTTGCATAAGGGTATTTTTCCTTATAATCATCCCAATAGTTTCCAAAACCAGTACTATGCCACAGGCTATTATATTGATCATCTGCATTGACGGTATTATTTATCAACGAATTTTTGAATAAAACGTTATCTTTTGCGTCACAGCATATATAGATTCCTTTTTTCATGTTGTTTTTAATAGTGTTTCTGAAAACCTGATTTTGATTTGAGGACATAATCCGTATTCCCAATTCATTTGAAGAGACAATATTTTCACTGAAGACATTGTTATTGGATTGAGTATGAGCATGTATTCCATTCTCTTTATTTGTTTCAATTCTGTTTGATATTATATTGTTGTTAGATGAGGAAAACATACCCAGGCCGTTATCATTATTAAAAATCATGTTATTTGAAATAGAATTATTCTCTGATTTGCTAAGGTAAATCCCAAAACGAGTACCTAAAATTGTATTATTCACGATCTCATTATTAGAAGAGAATATCTCAATACCAAAACCCAAAGAAACATTATTTCCTATAATTTTGAAACCACTAACAAAACAATCATCTGCTTTAACACTAATTATGACAATATTAGATTCATTTCCCTTATACTCAATAATTGTATTATTTTCATCTAACGCCATAAGACTAACGGATTTACTTATCACTAGTGTTTCATAATATGTCCCGCTGTTAACGAGGATTTTATCACCTTTAGATGCACTATCAATTGCACCCTGTATAGAAGTAAAAGATCCTTTTCCCTCAATTACTATGTCTCCTAATTCTTGTTCAGTGCATCCATTCAACCAAACAATAAACACAACCATCAAAATTATCCAAATTAAATGTGTATTTTTCTCCATATATGTTTCTACCTCATTACAAATATTTTAAAAAATGTAAACAAAACAACTATGTTGTTAATTTCAAATAAACAAATAATTATTATATCTAAGTCGATAAATTTGAAGATTAAATTTTCACATTTATTTTCTTCATTTTTAGATGTGTTTTTTTTAATCTTTCTTTGATATTGTCCTTTTGCCATTGCCTATACCTCCCTATAAACTTTCCCTAAATTAATACTTTGCTATATTATTGTGTTTTAATTCCCTGATTTATGATTGTTCGTCTTCGCTTTAAACAGGTTCTGATTTCCTTATCAACATCTCTAGTACTAATACTAACCCAACGGATGTTATCATGTTCAAAGAGTTCCTGGAGGGGGAATCGCCCATCCCAAGGTTCCCAGGCCTTTTGAAGTGTCATATTACTAATCGCACGTATGTTTGTTGCGCCAGCCTCACCTATGGCATCCGCAAAAGAAATAAGTCGAGCATGAGGAATGGCAACCCCAACGGTTTGTAAGAAGCTGCCGATTGGTTTAACTAGATCAGGGATCTTCATAATGTCATCCACTGGTTTTACTCTGATTACACGGAATAGTGGGGAAGGTTCAAACCGCGTGGTTGTACCATCATAAATCACCAACCATTGATGGGTTGGTGATGTAAAGATTTTCACTGGTTCACCCATTATCTCCTTCTTGAGATATTGGTGATAGCCATCTAACACTTGCATCTTTCCAGAGTTGGTACCTTTTGGTAGCGCAATCGAGGTGATTTGCATTTCTTCTGCAAGTAACTCTGCAAACTCTACTGGTGAAACATCTCCATCGATTTCCACAAAAATTTCTTGAGGCGAGAAACATCCTTGTTGATCCCATGCGGATACATCTAAGGATACTAACCCTGCGATATCACGAGCTCTATCGTCGAGATATTCTCGTGCAATAGTTATAAAACTAAATTTATGCCAATGCCCTGCAACGGGAACTTGATGTTTTTCTGCCAGTTTTGTAATACTTTGACGAGCCAGTTCACCACCTGTTGCTCTGACTATATCTGACTGTGAAAATAGGAATTCTTTCACCTCAGAATTTCCCCCTTTAAAGGGTAGAACTGCAATGCTATAGGCCAATTGCGGATCTACTTCTTCAATCGATTTGGCAAACAATGCGCCAAAAACTGGCTCTTCTGAGGGAACTTTTACCCAGCTTGCCGCGTCCACTAGTTTGCCCATCGTGATTTCAAAAGCGGCAATTCCAAGAATGTTTCCTGCGCAAATATGGCCAATGACCTCAGGATTATAATTAGAATGTGTAATATTCTGACTACCATATGCCCTAACTAATCCATCCTGTAGACTGGTAAACTTACGATATTTATCAACCTGCAGTTTTCCAAATAACGGGAGGTTGTCCTTTTTGATGATTTTCATGAAATGATCAAACCCCCAGGATTCAATCATTTCTATGGAAAAGCCTGTTATAGTGGGGAGTACCTCTCTCGCGAGTTTTCTCCCATGATATTTAGGATCCATCCATCGATCAATTACAATGCCGATTACGTCAAGAACAGTTGGGATATCAATATTTAATAGATAGTCTCTTCTTGCTTGTTTAATGCCATCGATTATTTTTTCAAGCGCATCAATTGTGAATACTGGTTTTTTAAGCTTAATATTGTTACTAATATCCTCATAGGTGAATTCTAAAGTATCTTCAATTCCTAGATTAGGATTCCAAAAGTAACAATTTACTGTTCGACCCATGATTTTTAATCCTCAAAATCAACTGGAATCTTGCTCGCTGTATTAACAAGCTCCTGCGCTGCTTTTGCTTGATCTATAATCACTCTTGAATCACCCTCAACCGTAAACATTCCTCTGATTAAACCTCTGATAGGGTCTAATTCCTTGTTAATGACTTTCTTCCAATTTGAATATGCTCCTTTAAATACAAAAGCCGCTTTTTTATAGCCTTTGACCAAGAAGGCTTCTCTGCATTTTCCATGCCAGAGGTCAACGTAAAACAAGATTTCTTTTTTCAGTCCCTCATCTGGGGTTATAACAAAGAGGAAGTCGCCTTCCCAGTCCTTGGCAACCTCAGAATACCTTTTATTTTTATTGAGTTTTTCCTTGAAGGTTTTGATCCATTTGTCAGAGGGGAATCGGACCATGACGGTTATTCCTCCTGCTGCATAAGATCCGCCATCACAGCGGCGCATCCCCGCCCCTCAACGCCTGGAAGCCGTGTTACCTCTATATCAAGCACAGGCCCCTCACGTTCACAGACCGGGCAGTGTTCCATGATTTTCACTCGGTCACCTGTGATGATGAAGCCGGGGTAGCTATATGGAATTGGATCAATGAATGCAAATCGCCCAAATTGATTGTAACCAATGGGATTAAGATCTTCATCCAAAACAAGTGGAATAATGGTAGGCGGCACATGTTTATAATGTCCCTCGCAGCT
>CP070798.1:761865-779561 GCA_020343515.1 Thermoplasmatales archaeon | reverse complement strand
GCAGCAATTCGTTTTCCATAACTGCCATCTGCCTTTCATCTATAAGCGACGGGTCAAGGCGCAGCAACAACATGGAGTTGGTGTTTGACACTATCTCCCTGATAGTGTATAAAGCATCTGTGAATTTTTCGAACGAAAACTTGGTTAACAGATAATGAACACCGTCTAGTAGAACTACCGAATCTGGGTTCTTGCCAGAGAATTCTCCAATCTTAGTTATCAATGCCTCATGGTCAGAGATATTTTCAAATCCTCCCAATTTTTCCTGGCTCAACAATGCTACCTGACTACCTCTTAATGAGGGCATGCTTTTTATCATCTCAGGAGTGGCACGAGCTACAAATAAACCTTCATGATCTAATTTACTTAGGGATACAAAGAGATCCAATGCAGATTTGTTGTCTTTATCCGGGATAAGATAACAGCTTCCCCTGAGCAATCTCCCATGGCTTTCTAAATCGTGGGTTATATCAGTCCCGACAAAAAGAACGCCCACACTGTGCTCTTCATTAGTTTTAACAATGGAACAAGATACTTTAATTATCCTTTTATCGCCGTGCTTTGTTTTCAAAATCAGTTCGTTAAACCCAGGTTTTTTACCATCAGAGATGTTTTTAAGGTCATCCAACAATTCATTCGGTGTGTCAAATACAGGCAACTTAGCCACATGTTTCCCAGTAACCTCTCTTCTATTATACCCGGTGAGTACCTCTGCCGTTCTATTCCACAAGGTTACTCTATTATACCCGTCAATAGAAATTACGACCTCAGAAGCGCTATTAATAATGTTTTGAAGATTCTCTCTACCCTTATTCGCTTCTTCTTCTGCCCTCCGACGACTTGTAACTTCCTGTTGAAGTTGTTCATTGGCGGTTGTAAGTTCAGCGGTACGCTTTTCCACCATCTTTTCGAGATGGTGACGGTGTTTATCCAATTCCATTTCAGTCTGCCTCCGCACAGTGATGTCGCGAAAAACAATAATGCAGCCACTGATGTTTCCTTCATGGTCTTTGATTGGGGCAGCGCTGTCGTCGATAGGTTTTTCTTCCCCGTCTTTAGTAACAAGGATGACATTTCTTTCATCCAGATTGATGACAGCATCCCCCTGAATCGCAGCTTTTGCAAGGCTCTCTTCAGGGGTACGGGTTTTCTCGCTTACAACATTGAAGACTGTTTTCAGAGGTTTACCTAAAACATCTTCCTGTTTCCAACCCGTCAGAGCCTCAGCAATAGGATTCATGAAGGTTACGTACTCTTCTCTATCAGTGGCAATCACAGCATCACCTATGCTCGTTAACACTGCAGAAAGCCACTCCTCATTATCCCTTAATTTGGATTCAATAGCATGCTTATAAAGAGCCATTTCAATGTTACTGTGCAATTCTTTTACTTCAATTGGTTTGAGTATATAACCATAGGGCTCAGTTATCTTTGCACGCTGCAACGTCTGATCATCCCCATAAGCAGTAAGATATATCACCGGAATATTGAAACGATGCCAAATTTGGTTGGCAGTCTCCACACCATCCATATCACCTTCTAATTTAATGTCCATCAATACCAAATCTGGTTGAATCTCTGCCACTTTTTTAACAGCTTCTTCTCCAGAAGAAACAAGGGCAGGCACAGAATATCCCAAACTTTCCAACCTGTTCTGTATGTTCTTCGCAACAACGAGTTCATCTTCAACAATAAGAATTTGTTTGCTTACCATCTTTATAACCCCTTTTTCTTTTGTCTTATATATTCGAATGTAATTATAAATTTTGTCCCACTGGTTCTATCAAGTTTTATATTGCCCTTAAGCTGCTGGACAAAGATATTCACTAGTTGCAACCCCAAAGTTTTTGTATTCCGAAAGTCTAACTCCTCTGGAAAACCGACACCATTATCACCAACAACCAGCTTATAGGTATCACCATCCAAATTAAAATCGACGATGACTTCACCTTTTCTACCTGATGGAAAAGCATGTTTCAGAGAATTTGAAACAAGCTCGTTGATCATCAAACTACAGGCTAAAGTTGTATCAACATTCATAAAAATACCACGGGCATTAATCTTTAAGGTAATAGTATCTGGATTGATTTTGTATGAATGGAACAAATTAGTAATGAGGTCTTGAATGTATTCATCGAAATTAATTTTTGCCAAGTCTTTGGATTGATATAATTGTTCATGAAGAGATGCCATTAATTTGATACGATTCTGACTTTCCCTAAAGATTTCCACTACATCTTTATTTTCAATTTGTTCAGACTGAAGGTCAAGTAGACTGTTTATAAGTTGCAAATTATTTTTGACCCGATGGTGGATTTCTCTCAAAAGCACTTCTTTCTCTTTAAGTGATTTCTTGATTTCCGTTAAATCTCTTGCCACCAATACAATTCCATCCAGATTTCTATCATTATCATACATGGCAGATGTAGAAACACTCATGGAAGTGGTTTTTCCGGCTTTACTTACAAACTCCACTTCGATGTCTTCTAATACCTTGTTAGCGTATAATTTTTCAAATGGTTTGGATTCAAACACTTTTTTACCATCTCTTTCTTCCCCTTCGGGTAATTTAACAATCTGGTTTAAAGAATAATTCATTAACTCTTTTTTCTCATAACCTAAGAGTTTAAGCGTAGAATTATTTACGTTAACGATATCTCCTTTTTCATTTACTATAATCACTAAATCATTCATTGTGTGGAGGATATTCTCTGCGATTATTGCCGGTGATAAAGACAAAAATTTGTATCTTATGATTGCATAGGCAACAAAGAAAATAAAAATTGATGTAAACAAAGAAGTCATTGGAAACATTTTAAAGTTGAGTAGTGGAGGCAAAAGATTTGTCATAAAACCAATGACTACTAATAAGGTTGCACCGGTCCAGATGATTTTAATTTGTTTCTTTTCAATTCTATAAAGATTTCCCCTGAAGAATTTATACGCCAGGTTGATAATTACTAATCCAAAAATAATTAAAAACCATATGATGATAAAGGAAGACGATGCGGTTAAAACAACGCGGTATCCCCATTCTGTTGCCAGGATGTTTTGAGACGAGGTTGTATAAATAAAAAATATGTATATAATTAAACCTATTACATAAGTACATATTATTGAATATTTGGCGATTGAAATATACCTCGGGGGAATGATTTTCCGGGGGAATATCATAGAAAAATGAAGGGCGAAGCAAGGACACAACCACAAGACAGCGTAACTGATTCTTCCCCAAAATAATGCTTCCTCTGCTGTGATGGATAGCCTAGTGAAAAATTCACCAATATTAAATATGATTATGCTCATCACAATCAAGAGAAAAAGTCTATTTATGTTGCTTTTAGGATTTTTTAATAAAAGATAAATCCCAATCGATAGGTTAAGAATTCCAGAAAAAAAAGCAATATACAAACTTGGATTCATGGAATTCCTTATCAAAATGGAGCTATATAGCTTTATTTTTTGCCACCTATTGGTTCTATTCCCTTCATTATCTTTAAATTCAAAGTTTATAAATAATTTATTGATATGCAGTTAATATAGCGAGGTATAGCAAGGATTTGTTGAATATGGTAAACATTAATCTTGTTTTCGCACCTTTCTGGAGTCCAGTAATGCCGCCTCATGGAATCGCATGCTTATCTTCTTTTTTAAAGGAGAACGGACATGATGTTAGAACCATTGATCTCAATGTTGAATTACCCTCTGTTTACAAATTATTTAAAAAGATGCTTTCTATGCCCATTGACCTTGAGGCAACGGTCGAATCTCTATCATATCCCTTTCTTATTTCACTGTTTTATGACGAAAAAGATTGTAAAAACGTACTGAAGGATTTAATAAAGGATAGGACCCTCTTCGGGAATAACTATTTGGAAAATAATGTGGATTGGCTACTTAACAATAAATTGAAAAGAACCATCAAATATAGGATCGGGTTATGGGTAAAGAATATCCTGGATGATGACCCAGATATTGTGGGTTTCTCAACGCTTTGTACCAACTTTCCATTGAGTCTGCTTATTGCTAAGGAAATAAAAAAAGAACGAAGGGACATACTAACTATTCTAGGGGGGGCACATGTATTTTGGTTTAAGGAAGAGACAATGAGAAATTTACCTTGGATTGATGTAATCGTAAAGGGTGAAGGAGAAATGGCTTTTTTAAAAATAATCGATGAATTAAAAAATAATTCTCTTCCAAAGAGGCATATCGTCTCTGAACCATATTTAAAAGATATTAATAATCTTCCTCCTCCGGACTTCAGTGACTTTGATTTTGAAAAATACATCTATGGGGCAATACCAATCTCAATGAGTCGGGGTTGTGTCTATAATTGCAGTTTTTGCCACGAGAAGAGATTTTGGAAAAACTTTAGATCTAAAAAGCCCGAAACCATTGTTAAGGAAATTGAAACAGATTTAGAGAGATATAATTTGGATTCTTTTCTTTTCTGCGACTCTCTTATAAACGGCAATACAAAATTGCTTGAAAAGTATTGTGAACTAATAGTTTCAAAAGGAATAGATATTTATTGGAGTGCTCATGCAAGTATTAGAAGTATGGATGAAGCATTATTAAAAAAAATGAAAAATTCAGGTTGCAGGTGCTTATTATACGGCATAGAATCTGGTAGCCAGAGAATCTTGAATAAAATGCATAAAGGGATTGCCTTAAAAGAAATTGAAAGGGTGCTTAAATTAACAATGGGCATGAATATATGGCCTCTAACGTATTGGTTGATTGGTTTTCCTGGCGAAAGCATCGCTGACATCAATAAAACAAAAGACTTCATTATTAAAAATAGAGACAGCATCGGAAGCGCTGTTTTTCATAGTTTCATCTTATCAAGAGTAACTCCTATCTATAATAATCCACAAGACTACGGAATCTCGATAGATCGGAGACCACAATTAGATAAAATAGATCATTTTTTATGGTCACATAACTACACTGTTAAAGAAGGAATTTCACATAAAGAGGTGTTAAAACAAACTATTAATTGCAGAAAGGAAATAAATTTTGACTGTTGCATATCAATGTATTTTCCATTGAATAGAGAACTCTACCCGTTATTTTACAAGGAAAGAATGTCTGGAAAACTAAAGGATCAATGGTATGGTATCCCAGATTTCAACGTGGTATTAAATCGGGTTCTATAACTCCTTCCTACCCCTTTGGTTTATCATTTATGTGCAAGAATAAGTGGAAGACGAAACAGAATATCTAATTTCTTATGTAGTTGATGGATTGGTTACAAATTCTTTGATTTAAAAGTTTATAAGTCTATTTTTGATAAGTAATTGGGATTTATGTGCGGCGTTAATGCGATAAATCTAATGGATGAACAAGGACAATCTGGAGATTTTGACTATGATAAATTTTTCACATCACCTTCTGCGATCCAAAATGATTTTTACAAAATTTGGAATAAGATCATTCAAAGAACTGGTTTAGACATACGTCTTTGTGATAACTTAGAGGAATTGAAAAATTTAGTGGTTTATGATATACTTGATGGCAATCGTTCAACCTTGGTTTCAAAGTCTATGTTTAGTAATGAGTTAGAATGTGTTTTTTATGTACTCAATTTTATTCATACACTGAAGGCCTTAGGTGCTAGGTATTGCTATATTATGATTCATACCTCTTATAATCGGGAGCGGGGCAAAAAAGAGTTCAATCGTATATTGGAAAGGATTTCTCTAGGTGCACCTCTTATTAAAAAATATGCGATCCAAAATAATGTTCGCTGTTCATGCATTTGTCTGACGAAAAATTATGAACATATCCACCTATTAAACAATATTATGGACTCTACGAAAAATGGAGATTTTCATACCTATTTTTTGTTTGATTACAATGAAAAGTGGATCACAACCAAGTATGCTCGGGATATCTTTAATTCACTGCCTGATATAGATGTACATATCAGACACACTAAATTTCAAGTTTCAGGAGGTTGGATTCCAGAGAAAATGTCTCACTCAGTGTTCCTCTATTCCCAGAATGGTACCATTTACAGCAATTGGAATTCCGACGAGCTGGTAACCCTTGTAGCCTTAGCGTTATTAGCAAAGCAACTTCATCAGGGAGAGCTCTTAAAAAAAACCTATCACACTAAAGAAGAGATTAAGAAACGCTATGAATTAAGAGAATTAGACTTACTTAATAAGGTGATTTACTTGCGCGAAAGCCCTAAAAAATTATTCATAATAGGATCACCCACTGGTATATACCAGTTTTACTATTAATCTCTAATTAATCGTACATCGTATGATCCACCTATCGCCGGATGAACAATAGATTTTCATATATAGTTCCAAAATTGAATAAAACTCATGGTTAAGAAATAAAGAATGTTTGCCGGGTCTGGATAAGCAATTATTGAGTGGATTGATAAAGAATGGCCAGTAAGCTTATAAAAATTTTAGGTGCAGGGATTTCGGGCCTTAGTGCTGCTATAACGCTTGCTAGAAATGGTTTACGAGTAGAAGTTTTTGAAAAAAGCTCCCATGCAGGTGGGCGATTTAATCGAGATTTTCAATGCTTACGGAACTTTGGGGATATGACTGTTAATCCTATCGCCGAGTTTGAAAAGCTTGGAATTACTCTGAAGCCGTATAAAAAATTAAAAAGGATTTTTAGGTATTCTCGATCCCACAGTTTTGAGGTTGTACGTAATAATCAACCTATTTACTATCTTGTTCTCAGAGGGAGAAGTAAGAATTCCATAGATTCACAGTTGGAAAACTTAGCTGTCAGCCAAGCTGTAAACATTAACTATCACACCAAATTAAATATCAATGAAGTGGATATAGTTGCAACAGGACCTCTAAAAGCAGATGGCTTTGCATATGGTAGGATATATGAAGACACAAACCTTGACGAAGCCGGGTACATATTTTTAGACATGAGATATTCACCCAGTGGATATGTATATGTGTTGCCTGGTGAGAAAAAGGGGGAAGCAGCAGTCATTGAAACGGTACGCGATCCCTCAATTGGTCAAGAATCAGTAAAATTGTCTTTTAATCGTGCGCTACAAGAAAATACTGTCCTGAATGATTTATTAAATGGTGCTACCATGAAATCTATAGAAAGAGGAGTAGGATGTTCCACTTTGTTAGATAATCCCTACCAAAATAATAGATATTATGTGGGCGAGGCTGCTGGTTTGCAGGATGCTACCGCGGGTTTTGGTATTAGGTATGCAGTTATCAGCGGTTATTTAGCAGCATTGTCCATTCTAGATGACAAAGATTACAATCAACTTATAGCAGATGAGTTTAAAACTCTGTTAGAGTTTGAACGCACAAGGAGTGAGAATTTTAAAAAACTGTCTAATGAAGACATCGATAAAATATTTAAAGAAATTAACAAGAAATTTGGTCAGGAAGTGACTATAGAGGAATATGAATCTATACGTGGTGTGATTTAATTGAGTGGGAGTTCTGGAATTAAAGTGATTTTTTTTGATTTAGGACAAACTTTGATAGAGTTATCTTCTTTTAAAAAAAGCATGTATAATTCATTGAAGAAACATTTATCACAATCAAACATAGATCTAAATGAGATAATCTACAAATGGGGACACGAGACCCATAGATTATTTATGGAATTACGTGAAAAGAATTATATTAACACAATGGAGCTTAATATTTTAAGTCTTAAAAATATTTTAAAAACTTACAAAATAGGTTTGTCAGATAATATAATTCAAACAATTGTGGATAATGTCTGGAAGGATTTTATTCGAAATAATAAATTATATCCTGATGCAATTTATGCATTGAATCAGTTAAAGCAATCTGGTTATGAATTGGGACTAATCACTGATGGTGAACCAAACATAGTTGATGGTATTTTACAAAAACATAATTTAACGAATTTTTTTAACATCAAAGTAATATCTGGTAAAATTCAGGTTTTTAAACCAAATCCGTTGTTATTCTATGAGGCAATAAATTTAGCAAAATGTAAACCTAGCGAGGGAGTTTATGTAGGCGACTCTGAGATGGATGTTAAAGGTGCAGTTGAAGTAGGTTTAATCACAGTGATTGTCAGCCGGAATGAAATACCAGATCCTGGAATTGGTATCAGACCTGATTTTAGAATGAATAGTCTATTTGAATTACCTGAACTTATATCAGAGATTGATCCGGTTAAGGAGTAATAACATGAGAGTACTATTAATTCGAACTGGTCCTTCAGGGGACCTCCCCGAGTTGTATAGTTTATTACTGTTGAATTCTAGCTCTGCCATAGTTGCAGTTGGAACTATACTCAAACAATTTGGTGTTGACGTAGATTATTGGCATATACCAATTATGCTTGGAATTCCGAGGACTCAAGAGAAATACAATGAACGATTGGGAAAATTTAGAATGTTAATAAAGGGTTCCTATTATGATTGGATTGGATTTTCTTGTATTTCCTGTGATGAGTATCTTAATATTCTAGATTTTGCACGAATTTGTAAAGAGGAAAAACCTGATACAATGACAGTTATGGGTGGCTATCATGCAACTATGGTTGCTCGTAATATTATGAGGGATTCAAAATATATTGATGTTGTTGTTAGAGGTGATTTTGAACCAATTTGTGAAAAATTTATCAAAGGCATCAAAAATCATGAACAGCTTAAATATGTACCCAATTTAATATTGAGACACAATGGTAAAATCATTGAAACACAAAAAATGCTGATAAAATATAATATTAACACATTGCCTAGTTATGATTTTTCAATAGTGGAAAAATATGTTTCAAGTCTAGGAACATTAGATATTGAAGGAAGTCGAGGATGCAAATTTAAATGTGAATATTGTTCAGAGGCTGTTGTTAGAGGTGGGCATTTCTGGTCTGTGAAGAAACCAGAGAAATTAATAGAAGGAATGAAAACTTATTCTTCATTTATGGATGAACATTTTAGCTATAGAAGGTTCTTCTTTGTCGATCCATTATTTGGTGTTGATAAAAACTGGCTAAATGACTTTTGTAATAGATTAATTGAATCAAATTTGAACCTTGTGTGGAGTTGTGAAATGCGTCTAGACAGATTGAACAGTGATGAGATTTTGCTCATGCGGAAAGCTGGTTGTACATTTATTTTTCATGGTTTTGAATCAGGCAGTCCTAGGATGCTGAGATTAATGAGGAAAACCAATACTCCTGAAAAATATCTGAAAAAGGCACTTGAAATAGTTAATACAGCTAGAAAACATGATCTATACATTTTTGGAAGTTACATGCTAGGTTATCCTGGTGAAACTATGAACTCGTTACAAGAAACGAGAGATTTCATTGAGAAGCAGATTGATGCTGGTGGAGAATATTTTTATCCTTCGTTGGTTTTTTTCATGCCTTATCCTGGTACTAGTACATATTTTGAATTAGATAAATTCTCTAAAAGATATGGAACGAAGGTTTTAATAGACAATCTCTGGAAATACTCTAAAACATGTTTGCACAGACCAATAATTCAACCGAGCAAAGAGCTAGATGTTGGCTCTCTAGTTGAGTTTCATAGTAATTTGCACCAATGGGCAAAGAGTCGAACCTACAATGAAAGAATGGCAAGGACGATTGGCGCACCGACAAATATCGATTTTAACGCAGACTTGATTGAATTAAGGAAAACCGGCTGTTTACCTCCAGCAGGTTCTGTTGCATAATAGGGTGTTGCAACAGAACCAAAATTCGTAATCTTTATATATTTGTCTAATTAGCTCTTGTCTAACGAGACAGACCCAACTTGGGGGGCGCTAATTAGCCGAGTTTTTTGGCTAATTAGCTAACTGCAATTAGCCAATTGGGTGATAAAATACCATTCCTTTTAATCATGTATCACCATTTACCGCTATTTTACCTGTATTTTACGTCTGTTTTTCCACTATTTTTATAAATATTAAATTCATGGTATATTTCAGAAAATATAATGTATGGAGGAAAAAAATGAAAAAGAAAATAAAAATTTTTGGAATTGGAGCTGCTATTCTTTTGGTGATGTTATCGTTATCACCTACAGTAACTGCGGATATTTCACCTGAGATATCTAGCCAACTACAAGAGTTTGCTGAAGACTATTCAGAAGAAGCTGCTACAATTAAAAATTTTCTAGCGGAAAATAATGTAACAGAGGAAGAGCTTGTCCCTCATGAGATAGTAGAAATGATTGAAGAAATGCTTCCAGATATGGAAGAGATTGTAGACGCGTATCTAGAAGAAGAAAGTCCGCCACCAGGATACGATGGACATAATGCGTACTGGAAAAGCGATGAAGCTGCGCAATTTTTTGATGATGAAACTCCGCCTGATTATCATTATTACAAGGGTCATGTACTTGCCATTGATAAGCCCCTTTCGGATATCTTTTGTTACCTTGTATTGGAGTTGGATTGGGGTGTGGAGCTTTTAATTATCTTCCTTTGGTTTATACTCCCTGGAATTATATGGTTGCTTGTTGCGGAGATGATAGAGCTGATATGGGGAGAATTCGTAGACTGGATTAGAGGTGAGGCACAATACAGTGAATTTGGAATTCATTTTGATTTTTTCAAGCGAGATATATGGCACCCAACTCCAGCTTTGAATAGATTTTATCATCTTTTACAACCAGATGAACCTTGGGACCCAGAAGATGAAGATCTATATCCTGAATCCACTTGGACCGCAATAATAGGTCCACTTTGATAATTAAAAACATTTGTGAGAAGGAGAAGACACTTCTAATACTTTTCTTTCTCTAAATCTTTCTTTATTTCAGTCAAATATCTTCTACTCACTAGCACTATATTAAGAGTTGCGCTCTGGTAGTCCAGAGTTAGTAGAATGATTTCTACTTAGAAATCGATTGAAAGGTTTATTAACCTTTAAAATAATGAAGTGTCTTAGGGGAAAAGACTAATGCAAAAACAATTACTAAATAGAGGAACTGTCGTGGCAGTAATTATTTTATTTATTGGGATGGGTGTTGTTCCGGCAACATCAGCATCGTTAGATGATGATATTGAGATTTACATTTCTGCTGGTTTAAACAACTATCTTGATGACCCAACGAAGAGAACTTTGGGTTTTTGTATATGTAATATGTAGTTATAATCATAGTGAACCCATTGGGGGTTTACGTCCAAGAGGATTATCATACATTATTGGGTGAGCCTCTTGATGCATTTCAATGGAGATGGAGTCATGCCTTGTATCGTGCTAGAGGGTAGCATTTAAATACCACTGCATATATAGATATTATAGGAAAAGGGAGGAATAGATATGAAAAACCTATATCTAAAGAAAGGATTTGCATTTGTTATTATTTTTCTGTTCATCGGTCTAACCTTCGCTCCAAGCATCAACGCCAATATCAGCAAAGCCTTTATTGATGAAGAGCTGGTTGAGGTAAAAATTTGTTTATTCAATAAGGGGTGTATAAAAGAAGAAAAAACCTTTGTTTCTGAAGGAGAAACTGAACAACTTAAGCAACTACTTACGAATTTATACAACGCCTTAAGGAAAGGAGACAAGGCTGAGATCCAGCAATGTTATGCAGAAATTGAAAAGAATAACATCTTGGGAACAGAGATGTTAGAGACTATCTCTCAATACGAACATTCATTGGATGAGCCAGAGTGGAATGCATCTTTAGTTCTCGGTTTAGCGAATAGTAGTTATAGGATTTTTGGTCTTATGTTATTTATGGCGTTTCTTAATATGAATAACCCTTATTGGATTAGAGTTTTGTTTTTATTATTAGTTTCTCCAGTTTTTATATTTAAATATATTCCTCCATTTAATGCTCTATCCATATTAGAGATATTTTTAATTGATTGTGGAAGGTTTCACTCAAGGAGCAAAAGGGGCTCCTGGGATGCTTCTAGCGGTATAGATGAAGATCCTTTTGGTGCTTTCCTAATTTATTATTCGGGAATCTTAGTTACGTTCAGTACCGATTTCAAGTCAGAGCTATTCCCCTCTGAATTTCTTTTTGTCTGCGGTTATGCGAGAGTCGCAGCATATCTGCATCCTGGTGAATTATTCTCATAACTGCCCTAGGATCAGCATATATTTAGATGAAAAACCCATGAGATGGTTTTTTGCGGGAGGAGAAAAAGGGATTTGAAAAATGTGTTTTAGCCAGGAGTCCGTTACTGTACTGTTGAATTGGCGGGTGTCGGGTGGTGAATGCGGGAGGTTGTAAGTAGGGATGAAAAGGAGGTCGAGGTTTGGAGGAAAGGATTTCCTTTTTAGAAATTATTATTTCGGAAGGTGAAAAAATCGACCCCCCTTTTTAAATTTTAAAATAAGGCTGTGGTTTATAAAATTAATCCTTATTTTTACTTTCTGTTGACTATTCGGGTTGCAAAACCTTATAAAATTACCACCGTGAAATCAACACCGTAGATTAAACACCGTCAGAATCAACAGAACCTTTGCAACATACTACTTTTTACCACTATTTTTACCTATATTTTACGCCTATTATTGCACAATCTTTAAAAAAGAGCCTTCAGTGTTAAATTAACTAAAAAAAATTTTTAGGGCGAGGTAAAAATGAAAAAAAGATATGTTTTGGGCAGTGCCATCGTGGCATTGCTGATGCTGGTAAGCACGCAAGTAGTGTTTTTGAACATCGTAAGATCATCCGACCCAACAGCCCATGTGGGGGATGCAGAGATTGGAGATCTGTGGATTAGTGAACTTGATGTTTCGTCGGTACTAACAACGATTGATTTTATTGGCATTGGTCATGCGAATGCAGCAGACGACTGGGTTATATGGGAAGATGGGATTGGTAATATAAATGCGAGCTGGGAGGTTGACATTGAGGCAATCCATCCTGAATACTATGTTTTACTTGGTATAGTCATCTACAATGTGGATGAAAATTGTATCGAGATGGGCAACGATTCATTCTCGAAGACCTATGGTGCTGGCAATTCCTATAATGAAAGTGGCACTCTCACGGTTGCCCTTGAATTTACTCAAGAGCAGATGCAACAAGGTTCACAGACTTTAGTGTGTTATATGAGTGCTTGTGTCATGATTAATGACACCTCAGAAGCTAAGAATTTTACAAGCTGGGCTCATGACAGATGTATAATTGCCGTGGACTTCTCCGACCCTGCGGGCCAACCGTTGTTTCCATCATATAGGGCCGAGGCAAACCAGAATTTTCCACATATATGGTCTTATCTTGACGGTTGGGAAGAAAGTGGAAGATTTGCTAGTGAAGATGACATGCTGGAGAATCAAACTTTTTTCACGGATGGAGGAAATATTAATTCTCCATCTTACAGCTGGAAAATTGGAGAATTTCATATTCATTGCTACCTAGGAGGTACTGTACAGGGTTACTTTGCGGAAATGAATCATATACGCCATATGAAATATGATAAAGACGACACTCTAGACGTTGAATCATATGCTACAATCACTTATTATGATCACGGAGCTATTTTCCCTGCAACCATATCAAGATATTACCTTACGCACGAGGGAGTGGGTTCTACATGGAGTCGGACATATGTGACAGATAGGGCATTTGCCCCTGCTGATGAAGTTGGTGTAGATTTTGAAATCGATAAAGAAGATGATATAGGAAGTAACAATAAGATCTACCTATGGGGTGATGCGTGGGCTTTTAGACCTATAGGAGTGATTTGGGAGCATTTGGATGGTTACCAGATTAAAATAGATGAAGGAACAGATCCAAGCCATACTATTGATGTATTAAACGGTTACTACTGGGAGGAATCCTGTGCATATTTCGATTATAATCAAGCTCTGGGTGTTTCAAGTATTACCGAAGCTAGTATAACTACTGTTACTGTGGATATTTCAAACGTCTTAGGCTCAGACGATCAATTTTTCTACACATTTGCCGGAAATGTTGGTGACGAGAGAATACAAGTTACTTGCTAATAGAAATAATATCTAAGATGGTGAAGGCATTTCACTACCCCCTTTTTTTATTTTGACTAAAATATCCTTCTGAAACTTTTGTACTAATATCATCTATATTAATCAAATAATCATACGTAAAAACTTATATAGAGTATAATACTATGTATATTATACAAGTGATATTATGAAAACCAAGGATGGTTTCATTTTAATGGCGTTCCTCTTATTTATTGGATTGGTGTTAGCACCTAGCATTAATGCTAATAAGGGTTCATTATCTGAGAAAACAATTATAGGCATTAGTGATGGTAATCATCCACCGATTATTATTAACGGTAATGATGATTTTACTCCTGAGAATGGTGTCACAGGAGGCAACGGAACAGAAAATGATCCCTATATTATCGAGGATTGGATTATTGTTGGTGATGGTTCAGCTAGTGATGGTATATTCATCAACAATACCAATGCCTATTTTATGATAAGGAATTGTACGGTTTATGATTTCCACCACCCAGATATGTATTATGACGGTGTTAAATTTTCAAACGTTGAAAACGGTGGAATCGAAAATACTAGTATATATAAAAGCCATACTGGTATTGATTTAAGATATTCAACCAATATTAAGGTTAGTAATTGCTCTTGTTACGACTTTCCGGTTCTATATGGTGTAGGTATAAACTGTTATCGTTCTACACGTATAACAATAAAGTCAAGTGAGTGTTACAATTTAGATACAGGCATTGACTTAACTAAAAGCTCAGATATTATTGTAGAGAAAACCAAGTGTTACAATAATGATGTGGGATTAAACTCATTCTCTGTTGAGCCCACTACTATGCATATTATCATTAAGGATAGTAAATTCTACGACAATGAATGGTATGGAGTGAAACTCCTTGACCGAATAAGGCATCCATCATATTCCCGTGTTGTCAACTGTGAATTTTATAATAATGGGCATGAACCAAAGAAGGCTGGTCTGGCTATTCAACGACTTTCTAATAATATAGTGGAGAACTGTAGCTTTCATAATAACTACGTGGGTATGTCTACTGACTCCGAAAATAACATCATACGAAATTGTAGTGCCTTCAATAATTTAGAAACAGGTTTTTTGATAAACGGGGCCCTACTTGTGCTCAATCCTGCTAGGAACAACAAGATAATAAACTGTGATGCTTACAACAACCTAATAGGAATAGGTTTCTGGTCATCATTTGGTTCGGTGGTGGAAAAATGCAATGTCTACAACAACAGCGTTTGGGGGATTGAAAATGATGTTCTCAGCATAGTCCGGATCAAACAAAGTAACATCTATGAGAACGGTTATAATGAATCATATCGGGAATCATCTGGACTATGGGCTATGTGGTTCTCTTTTGTTGATGCACGGGATAACTGGTGGGGTGCTGAGGACGGGCCACGCTTCAGGTTTCATTTCGGACACGGTGACCAGATTAAACGTTCAAAAAGCATTGTTTTATTCCGACCTTGGGAGCGAGAACCTATTCCTGATGCCGGAGTTAAGTGACGATGCTATCCTGTTCCTTTTTAACCCATATCGATGTTTTGTCGTTGTTCCTTTCTCTTGTTTTTTCCGTTGTTTTTTCTCTTGCTTCTCTAACTCGGTATCAAAAACCCTAGTTATCTGTTTCAACTCCTGATAGCTAATGATTCTTTTATTTATATTTTCAAGAAAAGCCTTTGTGGCAATATTGGATTATATCAAAACTACTCACTACATTCATAGTCAGTTTCTTTTACTGTCAAAACTTCCTTAATATCTAGACGTTCAATTCCTAATGTTTCTCCCATATTGAAATCTATCAAATCAATAAGATCCAAATCACTCCATCCGTCTTTCGTCAATAACTCCATGACAAACAATTGTTTTTTCAAACAATCACCTCGATTTTTCCGTACATTTTATCTTAACTTTCTTTCCTCAATACAATTTCAATCTTTCCTATATATCTCATAAACTCTCTATTTATTTCGCTGAATATAATATACCCCCCCCCAATACATTATAATATACTGCGTAAGACACACAGTAAGAAATTCTGACGCAATCCTGTAAAAATGGTTATTCACATTTTTGGAATGAAAAAAAAAGAGAGAGAAAGAGCATGAAGTCGAAAAAGTCGAAAAAATGGTTTTTTTTAAACTTTTTAACAGGAGAAAACAGGTTTCCACCTGGGCGGGCCCATTTGATTTCTCATCTATTTATGATTATTAAAAATATGAAAAAAATTATATTAGTATTAGATATAGAATTAGTATTTTTGTTTTTAATAATTCCCTTTCCATTAATATAAAAAATGATGTATACTGTGAAAAATGAGGCGAAAAGCGTGTTTTTAGGGTAAAATAAGGAGAAAATTTAAATAGGGAGTATACCCATTACCCGCTGGAGGTATATATTATGGCATATACACATGAAGGATGGACATTATATAAGAGAGATGTAACCTTGAAAGGCGGACGTCGCCAAACTATCTATTATTTCAGTAAGAGGACGCCGAAGAGTGGTACTCCTTGTGACAAACCTGATAACATGGTAGTTGGTGTTAACAAGAGAACTGGGCTTCCGTACTTGAAAAAGAGATAAAAACAATTATCTCTTTTTCCTTTTTTTATTATATTAGTCACAGTATTTATTTTTAATATTTTTACCTTATTAAGGGGTTATTTTTAATAGTGCAATTGTGTTAATTGACGTAGGAACATATTATGAAAGTTACCTGCCCGCAATGTAAAAGGAGAGTTAGCATAAGTCGGGGAGAGGAATATGTATGTAAATGCAATGAGAAATTAAACTACATGCATTTCTTCCGTAAGAAAATAGATTATGTTGTCTATCTTGTGGATGCAAATATTTTTATCTATTCTGAAAACAGAAAGGATAAACGAAACGTAAGTTGTAAAAAGGTTATTAAATTTAATTCTCCTAGGATAAGGATTGGGACAACAGACGTTATCTTAAATGAGATTAAAGAAAATAAAAATATTGAGATTTCTAAAAAAATTGAAATCTATAAGACTGGTAAAATATCAGATGAACTCCTGGATTTAAAAACGAACTATTTGAAACAGCCGTCTAAGGCAGATTTGTCACTGGTACAGACAGCAATTGAGCATGCAGAAGTTAAAGGTATAATCACATACGATAGAGATTATGGAAGAATTGCGACAAAGGGAATTATACAAAAGAAATCTTCTGCAGATTTTTGGCTAGGATCTGCTGTTGAATTTTTAAAAAAATATACAATGAAGTCGAGAGTCAGATAGGGGTAACAGATAATATTTCTTCAATAGCCTAAAAATTTGTAATTTATAATAAATCTGTGTAATAATCTTCTTCATTGGATATGATTTGTAACATATGGTAATTTTTGCATTTCGATATTTTGACAGATAAGGTTTAAATAAGTTGGGTGAGAGAGAATAGCGAGGCATGAGATAGCACGTTAAAAAGTAGCGTGGAAGGAAATGAATCGAGAGAAATTGTTAGGTGCCTTGACTATTCTATCGACTTTTCTATTGTTAGAAATGAACGTACTAGCTGAAGCCAAACTTGAACCAGAAGACTCAAGCATTATTGAAAATGATTATTATGATACATATGATAAAATAATTGTAGCTAAAAATGGTGCAGGGTATACAAGTATACAAGAAGCAATAAATGTGTCCTCGATTGGGTCAACAATATATGTAAAAGAAGGAACTTATAATGAGATCATTACTATAAATAAAGAGATCAATTTGATTGGAGAAGATAGAGAGAC
>CP070798.1:743106-761765 GCA_020343515.1 Thermoplasmatales archaeon | reverse complement strand
CTTCATGAGGCTAGCATGATTGAGATTATAGATATTTCAAAAGAAGATCCCTCAATATTAGAAGAAGCTGAAAAAGCAGATATGCATCCTGAAGCAGCCGCCTGTACAAACTATGAATTGAGACTCACTCGATTGATAGATATATTACGTAAAATTCAAAAATCTCCTTCTGGTATAAAGGCTCTACTTCATCCACAATTGCCTGAGATAAAAAGTATCGAAGAAAGTTCTCTCGATGAACTGTATTCTTACACAGAGAGTCTACTTCAACTCATCGAACAAAATATTTTGGTTTATGAAAAGCAAATAAATGAATTAGGTGAACAAAAAGAAAAAATAGAGAGCAACATAGAACAGGTATTATATTTGAAGGATTTTGCATTGGATGTTTCAGATGTTGGCGAATCAGCATATGTTTTTACTGTTGCTGGTAAAACATCTGAGCTTCCGTCGATAGAGAAGGAAACCGAAACACTTGATGCAGCAGCGTTATATTCTAAACAATTTGGTAAGGGGAAAAAACGAGAGTGGGCCGTAATAATCGCTGTTCACATATCTGAAAAAGAAAAAATTGAAAGGATCTGCCGAGAAAGAATTACATTGTTTGACCTTGAAAATCTCTCTGGTGCACCTAAAGAGGTCATAAAAACACTTGAGGACGAAAAAACAAAGATAAAAAATGAAAAAAAACAAATCCTCACAAAATTGAGGGGCTATGCTTCAAAAAATTTGCATGATTTGCTCGCAACTCGAGAAGAAATTAGGATTGAACGGATTAGAAAAGAGGTGTCTAGGGATTTTGCAAAAACCAGGAGCACCTACTTAATAAAGGGATGGGTTCTCGAAACCAACGAAGATGAATTAAAATCTTTAATAAGCGCTGTTTCAAATGATTACGCCATCTACGCTTCTGAAACACCTTCTATTAATCCAGATAATCCACCTATTTACCTTGAAACGCCAGGATGGGCAAAATCTTTCAGAATGTTTCTTGAGATGTTTGCAACTCCAAAATACAATGAGATAGATCCCGTAATTTTTATGGGAATATTCTTCGTATTGTTCTTTGGTATCATGCTTGGAGATGCTGGTTATGGTCTTGTTATCATATTTCTTTCATTATATGGATTTATAAGATTTTCAAAATATAGTGAAACAATCAAAAATTGGTCTTTCATGGGCATCTGGCTTGGTTTGACAACCACAGTTGTGGGATTTTTAACAAATAGTTTTTTTGGTGATCTTATACCACGTTTCTTGTTTCATAACCCAGACCAGAAACTTTATAGTCTAACACTTGGGGGCATACAATTACCCGTTGAGTCTCTTCGAGATCCACTCACCCTTTTGGTAATAGCACTCATCTTCGGTCTAATTCATCTTAACCTTGGCATTCTACTGGCCATCTATCAGTCCTACAAAAACAAAGATTTTAAATCATTGATCACAAAACATTTTTCTTGGGTACCACTACAAGTTGGAGGAGCATTACTCATAGGATCATTCTTACTCCATATGTGGACTCTAGGGGAGTTGGAATTCTACGCCTCAATTGCTCTCATGGCCATTGGTCTTATATTACGATTCATAGATGCTGGTCCACTGGGATTCTTCGATATTACTGGTTACATTGGTGATTGGCTTTCCTATGCCCGGTTACTTGCTCTTGGCCTTGCAACAACAGGAATGGCACTAGCATTTAACATAGTAGGAGAAATAATTCCTCAGATGATTCCAGTAGTAGGTATAGTACTTGTCCCTATAATTCTAGTTTTTGCACATACAATAAACCTTGGTTTACAAACCCTTGGAGCTGGAGTGCACTCTCTTAGACTTCAATATGTAGAATTTTTTAATAGGTTTTATGAAGGAGGAGGGGAAAAATTTAAACCCTTTTCCATAAAAAGAAAATATACTAAAATTAAAGAGACAAAATAAAACTTTATGGAGGTAAAAAATGAAAAAAGGAAAAATGAAGGCAAGTGCAGCAATAGTAATACTGGCGTTTATTGCGCTAATACTAGCAATGGAGACGGCAACAGCAGACCCATTAACAGGAGTAGAGGGTGAGACGCAATCAATGATTATTATTGGTTGTGCTCTAGCCGTTGGTATAGCAGGAGTAGGATCTGCAACTGGTTTAATGCTAGCAGGATCATCTGCTGTAGCAGTAACTGGTGAGAAACCTGAATTGTTTGGTAAATGTCTAGTCTTTCAAGTATTGCCAATGACCCAGGCAGTATATGGTCTGCTAACTGCAATCTTGCTAATGATGGGAGCAGGGTTGCTAGGAGGAGGGGGCAGAGCTGATCTGTCTAATCCAATGATTGGAATATCTGCAATCGGAATAGGACTAGCAGTTGGACTTACAGGCATATCAGCTACTAACCAGGGACAGGTTGCAAGCTCATCTATCTCTGCTACTGCTAGAAATCCAGATGTTGCAGCAAGAGGAATAATCTATACAGTAATGCCAGAAACCATTGCTATCTTTGGATTGCTTGTAGGAATACTTCTCATGACTGGATTAGGATTACTATAGAATGGAAAGAACATGACTGCAGAAAAAATCATTGAACGAATTAAAAAAGACTCAGAAAAAGAGATAAAACAGATGTTAAAAGAGGCAGAGAACCAAGCTTCCAGTATTATCAATGATGCTAAAAAAGAGGCTGAACAGGAATCTAAGAAAATACTATCAGATGGTAAGCAACAAAGTGAAAACGTTAAAAAAATCATCCTTTCTAAAGTAAACCAGGAGGCAAAAAGAGAAATCATGAATGTCAGAGAGAAGATAATCGAGGAATGTTTTACAAAAGCGCATCACAAGCTGTCGACACTCGATGAGGCTGAATACAAAAAAATAGTGACAAAGCTGATGGATGACGGACGCAAAAAACTTGAAGGAAAATGTGACATAGTAGTATCTAGAAATATTGATAGAAAAATCGCTGAAAACAAGGGTTTAAACGTTATAGGAAGAGTGGAGACCGCTGGTGGAATTATTATTAAATCTAGTGATGGAAGAATAACCTTGGATCACACCTTCGATGGCATACTAAAGCGAAAGAAATATGAAATTAGAAGAAAGGTAGGAAGGCTTCTTTACATTGAATAGGGTGTTGAATTGTTTGAAGGGATATTAGACCCACATAATCTATCTTTCTGGATTCTTATATTTTCCATTATTATCGTTGTTATTGGGCTAATTATCAGGTCTTTCTTGACACAAGTTATGTTTGCTTACCCTAGTGCTAAATTCGAAGCGATTGGAAACCCATATATTGGCGATAAGGATCTTAGCAACATTGTAGAAAGCAAGGATCTTAGAGAATTTAAGGAAACACTCAATTCATTAAAGGATTACAATGTCGTTGGCGAAGATACCTACTCAGTGCAGAAATCTCTTGATGAAAATTTTCTTCAGACAATTGAGATGATGCGAAAGGATAGCTCGAAAAAAATGAGTGATTTTTACGACACCTATTTAGAAAAATATGACATCTATCTAGTTAAAAACGAGTTTAAAAAATTAATACTTGGTAAAACTGGAGAAGTAGACCTTGACAGTGCTATCCTTCCAACTACCAAAGAATTTCTCAACAAATTAAAAGATGCCAGCAAAGAAAACCTTCCGGAACTTTTAAAATCCTATGGTCTTGAAAAAGAAATCGTTGAATCAATTTCAATGGAAAAACTCGATCTCCTAACAATTGATATGATATTCGATAAACATATTATTAACAAGTTAAGACAAGTAAAGGTGCCATATAAATGTGAATCGGCAAAGCAAAGTTTTGTAAAACGTACCATTGACATTTTGAACATAAAAAATATTCTTAGAGCCAAACAACTTGGCTACGATGCCAATACTTGTAAAATGCTATTTCTTGGAGAGGGCAAAGAAATTGCTCCATGGAAATTTAATGAAATGGCAGAACTCGATCAGCCGCCTCAAGTAATTTCAGCTTTAGAAGGCACATCTTATTTTAACGTTTTAAAAGATTCCATTGAACAATACAACAAAGATGGCACAGTTCAGGTTTTAGAAAATGCAATTGATGGTTATTTCCTCAAACTTATGGAGGATATTTCCATAAATAATTATCTAAACCTTGGTCCAACGCTTAGATTCATTGTCTCAAAAGAATTTGAGATACAAAACCTTAAAGCGACTGCAAAAGGCATCGGTGAACGTCTTTCGTCTGATGTCATAAAAAGGTTTTTAATCGTGGAGGTGGGCACATGAAACTTGCTGCTCTTTGCGACAAAGATACCGCCGTTGGTCTACGGCTTGCTGGAGTAAATGAATTATTTGTTCCCAATGGAATCCCGGTAAAAATGTTAGATGAAATTGCTGAAAGAACTGATATAGGTATCTTGTTTATTACAGAAAAAATTGCAGAAGAGATTGGTAAATATTTGAAAGAATTCCGATTACAATATGATACTCCAATAATCGTGGAGATCCCTGATAAAACGGGACGTTTGGAGGATCATGTAGATTTTGTCTCACATTTGATAAAAAAAGCAGTTGGTATTGATGTTGGTAAAAAAGAAAGATGATGGAGGAACGATAAATGTCTGAAATCGTAGGAAAAATAGTTAGAATTTCCGGACCAGTTATAGAAGCAGACGACATGCGTGGCTCAAAAATGTATGATGTCGTCCGTGTTGGAGAGGAAAATCTAATAGGTGAGATTATTCGTCTAAATCAAGATATTGCAACCATCCAGGTATATGAAGATACAAATGGGTTAAAACCTGGAGAAAAAGTTGTGTCCACACAGGAACCGCTTTCTGTGGAGCTTGGACCAGGTCTGATTTCCAACATTTATGATGGTATACAAAGACCACTCCCAGCAATTAATAAGGAAACTGGTGATTTTATTGCCCGTGGTGTAGAAGCACATGCTCTTGATAGAAAAAAGAAATGGCATTTTAAACCAACGGCTAAACCTGGTGACCGGGTTAAAGGCTGTGACATCCTTGGGGAGGTTCAAGAATCTTCGATTATTATGCATAAAATCATGGTTCCACCCACTATTAAAGGAACCTTGTTATCAATTGAAAAAGAAGGCGACTATACCATTAAACAACGAATCGCGGTAGTAGCGACAAATAAAGGTGATATTAAACTGCAGATGCTTCAGCGATGGCCTGTTCGTAAAGAACGGCCAGTTGCAGAAAAATATGATCCATCGTTGCCAATGATTACAGGTCAGCGTGTTATCGATACCTTTTTCCCTGTTGCTAAAGGTGGTACTGCTGCGATTCCAGGTGGGTTTGGGACTGGCAAAACGGTCATGCTCCACTCCCTTGCAAAATGGAGTGATGCCCAGGTTGTTGTTTATGTAGGATGTGGTGAACGTGGTAATGAAATGACTGATGTGCTTCGTGAATTCCCAGATTTGGTAGACCCCGCAACTGGTGAGCCACTAATGAATCGTACGGTGCTTATCGCTAACACATCTAACATGCCTGTTGCCGCTCGAGATGCAAGTGTTTACACAGGTATAACCATCGCAGAATATTATCGTGATATGGGCTATGATGTCGCTCTCATGGCAGATAGTACTTCGCGTTGGGCAGAGGCAATGAGAGAGATTTCTGGTCGACTTGAAGAGATGCCTGGTGAAGAAGGATATCCCGCATACCTAGCATCAAGACTTGCTGAATTTTATGAGAGAGCTGGTCGAGTTAGATTACTAGGATCAAAGAATAGAGAAGGATCTGTTTCTGTTATGGGTGCTGTTTCCCCACCGGGTGGAGATTTTTCTGAGCCTGTTGCGCAGAATACGCTTCGTATTGTGAAGGTGTTTTGGGCGTTGGATGCAGATCTTGCTGATAGGAGGCATTTTCCTTCGATTAACTGGTTGAAATCGTATTCGTTGTATATGGATGAAGTGAGTGATTGGTGGGAAAAAAAGGTTGGAAAAGAATGGCTAAAACTAAGTAGTCGAGCGATGGCATTGCTCCAGAAAGAAGCTGAACTACAGGAGATTGTAAAACTTGTTGGACCTGATGCATTACCACCTCGAGAGAGAGCTCTGTTAGAAAGCGCTCGAATGATCAGGGAAAACTATCTGCAACAAAGTGCATTTCATGAAGTTGATACCTATTGCCCTGGAAAGAAACAGTATGAAATGTTACGCCTCATGCTCAAGTTTTCTGATGAGATTCAAGAGGCAGTTGCTAAGAATGTCCACATGGACGATATTGTTGCTATTAAATCCAGAGAAGGCCTTGCTCGTATGGGTAAGGTCTCCAATAAAGTATTTGAAAAGCAATTCAAAAAATTGGAGCAGGACATGGAAAAAGAGATTAATGCTTTAATCAGGGAGAGGGTCAAATGAAGATCAAGGATATAGAATACACCACTGTTTCAGAGGTTGCTGGCCCCTTAATGATTGTTGAAGGCGTGAAGGATGTAGCCTATAATGAAGTTGTTAAAATACGAACGTCCGCTGGCGAGGAACGAATGGGGCAGGTGCTTGAAGCATTTGAGAATAAGGCTGTAGTCCAGGTTTTTGAAGGAACACGTGGGCTTGATACTAAAGGGACGTCTGCTCGGTTTATTGGCGAGACTATGAAACTTGGTGTTTCCAAAGAAATGATTGGCCGAGTTTTTGATGGAACAGGAAATCCCTTAGATAATGCACCACCAATTATTCCTGAAGATCGCAGGGATATTAATGGAGATCCAATTAACCCCTGTGCTCGAGAGTATCCTAGAGAGTTTATTCAAACCGGTATTTCGACAATCGATGGATTAAATACGCTTGTGAGAGGGCAAAAGCTTCCCATTTTTTCTGGTTCTGGATTACCACATAACGAGATTGCCGCTCAGATAGCTAGACAAGCAAAGGTTCTTGGTAAAGAGGAGAAGTTCGCGGTCGTATTTTGTGCAATGGGCATTACCAGTGAAGAGGCAAACCTTTTCATTAAGGATTTTGAGAATACTGGTGCACTTGAACGAACGGTGATGTTTTTGAATCTTGCAGATGATCCAACAATTGAGCGTATCATCTTACCACGTATGGCACTTACCTGCGCCGAGTATCTCGCCTTTGATCTTGATATGCATGTCCTTGTTATCCTTAGCGATATGACAAACTATGCGGAAGCTCTTCGGGAGATTGCAGCTGCACGGGAAGAGGTTCCTGGAAGACGAGGGTATCCAGGGTATATGTATACTGATTTTGCTTCTAATTATGAGAGAGCGGGCAGGATTAAAGGTAAGAATGGGACTATTACCCAAATACCAATGCTTACCATGCCTGATGACGATATCACTCATCCAATTCCTGATTTAACTGGTTATATCACCGAGGGTCAGATTGTGTTAGAACGTGGTCTTCATAAGAAGGCAATATATCCACCTATTGCGGTATTGCCATGTCTATCTCGTTTGATGGATAGAGGAATAGGCAAAGATAGAACTAGGGAGGATCATGCCGATGTGTCGAACCAGTTGTATGCGGCGTATGCTGAAGGATGTGATCTTAGAGATCTTGTTGCTATTGTAGGAGAAGATGCTCTTTCAGATAGAGACAGAAAGTTTTTAAGGTTCGCTGATGAGTTCGAGAAACGGTTTGTGTCTCAAGAAAGCCATGAGGATAGAAGCATCGTAAAAACTCTTACCATTGCTTGGGAGTTGCTATCAGGTTTACCAGTTTCAGAGTTAAAAAAGATAGATGAACAACATATTAATAAATATCTTCCAAAAATAAAAGAAGAGAAGTAGTATGGCAGAGCAAATTCTTGAGGGTGTAAATCCTACACGAATGGAACTTCTTGAAATCAGAAAAAAGTTAACATTAGCTGAGAAAGGACACAAATTACTTGAGGAAAAACGTGATGCTCTCGTAGAAAAATTCTTTGAAGTTATCGATAAAAGGAACGAGTTAAAAAAAAAGATAGACCTTGATTTTAAAGATGCTTTTCTTTCGTTGATTCAGGCTCAGATGATTCTTGGTGAAAGCAAGGTTGATGATGTTTCCTATTTAAGCCAAGATCTTGGTGATATATTTTTCGAAAGTGACAACATTATGGGTGTAAAGATTCCCAAGGTGAATATGGAGGAAATTAAGCCATCTACAAAACCAATCTATGGTTTTTTTGAAACCTGTGCAAGGCTTGATGATGCACATAAGAAATTTGGTGAACTTCTGGTACAATTATTAGAACTTGCTGAGATTGAAAGCGGCATCAAATCTTTATCAGTAGAGATAGAAAAAACGAAGCGCAGGGTTCATGTTTTGGAACACATTTTAATACCCAAACTTTTTGCTACTATAAAATATATTGAGATGCAACTTGAAGAAAGAGAACGCGAGGATTTCTTTAGAAGAAAAAGAATCAAAGCATTAATGGAAGCAAAAAAAGAATAACATGTCAATAGAAGATGACCCTATAATTGGTAGATTTTTTGATACCCCTGAAAAAAAGGCGAAATGGATCACCCGTGTTAAAATAGCATATATAATTTGGATAATTTTTGTGATAGTAGGAGTTATTTCAATAGCTATTTGGTATTTTTTAAAATAAAAAAAGGGGGGAAAGGGATTAGACTTCTTTCCCAATATCCCATATAGCCTTTATTGCTAATATGCCGACAGTAGGAGCTACGAATATTGATAGGCTCATTGAAATACCGGCTAAAAGGGATCCTATGTATGGTGTCAGTATCAGGTTCCATCCTGAGAATACGCCACCCATGATCACAAGTGCAATTCCTGCCATCAGAAAAGCAGGTACTTCTTTTGCAGTGATTGTTCCTTTTCCCATGATTGCTATGATTCCTACGATGGCACCGATTATAGCTAGTACCCATGCAAACCAACCACCGGACTCTGTCCCAAAGAAACCATAACCGAATTCACCTTCGATTGTATATGCTTGATAGATACCAACGATTAATGCGATTATTATGCCGATTAAAAACGCCCAGCTTCCTATTTTTGTCATCAAATCTTCATTTGCCATGTTCTCTCCTTCACCCATATTCTATGTGTTTTAGTAGCTAATTGAAATATCTCCTTGTTTATAAATATTCCTATTTTATCATAGGGAAAAATATAACGAGAAAATGATGAGGTATTTATTCAGAGAGCCACTGTTCATCAATCCGTTTATATTTTGTGATTTCCTCTGGTTTAAACCATAGATTGATTTCAAATTTGGCTGTTTCTTTGCTATCTGAACCATGTACAATGTTTCTTCCAATGAATTGAGCATAGTCTCCTCTTATTGTACCTATTTCAGCTTTCTGAGGATCTGTTTTTCCCATCATGCCTCGGACCATTTCTATGGCGTTGATTCCCTCTAAAACCATGACAATGACAGGGGATGATGTAATGTATTTCACAGTTGGTTCAAAAAAAGGCTTACCTTTATGGATTTCATAGTGTTTCTCTGCAAGCTCTTTACTCACTGATACTAGTTTCATCGCTACAATCTTGATTCCTTTTTTTTCGAAACGACTGATAATCTCTCCAGTTAAACCTCGTTGTACTGCATCAGGTTTTATCATGACAAATGTTCTTTCCATACGTTCACCTTTTGATAGAGGGATATATACATGGTTTATAGAATTAACGCTTCAAGATTTAGATACTGGCCAACTGTGTAGAGAGTAAGGCTTGCAATGTTAAATAGAATGTGAGCTATTATTGCCGCGTTAAGGTTTTTTGTTTTTATTACAACGTAGCCGAAAAGTATTCCAAGGACTCCTGTCATTAATGCAGGGTATATATTCCCGTAGGAGAGATGTGCCATTCCAAATAGCACGGCGGTTGTAAAGATGGCTATTTCTTTGCCTGCTAACAAATTAATTTTGTCCAATAGGAAGCCTCTAAAAAATATCTCTTCACCTACAGGTTGAATGATTAATAGGATAAAAATTGATGGAAGAGAAAAATACTGTTGTATTTCAGGTATGTTACTTGTATCTGTTAGGTCAAAACCAAGGAGCGTCGATGCAGCGCCGATTAAAAAAAATATTCCAAACGCAACTATAACAGCTATAATGCCCCATAGAAAAGCTACATCTATTTCTTCAAATCTAAGTTTTAATCGAAATAGCATTTCTTTCAAAGTAAGTTTATTTACAAGAGAATACCAAAGCCAGGGAACTCCGATAAACAACAATACGACCAGAATAACGATTTGTATAAGAAGGGCAAATATTTCAAATATTAATCTGATATTTTCTGGAATCCCCCCCATTTGAGCTGATTGCAGAGAATTAAACATTCCAAAGAACGAGAGTAAGGGAAACACAACTACTATTAAAAGCACGACAATAAGCGCCAGCAAGACAAAAAGATGTGAAGGTTTTTTAATACTAAAATCCATGTGCTTTCGAAACATAAAAGGTTACATAAAAGTTTTTAATTGTTGAGCTACTAAGACGCCATAAATTCTTACAGGAAACCTACATATTTTGCAAATTGGTTTTTAAATGACCCCCATTATAACTTTAGATAATCGTTTGTTGTCCAATTGGACCTGTTTATCTAATAAAGATATGTTTTTAAGGAGTTAGTTGATTCACAGAACTAGGTTAAGGGGAAAGTATGAAAAATCAAATCAAAAAAGAAGCCCTAGAGTGGTATGAAAGCGTTGAAAGCCATGATGATGAATCCATAGAAAATTTTGTTGATATGGTAATGGATAAAACAACAGATTTTCTATTTGAAGAAATTAAGAAACAATTTAAAGATGAGTTTCTTAGTGGTAATTTGAAACATAATTTTATCATCTCTCCAGATTATTATTTAGAACTCAAGTTGAAAGAAGTAAAGCAGAATTTTTCTAGAAGTGCTTTCACGGATTTACCGAGTGATGAATAACAGAAAGAGTTGTGCAAAATAATTTTGTTTTAGGAGCAATTACAGATAAAAGTTTTTAAATATTTAATAATGTTACATCGTCTGCAGTGGGCCCGTGGGGTAGCTTGGTCGATCCTTTTGGCTTTGGGAGCCAGAGACTCCAGTTCAAATCTGGGCGGGCCCATGGCCCTTTCTCGGAGAGATTTTAGTCAAAACAACCGTCTTTTCCCTTTGTTTTGATTTTCCGGTGCTTTCCTCTATTATAAAATTGCCATTATAATATCTGAGGACACGTTTAAACCAATTATAGTTTGCAACATGCTTATAATGCTCTGCTTCTCTTAGATATGACATTGTTGTTTGGATTTGACTATGTCCTAGCCAATTCATAACAAGATATTCATCAAATTTACCTGTTTCAAGTTTTGATTGTATAAGTTTTCCTATTGCACACCAATGACGTGTAGAATATAACTGAAAGTCTGGATAGATTTTTTTTAATCTTCTAGTTATGAACATTCTATATGAATCGATGTTTATTGGGCATCCATCAGATTTAAGATATAATGCATCTCCCGAGTATTGATTCACCACTTTTGGCCTCCAATGGTCTATCCAATTTTTGAAACTCTTCCGAGTCTTGCTATTAATAATTGAGTAACCTGGTGCAACAATTCTTGTTGAATTATATTTCTTCGGCTCTGTTATAATTAATAACTCCTCATCGAGTTTTACATCATCGACAGACATAATACATAATTCAGAGGGATTTCTCCATCCGACCATATATGAGTGAAGCAGTGTATATTGTATCAACGCATTCTCGTAGTCATCTTTGCAATAATCACGATGTATCATCTCGTAAACCTTATCTGGTAAAAACACAATCCTGGCTTTACTCCTTGGACATAGAGGTGGTTTATAATCCCATATAGGTAGACCATATGCCCTAAGAAACATCTTCATTGTTTTCCATTCATGAGAAAGAGCAGAACTTCCTTTTCTGTTACCAAACTCAATCTGTTCTCGGTAATCCATGTGTCGAACGAAATTTTCAAAAGATGGATTTCGAAAATCAACAGGAACGATATGATTCTCCATAAACCGTGCATACCTCATGCGTTTCTCGACTGTGCTGGGAGATAACCGCTGTCTTAATGAAGCGTGAAGCGCCACATCGTTAAAGGTTGCCTCCCTAGGATTTAATATGATTGGACAATTAAACCTGCTAAAATTTTCTTGTATATTCTCATATTTATCATTCACCATCCTAAAAACCCCTCTTTTGGGGCTTGTCCTTTTGTTTGTTTTCAGTACCGCCTCTTAAAAAAATATCAGTTGAGTCATCCTCTTCTTGACAGTCACCTCCTGCACCACCAACACATGCAGAGTGGTCATCAGCATCGGTGTATTTAACAGCTACATTAATGGCTGGCTGCAAAACCTTTTTAATAGCGGGTAGAAGGCTTGTCTGAATAGTTGAACGCGGTAACGACGGTTTATGCTTCAAATGAATCTCCTCTGCCCAAAAAAACTGGGTAAAAGAAAATAATTCGGCAGAGGGGTTTAAAGATTCTTTCGCGTTTAAAATACAATGAAAATTATGGACAGCTATCTGCTCCATTGTAATTTTCAGTAACATTTTGATGGTCTATAAGGAGAAACCACTGATGGGCATAGTCTCAAGGAAACCAACAATCGACCTATCGACAACTGTCCACAAACAACAATAAGGGTTGGACATACGACATGTAAAAGCACTTATATGTCTCATTTTCAATGGTTGGACACATAGCATGTGAAAACATTCTTTTGTCTTTATAAAGACAATTGTACTTAAATGTTTCATTTTGGCCAGTTGATCCGAAAGTTAGAAAATTACGAAGAAAAGGACAAATCAACAGGAGAAAATTGAGTTCAAAATTTTTGCAAATGAATTAGTTCTGCTCAATAATAGTTGTTCTGTTGAATTGGCGGGTGTCGGGTGGTAAAAACATGGTGTTGAAAGGCGGGTGGGGAAATCGGCTTTGCACTTTTATTCATTGTTTAGGTATTATTAATGCAAAGCCTGTTGGAACAAAAACTATAAGTATAGAATATTAATTATTTAATTTAATATGCGTAAAAAAGATAAGAAAAAAATGAAGCATGTGCGTAAAGACAATCCTTCTAAGAGCAGACGACGTGTTCCAAAAGGTGGAAAAAGTCTATAACCAATGTCGTCAGGGCAGTTATTATGATAAAAGAAAAATCGCTGGGTAAGATAATAGCCCCCACCAGAGAAGAAGTCAATAATTTGGAGAGGGTTCGTTTTCCAAAAAGTGGAAAAAGCCTGTAGTCTTATCTGTGAGAATAAGATTACTAGGCATAAATACGAGGGGGGAGATTGTCTACAGATAGGAAAGTTATATGGTCCTACATATTTTCAATTATTTCTTTTTTAATATCATTTTTTGTAGGCCCATTTTATCCAGGGATTCCACTAATTTATCGTATTTTCATCGTAGTCACTTTTGTTATCGTTGGATTATGCATCCTTCTTTGGAAAAACATTATCAAAATATTTAATTTGATTTTAAATAGATTTCCATCGATAAAAGCTTGTCTTCAAAGGAGTCAGGAAAGAAGAGGCTTAAGTGAAACTAATAAATTATTCTATAATGCTGCATATAAAGCCGTTAGAAAACATTCTTCTAGGTACTTGGAGTCTCTTAAAACTACATATCCAAATAAGGTTACATTTACTGAGTATTCAAGAATGGTGACAGAGGTACAGAAAGTTGCAAGAGATAAGTATAAAGATAAGGCAAGATTTTTCACTGCACTATGTTTATCACCGTGTGATTGGATTAATTATTTCGAAGATAACAATAAGATAAGTGAAGATTGGGAAAAATATAAAAAAGAAATTTCCTCAATTCAAGTCACCAATCGACTTTTCCGTTGTTTATTATGGCTAGATGATAAGATTAAGATTCCAAAAAATTCTAAGAAGGTTTTTTTGTCTTGTAGAAACAAGATATGTCAAGAACTTCACTCATATATTGTATTGCCAGAAGAAGATGGGAAAAAACCGATTCCCACTGAAGAACGGAAAAAGATTTTGGACTATCTTAAAAATGAAGAGGGATGGAAAAACCTTGATAAATGTTATGAAGAACTTACTATATACCCGCAGGCTTACTTATTATTGCCCCATGACAGTAAGGATGTAGAAACACATCATAGAATAACTGTTGATAAAAAGAATTATGAAATCTTGCAAGTAGGGGACTACTTCATCCATGAATTTCACATGGACGATAACCATAGTTTGGGTAAGGAGATTTCTCCTTATCAGTATCGAAAGTTATATTATGAGGGGAAATTTCCTGAGGATTTCTTCCTCGTCGGAAAATATGATGGCACCAATTATGAATGGGTTTTTGGTTTCGCTGCCGATGTTGAAGGAAGTCTAGATAGAACAAAGCTTTGGCTCTTGTGGCCAGATCATAAAAATATAGCCAAAGATAAGGGTATGACAGAAGAACGATTTCGATTTCATAATATCGCAAATCTCGCATCTTCAATTTTGAAAACCGCACCAATGCCAAAACTAAAGGATTTGATGAAAAAAAATATATCTGGGAAAAGGAGCTACAAATGAAAGTGATCATCTTATTTCCACCTGGATGGAGCTTTAACGTTGGCAGTCCACACCTTGGTATACCTTTAATAACTGGAATGCTAAAAAAACATGGTATCTCCGTCAAAGCCCGAGATCTTAATTGGGAGATTGCAAAATATTATGGTGTCAATATTGGAATCGAGGAAATTAAAAGATCGGTTAAGATAGGAACATTAGAATCACTAAATGAACCTTACTTCCAAGCGGAAGATACACTTATGGACATTGCCCGACGGTACGATGGGGTATGGAACCTTCAGCTCGGCTTCAAGTTTAACAGATTTTCATTTAACTCCTCCAAAGACGTCTTAAATGCAATGAAAATGAAGTCTCCTTTCACTTGGTTTTATAAAGAAAAAATCATACCTTGGATTGATCAAGAGAAACCAACGGTGTTGGGATTCGGTCTTGCATCCATATATCAACTTATACCTACTTTTCATTTATGTTGGCTTCTCAAACAAAACCAGTTTAAGGGCACTATAGTTTTAGGAGGTAATACAGTTTCACGTTTAAAGGATGAATTTATTAAGGTTCCTAAAGTGTTTGATTATATGGACGTTCTTGTAATCTTTCAAGGGGAAATTCCATTTTTAAAACTATGTCAAAACATTATGGAAAACAAGAGATTAGATGATATACCGAATATAGTTTGGAAAGACCAAGATCTTATTAAATCTAATCCGTTAACTTGTAAACAGGATCCTAATTATATTCCAACTCCAGATTTTAAGGATTTTCCTATCGGAAAATATTGGGGGATTAATTATTATCCATTGGTGAGTACCAGAGGGTGCTATTACAACAAATGTACATTCTGCTCAATACCTTATGGTTACGGAGGCTTTGGTGGGATGCGAAGAGCAGAGCTAATTTTTCAAGACATGTGCAAGTTATCTAAGAGATGTGATGTAATTTTGTTCAAATTTATGGATGAAGCTATGCCGCCCAATATAATGAAGAAATTGGCAGAATTAATTATCCAGCATCGATCACCGTTCGAATGGGAAAGTTTTGCTAGGCTAGAAAAATGTTGGCAAAATGCCAACTTTATGGATTGTTTAGCTAATGGGGGCTTCAAAAAAGCCTATTTTGGATTAGAAATATATTCTGACACTTCTAGAATTAGTCTGAACAAGAAAGACGAAGCACGGCACATATCAGAGATTCTTAAAAAATGTCATGAATACGGTATCAAGGTAGGGCTATTCTGCATGTTCGGCTTTCCTGGCACCGACAGAGATGATGCTGAAAGAACCATAGATTTCATTCTAGAGTATAAAGACCTTATCGATACCGTCGATATTAACGAATATACTTATGCAAAACATACTTATGTCCCAAATATTCAAAAGGTAGAAAAAGGTAAAGACTGGTGTCTTGAATATGAATATTATGGAAAAACAATAGGGATTTTGAGTTCTAGAGAAGTTGAGGAACTTGTTTCAGAAATGGAAAGAATCCTATGGGATGAGTGTCCTCGATTGCTTCATCCTACCTACAGACTTATCTCACCTTGGGATAAATATAAAGAACATATATATGACGTTGAAAAGTTGATGGCGATTAATAAGCAAAATATTTCTGAGGAGGACTTTATTTCTATAGTCACTTAAATTGAAGATATTGGTTAATTCGAAGAAGATAAACTAACCTTGGCGATTTGTTCCCATTTTTGCACTTTTATTCGGCTTTTTTTCGAATAAAAATGCAAAGCTGGGGAAATCAGAGTATATACTACTATTTACCACTATTTTTATCTATATTTTACGTCTATCATTCGCAAAACTTCTTATAATTCATTTGCATTAATTAGATAGTTAGGAAATTTCCAATATACAAGGGAGAATAAATAATAATAATAATCATGCCAAGGTTATGTTAAAGGAGGAATGAATATGGTAAAAGCTTTCTCAGTAGCTAGCTGGAATGTAGAGCATTTCCATGGTCATCATGAACGTGTTGAAAATGTATCGTCTTTCTTGAAATACCAAGATCCAGACTTATTCGCCTTGTACGAGGTAAGTGGTAGTGAGGTGTTCAGCAAGATGGTGGAACGATTTCCTGGATACACCTTCCAAATCACAGAGGGACCTCAAACGCAAGAGATTTTGATAGGTGTGCGAAACACGCTTACCGCATTTATCACTCAGAAGATCCAGTTCAAGGCTGGAGCAACTTACATGAGACCTGGCCAGCTTGTGACTATAACGGAAGATAGAGTTAACTATTCCCTGCTTTTCCTACACCTATCGAGTGGAACAAACCCACGCGGGATGGGGCTTAGGGACGAGATGTTGCACAAAGCCGTTAAGTTCAGACATGTCCTCGATAAGGCTTACGGAGGTAGGCATACTGCTAATTATCTGTTTTTAGGTGATCTAAATACAATGGGAATGGAGTATCCTTTCGATAGAGACATTGTCCCAGAAACAGAGTTGCGCAAATGGGATACTTGGGCCAGTAGATATTATGGGATGAAGAGGCTTGAAAAATCTTATGACAAGACGTGGAACGGCAGCAGTTCTTCTTCTCTTGAGCCTTCGAATCTAGATCATGTGTACGCAGCGAAGCATTTGAAATTCAAGCGATTTAGGTCTAAAAAGGTCGAAAATAGGCATATCGATGTGGATGTACGTGGATGGGTTGATGAGCAGACTGTTCAATCTCAAGATAGATGGATTGACGAACATTCAGACCATTCGCTGCTGTACTTTGAGGTACAGAAAGTGGTTTAGTGGTTGGATTCCTTGAGTATGCTACTAAGATCCTTTCATGATCGTTTTTCTTACTGCTCGAACTGATAAAGCTGCTGAAATTACTGGGCATTTTTTAGGTGCTCAATATATGTCAAAACCTCTTGACGTAGAAGAACTTAAGAGAATAATGGACAAGGTTTTGGAGAGCAGCAGCCAGAAACAACAACTTTAGAATGTTAATAGATTAGTTCCCACTCCGTAAAACCCAATGTTTTTTTGAGTATTTTGTTGCGGGAGAACAAAAAGGGATTGAAAATAAGGGTTATTTACGAGATTAAAAGTTATTATAAATGCGATATTGTTTCATAATAAATAACATTGGGTTAATCCTCTGTTTGATGAGATATTGCATTTTCATCTGAGGAGGTGAGAGGTGTAGAGCTGACACCACGAGCGAGAAACAGGATAGGTGGTGAGGAGAGATAAATAAAAAAGATCATGTTCCGCTCAACGCTCTACAACTCCCCAACAAAATAAATATTAATAATAATATAAATCTTTCGTAAATACTTTATATGCTCACAATTGCCCAATCTTTCTCTGAACAGGAGTTTACATTGAAAAACCACGTTCTAAGGCATATAGCACAAATAGGATATTGTAAAAGGGGTCAATCGGGGAGGAAAGGCAAAGTTAAAGTATGTCTTTCCAAAAGTCTGACCCCTTTCAATAGTTACTATGCTTTTCCAGGTTAATAAAGATAATGTTTTAGGATAACAGATGGAGGAGGCATTATATAACGAAGAGGTTGCCCTGATTCGAAATATCTTGCCTCCCACATTTTAAATGGATAAAGTGTTTTTAAACCTATCTTCTACTGATTTTATTGGAAGATAAAAAATGGTCAAAAGGGGAGGAATGCAATTAAGACCTAAAATCAAAAACAAAGGCCATAATTTAGTGCCAAAATAATACTCCATTTCTATAAATAAGTATACGTCCAAATCCTGTAAGCAGCGATATAATGAAACACTAACACTAATCTGGGAAAAACCAGATTATTCATAATAGTTTTCTTCCGATATTAACCCAACAGCCAGGATCTGTTGCCATTATATTGCCTGTTTCTTCATAAGCTCTTCCTCGGCACCCCGCACATTTATCCACATAAATGCATCGACTGCATTCTCCTTCCAACAAGTTTCGATTTCTAAGCTTTGACAGAATTTGAGAATTATTCCATATTCGTGTGATGCTTTTCTCTCTGACATTACCTAGTTTTGTTTGGAGGAGCATACATGGTATTACATCCCCATTTGGAAGAATTGTGAGATAGCCGTTTGGCATTCCTGCTGCACATCCTCTTCCGTAGTAAGGAATTCTTTTCAATAAATCGGCCGGAAAATGTTTTGGCTGTATATTTTTATCTTGAAGTATTAGGGTATACATAGGGCAACC
>CP070798.1:724243-743006 GCA_020343515.1 Thermoplasmatales archaeon | reverse complement strand
GAGCAAGCAGCAAAGGAAAATAGAATAATATGTCCAACCTGCGGAGCGAAGTTAAAAGATGCTCAACCAGTTAATCTCATGTTTTCCACAACCATAGGGGCTGGTGAGGGGAGACCTGCTTTTTTGCGTCCAGAAACCGCTCAAGGCATCTTTACCAATTTTCATTTACTGTATCGATATAATCGAGAGAAACTTCCTTTCGGTGTTGTTCAAATTGGTAGAGGATATAGAAATGAAATATCTCCTCGTCAAGGTACTTTAAGATTGAGAGAATTTTCTATGGCAGAGGCCGAGGTTTTTTTTGATCCAAAAGATAAAAAACATCCCAATTTTAATAATGTAAAAGGGAAAAAGTTGTTTCTTTTTGATAATGAAAAAAAAATCAAGATATCATTAGAAGAAGCAGTCAATAAAAAAGTGATCAACAACGAAGCACTTGCATACTATATGTATCTCACACAGGATTTCTTACTCTCTGCCGGTGTTGATTCTCAGAAATTTAGGTTTCGAAAACATGCAGGAGATGAACTAGCTCATTATGCAACTGAATGCTGGGATGCAGAACTATATAGCGAGCGATTTGGTTGGATAGAATGTGTTGGCATAGCTGATAGATCTGCCTATGATCTAAATGCACATATCGAATCCACTGGCGTTGATATGTACGCATTGAGAAAATTTGTTAAGCCAAGAATGGTAAATGTAAAAAAGATTGCGCCAAAAATGGATGTACTGGGACCGCTTTTTAAGGAAAAAACTGGTAAGATTAAAGACTTATTAGAAAAAATAGACGTAAAAAAAACAAAGAAGATATCCGTTGAACTTGATGGTAAAACCATAGAAATACCTGAAAATTGTTATGAAATTGTGGAAACGAAAGAAAAGACGACGGGTGAAAAATTTGTCCCACACGTTATAGAGCCGTCATATGGCATCGATAGAGTAGTCTATTTCCTTCTTGAACATAACTACGCCGATATAAAGAAAAAGGGAGAGGAATATAGGATCCTTAAACTAACGCCTCAGATGGCTCCAATTAAGGTAGGGGTGTTTCCTTTAATTGGTGATCAAAAACTCGTTGATATAGCCAATGAAATTGATAAAAATTTAAGGGGCGCAGGAATCACATCCTATTATGATGATAGTGGGACTATTGGTAGAAGATATGCACGAATGGACGAAATAGGCACACCGTTTTGCGTTACCATCGACCATGAGACATTAAAAGATAGTACGGTAACGGTTCGAGATCGTGACACTACAAAGCAAGAGCGGATACATCTAAAAAAGCTCGTCACGTATTTCCAACATAAGGTTGCATTTTAAAAGGAGAAAAATACGAAAAAAATCCAAGGGAAAAATCCCCCTGGGGTAATTTACCCTTCATTAAGATCAATACATAATAATTTATGAATTTAGAAATAGGGACATCGTTAAAATTAATAATATAATAATCTATATATAATTATATTAAGCCACTTTGTCTACGATAGAAAGGGCTTCATCGACCTCTTCTGAAGATATTGTGAGTGGTGGGCGGAACCGTATAGTGGTTGCACCACACCCTAAAACAATCAAGTCATTTTCATACAATTTCTCTTTCATTTCATCTCGCTTTTCAGGGGTAGGAAGGTCAAATGCACACATCAGACCACGACCACGTGCATTTGATATTTTATCAGGGTATTTCTGAGCCATATCTTCTAGTCCTTTTAAGAGGCGTTTTCCTTGTATTTCTGCGTTTTTGACAAGTTTTTCTTCGTTTATTACTTCAAGATATTTTTGACAGCGAACCATATCTACGAGATTGCCACCCCAGGTTGAATTAAGCCTACTGGAAACATTAAAAACATTATCTTTGATTTCATCCACTCTGCTTCCAACCATTATTCCGCAGACTTGTGTTTTTTTTCCAAACGCCAAAATATCTGGTGCAAAATCGAAATGCTGATAAGCCCACGTCTTTCCTGTTAGTCCAACACCAGTTTGAATCTCGTCAAGTATAAACATCATTTCGTGATCATCACAAAGCTTTCTTAGTTCTAAAAAGAATTCTTTTCTAAAGTGATTGTCTCCACCCTCAGCCTGTATAGGTTCTATGATAAGAGCAGCGATGTCATCTGGGTTTTCAGAAATAGCTTGATGTATCTCAGAGATAGCTTGATTTTCAAGTTCTTTCACTTCGTTAAGATTTTCTTTTGTAAGGGGGAATCTAATTTTTGGATTTATGATACGAGGCCAATTAAACTTAGTAAAATATTTTATTTTATTGAGGTTGAACGTATTTGTCATAGACAGAGTGTACCCAGTTCTACCATGAAATGCTTCTTTAAAATGAATCACCTGTGCGCCAAGCTTGTCATCCTTACCTTTCCCCATGTTTTTTCGTATCTTCCAGTCAAACGCGGTTTTTAACCCGTTTTCAATGGCAAGCGCACCGCCACTGATAAAAAAGAGATGGTGGAAACAATCTGGAACTGCATATTTTTTAAAAGCATTAACAAACTCAGCCATCTCAACAGTATATAGATCCGAATTAGTAGGTTTATTTACTGCAACTTCACCTAGTTTTTTGATAAATTCAGGGGCGCTAAGTTTTGGATGATTGCACCCTATGGGGGAGGTAGCAAAAAATGAGAAACAATCAAGCATATATTTTTCTTTTCTTGAGTTATAAATGCGACAGCCCTTGCTTTTTTTTAAATCTAAAACAAGATCTAAACCATCTGTCAGCATATATCTAGATAGTGTTTTGTGGACGTCTCCTGGTTCGATTGTCATATCATTACCTGTTAAAATAGAACTATTTCCTGTTAGACCGGTATTCGTCATCCTTATAAAATGATATCGGTATCAAACCTTCCTGATATGTAGAATTTTGACCATTGAATAAAAGATTGTTAGTCAAAGTCACTGTCGCTTTAACAATGGAAAGTGATTAGCGGCATATGTAAAAGCATATTGACAACAAGATTGAGTGGACATTATCATAGATAATAATATTCTTTAGTAATTGGGTCGATAGCTGTCTTTTCACCGCCTATGCCCTCATCATAGCCTGGAAAACCGTAATCTCCTAATGTTGGATTTAAAACAATGCAACTTACTCCATCAATGTAATAATATGTTATATTATCTTCACCAAATAACTCATAAAAGGATGGTCTAAAATAAAACTCGAGATTAACACTAACGTTTGCATCTTTTAAACCTTCATTAGCAAGTACAATTCCACCATATTTATCAAGATATTCTATCTCATCAATTATACTTATCAGATATTTCTTTTCAAGATAATGAGTAAAATTTTTACCCTGGCTTAAATTAATAAAATCATTCTGTGATGGAACTACAAAAAAATGCAAGGGTTGATTTGAGTCTATCCAATATTCAATATTCATGTAATCGATATACTCTCCAAAAGATGACTCCTGCTCTCCACCATAATACCGCATATAAAAACTATTGAGGACAAAGTTTTCTTCATAATTTTGTCTAATACTCTCTCCCCAATCCTTCTCAACCTGGCTTATCAACGAGGGTTCAACATAATTCCAGATTTTCTTTGGGTCAACGTTATATACCAATGAATAAACATGGTCTTCTGTTAAAACCAAATAAGTTTTAATACCTAAGTTCTCCAACAATGAACTAAGCAGGATGGATAAGTCCTCGCAATCTCCTCCTTTCATCTGGATAGTTTCTTGAGGGGTTTGTACCGATTCAAAATCTACAGGGTCACTTACATAGTTATAGTTTTCCACAATGTGTCTATAGATTGCATTTACCTGGCACTCTTGTCCAGAATCGCAATCACTGATTATTGAATTAGCGTATGCTCTCAACTCGCTATCATTTGTAACAATTTTCTCAATATATGGCTCAGCTTTTTGTACTACAGGGTCAGAATAGTCATAATAAACAATTTCATTACCAACGCCACTAACATTTGAAGTAAACGTATGATTTCTAGAAACTCTTATGATATTATCCGTGCCTGAAAGAATAATTTCAATGAGATTTGTACTCTTATTTACAGTAATATCACAGTTTCTACCCATGACCAAGAGTATTATTGATTTATCTGGCTCATTGATGGTTTGTGTTACGTTGTCGCCAGATATAGTAATAGTCTTAGTTTCATCCCAGCTCGTATTATCATTTGGATAATGATCGGCATTATCCCCAACACCATCACCATCAGTATCTATCCATTCACTTGAATTAAATGGAAAAGCATCTGAATTGTCACCATAACCATCCTCGTCGCTATCTATCCACTCTGAGGAATCATCAGGAAATGCATCAACTTCATCATTATAGCCATCACCGTCTGAATCTACTTCTTTAGTAGTTACCTCGTGTTCATTACATCCACTAAGCCCAACACAGGTTAGCAAAACAGCAATGCCAATTATTAACAGATGTTTTTTCATATTCTATTCTCCTCAAGTCTACAATTTTATATGAGCCATACGAATAATGATTTGTAAACCTCAGTATAAAAGGCTTATTTAACAATCAGTACCAAAATTTTTGAAATAAATATTTTCAACGGATTTTTTCAGATAATTACTCTACCTTTTTTCATTATTTGTATAACATCAACGTTTCTCAGGTGAGAGTATGATTAGTATTCGGTTCGCTACCTAGGTTCATGTTGAAAAATATCTGAAAAAAGGCTGAAGCCAAAAATAAAACCTATTCTCCGCGTACAAAATTTGTCGCCCCTATGTTTTTCCTAAACTATTGGCCTAGTGAAATAGATCAAATAAATATTAATAATAATTATTTCAGAAGATAACCACGCCCAAAATCTCTAAAAAAGCAACTATCTTTAAACACATGGCCAACTATCTATTGACAAATTAATCTGATCAATTAACAAAAAATAGAGAGGAAGAAAAATGGAGGGGGTTCTCTCTCAAAATATTCTATAAAGGTTTATGCAAGTTCAATATTGTTGATTTCACTGAGTGTCTCCAGATCGTTCATCTTCACCATATTATCTGAAATTGTATAGAGTACATCGCCAATATACAGAGAACGACGGATGGAAGAAGAACCCCAGTATCCATACCACCCTGATTTAAGAACATCCTCGTCGTCTAGGTGGGTTATTCGCCCCTTGTATTCAAATCCGTTTTCAAGGCTTAACTGATACACATATGCCCCCTGAAATGTGAATTCACCGTACATGCTACCAGTGTAATTGTCATATTGTTCTTTGATTTCGTCACTGATTTCAAACAAACTTACGGGAATTACTAGTAACTCTTTTTCTTTATCAAACAAGAAAGCTTTATGGTCTTGGAGAGCCGGACTATCGGTTCCACGATCCCCGATGATAATCTTTGCAACCTCTTTTGGATTCTCAAAATCACTGACATCAAACAATGCAATCTTAAGCCCTTGATACCAGGCAAAATCCAAGTTACGTGATTCTTTTGACGCGTCTAATGCCTCCGCAGTGTCTTTCCCAATACCAATAATATGATTTTCATCGTAGGGATGTAAATAATCAGAATACCCTGGTATCTTTAGTTTCCCAAGGATTTTTGGATTGTGTGGATCAGATAAATCAAGCGTGAAGAATGGATCAACTTTCTTAAAGGTTACAAGATAAGCCTTACCGCCCATGAATCTTGCAGAATATATTCGTTCACCGGGAGCAATATCCTCTATTTCAGATACCCGATTCAAATCTTTATCAAGGATGTAGACATTGTTACTGGATTTAACCTCGCTATCCCATACATTTCCAACTGTAGTTGCAATCCTAAAGAATCCATCATGTTCATCCATAGAGAACTGATTTAAAACACGACCTGGTACCTCACCTTGAGCAATGTAAGTGATATCTCCATCATTTATAGAGATTTTATGAAGAATAGTTTTTTCTTCATAGGCATTATAATAACTTTTTATCAAAGGATATGCATAATCGTATCTTGTGTACACCAAGAAGATATTATTTTTTGATACATACATGGTCTGAGCACTGCCAAGAAGGAAGCTTTTTTGATATACCTCATCATCAAAAATATTTATAGATATAACATGGGTCATCGTATCTAACCTCTCAGGGATATCTACATAGTATATCTGATCGGCAGGAATTGTAGTAGTAGCATCATCGATTGTTATCTCAGGGATGTTAATTGTTTCATTACCCTCTAGAATACGGTAAATGTTGTAAGAATACTCAGTGGCTATAACATAAACATAGTCACCGATCATTCGGGCGTCAAAGTACCACCCATCAACTTCTATATCTTTTACAATCTCGGGGTTTTCCTTATCAGCAACATCATATATTGTAATCACTGTTGTCGATACTCCACCCCACCAGCAACCTTCAAATTCCGCATAGTCTATTGGATATCTATAGGAAGTACCAAAAACGATGAGTCGATTTTCGTTAATGAATATATTGCTGAGAGCTACATCGCTATCCAGAGAAATTTCAGATAAAACAACCGCTTCTTCCGGAGGATAGGCTTTTACAATAAATATCTTTTGACCTGCTACAATATATAAATAGGTTCCATCTGTTTTTACAACATCTGGTTCATCCACACCTTCTACCTGGATATTTGTTTTTGAGAAATCAACAGAACTTCCACCGTTGCTATCGGCCTCTGCTGCACCAGATTTTGAAAAAGCAACTCTTGGAGCATCCTCACATAACCATCCATAGCCCGTATAGTTTTCATAATTTCTACTGAGAAAATCAACGAGTTCGTCATAGGATGAAAAGTTATGAATTTCATAGGTATATGTTCCTCTGCCCAATGGCGACAGTGCAAATGCAGTCGCCAGAGTTGCGCAAATCAATATGGCTAATATCATTATTCCTCTTATCTGACCATTTTTCGAGTCCATATTATCACATCATTTCCTAATTTATCGAAACTATATCCTCCAATGTTTATATACTGTCGGAAAACGTTCGGAAAAAACCAAATAACCTTACAAAAATAGTTCAATTAACTTGTAATAAACAGAAAGAAAATTGTAAAAAATAGGTCATAATACCTCGGTTTTTTCTGTAAACTTAATACCCATTTCTTCAAGTTCATCAAGAATTGGGCTGTATATCTCTGGAATAACTGGAATGTGAACTCCTGTAATATCCATTTTTCCCTCTAAAATCTTTTTTACAGCAATAGCCGCCGGCAAAGCAACTGTGCGTGCAATAGCGGTATCGCCACCAGGTATACCATATTCAACCAATGTTGACGTGATATACTCTTTTTTAGAAGGGTATCCGGCCATAAAATCGTGGTACATCACAATCATATCTCGCTCCCCCTTATCCATTGACATCTTCTCCAGAGTTATACCATTGAGATAATCAAGCGGATTGTCTCTGTCATTGGGCAGTTGTTCATCACTAAAAAGACCAAGCCATTCAAGCCTTTTTAGAACAGCAGAATATGTATCTAACCCAAGAAATGCTGCAGTTGCCATTGGGAGATTCTCATCAGAGCCTGCACCTATAAGATGCCGAGTAAGATCACCATATGTTTTCCCAGAGAAACCCTTAACTGGTTCTTCGCTGAGCCAGCCCAAGGCTACAATTTTTCTCATAGTTTCACACCAACCAGTCATCCTAAAAGTACCACGATACACTGTTTTTGTATCTTTTAACCCATAAACATCTTTGTAGGGGAGAGAATTTCTATTCGGATAGTTTTCAAACGTTCCAACTCCTGGAACATCCTGTAAAATATAGTTCTCAAAGAGCTGCTCACCAGGGATTGATATCTCCTTTCCATCTTCAAGCCATTTTGAAGGGTTACGGGAGGCTAAGAGAACCCCACGGGGAGACCATGAGAACTTGTATCCAAAGGGATTGGTGTTGGCTTCGTGAGATGGAAGGGCACCAGTGGTGGATTTAAAGCTGACTACTACTCCACCCTTCTTTTTTATTTTATGTATAATCCTCATCGCAGACATATGGTCTATACCTGGATCTAGGCCACATTCGTTAAGAAATAAAACACCCGCTTCTCGTGCCTTATTGTCTAGCTCTCGCATCTCATCACTAACATACGAGGTTGTTACCAAATGTTTTTTATGTTTTATGCACAGCTTGGCAACTTTGACGTGATAGATATATGGTAAAAGACTAACGGTGACATCTGACTCAGTGACTAATTTTTCCAACTTTGCATCGTTAGAAACATTTAATGCCTCTGCCTTTCCTCTTTCATGAGAGTCTATGATTTTCTCGGCTTTGCTAACGGTTCTGCTCGCCATTTTCACAAAATAGCCTGGTTGATCTAACAGATACCGTACCAAAGGCCTAGAAATCATTCCTGCACCAAGAACCAACACGTTACTCATTTTTTATCTCCTTTAACCCATAAAACCCGTGGAGTCGAAATGGATTTCATCATAAATATTTATCGATATATTGATAATCAGGCGTGAGTCTCCCATGATATAAGACAACTCCTTTTTTTATTTCTGGAGGCAATTTGCAACTCTCAAAATCCATGGTCAAATCAGCTTTTGCAATGGCTGGTACAAAAGATTTAAAGGCATCGCTAAAGGCGGAAGAGGCTTCCTTTGGTAACTCACATGGGAGATTATCGATTCCCATAACAATGACGCCATCGCCAATGTATCCATCCTTTATTGTATCTGTTAATGGATCATAAACAAAAACTGGGTTATCAGGAGTGGTTGCCTTCTCAGTAAATTCTATTGCCCCGTTAATGTCTACGCTTATATCTCCTATTATCTGTAAACTAAACCCTTTCCTATAATTTTTCTTCATGAACTCCTTGGTCACTAGCCGTGGATATTTGGAATTCCAATAGATGCAATTCATAAGTATTGTTAAATCAGGAATATATTTTTCAAAAACAGGATGATATTTCTTAGGACGTTGATAATAATCCTGTAGATCAAAGAGATCATTTGATGAAACAGGTTCTACCATATCTTCTTCCATGAATACTACTTTATAAATGCAGTTGTTTAAAGGTTTTTCAAAAATTTTTTTAATATCTTTTGGAGAAATGTTTTTTACAGGCAAGTGATCAAGAATTTCCTGTACACCCTTTGACACGTTACCGTACCCAGCAACTCCAATTACTAGCGGAGTGATTGATCTAGGAAATCCATGTTGTTGTATCTCTTCTCCAATTTTTTTCAAATGTTTCTTGATTTCATCTAGATTATTGTATTGTATGGTTTGTTTGATTTCATTAAACGGCGTTTCTATGTTGTTGGAATTCAACTTCTGCCCGAATGCCCATAATGTATCAACCATTCCTGCAATACCTGCAAATCTGCCAAAGAACAAAAGGCGATTGCCATGCTCATCAACAATTCTTTCATAATCTATCAAGGTACATCCAAGATCCATCATTTTCTTGAGCATGGGCATATTATATTTTTGACCTTTAATTGTATGAGAAAAAAATACATAGGTCTTCTCTTGTTCAAAAAAATTAATAGGTATCTCTTTTATTGCAAAGACAACTGGACATTGAGATAGATCCTCTTGGACAAATGCTCCTACATTTTCATATTCTTCATCTGAAAACGCCCGTATGGGAGACGGTTGAATGATTGTCTCAATATCATGATGTTGATTCAATTCTTTGATATGCGGTGGGACTAATGGAACCCGCCGTTCCCATTTGTTTTTATCTTCTCTTCGGATACCTAAAGTATAAGTCATGACTAAATTCCTTGGAAAACCATCATATTTTAAGATTTTAAGTAGATTATGACAAAATCTTCAAATTTTTCATTGAAATATTGGCATCTGAATTTCACTATTATCCAATATTCCCATTATTTCACTATCTGAAACAGTGCCTTTTTCTTTTGACTTTACATAGTGTATTATTTTTGTAATATTGTTATCGCAAACAGCAATCTTCATTTGTTCTAATTTTTGTTTGATTGTTTGTTTGCCGGCCATCTTATCTAATACAAAACTTCTCTTTCTTCCAACTATCTCTGCAGGAAAAATCTCGTAGTGTTTTGGGTTGTTTAGAACTGCAGCAACATGTAGCCCTGCATTGTGTAAGAAAGCATTTTTACCAACAATTGGTGTATTTGGTGAAATATTCATTCCAGAAAACTCCGATACTTTGTGGGATAATTCTGGTAACATATCCAATTTCCAGTTGTTTTTTGTTTTATATATAAAATGTAATGCAATACAGAGTTCTGTAAGTGAAGTGATTCCTACTCTTTCGCCCATTCCATTGACTGTTACGTCAATCATTGTTGCTCCTGCTTCATATGCTGCCAAGGAGTTTGCGGTTGCTAGACCCAGATCATTATGGCAATGTACGTTTAGTTTTATCTTTAAATCTGATTTCAATTTATTAACAAATTCATACATTTTAATTGGAGTCATGGCTCCTACGGTATCTGCTATACTTATTCGATCAGCGCCTGCCTCTATTGCTGCCTTTGAAACTTTTGTTAACGAAGCATATTCTGTTCGTGTTGCATCCTCTGGCGTATATCTTACTTTTAGTCCATGTTCTTTTGCATATTCTATAGTACTGGTGATAAGGTTAATGGCCCTGTTTAAATTTGATCGGAATTGTTGTTCCAGTCGTTGGTTAGATACACAGAAGAATATTCCGACCCAGTCAACATCGCAGGATCGAGCAAAATCGATGTCTTCTTTAATTGCCCTGCAGTGGGCCAATATTTCAGCCTTATATCCTTGGTTTGATATCTCCTTGACTCCCCGGCAAATATCATCAGATACCCTTGGATGACCTGCTTCTATTATGTCTACTCCAAATTCGTCAAGTAAACTTGCTATGGTGATTTTTTCTTCAACACTGAACGTGACCCCTGGAGTTTGTTCACCTTCTCGCAGGGTGGAATCTAGGATTTCAACCATCCATCTTCACCAGTTCCACTCTTCCGAAGGGCCTAACTGTAACCCTAAGAGATTATTTTCAAATATTTCTAGTTCAATTCCGCACTCATGGCAGACCACTGTCATTTTTTGCTCCAGATTCATTATATTGATTTTTGATTCACATTCGACGCATTTTAACATATTATTATGTGAAAATAACAACAATAAATTATATAAATACTTAATGTGATAATAATCACAAAATTTTTTGGTTTTTGTAATGGTAACCATAAGCCATGTTGTCCAAAAACTAGTAGAAGACAGAGTTTACATTCAAGAAACAATGAATAAAGGAATTATCTCATACGGATCATTAGCAAAACAACTAAAATCCGAAATAGAAGAAGAATTAGGCAAGGCTGTCAAAACCCATGCCATAGAAATGGCACTCAGAAGATATGCTGACCTACTACAACAAAAACATGAAACCATACACTTCGATTATTCATCAGATATAATCATAAAGACACAAATCTGCGATGTGTCTGTCTCACAATCGCCGACATTAATAGATAAACTAAAAAAATTATACGATGTTGTAAAATTCGAAAAAGGAAACATACTTAATATCATCCAGGGAAGCAGTGAAGTAAGCATAGTAACAAACGAGCGATACAAACAAAGATTCCTAGAAATATTAAAAAACGAAAAAATTCTAAATGTTGAAGAAAACCTAGTTTCCTTAACGATGACATTCTCCAAAGATTTCCTCTACACCCCAGGAGTAATATTCAATATAATTCGCAATATCTCCTGGGAAAACATAAACATTTTCGAAATCGTTTCAACCAACACAGAACTTACTTTTATTATCCATAAAAATGATACAGTGAAAGGATATAAAGCATTAGAAAAGCTAATTTCACCATAGATAATCTAGTTTCAAGTGATTTTTAATAAACATGCAAATTCATTTGAATCGCAAAATCGCCCCTACATGACCTAATTTTGCTATTTCTTCGTCATCAGTGAATTCAATTTCTGCATCTGTTCTCTTTGAAAACTCTAAAATTTCTTCAATGACATCAACCTCAGAAACGAGACCGCCACAAACCAGGCAGTTTTTGGCAGAGCCTATTTTTAGTAGCTGGCAATGCTCACAGATGTATCCTTTTAACTTGTAGCCTTTTTCAATTATAAGGAGTTCAATCTGTCCATTTTTTACCGCTTGTAAGGTATCCTCTATCCCATAGGCTGCAAGACCATCTTTTAGAATTTCTTCTTTTAGCTGTTGTAATGCCCCTTGACTTTTCTTTTCTTCCAACTTAGATATCAAATGAATAGATTCCCTTAACAATTCTTTTTCATCCTCAATACTTATGTCAATTATGTCAACAATCCTTTCTTTAAGGTTCTTAGGAAGCATGTCCTTGAACTGTAATTTTGCTTGCCCAGGGCCTGCTAAAACGATCTGTTTATCAGCTATTTTTTCAAGTGCCTCCTCAACTTCTGAAAAAAAAGCATGTATGGCTCCTTTTCTCAGTCTTTGAAAACGCGCCTGGGAGCATCCTCCTTTTTTATGTTTATTCATAATGTCTGCAGAGAGGTTTTTTTCCTGCTCTACTCTGCCGAGTGAGATTGAAAATATTTTTGCATAGTTTGAATTCACAAGCACCAAAGTAAAGGATTCCCACTCATCTTGAATTCTAGCCAGAGGGCGAATGTATGGTGAGGAATCAACAATCAACGAGTTATCTACTTCAACGGGTAACGGAACGGATTTCAAAAAATGATGTTCGTTAGATGCGAATATCGCTCCTTTAAAGCCTTCATTTTTTTGAATGAAATCTTTGATTGTATCCATGGTTTTGGTAAAATTTTTTTGTTCCAATCCTGAAAGTAACAACTTGCAAGCGTTCTCTCGTCTCTTAAAAAATTTTATACCTGTTTTTTTATTTAGATACAAAGTGATATATGTATTTTTACTCTCTTCATCATAAATTTCTGACAGTTCTCTAATTACTTTATTCAAATCATTTTTCATTTTCTTACTTCCTAATTTATCGAATCTCGTTAAATGTCTGCCGACTTATTTACTTTCAACTATCTAAATAGAAAACATAAATAGTACAATTATATCCTTTACTATTGATGAAAAAACAAATCTCACCATTGAGAAATGACGTTATCAGTGCGTCAGAAATCAGTCAATACACCTATTGTTCCATATCGTGGCATTTGCAGAAATGTGGATATAAATCAATTTCGCCGTTGATCGAAGTTGGCAAAAAAATCCACATTAATCTCGGTAAAACAATAGATGATATTCAAGATGAAATAGATATTTCGAGACGGTTTATGGTCATCGGTTGTTTGCTTTTGATTTTTGCAATCATTGTCGTTATCTACGGGGTGGTTTTATAGATATTGTCATAATAACAAGCATTGTTTTGTTTTTAGTTGCAATTTTTTTTCTTTCCATGGCTAAGAGAATACGTGGGAATGCCGTAATGAAAAAGAAGGAATATAGGATTCCTGAAGGAAAAATTACGTATTCTGACTTAAGTATCCCAGGAAAAACATTGTTTTCAAAACGTTATAGAATAGCCGGTAAACCAGATTACATTGTGGAAAAAAATGATAAGTACATTCCCGTTGAAGTAAAATCAGGGTCGCATCAGCAACCGCAGGGAAATCATGTTTTGCAGCTCGCAACGTATTGCCAATTGTTGGAAGAGAATTATGGAGGTTTTGTTCCATACGGCATACTTGTTTACAAAAACTCTGATTTCAAAATACCATTTGATCCAACACTAAGATTTGAGTTGGGATCTGTTATTAGCAAGATGAGGAGTTCGCTAAAAGATGGAAAAGTAGTGTTAAATCATAATGAACCAGGTAAATGCAAATATTGCTCGATGAGGATGTATTGTGAGAATAAACTTGTTTGAACATGATGAAGTTACATTCTAAATAAATTATTGTAATATCCCAAAATTACTTCCTCCCAGATAATTAGAAATTGTAAATATTTATTGATTGAAGTTTGTGGAATAAAAAACCTTTAATAAACACTCATCTTCTGGGTTTCAAATTATGCGTATAGCAGTACTGTTAAGAGACAGGTGTAAATCAAAAAGATGTACAGTGGAATGTATAAAATACTGCCCAAGAGTCCGATCTGGAGATGAAACCATTGTTATGGGAGCGGACAACAAGCCAATTATTTCTGAGGAGTTATGCGTCGGTTGTGGTATTTGCATTAATAAATGCCCCTTTGATGCAATTAAAATAATTGGTCTTGCTGAAGAATTAAAAACGGATCTTGTCCATCAGTTTGGAAAAAACGGGTTTAGATTATACCGATTACCACTCCCTAAAAGGGGTATTTGTGTAGGTATACTTGGTCAAAATGGGATAGGAAAAACTACAGCTATAAAAATCCTATCGGGTCAGTTTATGCCGAATTTAGGCTACTACGAAGATGAATCAAACTGGGATGATGTACTTGAATATTATTCAGGGACGGAGCTTTATGAACATTTCAAGAGCTTATCAGACAATAAGATAACCTGTGTTTTAAAACCACAGTATGTAGATAAACTCCCAAAAACTATTAAGGGAAAAATAGGAGATATCCTCAAAAAGGGAGACAACTCAGGTAATTTTGAGACAATCGTTGAAAGGCTTAGCATAGAAGGCATTCTTGATAAAGAAATACAAAAAGAAACTATTTCTGGTGGTGAACTACAGCTCGTTTCTATAGCCGCAGCATTGATCAAAGATGTAGATCTATATTTTTTCGATGAGCCTACATCCTATCTTGATATATACCAGCGATTAAAAGTCGCCCGAATTATCAGGGAGTTGTCAAAAGAAAAAAAGGTCATTGTTGTGGAGCATGATCTTGCAGTACTTGATTTCCAGTGTGATAATGTCCACATGATGTATGGTACTGAGGGTGCATATGGTGTTGTAACCTTTCCACGCAGTGTACGACATGCGATAAATACCTATCTATCAGGCTATCTCAAGGAGGAAAACATCAGATTTGGAGAAACGATAGAGTTTTCTGCTCATCCCCCTAAACAACAGCAGAAAATGAGTGCTCTTGTATCTTATGATAACTTGACAAAATCATTCAAAGATTTTACACTAGATGTCGAAAACGGTTTAATCAGACAGGGGGAGCTTGTCGGCGTTGTAGGGCCAAACGCAATTGGAAAAACAACGTTTGTTAAAATGTTAGCAGGTGTTATAAAACCTACAGAAGGGAAGATAGAATACGATCTCAAAATAAGCTATAAACCCCAATATATCTCCCCTGAATATAAGGGAACAGTGAAGGAGTTCTTAGAAATAAGTGCACAAACATTGTTCACCTCTTCATTTTTCAAAGCCGAGGTATATGAACCATTGCACCTGAAATACATACTAGATAGGCAATTAGAAACACTCTCAGGTGGCGAGCTGCAACGAGTTTCAATTGCTTCTTGCCTTGTGGAAGATGCTGACATCTTTTTAATCGACGAACCATCTGCCTACCTTGATAGCGAACAGAGAATGATTGTATCAAGAATGTTACGTAGGATAATGGAAAAAACAGGCAAATCTGCACTAGTTGTTGACCATGATGTCTATTTCATTGATATGGTAAGTGATGCATTAATAGTTTTTAACGGGGAATCGGGAAAATATGGTAAAGCACATGGACCATATAGTTTACACGAAGGTATGAACCGTTTCTTGAAAGATGTGGATGTCACATTCCGTAGAGACGAGGAGACACAACGACCTCGGGTAAATAAACCCGGTTCATATATGGAAAGACAGCAAAAACAAACCGGAGAATATTACTATAGAATGTAAAATCTTTTTAAAAAACTAGATAAAATGATTCTGTGTTTCGGTTGATATGAAGGAATGGTTACTCTTAGTATTCATGTCGTTTCTACCTCCACTCATCTATACGATATGGATTAGAAACACAGAAAAGTACAATCGTGAAAAATGGAGAACCATCTTGACGTGTTTTCTATGGGGAGCAAGTATCGCCATACTTGCTGCATTAATTATAGAAATACTGTTTCAAATTCCCCTTGTTGCCTCGATACAAGATTATGATACTATCTCTTTTTTAACTGTGATTGTTGTTGCTCCAGCCGCTGAAGAATTTACAAAGCCTTTGGCATTGCGATTAAAGTCTGTGAGGAGAGAAATCGACGAGTTTGAGGATGGTTTAATATTGGGCGCAGTTGCAGGCCTAGGTTTTTCGGCAACAGAAAACCTATTTTACGGATGGGATTTTCTCCAAGAAGGATTATTACTTTTCATCATTTTGATAAGTATACGAAGTTTCGGTGGCTGTCTCCTCCATGCCTCAGCAACAGCATTAACGGGTTATGGATATGGTAAAACCATTATGAAACATACCTCTGTTCTGCGTATAGTTCCATATTTTATCCTAGCAATTTTTGTTCATTCTTCTTATAACTTTCTTGTCTCAAACGATGTGATAGGGGCTTTAAGTGGTCTTTTTGCTGCATTAATTTTTGTCACATTTACAATAACACTCATACGAAAGAAAATAATAAGTCTCGATAGAAAAAACCGCTAGAAATTGATAAAGAAGAGGAAAGATATGGTTTATTGTGGACTTATAGTCCAAGCAGGTATCTAAGCATGGGGAATGCATGTGGGAACCGTTCAAACAGCCAACTCAGTAGATTGAGGTTGAAATTGAAAGCTTTATTCTTTGGCATTGTGACTTCAAGGATGGACCAGTCACTCTCTGCATCTTTAACATCTTTGGCTTTTGCTTTGATTTCATATGTTCCTTTGTCCTCCCATGTATGGCTCAATGTGAATTCCTCACCTGAGTTATAAGATCCGATCCATTCTTTTTTTTCTCCATCTCCCCATTCTATCCAGTAGTGTAAATCATCGCCTTCTGGATCGATTGCAGAGAATTTATAATTATAAACTTTCCCGGGTTTGCCACTGGTTGGACCGCTGATGCTTGGTGCATCTGGTGGTTGGTTAGATATTGTGGTAAAATGCCATATAGGTCCAGTTGTCGAAACATCTTGGCTGTCCCATGCAACAATCTGCCAATAATATGTGGTATCTGACTCCAATTTACCTGGATCTAAGTATGTACGAGACAGATTACTCCTAATCAAAGGCGGAGGATTATTCGTTCCACAATATACATCATACTTGACCGTATCACCGGAATTTGGATCTCCACCAGTCCAGCTTAATTCCATGATGGGGGGTACTTCGGTTGCACTGTCTTCTGGATCAGGATCACTTGGCTCATTTGGTGGAAGATTTTCTTCTGTTGTAAAACTCCATATTGGCCCGGTTGATGTATAATCAAAGATATCCCAGGCGACAATCTGCCAATAATACTTTGAATCAAAATCAAGTAAGCCAGGTTTATAAGTTGTTTTGGACTGATTACTTTTAACCTTAGGTGGTGGGCTACTTTTACCGAAGTAGACATCATATGTGACTTTATCATCATCGGGATCTCCACCTGTCCAACTCGGTTCTACATCGATGTTAACATCGGTTTCACCATTCTCTGGATCGGGATCACCAGGGGTATATGGTACCTCATTTCCTCTAGTTGTGAATTCCCATATTGGTCCAGAGGTTGAAGCTCCTTGGTTGTCCCATACGATAATCTTCCAATAATACTTTGTATCAAAATCAAGTAAACCTGGGTCATAGGACAAATTGGATTGATTACTGGAGACCTTAGGCGGAGGGTTGCTTTTACCAAAATATATATCATAGGTTTTAGGGTCGGTGTCAACGCCTGCGACAATGCCCGTGGTTTCATCCGAGTAATCATCATTATCTTCATCGAAAACTGTGGCAATTACCATTGTATTATTCTGAGTTATTCCTCCAAAATCATCTCCCTGGCCATTATTATAATCCTTTCCATCCCAATCAGTGGAATCAGTCCATGTGCTTCCCTGGCTTATACTAATATCCTCATTCCAGGCATAGTCTAAAAATGCAAAGGTATATGGTTTACCTCCTGTATCATTCCATCCCATAGACGACACGACTTCTGTTACATAAACATGTAGGTGCCCGTTATACTGGCTTCCCTCGTTATTGTCAACTGTGACGTCAATGTTCATCTCTGCATTTGTCCAGTTTATATCAGTCTTAACAGATACATTAGTTGCGTCATCTTCTGGGCTGGGGTTACCAGGTCCAAGCCATGTAACATCAAGGGATAAATCTATATCAGCTACAGCCCTCTTCCCACAAGCAACAATACTTGCGTTATATGCAGCCTGAGCAGCAGGTACACTACCTGCACCAACATCCTTCCTGTAGCCACCGTCCCATACCAGAGTTGGATAGCCTGTGGATGTAATTTCATTTCTTCTGGACATTGCGTGATTATTTACATCTGTTACCAGGGAAACGTAATAAAATGGATGCCATCCACCTGCGTATATATTCTTCAATGCACCATGTGCATATCTACAGAACCCACACCATGTAGCAGTACAATATTCTCCAAGAATAGTATGGCTATAATCCATCTCACCAGTAACTTTACCTTTCGGTTTTGTTACCATATTTGCAGAAGCCATTGCCCCCGCAGCAGTGGAAAACACCAGCATACAAACCAGGATGTAAATAATTTTTCTTCTCATTTTTATGTTACCCCCATGTAAAGATACAAATACTATAGAGATTCAAGTATATAAATATTTATGACAAACATGTAATCTATCAACTCTTGATGTCATATACATCCCAGAGTATTAAACTAATCTTTTTAGAATCATCCTCACATAATTGCAAATGTTATACCATCTATTGAAACTTTAGAACGTTTGGTTTCTGCTTTTTCGACCAATTAGTCACATTTGAATA
>CP070798.1:704986-724143 GCA_020343515.1 Thermoplasmatales archaeon | reverse complement strand
TTTGCAATAAGTGATGTTAGTAGATCTTTAACCCATCAGTTAGTAAGACATCGTATCGCAAGTTACGCCCAGCAAAGTCAGCGATATGTAGATTTAAAAGAGCCGAACTATGTAACTCCTCCAACAATTACAAAAAACGATGTAATGAAAAAAGCCTATGATGAAACAATGAATATTATTTGGAAGGAGTACAATAAACTTCTTGAGATGGACATTCCAGCAGAGGATTCGAGGTTTGTGCTCCCTAACGCCGCATGTACCAATATTATTGTTACCATGAATGCTAGAAGTTTGTTGAATTTTTTTGAATTACGTTGTTGTAAACATGCACAATGGGAGATACGTCAACTGGCAAATAAAATGCTCCTAGAGGTGAAAAAAATAGCGCCAACAATTTTTAAAAACGCAGGACCCTCATGTAAAACCAAAGGATACTGTCCTGAAAACAAGAAAGATTGTCCATTGTATCCAAAGTGAAATCGTATGAAGAGACCATATGTAATTGTAAATTGTGCGATGTCTGCTGATGGAAAGATTGCTCTTCCAACAAGAAAACAGTTGAGAATTTCAAGTGATGAAGACATAGAAAGAACGTATAAGTTAAGGAATGAATGTGATGCAGTTCTTGTTGGAATTGATACTGTACTTTCTGATGATCCCAAGCTCACGGTTAAAGCAAAATATGTTAAAAATCCAAAACAACCACTGCGGGTTGTTCTCGATAGTAAATGTAGAATTCCAAAAGATGCCTTAGTTTTAAATAAATCTGCAAAAACATTAATTATTACAACTATGGACCATAAGCACATTGCTGGGGAACACGTCAAAGTAGTTGGATGTAAGGCTGATGTAAATGGGCACGTAGATTTAGAGTGTGCATTGGAACTGCTTTATCGAAAAGGAGTAAAAAAACTGTTGGTCGAAGGAGGAGGAACAATTATCTGGGGTTTTTTGGAGAAAAGGTTAGTAGATGATTTATATATCTACATTGGGCCATGTGTTGTAGGAGGAAAAACCACGCCTACAGTAGCTGATGGATTGGGTATAAAAAGGGAAGATGAATTAATAACTCTAAAAATTGTCGACGTAAGTAGATTGGGTGCTGGCATATTAACTCACTATAAAATGATACAATGAAACTACTATGCGATCAAATGCTTGGCTCACTTGCAAAATGGCTTCGTATTTTAGGATACGATACATTCTATGCAAATGATGTAATGACAGACCAGGAGTTACTACACATCGCTACTACTGAAAATCGTACTATTATTTCTAGAGATAAAGAACTTATTCTAAAGGGAAAGAAGCAAAACCTAGATGTAATAGAAATAAAACATACAGATCTTGATGAACAGTTAAATCATGTTATGAATTTAATCAAAGTTGACAAAAACTTAGTTTTGTCAAGATGCACTCTTTGTAATACAGTACTTAAAACCGTTGAAAAGAGTGAAGTTGAAGGAAAAGTCCCAAAGAAAGTTTTTGATAATAAGGATAAATTTTGGTTTTGTAACAAGTGTAAAAAGTTTTATTGGACTGGGAGCCACTATGACAAGATAAACGATAAAATAAAGGAAATTACCAAAGGAAAAACACAAAATTAAATCTACAACATTTTAATCATTTGAGCGTGAGGGATTCCTTTTATTCTTAATATGCAGTCCGGGTCCACAACACCCATTTTTATTGCACAATTTACTGCCTCTTCGCCAACAAGATTTGCGATGGTTGCATCAAGTAAGTATTTTGCCAACTTTTCTTTATTAATGCGCTGTCCTTCGTAGAAATTCTTTGAGACATCTATTTGAAACTTGCCATCTACAAATTTCTTGCCAAGTAGATGCTCGTCGCATGCGCCGATCACAAGGTCATCGCCTTGTTCGTAGATTTTAATGCTGATCATTTTATTTGAATTCCTCGATATTTTTCTATTTTAATATAAATCATTTATGATTTATATGTGTTTCGAAAAAATTGTGGTAAATAAGCGAGATTTTTATGGGATTACAATCAATGTTTAGAGTTTTTTAACGCACGTGCATCATAATCCAAGTTCCAATTACCATTAGTGTAAAGGCAATTGCGAGCCCTGCAAATTTTGTCTTTATGCTAGAAGAATTACGAGTGGCAATTAACTGAGGACAGAAAATGCTTGTATTGTCCTTCCTTTGGAGAATAATTCCCATACAAATATCACCCTATGGATATCTTTTTGTTGCTGTTGTTATATAGAAGTTATTGTACAACTGTTACCAGTTATCTTTGACAGTTATTGCCTAAAGAACCTAAAACTGAAGAAAATCATACTTTCATTTAACCCATGGTAAAGATTATATTAGTAGAATTTAATAAAAGGTTGAAGCATGGGAAAAACAGGTGTTGTAAATCTTCCATTACATCCAGGTAAAGCACCACGGTGGTTGTTCAAAAGGATGGTATCTCTATCCAAGGCTATTGTGGAGGTTATATCTTATGAATATGGCACAGATGAGTTTTTACGAAGAATTTCTGACCCATTTTGGTTCCAAGCTCTTTCTTGTGTATTGGGCTTCGATTGGCACTCAAGTGGTACTACTACAGTAACATGTGGAGCCTTAAAAGAGGCGGTTGATCCAGAAAAATTTGGGTTTGCATTGGTTGGAGGTAAAGGCAAAGCGTCAAGAAAAACCCTAAATGAAATTGAAAAAATTGGAGAGTTGTATAATCTTTCTACTCTATCAATAGAGGAGTTAAAATACTCCAGTCGAATGGCAGCAAAAATAGATAATGCCGCGGTTCAGGATGGGCATAATCTCTACCATCATGTGCTTATTTTTTCTGAAAATAAAAAATGGGTAGTTATTCAGCAGGGGTTAGGTGCCGAAACTAACTATGCGAGGAGGTACCATTGGCTTTCAGACAATATAGAGAGTTTTGTTTGTGAACCTCATAGCGCAATAGTAGGAGACATTCGCCAAGAAAAAGTATTGGATATGACAGCGAAACTAAGTGGATCTGCTCAAAAAATAGCTGTCGATTTAGTCAATGATAATCCGATTCATTTAAAAGAAAATTGGGCAGAACTAACACGACCTCTAAACCAGAAAACTTTAGATGACTGGTTGCACGATAAACAAAGCAAAAAACCAATCGAATATCTGAATATGCCGAAGACAATAAATTGGTCAAAAATGAAAGAAATCTACGATTTTCAGCCTAATAACTATGAACAACTATTATCCATTAAAGGGGTTGGACCAAATACCATTAGAGCTCTGGCGTTGATATCCGATCTTATCTATGGTGAAAAACCATCATGGTCTGATCCTGTTAAATTTAGCTTTACGGTAGGAGGAAAAGATGGTGTACCATTCCCTGTAGATAGAGAAGCGATGGATCAATCAACAGAACTTATTAGACAAGGTATAAGACAAGCAAAAATAGGCAATAGAGAGAAAATTAATGTATTAAGAAGATTGAAAGAGTTTATCCCTTACAATAGCAATTAATTTGATTTTTAATTGACATCAATATATGCAATAAATGTCTTAGTTGCATTTTCCAAATCTTCCCAGGGTCGGTAGAATACAAGTTCAAGTGTCGTATTTCCAGTATTTTTTGCCGTAAAAATCCATGTATCATGCATAAGACCACCTACTACCTCGGTATCACCCCAAGTTGACTTCTCAGTAATATTCAGAATCTGTTCATCGAGTTGGATAATCTCCCACACATAGCCTGTTCCGGCATTAAACTCAAGCGTAAGATTGACAGTGTCCCCTATTGTTAACGATATGTTTGAGCCAGTATTGTTTATAGTTAGATATACATCTCTTAACAATTTTACAATAATTTGTACTGTTGCCGTAATATTTGTTGTAGCGTTTGTAGCTGTTAATGTATATGTTGTTGTCTTTGACGGCATAATGATTCTTTCTCCAAAAAGGCTTACATTCCCAATGTCATTATCAATACTCACAGATGTAGCCCCTATGACCATCCAGCTGAGGTTCGCAGTTTCGCCTTGATTTATTATACCTGGCTCAACCCTAAATGAAGTTATTGAGAATTGTACCAATTCATCTGGGATATCTATGTCAAAACAACCACTAAAACTGGCTAAAAGTGTTAATAGGCATATACAAGGAATAATAACACGATTTATCATAGTATTTCTCCAAACCTCTAACCAAGAACAGCTTTCCGTTTATAAAAACATATCTTTACAATCTGTCTTTATCATGTAAATAAGTTTTTAGGCAGAAATTCAGATTTCTATTTGTTTGATCTAAGCAATCCATGTTCATTTTGCTTTGATTTTATATTTGTTAATCACTATAGTTAGTTACATTACTAATATCTGAGACGGCTATAATTTATATAGTAAAAAATACATTAATATAATTATTGGGGGCTACAAATTAAAAGCAATAAAAGATTGGTATCAATTGGAAGAACGTTTACAATTTTATTATTATTAATTTTTCTAGTCATGCCTAGTACGCTTGGAGTGAGTTATTCAGTAAAAATTAGTGGCAATTCCGACCAGAATATTGTTTCAAAGATTTCTAGGCAAATAGAAATACCAGCTGATTCTGACTACTACGTAAAGTTTCAATCAGATAACTCGTCGTTTAAAGGACAGAAAGTTGAATCTTACTCATCAGGATTAACAGAAAAGGTTAAGGCAGCTATTGCTAAGTCACCAAATTGGATCCAAAGACAACTTACAAGACAATTCCATTCTCTCAATAATGCGGAAGATTATGCAGATTTAATATTGAATGCCGCCAAAAAATATACAGATGAAATAGCTTTTTCAATAGCTTGCTCACCATTGGGTATGGTTCCTACCATTGATTTAATTGAAGATAATGTTTTTTTCCTTTATGAGAATGATAAATGGATAAAATATGCTGATATTGTTGATTACGATGATGGGCTGGGGGGGTACTACTCTACTATAAGATATAAGGTTATTGAAAATGGAACAGAAAAACAGTTTGAATACCCCAAGGATATCTATTATTGGTATGTTGTACATCCAAAACTATCAACCGAAACTCCTGAACATATTTATGGAAAAATTTGGCGAGATTATCTATTTAATCATAATGATTTAGGCTACCCTCTACTTAAGGAGAAGTTGTCAAACATAGAATATCTATGGGATTGTGAATCATATCATCAACCAAAGCATCGGCTTTGGAAAGAAAGCATAGAAAACCATCCAACTGCTATTGAAGCTATAAGCTATTGGATTGGAAAAACAGTCCCTTTTCAAGCCATAGGCGATAGACCTCCTCAGCCCAACATTATTGCCCACGAGCATAATGGATGGTGTGGGGAATTACAAAGAATAGCGGTCGCTGCACAAAGAACATCACTAATCCCATCTGTTGGTGCTTGTAATGTTGGAGAGGATCACGTGTGGAGAGAGTTCTATGAGAGGGGGTGGCATCAAAACGATAACTGGTGGGCCGATGGTGGAGGAACGGTAGATATACCAGATGTGTACGAATATGGATGGGGGAAAAACATGTCTGCTGTCTATGCTTGGAGAGGAGATGACTCTATTTATGAATTAACATCGCGATACATTCATCCCGAAGATCGATACACAATAAGGTTTAGTGTAAGAGATATCTATCTTCAACCCATTGACGGAGCTAGAGTGAGTGTATTAGTCCATGGACCAAAAGATATTACATGGATAAAAAACAAAATCTGGGAAAAAATAGAGGAAATCTGGGATAGATTGCCCCGACTAATCAAAGGAAAAATCCTTCAAGCTATCTACAATAAGATAAAAGAAAGATTTGATGAAATTCCTGATATCATCGACGGGTTAACTGCAACATTTTGGAACTATACTGATGCAAATGGGGAGTGTGTACTTGAGTTAGGGAGGGGACATAATTATATTTTAATCATTCAACAAGGTAACCTTAGAAGACCTTGGCAACTTGCAAATTATAACACTCTTAGGATTCTTCGCACACCTAGAGATAAGACATTTCGGGTGTTATTCTTAGACGTTTTTCATAGGACTCAAAGGCATCGTAACAAAGTTATGCCTGAGGGTGAATGTTTCTTTGATGTTTCCTTTGATACCGAATCATATCAATTACAGAAAAACATCTATTATGGTAACATCGGATGTTATGATGATATGGGTAAAATAGATTTTTTTGTCTTGGACGAAGAAAACTTTGAAAAATATAAGAGCGGTAAGAAATTCAACTGCTTCAATTATGTTGAAGAGAAAAGGGCAGACATTAGTTTTAGTGCAATTAAAAATGATTGGTATATCGTGTTTAGAAATCATGCCCGCCGTACAAATATTATCGTAGATTTTTTGATCCAGGCTGAAGCATCTACCGATGTCGATGTAGTTGAAATTGTTACGCCAGATACAACTATTTTTGATAAACCTTTTTTTAATGTTGGTGAAACAGTTAATATTACAGGTATTGCAAGTAAAGATGTTAATCTAAGCATCGATGGTGAAACTATAGAGATATCACCGGTGGATGATAAATGGTTTTATAAATGGAATACATCTGAAACTATGCCGGGGGATTATTTAATTACTGCTATATGCAGTGATGCACATGATGAATTATTGATAACTTTGATTGATGAATATCCTCCAGATATAAGAATAAATGAACCTATGAACGAAGAGATTGTTGAAGAGGATGTTATTACAATTTCTGGCGTCAGCTGGGATGATGTTGGTGTTGATAGAGTTGAAGTTGCCGTGGATGGTGGTGAATTTATAGAAGCAAGCGGTAAAGAAGACTGGTTTATAGAATGGGATATAAGCGGGCTTGAGTTGGGAGAGCATATAATCTCAGCTAGAGCCATTGATTTACTAGGTAAAGAGTTGGTTTATAAGACCTCTATTGTGGTAAATGAAAGTGGGCATGATTGGGGTCCACTGATTAATAGTTTTTATCATCTGCCACAGGATCCTACAAATATCAGTAATATAGTGGTATATGCAAATGTTACTAATGGTAGTCCATTTGATGTTAAAAGAGTTGTTTTGTACCGTGATAACGGCACTGAAACTAATTCTTATGATATGTATAGGTATGGCGATAACCCTGTTCAGGGGAGACATGAAGAAGATCCATTGTTTAACGAGTCGAATGAACCATTATTTGGCTTTGAACTAGGGCAATTTTCCAGTGGTGAGTTTATAAAGTATTGGATTGTATCTTATGATTCAGCAAATAATTCTAGGAAGTCATCTGAAAAATCTTTCTTAGTGGGTAGACCTTAGAGTCAATTTATCATTTTTAATTTTATTGAATAAGATAGGAAAATATGATGCCGTTTGAAAAAGTAGTAAAAATAAAAAAGCTGGTGAAAGCTGATATTTCAATATTATACCAAAATATTTAAGTCTTAGTATAATAATATATTATTATATCTCCATATAATTGGAGGACTCCATAAGTGAAAAATAGTGCATTTAGAAAAAAATTGTTAGCTGCGTTTATATTATTTTTTGTTATATCTATTAGTGTACCGAATATAAGTGGAACTACTGAACGGAATAACCTGATTTTGGGGGCAGAAGACAAAAATGTACACAATAGTAGTCCTCCTGAATGGAAACAATTAATAGGTGGCGAAAACGAAGGATTCGGAAGAAGTACTAATATTGGAATCAGGGGTATAGAAGTCTACAATGGTGAACTCTATATTGGAACACAGAGTTTTAATAAGACACAAGGATTGGGACTAGCAAACCTAGATAAAATTGTGGATAATGGTTTTTTATTCCGTGAGGATTTATATCTAGAACTACCGTTTATTTTAGAGAAGAGATTATTGTTGCCAATCCTTATCTATAGAAACTTCAAATACAATAATGCTTATTTTTTAATGAAGTGGTTAAGTAGATCTCTAAACCTAGCTATGCATGTAAGATCAATTATGAGCGGTGGATGCGAGGTATGGAAATATAACTATAGTATTGATAAATGGTCTCAAATTGTAGGGGATAATTCTGAAGCTGATCTACCTGTGGGCTTCGGTGATACTAAAAACCTTGCCGCATCTCTCATAAAAGAATTTAAAGGGAAACTATACGTAGGAACATGGACAAGTCCTCTCAAAGGATGTGAAATTTGGAGATACGACGGTAGCAATTGGGAGCAGGTAGTAGGAAAAAGCGCATTAATAAAAGGAGGATTTAATTTTTCGAAGAATAACGCCGCTTGGTGTATTGAAGAGTTTAACGGCTACCTATACGTTGGTACAATGAACTGGGATTATACTGATAGCGGGGGTTGTCAGATCTGGAGAACACAGGATGGCGTACATTGGAACCGGGTTGTGGATAGAGGGTTTAGAGATATTCTTCAAAAGGCGGAACAAAACGTGCATAATACATATGCTTGGAGCGCTAAAGTATTTCAAGACCATCTCTACGTTGGAACTTTTAACACCAACTCTGTTTTCAGGTTTGAAAATAGTGGTTGCCAACTATTTAGGACTTCAGATGGTGAAATCTGGGAGAAAGTTGAATGCCCAGGAGGCAATGGTTTTGGAGAAACCGAGAACTACGGTATTAGATGTATGGAAGTGTATAACGATGAATTGTATATTGCAACTGCTACGGATGCATATCAACCAAATGTACCCGATATTCAAGGTTTTGAAATCTGGAAGTTTGACGGAGAGAACTGGACTGAATTAATTGGAGAAGGTAGAAGTAATCCAGATGAAAAGGATGGATTTGGAAACATATGGAATAAATATGTCTGGTCTATGATTGTTTCATCTGACAACAAACTTTGGGTTGGCACTCTCAACATGCAAATTAGAGCATTAGGGGAAAACACGAAAGGATGCGAAGTCTGGCGTTACAATGGAACAAACTGGATTCCAATTGTAAAGGACGAGGTTGGTGAAATAGATAATGGTTTTGGTTACATTTACAATGAAGGGGCACGAGTGATGATAGAATACCCACCTAGAAGTGGAAATGCCATAGTTGGAACATTTAAAGTTGTGGAGCCGCCCAAACTTTCAGAAGGATGTGAGGTTTGGATGCGAAATGGGTAAGCAACCTAACACTATTAAGGAAACTACAAATATACTGTTAAATAATATTATTAACTTGGGAGGATAAATGCAAAGGCGCGTATTATTAAAAATAATGATAATTGCAATAATTGTTCAGCTTCTCTGTCTTAGTTTAATAAGTGGCGCTGTTAATGTAAGTAGTAAAGCTACGAAGAAAGGCTTTTTGTATAATGTAAAACAAGAAAATAGCGTACAGCAAATAAATATAACATTTGAAAGCAGCAACTATACGTTATATGGAGAGATTTATTATCCATCAAATGAATCAGGTACTTATCCTGGCATAGTTTTTTGTGAAGGGATGGGAGGATACATAAATGCCTATAATTGGATACCTAAAGCCCTAGCTGAGGAAGGATACATATCTATTATATTTGACTTCCCAGGCCAAGGTAAATCTGAAGGTATCTTTCCAATACGAGCCATTAATATTCCTTTTTTAAACATCTACTTCCGTTATACTATTCTAATAGAAACACCTATTCATTATAAAAATGGTAAATGGGTCACAGCAACATCAGATGCTCTCACATATCTTCTAGAAGAAAGCCTCGTTAAAGATATGATCGATAACACAAGTATCGGATTAATAGGTCATTCAATGGGCGGTATAACAGTTACTGAAACTGCTGCTATAGATAAAAGGGTAGATGCTGTAGTTGCTTTATCTCAAGGAAATATCCAAATAGTCAATAAGGTTGATGTCCCGATACAGTTCCAAGGTGGCTGTTTTGATATGGGAACATTCAGTATTCCTATCGTATTACGATGTTATAAAAAAGCGAATACTCCAAAGGAGTTAATCGCAATACAATACGGCACCCACTTTGGTTTTTCAACTGCATGGGGACCGTTATGCCCTTGTCCGAAGTGGCAAAAAGATATATGCCTACGGTATGCAGTTGGGTGGTTTGATTATTTCTTAAAAAACAAAACTGATGCATATGAGATAATAACAACGGGTGTTGATCATTTATCAAAGTTTATTAAGTCCAGATACAACTTTGGAGATGGAGAATACATACTAGAAACAAAACAAGATGGTTGAGATATGTTTTTATCTCAAGTCTACATAGAGCAACAATCTCTTGAATTTTAGAAATCCCCTCTTCTAGGCAGTTTTTTAGATTTGCAGTTGGCTTAGCGTTAAAATCTATAGTGGTATTCTTTGATAAATTGGCTTTATAAAGCACATAGTAAATAATTCAAGGGATTTTTCATCTCATTCCCGATTCTCTAAGAACATGTCACTCTCGGTAAATGATTTCGAGATCTCTTTTTATTGAAAGAAAACCTATATATTTAGAAAACATATTCCGCTCTATGTGACCGATGATTACTTAGCCATTATTCTCCCCCTCGTCTGTGGTTTCGGAAGTGGGGTATTTGTTAGTTTGGCTTCTGGTACTGCAGCATCCGTTATGATTCCATGTTTAACGATTTTTATAGGATATTCCATCCATCTGGCTATTGGCACGAGTCTTGTAGTAGATTGTATAATTGGAGGTATCGCTGGACTGATATTTCTTAGAAGCGGCAATGTTGATATGCGATCAGGATTTCTGCTTGCTGTTACCGGTGTTATCGGTGCAATTATTGGTAGTCGATTCACATCGGGTACTTCTGCATCGGGGCTTGGTGTTTTTATCGGCCTAATTTTAATTTTTACTGGTGTGAATTTTATTATAAAAGGTGTTCGAAAAAATATAGATTATATTGAGACAAAAATTAATCTCAAACTCTTTAAAAATAATAAGATTCCTTTTTTAGTTATCTTTGGACTCATTATCGGTTTTATAAGTGGTTTTTCAGGTATGGGGGGTAGTAGAATGGTTGCACTTATCCTGATTTTCATCCTGGGATATGATATACATACAGCAATTGGAACTTCCCTTCTTATGATGTTTTTTATTGCGGGCTCAGGAGCTATTAGCCATGGTTTTAACAACGAAGTAATTGTTAGTGCTGCATTAGTAGCTGGTTGCGCAGCTGCTGTAGGAGCTGTGTCAGGCTCTTTAGTTGCTAACCAGATTGATGAAGATAAACTTGGGAGATTAGTTGGGAGTGTTCTTCTTGGGTTGGGAATACTAATACTTCTAAAAATATTCTTTAACATTTTATAATCGAGAAATACTCAACCTTCAAAGCATTTCCGCAAGTTCGATTGCATACACATAATCAAAAAACAGATATACACATAAAAATAACTGGTACTGATCATTTATTATAAGTTTATTAATCTAGGTACAACTTTGGAGATGGAGAATACACACTATAATAAAAACCAAGATGTCCATTTCAGCTTTGTAAATTAAATCATGCTAAAAAGTAAGGAATTGAATTGCTTTTCAGACCTCTTGATTTAAACCACACCACAATTTCTACATAGTGGGTATAACTTACGACCACCTGGAACTTTGAGTGAATTTACAATTTTAATATGTTTTTCTGACCACCAAATGTCCCTAATTGATGAATCAAAAACATTGCCTAATTTAAAAGTACATTGATCATCTTCGCAGCAAAGAGACACCTCTCCATCATATCGAATCCGAAGTCCGTTAGTCCCGAAACATGGATAATTCGCTATTTTGGGAGTAACCAATTTAACCAATTTTTTGTCATAATTTTTAGCATTTTGTCTCTGTAAAGGAAATTCTGCAGCTAAACTAAACACGACTTTTGTCTTTTTAAAACGATTTTTCCAAAATCTTACTTGTTCTTTTTTCTCTTTATTATTTTTATAGTCATATATTCCAATCACAATTACATCTACAAGCCCATCTATTTTACTGCAGAGAACAGGATTTTTTTTTAATATATCGCCATTTGTGTCTTCCATTATTTTAAGACCTTTCTCCTTAGCATAGGCTGCCACTTCAACATATCTTTTATCTAAAAATGGTTCGGAGAGCCTGTGGAATCCTATAGATCCTTTGTATGGAGGAAAACCTAGAGACCTCTTGAATCCTAGTTCTACTGCTTGATTAATAATGTCAAATATCTTCCAGGTCGGCATGGATTTTTTAACGTGTTTTCCATTTGAATCTTTTCTAATACCTGAACGATCTCCGGACCTTGGGCAAAAATAACAATCTCTGTTACAATTAGATTGCAATTCTATAGCCAGTCTTGACCACATTGGTATAGTTCTCGTTGCCCTTCTTGCTACAATGTTTCTTAGCTTCCATGTTTTTGGAAATACCCAGTATGCTAATCTAAGCCAATGTCTTATATAAATAAAAAGAAATGTATCTGCTCTCTTCATTTAGGATAGATAAATACTTTCCTGTTTATATTTTTTTTCTAAAAATGTTTTTGAAAAAATGTTTTCAAAGATAAAGCGAGAGGTTTTTGATCGAGAAGGACATGTATAAACGCCATCTTCATAGGTTTTCCAGAATTTTTGCTTTGATAATATCTTCTCTCCTCTTGCGAGTTTACGGCCGATTGTTGTCCTAGATTAGATGTCAGATTGAATGTTCGTGATATCTGTAATTTTGCTCCAGCGATTCCGTATTTCTCAGTGGTAGCCTCAGCCAGTTCACTATTCTTATTAGATACTATTGGAGAGATAGAATCTATGTGTGAATTAATATTCGGTGCAACAATTTTATGTATTGAAATAGCCTTAGTTAAAATTCCTCCTACCAATCAAGATCTTTTTCATAACCTAATTCCATCAACATTTCTCCAGCCAAATATTTAAACATTTCCTTTTCATTTTCACTCATATCTGTTTTCATTCTTCCTATGGCTGTTTTATATATTGGTCTACCTACCTCAATATTTTGCGGATGCCTCTCACCTTTTTCATATTTATAAAAACTCAGAAGTTGATTTTTATCAGGCATCTCTACACCCAAAAAGTCAAATATTCTTTTCACAGTATTTACGGAGTCATTTACTAAATCTTCATATTTAACTTCGATATATCTATCGGATTTCATCCACTTCCTACCTCTATTTACACATGATACCCATAGTCTGATACCCCAGTCAAATGGATTTCTTATATTAATTGGGACAATTTCACCATTTGCTATTTTTCTCTTAGGAAATGTCCTTAGGGAACATGCAGCATCTCTCCCGTCTCTAAGAACATGAATAAATTTCATATTTGGGAAATGATGGAAAAGTTCATCAATAATTGTAACATAAATTGGAGCTTTTAATGCAACGAGCTGTTTCCCTTCCTTTTGCATATACAATCTCAAAACATTTTCTGCGAAACTCACAATATCTTCATATTTGCCCCCAAGCTTGTTGATTTCTTCTAAAGAAAAATCGAAAGTCTCTTTCAAGATAGCAGGGTTTTTTATATTCATTAGAAAATAACATTCCTGCTGAGGGCAAGCGATTTTTTGATGCATGCCTATTAACGCCCGTGCCAATGTTGTTCCACTTCTTGGGCACCCCCCAATAACTATTATGTTCAAATTTGAGATACATCTTATTTTTTTAGTTAATAACAATATCTTAATCAGCAGTATTTCTAAAGTCGACGTTCCTCTAGAAATCCTAAATACTAAATTATTAATAATTCTCAACAATGGTAGCCTGGTCCAAATCATAAACATGACTAAATCTATTGTTTGCGTCATATCTACCTCTTTTTCACATCAGTTATAATCTATTTTATATTTTCATCAACAAACCTGTGATAGGCGTAATGCCCCTTACTGCCTTCTTTCTAGCCCATGGCACGGGTAATATCAATTTTACTCATCCCACTCTTATGCAACCGAGTGGTCTTGCTAAGGCAGAAACCATGATAAGCATGCACTTTATTTGCCTCTTATGCTTTACTAGCATTTTTGCCCATTCCTTGTACCTCCCTTTAAGAAGGTGTGATATATAAACGTTTTTAACAAAAAATAAGGATAGAAGAGGGATTAAAGAAATCTAGCTTTGAAATCTTTAATCTTATATTTCAAATCACCCATTTTTGACCCATCCATACCATTCACAAATTGGAAGTTACGAGCTGGTGCCGCTCTTCGTTAATAGTTTCACCCATTCAAATCTTGTATATGGTCTTTTTTGAAAAATTTTCAAATACTTATCGGGTAGGTTATTAACCACCTCTTGAAACTGTTTTTTATCCTCTTCATTAACAACTGTTGGAACTGGATTCAAATTCCTCCTTCCATACATCCTTAGGTGTCCCTCTCCTATTTGCAAACTAAATAAATCAAATAACTCCTTTACTACCTGTTCATTATTCAGATCCTCTGGGACAGACAGCGTGTAGCAATCACTATATTTGTGATATTTCTCCAAAAACATCATAGCCCTGTTCTCTATCTCAATCCATTGTACCGCATATTTTTGATAGAGAGAGAGCAAATCAATAGCAACTTGATGATAGATATCCTCCAACCCTGTAAGAGACCAGCGGAAATATCGCTCACCGTTATCACCAATATAATATCTAAAAGGAAGGTGGATTTTATCAAGCCACATCTGTCTGTTGAGCTCACTTCTCGCTACTTTCAATGGATTCCGAATAACATGAATAAGTTTCATATCCGGAAAACACTCCATAGCTACATCGGCAAATGATTTTAGAAATGCATGATTGGTCTCAATATACACTCCAGCATGAGACTGAGAGATTCTCCTTTTTTTCTTCATGAAACGGTTTTTGACTTTCTCCATATCTCCCTGGTGGCACCAATAAATGGGTTTTCCAAACATACCCGGTAGAGGCTCATGCTTTGCAATACAGTTTTTCACGTTCCGTTTAAAAAGTCCAGATAAATATTTTGTCCCCGATCTTCCACTGGCTAACACAAATATTTTAATCATGATTTCCCTTTTTTCTGGGTAGTAACGCATATATTTCTTCTTCAATTTTTTTCAAAGTTTCCTCTCGGTTACCGGGGTTATAATTCTTCGAGTTCTCTTTATAAACACGTATGTTATTGAGAAAATTCCTTAGATCCTCTTCATTAAGCTCCATGTGACACACACCGGCGCCGAGTTTCTCCACAAACTGACCATTTACATGTTGTTCAAATTGATATTTAATCGGTATTGAAAAAATTGGTTTTTTAAGATACAATGCCTCACCTATAATAGCGAACCCACCGTTGGTAATAACTGCTTTAGCATGTGCAATATCCTGATAAATTTCGTCTTGGTTGAACTCTTTAAAAATTAGGTTTCCATCAACCTTGTTTTTGTTAAACCCATAGATAACGAATGTTTCATTGAATTTTTTTAAAACCCCACAGATAGAATCGTTATCGCCTAATGATTGATACACGAAAATGTGATCTCCATAGATGGGTTGTTGTTTCAGTATTCCCTCCGGGATTAACGGTTTTAAAAACAAAACCCGCGGATCTTTAGCCTGTTCTTCAAAGAAATCGTAGATAATGTATCTATCTGCGCCAAACATGGATATCTTAAGCGCGATCATTAGAACAAACCATGAAATAAATTCTCTAAATGGTACATTATACTTTCGATGTAATAACGCTTGTGGATTATCAATGCTCATACGCTTTACTCTGCTGAAACGTGCCGCAGAGTGGCTTATGGGATCAGCGTCTGTAATCAATATATCGGGCTTAAAATCCTTGAAAATGCTTCTCACTTTAAAAAAAGAAAACGGTGTGCTAACAATTGTTCTATAAAGCATAACTAGTATGCTGTGAAAAAGTTTAACGTCATTGCCTTCAAAGATAAGTCTTGGAGATTCAATTTCTTCTACGTTATCAAATTCTTTTGATAAAAATTTGTAGGCTTTTCCACCAGCAACTATTCTAATATCATGATTTTTTTTAAGATGATTTATTAGTATTTTACACCTGCTGGCATGCCCAAAGCCTTCTCCACATAAGCCATAGAGAATTCTGGCCATCTTTCAATATCTCCTTTATAGATACTAACACATACTCATTTATAAACCCTACATCTAGGAATTTATGGTTGAATTTTAAATACTTTCATGGTTAATCACAAAAACGGGTGCATATCCTGGTAACCGCTTACCCCCATCCAAAACATATAATCAAGCCCTGGAATCGTGACATTTGCTTTAACCATCACGAGAAGCGCATCGGGTAAGAAACCTTCTCCTCTGGAAAAAAGTAGTTTTCTATATGGTAGCGGTATCTGAGCCCAGAGAACTGTCGTATCTTCAGGTCCAACTGTGCCTTCTTCAATAGTGCACTTTCCAATTAACTTATTTTGGCCTCTATCAACCCTATAGATGGAAAAGACAATATCTCGAGCTATCAACCCAATCTTGTTTGGATTGATAATTTCTAACGTGATATTAGAAACAAATCCGCGTAATGTAGCCTTCATATCTGCTTTTATGATAGCTTCAGTTGGAGTTACTGATGGGAATATATCTTCAAGTCTTGGTATTTTTAATTCGACATCGACAGAAAATGGTACGGACTTGTTTATTCCTGCTATCTTTATGCCGGCTGCACTGCTGATATTTACATTGAGCGTCTTTGCATTTAACGCCTCAATAAGTATTCTACCGTTGCCATACAAATTTTTTGAGCTTTTAGCTCTTATCGTGCCTCCTATAACATCTAAATTTCCAACAACTTGGTCATTTTCAGTTTTAATTTCTAGTGATAAGTCTTCAACATACATGTCAAAAGAGTTGGGATTGTATATTTCAATTGTTCCCGTGAGATTTATACCCTCCGGTGTTATCTCTCCGAAATCGCCCCAAATATGGATTATAGGGGAAGATATATCGTTGATTACCTCTTTTGCCGAGGTTATAACATTAACAGCTATGGGCAGAGTTTTTTTTATTATGCCGAGTAATTTTACGCCTACCGTACCAGTGATTTTACTAGTTAAAATGCTAGATCCTTTTTCCTTAAACGCAATTTTATCGCTAGAGGTAAAAGTTTGGTTCCCTTGAGAGGGAATAGAGCCGCCTTCTATTTTTAATCGGGCAATTTCATCTCCGTCGATTATGTTTGTGGATACCTCAAAATTGTCAACTATGATCTCAAATTGGTTTGGATTGTATATTTCAATGCTGTAATAGATTATTGCTTCTTCTGAGTTTACTTCTATAAGATCAACGTAAATGGTGGTCTCAGGAACTTCAATTAGTCTGATATCTAAAAAAATGAATGCACTAGCTATTATGTTTGTGAGTAATATAGCGATTATTAGAAGAATAAACACTATTCTTCTTTTGCCTTCATATAAGTTAGAAGATTTCATCTCCATAGGTATTTAATAAATGATTTTATATTTTATATATAATTTTCTGTTTAAATTAGGGGTGTCAGGAACTTTTTAATAGCATCATATTGCTCTCAAAGTAGGTATGTCACTAGATAAGCCTGCAAAATCTAAACCCAAAATAAGCACCTTTGACTATAAAAAAATCAGAAAAATACATGTCCTTCATAAAAGAGATGGGCAAACAAAGCTAAATTGTAATTTCTGGCTAGAGACCTATTTCTGGGAAAATATGTCAAAAGAGCAAATGCTGAAATATCTACAACATATGAAACAAGATTATGGCAATATAAATACAATAATTTCAAAGCACCCTCCTTGGTCACAACGTCCACCATTGCATCTTCCATACATTTACAAGCATGAAATATGTTTTCAGAATGGTGCAAAGATAGTTTTATTTCAAAAATATAACTATTCGAGAAGTGTTCCCTCTTTAATAAGCTCCTTTACCTCGTTGCTTATTCCAAAAATGTCATACGAATTTAGAAAACATCATAAAGTTTGGGAGGCTTCACATGGACATACTCCTTATTTTGCACACCCCGATCCAAGACAGTTATGGGAGCGATACAAGAATTTTCTTTTTATGCTTGGTTATAACTGGGAGATAACAAATGACACTGAGCTCGGTCCAGTCTGGATTGTTCTCAACGATATCACAACTGTAACAGAGGCTATATACAACAGTAAAGGCAATATTGGAATAGGTTTAAAATCCTTGGTTACTGAGGCGATTCATCTTGGTATACTCAAACAATATGAAAACAAAGATGATTTTGAAAAATATGGAAAAAGCATCGGAACAACAATGCGTAAGTGCTATGAAAAAAATACGGCACTCATAGATGTTAACCTTGGAAATTTTATCTTGGATTCAAAGGCGAGGGCACGTCTTATTGATGGAGAACTATGCCAAGTTTTTGACAGAGAAGTTCCTTCACACTATAAGGCAATGGAATTAGCTCTCATGATGGGGGTATTATTTTTAGAAACGGCACTTGATTACTGCAAAACCATTAAGTCAATGAATCACGAAGATATGGGCAATTACCAACAAGGTCTTACTTTGCTTATCACAGCAATTATGGAGGGGCTTAACCTATCACAAAAGGAAATACAACTTGCTATTTCTATCTTCAAGGACAAATCATCAAAACTTAGTCATTTCTTTTTTAAAATGTTGTTTTCATTTCTATGCGATTCCAGAATGATACACAAATATCACGTACTTCTAAAAGAAAATCTTATTTTCACTGTAGAAAATTGTTTAGAAAAATCATCATGAGTGATGTACATTTAATCTGATAAATAAAATAGTGAATAATTTATTTTGTGATCATAAATGAGTCAATAATACTACCATCAGGCTTTATTGCTTGAAACGTTAATTTTGATTGATTTGCAGTGACCGAACAATAGTGATATGTCTTCTCAGAATATATTGTCCACCAACTTCTCCCAACATCTTTTAATGGTGCTCCCCCACCGCCAGTTACAATGTAGTTTACATTATTTACTTTTCCTCGTTCGTAATCATGACCATGACCGTTGAAGACAATATCTACATTAAAGTGTTCAAAAACAGGTTTCCATAAGAATCTGAGATAAAGGGTACTTCCGTGATTGCCTGAACTATACAAAGGATGATGGAAGAAGACTATGGTAAACGGTTGGTTGTTTTTGCTTAAATCACGTATTAACCAGAGTAATTGAGACAGTTTCAAAGAATTCCTTGGGTTAGAATCCAAGCCAATGAAATGAACCGGTCCATTGTCGAATGAATGCCACCGTTCATTGTTGGTAAGTGAAAAATACTTAAAATACGAGTTTCC
>CP070798.1:685679-704886 GCA_020343515.1 Thermoplasmatales archaeon | reverse complement strand
AGACGTTTTAACCCACTAATCTCGCCACTTTGTTCACGTCTGAAACTATAATGAGTAAGCTCATACATCCTAAGCGGAAGGTTACGATACGACATTGTCATATTATTCATGATCATGTATTGGCCAAAACAAGCAGCGAAACGTAGGAAGAAATCTTTTTCATCAGATTTTACAGTGTACTGTCGTGCTGGGAATTTCTTAACATAAGCACCAAGCGCAGGATGGTCTAAATCATACATAATTGGTGTTTCAACCTGCATGCCACCAATACTTCTCACCATGTTGTTGATATGTCCTTCAAGCAGTCCTTTTATCATTCTGCCTTTTGGATACCAGCGGAAATTACCAGAATCACTAGCAGGTTCATAATCAACCAGTTCAAGGCCCTGCATCATTTTAACATGAGCTGGTTCACCTTCCCCTTTCCTTGTTCCTTGACTTTCATATTCATACAAAAGACGCAGTTCCTCATGATCACTGAAATCAAAATTCTCAGCATCAATAAGATCTCCCTTAGGAGTTAATATAAACCACTCTGATTTGATTTCTTTTTCTTTCTCAACAGAGGGTCTTTCTTTTTCTGGAATGATCTCCCTTGAAAGTTCAGAAAGAGGATGCCCTTTGCAAGAAATTTTAAAAGCCTTATACCAACCAAATGGAGAGCGTTTTACATTGAAGTTTTTGTTTTTTAGCTCATATTCAATCTCAATAAGAATTTCTTGAGCAATTTTGGGATTTGCAAGATCGGGGGAAAGATGAGCATAAGGATAAAGCATAATATTTTTGACTTTAAGTTGTTCAGCAGTCTTTTTGATCTCAGAAGTAGCGGCTAAAACAGCTTGTCTAGATGACTTTTCATCGACCTTCTCAACAGCAATAAAAGCCGTTAAAGCCTCTTCCAGTCTATCCGTTTTTTTGTCTGTTTCTTCTGGTTTTTTGATGGCTTTCTCCTTCACCTCGTATTCAATATAATCGCTATGAATAATTAGCAGTTTCATGGAATCAATCTATAAAATAGATAATTGTTCTTAAAGATAATGGATTGAAAATGTTAATGGGGGAGGCGGCGGAGGTGTTAACACCGCACATAAAAAAAGTTTTTATTTGAGTAACACTTGCAATCCCATCTCTCCGCCTGGGAATTAAATACGTTTTTTCATATAAGAAATTTTCGGAAAAAAACGCTGAGGGGTTAAAGTTAATTTATTAAACTAATCGCTGAATCCAAGGAGTGATTTTTATTTGCCAACCCTGATTACCTGACATGTCTGAAAAAATTATGTAGTTTTTCGTTATGCTGATATCTTTATTGCAAATTATTGACGAGAATTAACGTGAAAATTGTTCATTCTAAAAATCCTAATGCCTCTTCAATTCTTCCCATCTCAATGCCTGTAGTAAGATTACCAATAATAGCCCCTTTTGTATTTGCAACAAGCCCGCTTCCTACCATAGGAACGCCATGATTTACTGTTCCAATCATTACATTGACATCAAATAACTTTTCCATTTGTTTTTTCTCTTTATCCGTAACTTTTGGATGACACAAGCATCCTTTATTTGTAACAACTGCTGCCATGCCGATCGTTTTTAAAGTAGCAATAGTACCTTTTTCAACTGATACTCCGAGCGTATCACCTATCTTTTTCATAGAGCCAATACTCATATCAGGGTGAATTAGTGCCCCGTTGTCATTTACCAATATATCATTACCTGCCGCATTTATTACGTCCTTAACAACAAAAACATCAAGCCCCTGTTCCTTCATCTTATCCATTGTTTCTTTATCCACAAGATCAGTGACAACTGCCCCCTTGGAGTTTAATGCAAGTAATGAACCAATAATTGTTGCATCAGCTATACTTAATTCAACGAGATTTACATCTAATGCAGAGGAAATCTTATTTTTTACTCTTTTTAGTAAATTTTTTTGCAGGAACACGATAGAATCATTTGCCCTACAGTAAACACCTATGTTCGGATTTTCATTAAAATCCAAAAGTTGAAACATGCATTATTCACTTTTTTTCTCCTCGTTTGGGAGTTGTTTTCTTTTTAACTCTAGTTTTCCCTCCCTTTTTTGGAGCTTTCGGTTTTTTCTCTGTTTTCTTTTTCCCCCTTTTTCTTGTCTCTTTAGTAGTTTTCTTTTTTTCTACTTTTTTGGCAGGTTTCTTTTTGGTTTCTTTCTTCTTTTCAATCTTTTCTTCCTTCGGTGCCTTCTTCCTCTTTATTTTTACCTCTCCATCTACTGTAGGGCTAATCTCATAATCTCCAGCTCCAGGAACGCCCTCTCCTTCAGGGACTTCTTCTTCTTTTCTGAGGATGGGTACTTTCTTCTCTTTTTCTTCTTTCAGAATTTCACGTCTAGATTTTTTTACTCCAATTTCAGGCAAAGTTACTTCTACAACACCATCCTCAAACTTAACAGCCCTCACCCTTATCTTACTTGGTATCCTGTATTTGCCTTGAGACCATAATTCCCTATTAAGGGAATCATCTATCCAAATATCTTCCTTATCAACCTTCATATGTCTATTAAGATAACCGCGAACTTGTTTAACAGCCCTGGGAGCAGCTCTAGACGCCCTTCCAATTTTAGCCCTCCGTAGTGGCACCACGTATATCCTTTCTATTTCTTTACTTGAATCCTTTTCAGCCATTTAAATCAACCTTTCTTGAGTTTATTTCTCCGCCAATTACGCGTTTTTGGATGTCTGGTAAAACGTCTACTAGTGCGAATCATTACCCATGCTGGTACTCTTCTATTACCTTTAGTGGCCTTAACCAACCTTAGTTTTTTACCTAATGATTTATGAGTTGACATTTATAGCCCTCTTCTTTTAATACTAATATCTCTTTTCCTTGGAATTAACTTTGAAAGTATCTCCCGTAACTGTTCATCATTTATTTTATTTTTGAGCCTACCAGATTGTGCAAGCATGATAAGTTGGTTCTCAATGTTTTCTGCAACTTCAGGACGAGCAACCTTAATCCTTCCAAGCCGCTCCCTTGCTTCAGTAGTAAGAATTTTTCTGAGAACTGCCTTTTTCTGTTCTTCAAACTCTTTATTGCGGGCTTCTTCTTCGGCGGCCTTCTGAGAAAGCATTTGTTGCTGTTGTAGCTCTAACAATTTCTTTTTCTTGATGTTTTCCAATTCATCATCCATGGGTTCAAAGCCTCGGGGAAACCATATTATGCCCTCAACTATTTAATATTTTTTTAAATCAGGATAATAATCCTTAAGATTTTTCGTAACCTCATAAGCCGTATTATCCAAAAAAGACCGCCCTTTTGACGTCAAAACACGACCTTTTCCCCTAAGCTTTGTAACAAAACCCGCTTTTTCCAATTGATGTAATGCATTTCGTATAATTGATCCGCTGCCGCTCCTTGCTTTGTATGGTTTTGACCCCCTATCCTGTTTTCCGCCATACTCGCTTCTCAAACGCTCGGTACCGATGCCATTATTAATATATATCTTCCGAAGAATCGAAGCACATCTTCTGTACCACCAATCCTTTTTTTCGGGGGGGTTTTCTCTCGATATGCTCGTTCTCACATAATCACTCCACTCAGGTGGAACAATATCTTTTTCTTTCTGCAATTTTTTTGTCAATGCATCTATCAAGTCTTTAGCGGGAACATCATAAGCTGTTGTCATATCTATTCTCTTCCGTTATATATAAATTGGAAATCGGTAATAAACCCTATGTTATTTAAGCATATTGATAACGAAACGACTCCTTGGACCTAGCAATTAGTCATCGTTTTAACATTTTTTATTCAACTTTGACTTTGTCGAAATATCTCTTAAAGGCATCCTTGTATATCTTTTACATTTGCGGCAATAGGTCACAATTTTACCCCGATGAATTCTTACTCTGCAGTTGCTACCTGGTAGAAGATAGCGATAACAATGCTTACAAAATCTACGCTTAAATTTAGCAGGAATTGGTACTAGGTAACGCATGGAAAGTTTTCTTGCTAAAAACACATATCTATCTGAAAGTTCAAATCTATCACATAAAGCGTGTTCCTCGGCAAGTCTAAACAAACGTTGAATCCGATTTTTAGCTATGCTTTTTTGTATCTTCTTGTTCCCGGTGTTTCTTCGTGACATATTTAAGTATCCTTCAAGAGCAAAAGTTCATTATGAAATTATTATTTAAAAAACCATTTACATGCGATAACTGAGACAGAATAAAATAAAAAAAGAAGAAAGAAGAAATAAATTTATCTCTTCTTTAAATATGGAAGACCGGTTCTTTTATTTACACCAACACTGTAACCGCTTGGTAAGTCACATGGCCTCCCGCTTTTTGGTGTCCTTTTGCTAAAGAAATAGATAGTTTGCCTTCTCCCACCTTTAAGGGTTACATCTCGTGTGTATAACGTCCATCCTTCATGTGTATACGCCATAAAATACCTCCTTACAGGGAATATGCATATTATGAATTTAAATCTTTCCTTATTTTTCCCCTATTTTTCGGAATTGTACGTTAAAAAAAATGTTAACATATACAATTTATTCGATATTTTTTGATTATTAAATAATAAATAAAAAATCATCCTTTAGGAGAGAAAATGAAATTAAAAAAGCTGGTAGTTGCCGCCCCTATTATTGTATGTGTTTTTGGTTTTAAACTCTTTCGAATTAATCAAATAAGGAATAACCTTTTTGTATACTATTCAAATGAATGGTTGTGAATATATGCCAAATGGACAGTTGATCTTTGTTGGGCTGGGTCTCTATGATGAAAAAGATATTTCATTAAAAGGATTAAACGAATTAGAAAATTGTAACAAGGTTTTTGCTGAATTTTATACGGCAAAGCTTGGGGGGTTTGATAAAAACACTTTTGAAAAAAAAATTGGGAAACCCATAGAGGTGTTATCCCGAGAAGAAAGTGAAAAGGGTGACAAAATTTTAGACTATGCATCAAAAGAAAAAGTTGTTTTTTTAACATGTGGAGATCCCATGATTGCAACGACCCATGTCGATTTGAGATTACGGGCCATTAAAAAGGGTATAGAAACGAAAATCGTTCACAGCGGAAGTATTGCGACAGCTGTACCTGGACTGCTTGGTCTACAAAACTATAAATTTGGCAGGGCTACAACACTTGCATTTCCAGAAAAAGATTATTTTCCGACAAGTCCATATACTGTTATAAAAAGAAATAAAGAAATGGGGTTACATACGCTTGTCCTTCTGGATATTCAGGCTGATAATGATGTATATATGACTGCAAATCAGGGCATAGAACTTCTGTTAAAAATGGAGGAAAAGTTGGGGGGAAATATAATTAGCGAGGATAGTGTTATCTGCATTGTTGGTCGTGCTGGTTCGCCAGATCCTGTCATAGAGGCCAATACCATTAAGGTTTTATTTGACAAAGATTTTGGTCCGCCGCTTCACACTTTGGTTGTTCCTGGAAATCTTCATTTTATGGAGGTTGAGGCATTAGAAGTTTGTGCTAATCTGCCAAAGGAGATTAGTAAAAAATTACAAAAACTATAATAACCCTTGATATTATTCCTCACTAAAAGGGGTATGGATGCCGCAAAAAAGCGATTCTATAGGTATTATCTACGGAGATGTAGGTTCAACTGAATTTAATTTCACCGTTGATGGTCATAACATAAGAAAGTTTGACTATGTAGCAGCCCCGCATAAAGAGGGATACGTACTTGCTCAAGTTATGGATATCAAGAGATATTCAGATTTGAAATTTCAAGATGCTGCCACTCTTAGAAGTAACGATGAACTTCCATATATTAAAAGCAGTGTTTCCGCGTATGCAGATGTCATTGGATATAGGGATAAAAGAGGGCTTCTGCAGACCCCACGAACTCCTTTTGAGACGGGTAGTAGAATAATGCCTGCCAATGAAGATCTCATAAGACATGTACTTAATTTGTATTCTGAGAAGCAAAACGGAGCATATATGGGAATTCTAAAAGGGCTTGATCTACCGGTTTTTTTGAATATAGATTCCCTCGTCCAAAAACATATTTGTATTCTGGCAAAAACAGGTGGTGGGAAAAGCTATGCCTGTGGTGTCTTGGTTGAGGAGCTTCTGAAGAAAAAAATCCCTATGGTTATCATAGACACTCATGGGGAGTATCTCTCACTTACGAAACCAAACAAGGATAAAAAGGATCAGAAAAACATGGGTAAATTCGGGGTCAAATCCAGGCATTATTCAAGTCAAATTGTTGGATATTCTCCGCTTGGAAGTAGAGGAGACATCGAGCATTTAACACTAAATGGTTTGAATCTTGAGGCAAGGGAAATTATTGATCTTCTTCATGCAAAACTTTCTGGGCCACAGATAGGCGTTTTATATCAATCAATTAAAGAGATGAAAGAATTCAAAGAGACATACACTATTAGAGATATAATTGAGGCTGTTGCCCGAAGCAAGAGCAATGCAAGATGGAATGTTATTGCGTCTCTCGAATCACTTGATTCAATCGGTGTTTTCTCTGTAAAAGGAACATTGGCTACTGATCTTGTAAAAAAGGGAAGATGTTCTATCATTAATATGAAAGGTGTTCCACCAGATATTCAAGATGTTGTTGTCGCGCGTTTAACAAAAGAGTTATTCGATGATCGTAAAACTGGAAAACTCCCACCATTTTTACTTATAGTTGAGGAGGCGCATAATTACTGTCCTGAACGAGGATTCGGTACTTCTGTGTCGTCTAATATGTTGAGAACGGTTGCCTCCGAGGGGAGAAAGTTTGGCATGGGATTATGTGTTGTAAGTCAGCGTCCTGCAAAGGTTGATAAAAATATTATTTCTCAATGTAATACCAATATTATTCTTAAAGTGACAAATCCTAATGACTTAAAAGCAATAATTCAATCTGTAGAGGGCTTAACGAATCAAACCTATAATGAGATACAGAGACTTCCTATCGGAGTTGCTTTGATTTCTGGTGCTTCTATCCAGATTCCTGTAATGGTTGAGATACGAACTAGGGAGACGAGTCATGGTGGCAAGTCCGTAACTATTTTCAAAGATGGGGAACCCACTGATTTTAAGCCAAATATACCAAAAATGCCTGCCCCGCCCCCTCAAAAAGAACATGTTGTACCTGTATCAAGCCTTCCAGTTTCGAGGAATAACATTACCGAGAAAGCGGTGCTGGTAAATAGAGTTGCAAAAAGATTGGGTTGGGTTACAACTGATAGTCCTGAGGAAACAATAAAACAGTTGACGAAAGAAGCAGAAAAAATGAAAGAAAATGTATATAAATATCTCGATTCATTAGCAAAACTTGGAAAAAAATTTTGCCACGAGAAAGATCCTGAATGTAATAGATGTCCTATGAACACAGGGTGCCGATACAGGGTTTCTAAACCCAAAAAGCAAGGATTATTTAGGAAATAATATATGATTATATGAACGAAAAAATAGTTTTCATCATAACTGTTGTTGTAGTACTCGTATCTGCAGTATCAGGATGTTTAGAGATTTTTCAAGATATTCCTACAAAATATGAATCCCACCCTATAAAAATAAGTTACAATATCAAATATGGCTATAATATAAATTGTACGGGCATTGGAAAATACGAAATAAAATATATCTGTGATATACCTGAAAACCTAAAAACGATATCCTATAGTTTATTATACAATCTTGATTACGAGCTTATACCGTCTGTAAATAATAGCGCTATTAGCTGGAATATATCTGGAATAGATAATGCTACGTATGAGCTAGGTGTAACAGCTAGCATTGAATCTGAAAGTTTCCTTGTATCTGGTTTAAATGGAGAAGACGCGTTGACAATACAGGAAATCAACAGTTTTTATCCTGAGATGGTGCAAAAGTATTGCCATGAGCAATCTAACAGGGCTACAACTTTTATAGACCCTACCGACCCTGATATTAAAACAATTGCGCGTGGTGTCCTAAATCAAGCAAAGGTGAACAATTCGTTTATCATTGCGAAATCGCTTTTTACCTGGCTGAAAGAGAACACTAATTATCAAATACACGATGGCCAAGGGGACGTTCAACCTGCAGCAGTAACACTTCAAAAGAAGACAGGAGATTGTGATGATCTCTCATATCTTTATATATCTTTATGCAGGGCAGTGGGCATTCCCGCTAGGTTTATACGAGGTTATCTAGTACAAGAAGAGGAAAACGGGATAGTAACCGCAACTGCTCATGCATGGGCAGAGGTTTTTGTCGGCGCATTGATAGGGAACAAGGGATGGGTGCCTGTTGAATGTGCCTGCTGCGCTTCATCAATCCAAGCTGATATAAACCAGAACTTTGGCGTGGAGGATGCGTTTCATCTTCGATTATTTGTTGACGATGGGAGTAACGAATCCCTAAATATTTCTCTCTCTGGCATTCACGTTCAATATTATGAAAATATTAACATTGAGCTTCACTCCTTTGCAGAGATCGATGATTATTTGGAATTAGAATCAAAACAGCTAGTGGTAACAAAAGAAAATACAAGATACTACCAGTAGTTTTCAATTTATCTATAGTTGTTACAGTACGGTTAATGTCCTAAAAGTGTTTTAATACCTAGGAGATTGTTTTTTATAACTTACTAATTTTATTCTATTATTAAATGTGTTCCATCCTCAACTGTTAATATAAACGTTGTCGGTCTAACCAATAGTTACACAACTTTCTTCCACACTAGGAAAACAAACTTTTCTATTTATACTCCTTCTTTTTTAAAATCATGTTAATGATTTAGTAAACCTAGTTTGTTATTTTGTATTTAAAAAAAAGAAAGTAAGGTGATTTTTTAGTGAATCGTTTGTTTTTCTGTTTACCAGTTTATTCTGCCAGGAACCAGACCAATGACATAAGTTGTTAAACCAAGTGGACCAATGTCAAAGGTTCGTATAAAGGGAGTATGTGTAAATGATATTTTTCTGAGCTTTGTTACTCCAGAAATCCTTGTAATACCACCGAATTCTGTAAAATGAAGTCGCACCGCCCGCGCGCGGTATTCATTTCCAACACGTTTAAGGTTGACAACTGTACCTCTAATATATGTAAATTTAAATGGTAACGGTATTTTCCTTAGCATGAAGACGCCAGCAGCTATCCATAGGATGGGGTGAAATCTCCATTTTAATACCTTTATTTCATCTGAGTTATTCTGTCCGTTATTGTCATAGGCTATAGCTGTTATTGTATATCTGCCACTTCGTATTGGCCCCCACCTCATTTTATATGGTTCATCGTTAACTGTATCTTTTAGTTCACCATCTATATAGAACTCCACTCTATCTATTCCAACTTCTGAGGTAGCATTAACCTCAATGTCAATAGGGCCATAGACAATGGTGTTCATAATTAAGGGGAACAGATCCGTATTTATGAGATAAAATGTTCTTTCCTCTGGCTTTGTAATTTCAACTTCTGGCGGCGGAGGAGCTTCAGTTGTAAAACTCCAAATGGAGCCTTCAGTTGATTCACCAATAGTATCCTCTGCAATTATCTTCCAGTAATATGTAGTTGAATAATTAAGCATGCCAGGTTCATAGGTTGTTCCAGATTGGTCAAGAGATACCAATTCATCAGGAGAAGAATCGTCTGCCTCGAAATATACATCATATATTAGAGTATCGTCATCTGGATCTGAACATGTCCAGCTCAGATCAGCATTGATATCAATATTTGTTGCACCATCCCCTGGACTAGGATTACTCGGTGGATTTGGTGGACTGTTTCCCCTTGTTGTGAAATTCCATATGAGGCTTTCATTTGATGCACTATGGTTATCCCATGCTATAATCATCCAGTAATAAGTTGTAAGTAAGTCTAATGAACCAGGATCATAAGATGTACCGGTCTGGTTGCTAGAAACTTTTGGAGGTGTACTATTTGTTCCGAAGTAGACATCATAGGTCACATCATCGCAAGAATCAGGGTCGCCACCAGTCCAGTTCAAAATCTTGTTAATATCAACATCTGTTGTACCATTTTCTGGATCGGGGTTACTTGGCTCGTATGGTGGGTGATTCTGCATAGTAACATTCAACTGAGCAGACCAATCACTCAGACTTCCATTCGTATTATTTGCTCTCACACTGATGTTATATTCACCCGGTTCCCACCAGAAATGAGAGATGTTGCACGTCTCATTCGATTTGTACCAGTCAGTCCATTCATCAACAATCAAGTCTCCATCCCAATCCCAACCATATGATATATTCAGTCCACCTGGATCAGTTGTATTGGTGGAGTAATTATAGTCAATACAAATATATCCGGATGTATTGCCAGATGGTTTAGAGGGAGGATCTGGTGCTCCATCAGATATCTCTGTGGCACGAACAGAAAATACATTTTCCTCGCCAGTTAATAATTTAATATTTGGTACAGCAACACTTGCCCCAAGAAACAAGAATATTATTCCCAGTACTAGGAATTTTCTACACGTATTTTTTTCCATTTAAATTTCCTCCTATTTGATAATTTTCGAATTATATAATTGATTTGTTTATTATATAATACTTTCTCTTACCGTCTTTGAACATAACGCTAGTACACTATGCACAGAATATTATTTTCATATAAATTCATCTTACCAGATTTTTCATTATTATTTTTATTAACGTACAATTAGATACCAGATTCCATCATATCGTTGCATTTTTAAAATAAAAAGTTTTATAAAAAATGAAATATTCATAGCCTATTTCAACCATGAGCGATGAGGAACATAGATGTGATTGTTTAAGTTAAAAGTTAATGCAATTAAAAGCTGCAAAATTAGAGGATATTACATAGTAGTTTAAACCTAGTAGTTTTAATATAGTCAATTAGATATTACCGAGGTCTCAATAAATAGAGGTAATCTATGTATTTCGAACATGAGAGTTTGTTTCTTCAGAAAACCGCAGGACAATATAATTTTATTCTGTATTGAGGTGATGAAACGGATGACGTCGTCTAAATTGCAAGTTGAACGGTTAGTTGTTGGACCCCTGTTTTCTAACTGCTACATCGTTTGGGACAGTATGATAAAGGTAGGCATTATCATCGACCCAGGAGAGGATGCAGAAATAATATTGAAAAAGGTTGAGGGACTTGGTATAGAAATTAAATACATTCTTGCAACACATGGTCATTTTGATCATGTGGGAGCAGTAGCAACATTAAAAAAAGTACTTGACGCAGAATTCCTTGCTCATAAAGGCGATTACTTTTTCATCGAAGACGGAGAAAACGCAGCTCGTCGATGGGGGTTCGAGATTGAACAACCACCTAAACCAAATAGATTCATAGAGGATGGAGACGTAATTAAATTTGGAAGAGTTGAACTCGAAGTCTTACACACACCTGGTCATTCACCAGGTGGTGTTAGCTTCCTACACAACAGTATGGTATTTTGTGGGGATACTTTATTCCAAGGTAGTATTGGTAGAACAGATTTTCGTATGGGCTCATTTGAAGAACTGGCGCAATCCATTAAAACACGTCTTTACAATTTACCAGATGATACAATTGTTTACACAGGCCACGGTCCACCTACCACTATTAGAGCAGAAAAACAATATAATCCCTTTGTGAGGCTCTAGTGATGGAGGAGGTAATCAACAAACTAAAGGATATCATAGCAGATTCAAAGCACCTTGTCGCTTTTACTGGTGCAGGATTGTCAGCAGAGAGCGGAATTCCTACCTATCGCGGCGCAGGCGGTCTCTGGACAACCTACGATCCTATGAAATACGCCAATATCCATTTTTTTTTAGAGGATCCTACTTACTACTGGAGCTTCTTCCGTGATGTACGGTATCCTATAATAAAAAAGGCAAAGCCAAATCCAGCCCATTATGCCCTTGTAGAATTGGAGAAACAAGGTAAGCTCAGCCAGGTCATTACTCAAAACATCGATGGTTTACATCAAATAGCAGGTCAATCAAATGTTATCGAGCTTCATGGCAATACAAGACAAATCGTGTGTATGGAATGCAAATGGCTTTTTTCTATGGAGACGGTATACAAACGTTTGGAACAAGAGTTTCCTCCAAATTGTCCTCGTTGTAAAGGATTATTGAAGCCAGATACAGTGTTTTTTGGCGAATCCCTCCCTCAAAAAGCACTCAATGAAGCAATGCATGCAGCGCAGAACTGCGATCTTTTTCTAGTTGTTGGTAGCTCATTAGTGGTATCTCCTGCTGCACAATTACCAAGGATAGCAAAAGAAAACGGGGCTTCTTTAGTAATTGTCAATATCGATATCACTCCACTGGACGGTATTGCTGAGTTAGTCATTCATGAACAGGCATCCCAAGTTTTATCCGTGATAATACAACGAGATGAATCACAAGGATGGGCTCTCTAAAGACACACAAATAAGGGATAAGACTGAGTCAGATCAGAAACGTCTTCTGCATCCACAATCGTTGCCAATGTAATTTTTTCATATGAAGAAGGGTTTAAATATGGTAGCACAATGGCTGTGTAAGTCAAATTTTATTTATTCTATCTTCAAATTCTTTGAGGTCATAAACAATAAACTCTCCATCCCTTGTTTTTTCTCGATTGAGATAAAATGATTGTATACCAAGTATCCTTGGAAGATTATAATCAAATTCTTTATGGTCTCCAATGTGAATAATTTCATGTGGATCAACACCTATTTTATTGCAAATCATTGAATAGAAATCAACTACCTTCTTAATTTTGTGAAAATCAGATGTAGAAGAAAAAATAAAGGTAAAATATTTTCTAAGTTTGGTTTCTTCTAATTCTACTTCAATGAATTCTCTTTTAGCATTTGATATGATCATTAAATAAAATTTTTTACATAACCTTTTTAAAACACCTTGCACTTCAGGAAATGTTTCAATAGCATACCTATATTTTTCTAACAACACTCTCCAGCTACTTCTAAGGTTAAAATGGTTAAACCAGTATTCGATGTCATACCACTCCTCTCTATTATTTCCAACCTCATCATATTCCCGTCTTAAAAATTGCTTCGTTTCTTCTAAGTTAATTCCTTTCTCGTGGGCATAAATCTCTGGCAGTCCCTCTAACCATACCAAATCCGCATAGGTACTTTTAATCAAAGTTCCATCTAAATCAAAAGAAACGAATTTTATCATAAACAGATGTCAGTACTTAATAATATATATTAAAATGTATTCCAAATGTATTCCGAATTTGGCTATTCTCTATTTTTTAATTTTTGAAGTACAGGAATCTCCTTGATTTTATCACCAATAATGCTCCAATCGATTTCCTTAGGTTTTATATAAGAATTATCAGTTTTAATTACTCCCCGAGGAGTAACGACATAACCTATGGGAACATCATGTTCATCCATAGGAATTTCATAGTCTACAAATTGAAGTGGATGTACAGTTGTCAAAGTTGGGGTATTTTCATCAACAATTCCAAATTCTCTAGCGATAACATATTCGAGGTCGGAAAAACCTCCGCCTTTACCCACTTTGGCTCCTTGTTTGTTTACTGCTACAGAACCAACAATTATTACATCTACTTTTTCCATTTCATCTGGGAAGACATTCTCTCCAAATCGAAACGCGCCCTTGATTGAAGATGCTTGATTAACATTAGGTATCTTTTTAGGATCAATTTTTAAAAAACATTTCTCCTCACGAAGCCGAGGAACAGCCATATATACAGTTTTCCCGTGGCGAAGAGCATTTTCCCTCACCCTTCTCTGAGGAGCATCAGGATTTGATTTTACCATCCTCGCCTTTCTCCACAGTGCTAGCTCATCTAGTTTTTCAGCAGCAACATTAGCCCCAACAAAATTAGGTATCCTTCCACGTACTGGACGGGGGAACGTTACCACATTCTTTTCCTCAAGTAAATCCCAAATCAATTGTCTAATTTCCTTTTTACTCTTCAAAACCTACACCAAGCATTAAAATAATTTATTGAGCTTAATTTTTTTAAAGCTGTTGGAAGGCTAATTGTATTCATCCCAGCTCTTAACTCTTAAATCATCAGCAGAGGTCTTATGAATCGCTTCAACAAACCTCTTGGCTAGTTGCAAATTCGTGATCAAAGGGACATTGAAGTCAACTGCTCTCCGCCTTATAAGATAATCATTGTCAAGCTCTTCTTTTTCAATATTTTTTGGAATATTTATTACTAAATCGATTTTCTCATCTGCTATATAACTGAGGGTATTTGGTTCTTTATCTTCTAATGGCCAATGCAAAACTTCTGATTCAATTCCATTTGCCCTCATGAAATCAGATGTCCCCTGGGTTGCATAAAACTTAAAACCCATCTTATCTAGCGTTCTAGTGCTCTCCAAAAATTCAGCCTTACTTTCTATGGGACCAGTAGATAATAGAATTGTTTTCTTTGGCGGTGTAAAGCCTATTGATATAAGGCTTTTCAGAAAGGCTTCATTAAAATCATCTCCTAGACAGGCAACCTCACCTGTAGAAACCATCTCCACACCCAAGATAGGATCTGAGCCTTTTAACCGGGTGAAAGAAAACTGTGGTGCTTTCACTCCGAGGTAATCCAAATCAAAAGAAGATCGATCCATCTTAGGGACACGTTTTCTCATTATAATATTGGTTGCCAAATCAACAAAGTTTATCTTAAAAACCTTTGAAACAAAAGGGAAACTTCTTGAGGCTCTTAAATTACATTCAATAACCTTTACATCATTGTCTTTTGCTATAAATTGTATGTTGAACGGGCCAGTTATTTTCAAAGATTTTGCAATCTTCTTAGCAATTGTTTTTATCCTTCTCATCGTCTCTAGATATGTTCTCTGAGGAGGAAGTACCATTGTTGCATCTCCTGAGTGAACTCCTGCATTCTCAATATGCTCAGAAATTGCATAACAGTATAGATCACCATGGTTAGCAACAGCATCAATTTCTATCTCTTTAGCACCTGTTATAAATTTACTTATAACAACAGGGCGTTCCTTACTAACCTCAGATGCTTTTTTTAGATATTTTTTTAATTCATCATTACTTAAGGCAACGCTCATTGCAGCTCCACTGAGAACATAGCTCGGTCTAACAAGCACAGGGTAGTCGACCTTGTTTGCAAACTCTTCAGCTTCCTTTACACTGGTTAATTCCTTCCATTCCGGTTGATCAACCTCTAACTTATCCAACAATTTAGAAAACCTGTGTCTATCTTCAGCGTTATCAATATCAAGAGGTGATGTGCCCAATATTGATATACCTGTTTTATGTAGTAGTAACGCCAATGTATTAGGTATTTGGCCTCCCATCGAAACTATAACTCCTAAAGGATTTTCCTTTTCGCAGATATCTAAAACTCTTTCAAACGTGAGCTCATCAAAATATAGTTTATCACAGATATCATAATCTGTGCTAACTGTTTCAGGATTATAATTTATCATTATGGTTTTATAATTCAAATTCCTCAATGTTATCACTGAATTTACACAACACCAGTCAAATTCTACCGAGGAGCCAATTCTATAAGCCCCGCCCCCTAAAACAATGACTTGTTTTTTTTCTTTGAATGCGAGATCATCATTACAGCCATTATATGATAGATATAAGTAGTTGGTTTTTGCTGGATATTCCGCTGCTAATGTATCTATCTGTTTCACATATGGCGTAATCCCTAGTTCTTTTCTTCTCGCCCTAACTTCAGGTTCAGTACTTTCTGTAAGCGAGGCTATCTGTAGATCAGAAAAACCCTTTTGCTTCGCTTCCTTGAATAAAGACAGTGGGATATTTTTAAGGCTATATCGTTTTAATGATCCCTCTATATTAACTATGTTTCTCATTTTGTACAAAAACCATGGGTCAACTTTACAAAGTTGGTTAATTTTATCGATAGAATATCCTCTTCTGATTGCCTCAGCTATCGCAAACATCCTTTTATCTGTTGGTTCTTTGAGCTCTTTCTCCAAGTCATTGAACTGAAGGTCGTTACAAACAAGACCGTACATCCCAACATCTAACATTCTTATTGCTTTTTGAAGTGCCTCCTCATAACTCCTAGCAATTGCCATTACCTCTCCCACAGATTTCATTTCAGAACCTATACTAGGACTGATTTTCTTAAATTTTTGTAAGTCCCATCGTGGATATTTAACGACAACATAATCTAAAGCTGGTTCAAAACAAGCCTGCGTCTCCTTAGTTATAATGTTCTGTACTTCAGTTAAACTATAGCCTAAAGCTAGCTTTGTAGCAATAAAAGCCAAGGGATAGCCTGTAGCTTTAGAGGCCAATGCAGAACTCCTGCTTAACCTAGCATTGACTTCTATAATTCTATAATCCTCTGACTGGGGATCAAATGCAAATTGTATATTACACTCACCAACAATTCCCAGGTGTCGTATCACCTTTACAGAAATGGCTCTTAATTTAAAATTCTCAGATGAAGTTAAAGTTTGTACTGGGGCGACAACAATACTTTCACCGGTGTGAATACCCATAGGATCAACATTTTCCATAGTACAAACAACAATGCAGTTATCGTAACGATCTCTCACAACCTCATATTCGAGTTCTTTCCATCCACCGAAATATTCCTCTACCAAAATTTGTTTGGTAAAAGAAAAAGCCTTTCTTGTAATATCAATTAACTGATTTTTATTGTAGGCTATACCTGAACCCAAACCACCTAAAGCATAGGCTACCCTACACATTACAGGATAACCAATTTTTTCTGCTACTTTGACTGCTTCTTCAACGTTAGTTACAGCTTTACTAATCGGAACTCTGAGATTGATCTCTTGTATTTTTTTAACAAACAGGTCCCTATCCTCTGTATTAAGGATTGCATCGACGGGAGTCCCTAAGACTTCTACGTTATACTTTTTAAAAACACCTTTTTCAGCGAGTTCTACTCCAACATTTAATGCTGTTTGTCCGCCAAAGCTAAGTAGTACACCATCAGGTTTTTCCTTTTCAATAATCTTTTCAACAAAACTTGCATCTAATGGTAAAAAATATACTTTATCCGCTAAATACTCAGATGTTTGAATTGTTGCAATATTAGGATTAACTAAAACCGTAACTATCCCCTCTTCTTTTAATGCCTTAATTGATTGACTACCAGAATAATCAAACTCACCTGCCTGCCCTATCCTAATCGCTCCTGATCCTAAAATTAAAACTTTTTTTGGTATCCTTCGTTTTTCTTTCATGATTTCATCGCTCTTAAAAACATGTCAAACAAAAATTCAGTATCATCTGGTCCGGGAGACGCTTCTGGATGAAACTGAGCACCAAAAAATGGTTTTGAAATATGGATAACGCCTTCATTTGTCTCATCATTATTGTTGTAAAACCATTCCCGCCAGTCCTCAGGTAAAGTGTCAGAATCAACAGCGTACCCATGGTTCTGCGAGGCAATATAACATCTTTTAGTTCCAACTTCTACACACGGCTGATTATGACTCCTATGACCATATTTTAATTTGTAGGTATTAGCACCAGCAGCGAGTGCTAAAATTTGGGAGCCAAGACAAATACCAAGAACAGGTATATTTTTAGACAGTGCTATTTTAACATTCTCTATAGTATCCTGACACATTTTTGGATCTCCTGGCCCATTTGATATTACAATACCATCCACCTTTTCTTTTAAAAAATTATAATCCCAAGGGCACCTAAAGACAGATATATTTCTCTTTAGAAAAGCCTTGATTATATTATTTTTTACACCACAATCAATGAGTATGACTTTTTTACTACCTTTTCTGTATAAAATAGGTTTTTTAATGCTGACCTCTGCTACCAAATTTCTTTTGTTTGGATCCTCAAGTTTAATATTTTTATTGTCATAAACAATCTTTCCAAGCATCGTTCCTTTTTCCCGTAATTTTTTCGTTAACTCTCTTGTATCAACGTTGTATACGCCTGGAATATTATGTTCTATCATCCATTCTGATAAAGATTTTTTAGCATTCCAATGAGAATATGTATCAGAATAATCGCTGATTATCAATCCCTGAACTTGTATTTTGTTTGATTCAAAATATTTTAGCATGTTGTCATTTTTCTCATTTCCTGGAACTCCATAATTACCTATCAAAGGGTATGTTAAAACCAAGATTTGCCCTCTATATGACGGATCTGTTAAACTTTCTGGATAGCCAACCATGCCTGTATTAAATACAACCTCACCAGCTACCATTTTTTTAGAACCAAAGGAATATCCATAATATATAGATTCATCTTCAAGTATTAGTTTGGCTTTCTGTTTCCTTCGCTCCACGCTATTAAATCCCCCCCTGATTTGGTTTAGGATTTTTGATTAAAAAAAAGTATATTGCTTTGCTCAATATAATCTTTTTCGTGAATGATGACAATTAGTAGAACGATTATTCCTGATAAGTAGGGGTTGATGCTGTAGTTAGAAAGAGAAAAATTGGTTTTTGATCTTTGATTAAGTTCGCAAGCTAAAACTACTATCACCCATTTAATATTTTGAAAAATAAATAATGATGGAAGTAAAACCTCCCCCTATTTTTATGTTTTTTCTATTACTATTACCTATATAGCTCACCAGAATCAAAACATTTTTTTCAGAGAACCGTGGTACGCACCTATATATGATATGCTTAATTTAATACAGTTGATGAGATATAAAAGGGCTGAATCGATGAGAATTAACTCTTACTCATGATTCCAGAATATTTAAATCAGAGTTCATGTTACGGGGAGTTAAAATTAGATTGCTCTTAACCAGATAAAGATAGCAATATCTTTAATAATATTGAATTTTACTAAATAATCAATTTAGTAGGTAAAAATTTTTAATTATTATTCCTTGATTGCCTTTAAACCAGACTCAAAAGCTTTTTTGTTCATATCTCTAAATTTTGCAGGGACATTTTCAAGAATTGTTTCTAAGAGAATTTCAGATTTAAATGGTAGAACACCTGCTGCTGCCAGTGCACCTAGCAAAAATATATTTCTTGTTATAAGGGCACCTGCATCTTTAGCTATTTTCACAGCATCAATTTTGTACAATTTACCGTATTTGTTCAGTTCTTTTAAAACTTGTTTGATATCTGGATATTTCTCCATACCTACTGAGACAGTAAAAGGTATTACTGGAGTGATATCAGTTATAATCTTAGTGTTCTTGTTTGAATATTGAATATAACGTAATGCTTCTACGGGTTCTGTGCTAATTATTGCATCTGCTGTTCCAGTGGCAACTAAAGCGCTAGATACATTGCCCATTCTAATAGCACAATTAAC
>CP070798.1:666090-685579 GCA_020343515.1 Thermoplasmatales archaeon | reverse complement strand
TGCCTGCTTTGCTAATTCTGTAGCTCCACTCGTATTATCTAAACAAATTTTTTCTATTCTATTTTTTATTTCTTCGGGAAGAACTGATGGCAGAATCTTACAATAATCTTTCCTTTTCATATAACTTTACCTACCTACTTTTTATACAAAATCTTTTTGTCACATTGGTCCAATAATGTGTCCCTAGTTTATTTAATAATACTAATCAATAGCAAAACCTTGAGGATACAATATACTGCACACGAAATTAGAGTTAAGCCATTATCGTTTTTCAAACCACTTGCAATCTTTTGGACAGTTGAGAAATATGTCTAGTTTTTTGAGATCACAATGCGGTTTTTTTAGCACGTTTTGATCTATTTTATTAAAATCGATAAGTTGTCCACTTTGCCATGTAAAATGTTTACAAACAGTTTTTACTTTCACATCATTAAACAAATGAATAACTGTTTAGATAATTTACGATCGAAGTTAATACAAAATAATTGCGTTAAATTTTGCAATACTTCCTTCTGGAAAAATAAAATATTAACATTGAAAAGAGAAATGTATCATAATAAACCTATCATTTTTCTTCAAAATAATGTAAAATTCCCTCGTTGTTTAATCTCTTTCTAACGTGTGGGTAGAGTTTTATCGCCTCTTCTTCTATCATAATTCCCCCTAGGTTCATTCTCTTTAATCTTTCAAATAATTCCTGTTTATTTCCCCTTATCGATACTAAGGCGATATTAAAACTCAGATTCTCGTCTATCAAATGTTCAAGTGCTTTTAACTGATACTCGAATCCTTCCTTTGCCCCTGTAAGCCATGAAAACTCTTCTGATGTACATCCCTTGAGACATACCCGGACATGCAGATTTTTAAAAGCAGCTAGTTCTTGTACATATGTTGGATCCATGCCTAATAGTATGCCATTGGTTTCAAGGATAAACAAAAACTCTGTACTTATATTTTCCAGGAGTGCAACCAAGTGTTTTCTACCAATGGTAGGCTCACCACCTGAGATACGCATCTGACTATAGCTTTTTTGTAGTGCTATCTCATGAAGTCTCTCCGCTACATGTTCTGGTGAATAAAAATTCCCTGTATTTTTTGCGTTCCAAACACTGTTGGCGGACCAACAAAACTTACAACGTAGATTACAGCCAACTGTATCAGCAGTTGCTATTCCCCCATAAAATCCTGTTGCTCGAAAACGGTAATACTTTTTCATATTTTCATTAGTAACAATGCTCTCAGTTTTTTTAGCTAGCTCAGCTGGGTTGTACATGGTGTTAATCACAATAACTAATCAAAAAAACATAATATGTTTTTGGGTAAAAACTTAAGTTATTTTATAACAGTATATTATAAGCTGTGTTGTGTGCTGAAATCATACGAAAAATGTTGAGTGTTGAAACCAGTACATTTATTACTATTGTTAACATTCGATGTAATTGGTGAAAAACAACAGGAGATTGGTATTATGAAATTATCCAGTCCAACATTTGAAAACGGGGGATCTATACCTATTGAACACACGTGTGATGGAGTTGATGTTTCTCCTTCATTGATATTTAGTGAGCTTCCTGAAAACGCCAAGAGTCTGGCTCTTATTATGGATGACCCTGATGCTCCTATGGGGACATGGGTTCATTGGGTAATCTGGAATATTCCACCAAATATAACTGGCTTTTCACAAGGAGAGAATATTACGTTCCCTCAAGGTAAAAATGATTTTGGAAAACAAAAATATGGAGGACCATGCCCCCCATCTGGGACGCATCGTTATTTTTTTAAGCTTTATGCTTTAGATACGATGCTTGATCTAAGGGCTGGAGCTACAAAAAGGCAGTTGGAAAAAGCTATGTCTGGACATATTATGGTACAGGCAGAGCTGATGGGAACATACAGTAGATAACTGCAAGTAAATCTTAAATATCCGTAGTGTCAAATAGATCAAAACTACGTTTCTAATTCATTTTTAACCTTTTAGAAAGAACAATTATAATATTATTACTTTGGCACAATAATTTTTCCTGAACTATTACCCATCTCAATTGTTTTTCCTTCTAGAAACATCTTTGCAGTGAGGCAGCATAAATATGCATCTAATTCATGCTTGTTTTTAACTTTTATACTTAATTTTGCTACTGTTTCTTTGTAATTTTTATTATAGATTCCTAGTATCTTTGCAGTTGCTGTGGGAAAAACTTCTATGATATTAGTCTGAGTTGCTAGTTTTGCTGCTATTTTCGATCCTCTTAGTGTTAGAGATTTCATGCTTGCCAGTGATGGTGGAAAAGCTCCGTATTTTTTTAGTATTCTATCTGCTTCTCTAACTCTAGGTTCCCCTTGCATAATAGGCGCATCTATCGCGATGATATCTGGTTTGAATTCTTCACAGAGTCCTAGAATTTGTTTGTCAGAATATACTGTTTTGAACTCCATTTTGCCGTTTTTTATAATACACATTCCTGTAGGATTTATTGTTTTTCCTGCTAGATCAATTCCTATTGTTTTCAAACTATCACTTGAGAAAACTATTTACATAACACAATTGATTTTTGTATATGAACCTTCTTCTATTTACTACCACAAAAAGTATAAAGTTTATAAAAACAGAGGCTAACTTGATTGGGTAAGAAGGGGAGCGTTGGATTAACTATTTATATTTTGGATAAATGCTTATAATAGCTGTTATAATTTTCTGATCTATATTCTGTTACTAAGTTGAAAAAAATGATTAGGAAATTTGAAAGGAAAGATTTGAAAGAAATCCTGGGAATAGAAAAAAAGTCATTCCCCAAGACGCCGTATGATGAACTTATTTTTCTACAGTACGCAGAGAGGCATCCAGATAGTTTTTTACTATACTTGGAGGAATCTTCAGATAAAATCTTGGGCTACATTATTTTTCAACCCGATGGGCATATTATTTCTATTGCAGTAAACCTTATGCATAGAAGAAGAGGTATAGGGACTAGGCTTATGAAGGAGGTGCTAAAAGCATCCTATGGTAACGCGTTGGTGGAAGTTCGGAAAAGCAATACGATAGCACAAAAGTTTTACAAAAAATTAGGTTTTATACAGTTAGGTAGTATACCTTGGTTTTATGAGGATGAAGACGCGATTGTTATGATATATGATAGAAGAAAATAGTTGCCTTTCAAAATGCCTGAATTGAAAGATAACTCAAGAAGATATAGAAGAATGTTTCAAGCAAAGGTTTCAGTGTCCTTTGCAGGTTAATCATGCAAAATGCCAAGAAGAGGTAAAATGATTGATGTAGATAATATTATAGATGATGTAATAAATAATCCCGATATAGTAGCGAGTTTGGATGAAAACGAGATAGAACAATGCCTGGAGAGAGTAATTCCATTATTTGGGAAAGAAAAGGCATTGGTGGAATTGAAAGGCAATATATCATTCGTGGGAGATACCCATGGGGATTTCGAGACGACGAAGTCTGTAGTGAAGAGGTTTCTTGATGCAGGTCATTTAGTTTTCCTAGGAGATTATATAGATCGAGAACAAATAAAATGGGGTTCCATATACAATGTAACTTATTTGCTCCTTCTAAAATGTCTCTATCCTGAGAAAATCTTTCTTTTAAAAGGAAATCATGAATGCAACTATGTTATCCCTTGCTTCCCATATGAATTTGAACGAGAGGTAATCCAACGATATGGTTCTTCTAGACTCCACACAAAATATGTTGAAGTCTTTTCATCAATGCCATTGATGGTACTCGCGAACAACATTTTCGCATCTCATGGGGGAATCTTGAAAGGAACTAATCTGGAACAGTTGAGAAAAATTGGAAAAAATGATCTGGATGCTATTGAATCAATTGTATGGAGCGACCCAGTTGTTTCACCCACGTTTAGGGGCGCTGGTGATCCATTTAATGAAGAGGATTTAACCAAGTTTTTAGATGGAATAAACGCTAGTGTATTCATCCGAGGGCATGATTATAGTGCACTGGGTTTTTCTGTATATGGAGATAGATGCCTCACTATATTTTCGTCTCGTAGATACAAAGAAATGGGAAATGGAGGAATTTTGGTGGCTAGAACTGAGAAAGGAATATCCAGTGCTAGTGATGTTATTATTGAAGATTTTTCCACTGAAGAGTGGATGAGCTATAAGGTGGCAAGGAGATGAAAGGTAACATTTATGTTATACAGAAGCATCATGCGACTCGTCTTCATTATGATTTGCGACTAGAGCTAGACGGTGTTTTGAAAAGCTGGGCTATTCCTAAAACGATACCAATGGAGAAAGACGTTAAACGCTTGGCAATACAAACCGAAAATCATTCTCTTGAGTATGCAGATTTTGAGGAAGTTATTCCTGAGGGAAATTATGGAGCAGGCTCTGTAGAAATTTGGGATAAAGGTAGGTTTGAAATTGAAGAAAGAGAAGAAGATAAACTTGTCATACACCTGTATGGAAACAAACTGGAGGGTAGGTATTGTCTCATACGTTTTAAAGGACAGGAAAAAAACTGGCTTTTCTTTAAATGTTAGACAAAAATGGATATAGAGATAAGGTTTTTTAAAAAAATTTGATATGAAATCATAGTATGTGGAGTAAAATATGAAAGTTGGTGTGGTAAGTGACAGCCATGGAGAAATGGAGAATTTACAAAAGGCAGCTCGGTGGCTTGTTGAGAATCAAAAAGTTGAGGTAATCTTTCATCTCGGTGACAATTATGACGACACTTGTGTTCTTGAAAATCTTGGTGTAAGAATAATAAAGGTTCCAGGTGTTTTCAGCAGCTATTATCAAGATATTGATATTATGAATCGTGTTGTTGAAACTTTTGATGGTAGAAAGGTTTTGATTACTCACACAGAATGTTGTCATGAGAACGATTTACCCGGGGATATCAATCCTGAGGAACTCGTTAGCGAGAATGCAATTTATTTTGTCTTCTATGGTCATACACATATTCCTAGAATAGGGCAAAAACATGGCGTCTTGTATATTAATCCAGGTCATTTGAAAACCGAGGACAAAAAAGGATATCCGCCAACAGTTGCAGTGGTTGATTTTAAGGAGCAGATACAGGTTACCATCTTTGATCTTATGGGAAAAGCAATACAAAGCAGGACTTTTAAATGAGTTATGGAGATGTTATCTTTCTTTTACAACTCTCGCATAAATACGACGGTTTCATTTTTGCTTCACAAAGAGAATTTGAAAACTGCATTACGCAATGATTGCTGCAATGTCTAAGACCCAATATATGTCCTACTTCATGTATAGCTTCTTTTTCTATTAGCTTTGTTGAAGAAAGTCTATAGATTGACACCACAGCTCCCTCATGATACATCGCATATCCAAAAATAAAGTTCATACCCATGCAATAGAGATCTTTTTGTATAACCCATAACGCAGCATCATTCTTTTTTGTCTTTAGAAGAAAGGGTAGTAGGATATCTGCATTGTATTGATCCCTCTCTGAGCTATATGCATTATTGATTAAGGGTAATTCTCCTCCAATAGTGACATCTAACACCTCCTCATATGTGGTTGCTAGTGCCTTTTGAATAAGCTGAGTCGATTTACTATTTGCTGAGTAAAAAATTTCTAGTCTCATCATTAGGTACTCCTGAGAGGTATATGTTTTTTAACTTTGCATTTATGCATGTTTACACAGGTTTTACAATACCTACTACTCGTTTGAATGCATCCCCCTTTCTTTGCATAGGTATATGCAAGATATATACCCTCATCCTTAGGTTTCTCACCTTTTATCCCAACTGTGCCACTCCAATGAACATTTTCAATACCAGTCTTTTTCGCAGTGTTGATGCACCAGTCCATAAACTCCGATGTAGCTCCAGAGTAAGGAGCCATTACAAAGTTTGGACGATACGCCAAAAAACACACTGGTAGAGTTGTATCAATACTCGCTATGAATTCGCATAATGGTTGTATCTCTTTTTCATGTATCTGTGGTATCACCATAACTCTGAACTCCCAAAGTTTCTCCTTTGCTTTTTTTCCAATATACTCTGCATTTTGTAGTACCTGTTCAACTGGTGCTCCGGTTAAAGCTTGATGGATTTTTTCACTATATGCCTTAATATCATATGTTATTGAGGTAGCGAGGTCAAGAACTCTTTTCAATGATTTTTTTGTGAGGAAACCATTGGTGTCATAGTTTACTTTCACACTCTTATCTATTGTCCTAGTCTCCTTTACTACTTCTTCCACCCAGGAAAGAGAACATGTAGGTTCGCCACCAGTAAAAAACAATCTATCTGCGCCGATAAGCCGGGCTGAGGAAGATTTCAAGCTCTTCACTGCTAACTCAGCCCACTTTCTTGGAGGATAATATCCTTCTATGTCATAAGAGCATGGGTTTTCAGGATAGTTTGAGATTCTCCAGTTTTGACAGAAGAGGCATCGAAATGAGCATCCTACCAAAAACGCATCGTAGCTAGCTGGAGGAGCTGGATGAAGCATGGACGAGGCCACCATTGGGATAGAGATACCACAAACACCTCGTTCCCCTTCTAATCTATTTATGCCGCATTCCCAACTGCAGAGTCTACACTCTCTAAGTTCTTCGAGATACAGTGATGCATCGCCTCTCTCCTCAAGTTTTTTCATGGCACACCTTTTTACAGCTTTATTGGTTTATAGATTTTTTTCAATGGCCACTCTATTTTACACTCCGCATATTTTAACCGCTTCAATGTTGTCTGATATGGGTCAATGACTTCCTCCTCTAAACTTGTTAGAAGGTTTTTGTCTATTTCAGCTAGTTTACCTAAAAGTGCATTTCTTTCACTAGAAATCATTATCCTTGGGTCAGCGCTCATTGCAGCGACATGGAAGCTGCAACTATGCTTCATAAGGTTTTTAATACCTTTAAAAGGAAGTTCGAAGCTTTCGCCTTTTGCCCCTGTTTTCCGTGTGAAATCCTTAGGTGTGCCGGCTTTTAAAGAAACCCTTACATGCGCCTTTTTGAATTCTGAGATTTTTCTAACATAATCCTCGTCAACCCCAAAGATTATACCATTTGTCTCCAAAATAAACAACTTATACTTGGAACGCTCAACAAGATCCAGTATCGATAGCAGGTGGTCTTTACAAAGGGTGGGTTCTGCTCCAGACAACCTCAGCCTGTTAGTCCCATAGTTATCTGCTGCCTTCGATAACATTCTAAAAGATTCTTCTGGAGAATAAAACCTACCATACTTTTCAGGGAAATCCCTGCTCCAATCGACCCAGCAGAACGAGCAACGTAGACAACAACCACAGGTATATCCTGTGACAATACCGCCATATACGCCGGTGGCATAAAAATCCGTGTATTTCCTATATAAATTTCTGCAAACTAGTCTCTCTGTTATCCTCGCTAACTCAACAGGGTCAAAAGGCTTTGAACTTGGTGTTAAAAATCCAGGGTATACTTTCATTTCAATCTTCTTTCTATCCCATTAAGTTTTGCCATGATTTCAGATCTTGCTAAAATCGAAGAACAACACCTTTTAAGATCCCTAAAGCTTAGAGACCTCTTTGGAAGAATACCACGAGTTGTTAAATACTCCATCTTTTTACCTAGTTCTTTCCGCGTTACTTTTATTTTTTTAGCCGCGTCATCGAAATCTTTAGCGGTGGAGATCGATTTCAAGATTTTTCTATCCTTTTTATCAACCTCTGCAGAGTACGGTAGAAAACCATGTGTCTCGAATACTTCCTCAACACATTTCTTTATTATGATTTCCAATTCTTCTGGTTCGAGTAGTAAATAATACTCACTTAATTCTACTACTTCAACATCTAATTTTAAAGCAGCTTTTTGTGCTGCATCATCTGCATATCCTTTACAAATAAGCATTGGTTTATACCCACAAAGCATTGCGTTTGCATAGGCCTGGCGTATTGAATTCACATCGCCTTTACCGGCTTTTACTTCTACAGCATATTTATAACCATTTGAATCCTCTGCAATAATGTCCACTTCTGCAACCTTCTCTCCCCCTTCCTTTATCACATGGTTTGATGATAAAACATGGAATCCCCTACTTTCAAGGAGTCTTTTTGCGATCCTTTCTGAACTAAGCCCCTTTGCTTTGGACATTATTTATCATCTTCCTCTTCTTCTTTTTCCTTCTTTTTTTGTTTTTTCTTTTTCCAGGCTTTTAATGTTTCTTAACCCACTATTTTTAGTGGTTTAATATAAGTGATTACCTTGTTTTTCGCCCTTTTTATCATAGTATTTAAACTTAACCCATAAATCGTGCTATATTTTGGCAGTTCTTATTTTTTGTGTTGTTTTTCTTCTTTTTTTTCTTCCTTTTTCTTTTGTTTTTTCTTTTTCCATGCTTCTAAAGTTTCTTCTACTTCATCTAAAGGAATTATCTTCATAATATAAAAATGGAATAGGGTAATATAATTATTCCTTTTAATTCACAAATCGTGATAACCAATAACAACTAGTAAAATGTCATTTACGTGTTACCATCGGGTTATATATAATAAAAAATACCAGAGAGCAAATGTAAAAGTTGGCAAAATATTAGCGGTGAAAAATCCAGAATTGATACGAGCAAAAGGATCAGGGGCTTTTAAATAATCTTTGTACATAGAAGAATATGAACAAGTCTTTTTTAAAAATCTGTGATTCAGAAAAACAAGACGCCAATCAAGTCTTTTATTTATATAATACCAACTAAATGTAAATACCAAACCCAAAATGGCAATACCAATTCGGATAGATTCAGCAAATTCAAATAATTTTATATTATCTAAAGGTACCACTAAAGTCGTTACGAATGACACAATAAGCATAGATTCTGCTACAAGCATAAAATTAATCCTTCGTTGATATAAATTACTGCAATATTTAGTTTGATCAAATACAACCTTCCAAACCTTATCACTTATTGTATCAGGGATACCTTGGTCATCTTCACTAAAGTCCTTCAAATTAAACCATCTGAGTTCCAGTACTTGAAAAATAACAAATAAACTTATACAAACTAAGGCTAAAATAATCCGAGTTAATTGAAGACATCTATCGGGGTTATTAAAAGGAGGGTCAGGACCAACTACGTCCCATATTATACCAAAAATTACCAAGATTAAAAATAAATATTTTAAAAATCTCCAGCGGTTACCATAATAATCAAGTGGATGATAACCTAGTTTCTTAGGTTGTTTTTGCATTTTTTCTCCTTCGTATCTACAATTTTATAACTTCTCCTTATTTAAAAAACTTTACAACCTCATAAATGGCTCTAAAATCCCATGTTCACGTTGAAAAATACTAGGATGGGAAGAGGGGGATAAAATATGAAACAATTTAAGCATAAAAATCTAATTTTTCCCTTCCTAGCTGAATAGAATATCATATAATCATTTTAAGTGTCTTTTTCGCAGATGAATATATAGATAATGATGCAATTATTGTAACAAGAATAGGGGGAGGTCTAGAAGGGGGCTATTTAAAGGAGGAAAGGATTCTGCGATATTAAAAGTATTGCCCCCTTTCAATATTAAAATAGAGTTAGGGTTTATAAAATTAATCCTTGTTTTGAAGTAGGATAAAAAGAATTGAAAATTACGAAAACTTTGTTCCTGTTAATGTCTTGGTGTCTATTATTCCCTCTATCGATCTAATCTTGTTTATGACAATCTCCGCAAGTTTTTCATAATCTTCTGCTTCAATTTTTGCAATATGATCGTATTCTCCAAAGAGAGAATGTAATTCAACAATCTCTGATACTTTAGAGAGTTCCTTGTATGCCTCATGTTCACGTGTAGGTGCAGCGCTAATCAGGACAAAACCTATCGCCATATATGTTCCTCCTTTATCAACAATTTCACAGGGTTTATCGCTTTATAAAACCAACCCTTGGGTTTTGGAAGTATAAAAAGGAGCTTTGCACAATAATTCATGCTAATCGTTGAATTGTACAATAAATAGCCATTTTGCACAATAAATCTTGCTAAGAATTAACAAACATAAAAGATCAAATAATTTCAACGGATTTTTTCAGATAATATGCTGATTCCCCAATTTATTTTAGCCCAAGCAGGTATTGTAGTATAAGGAATGCATTTGGAAACTGTTCAAACAACCAACTAAGCAGGTTGAAGTTGAAGTTGAATGCTTTGTTTTTCGGCATCGTTACTTCTAGTGTTCCCCATTCGCTTTCTTCGCCATAGGTGTCTTTGGCTTTGCAACGGATGGTGTATTCGTCTTTTGCATCCCAGGTATGATTCAATGTTATCTTTGTTCCAGATGCGACGAAATCGAGCCATCCAGTACCTTCACCATCTCCCCATTCAATCTTGTAAGCTATATTTTGATTCTCTGGATCTGAAGTAGAAAAATTATATTTATAATCTTCTCCAACCTTTCCATTCATGGGACCAGTGATTGTGGGCTTATCGGGTGGAAGATTTATTCCAGTTATAAAGCTCCATATATCGCCTTCAGCTTTTTCTCCCTGGCTGTCCCAAGTGACGATCTTCCAATAATAATCTTCATATAACTCCATGTCACCTGGTGGATTATAAGATGTATTGGTTTGATTACTCGATTTTTTGGTAGGCGGATTGGTTCTACCAAAATACACGTCATAAGTCAATGGGTCACCAGGGTTGGGATCACCTCCAGTCCAATTTAGAATTGCGTCGACTGGTACATTGTTTGCCTCGTCTTCTGGATGAGGATTACTCGGCTTATATGGCGGCTCATTTTCTTGAGTTCTGAAAGACCATTCCTTTCCAGATGTCCTTAATCCATATTCGTCCCACGCGACAATTCTCCATTCATATCCAGTATCGAATTCAAGTATGCCCGGGTCATATTTATTCGTAGTTATATTCGATGCGACCAAAGGCGGATCCTCAGGGCTAGTTTCGCCGAAATAGACATCATATGTTACTTTGTCTTTCTCAGGGTCCGAACATTTCCAGCTGAGATTGGTGTTGATAGGTGCAGTGGTCGAATTATCTGGTGGATTAGGAGCCCATGGTTTAAGTGGTGGAGTATTATCTCGGGTAGTGAAACTCCATATGTCTCCATAGGTTGGATTACCCTTTTTGTCCCATACGTCGATCTTCCAATAATAAGTAGTGTTCCATTCAAGGTTATCAGGAAATTCAAACTTCATCACCGTAATATTACTCGTCTCTTTAGGTGGAGGAGTGCTGTTACCGAAATATAAATCAAAGGTTTTAGGATCGGTGCCAACACCAGCGACAAAACCCGTGGTTTCATCCGAGTAATCTGTCTCTTCATCAAAGACTGTGGCAATTACCATTGTATTATTCTGAGTTATTTTGTCAAACCTAGTTCCATGGCCATCGTGATAATCTTCTCCATCCCAATCTGTAGAACCACCCCATGTGCTTCCCTTGCTTATACTAATATTCTTATTCATGGCATAGTCCAAAAATGCAAAGGTATAGGGATTTCCCCCGTTATCTTTCCAACCCATAGACGATTCGACTTCGGTTACATAAACATGTAGATGCCCATTATACTGGCTGTCTTCTTTATTATCAACTATGACATCAATCCCCATCTCTGAAATTGTCCAACTCAGGGTCTTCTCAATGGGTACCAGAATCTCGCCATCAAATGGGTCATTATTAACCGCTCCGTGCCATGTAACATTTAGAGATAGATCTATATCAGATACACTCCTGTCTCCACATTTTGTTATACTTGTATTATATTTAGCCATAGCACTTTTAACACTAGTTGCACCAAGATCCTTCTCATAACCCCCGTCCCAAAACACAGTTGGATAACCGACAAGACCCAACTCGTCAGCTCTATTTTCTGCATGCTTATTTTTACTAACTACCAATGTAACATAATAGAAAGGATGCCATCCGTTTGCGAATATATTCTTCAATGCAGTATGTGCATAATAACATGGCACACAACCTGCACGGGTACAGTATTCTCCAATAATAGTATGGGAATAACCCCTATCTACAGGTATAGTACCTATTGATTTTGTTGCCATATTTGCAGGGGGCATAGCCCCTGCAAAAGTAACAGATACCAACAGACAAACAACAATTCCAATTATTTTCTTTTTCATTTAGTATTCTCCCTTCATATTCCTATAGACTTACCATTATATAAATATTTATACAATTATAATATTTTGTTTTATATCTTACCATAAGTTAATACCCCAAAACCTTGCTGCCATTATTAATCCAATAACGACAATAATAACGCCGAAAATCCGTTGCATCCATTTCCCAGCATTCACATATTTATTTCCAATTTTTCCACGAACACTACTTGTTACAGCACATAATGGTATAATCGGTATTCCATGACCAAGACCAAATACAAACAATAATAAACCTCCTGTGAGAATGGGTATCTCCTGTGCAAGTATGAGAATAAAAACAGGCATCATCAATGATATAGCGCAGGGAGCCCATCCAATGGAAAATAAAATGCCCAAGAAGAAAGCACCGATATAAATGGATTTCTTGCTAATTTTTATAAATAAATTACGACCTTTATCCATAATTTTCGGATCAGTTTCACTTTTCTCTTTTATTTTAAGAAGTTCTGTTATTGGTTTAAAAATATTTATACCTAAAATAATCAGTATGATACCTGCAATTAAATAAAATAGAGTTGAAACTTCTAGAAATATTCCCAAAGATGATATAACCATACCGAATATAAAAAATACAAATGACATGCCGATTGTAAAAATTATACCGATCCAGAATCCTTGTATCGATAATTTTTTTGTTTTTTTCTCAGATTTTTTCTGGAGTGCGCCTACATATGAAATCATTGCTACTAACAATGCAATAGAACAAGGAGTTGCTGCTGTTAGAATTCCAAGGATAAATATTCCCAGAAAAGTAATGCTTTCACTGTAACCTCCGCCCTTAAAACCTTCCCAATTGCCAGAAATAATGTCTGATACATCTTTTGATAGTGACTCAAATGTTTGAATTCCATCAATTGATCCTTTTCCAAGACAATATACATTATACACACCAACTAAATTAAAGTCTTGATTGATCAATACTAGAGTGGGATTAGAAAAGGCTCCATCAACTGTCCAGTAATTTTGATAAAGTGCAGCGATTGGATATGGGCTATAATCCTCTACCCAATGCCAACTAATATTAGCTTTAAAATCACGCTCTGCCATTTGCATACCACTATCAGAATATGGATTTTTCCGAATGTTTATAGTTATAATGGTAGCATTAATATCTGAATTAGAGAGTTTTTCGAGCTCTTTTATTTGACCTTCCATCTCTTCAAGACATTCTATGCAAAGGGGAGTTTCGAGTCCTGTAAAATGAATTAAAATAACATCTCCCCTATAATCACTCAAAGAAAAATTCACACCATTCTCATCCATTGCAGAAAAAGCAATTGCAGGAGTTAAATCGTCTTCATCAGCTTTGGCAAAAGGGATAATAATTGAACTAATAATCACAAAAATAAAAACTACAGATAATAAAATATTTCCTGATTTCACTTGATTCCCCCACTATTCTCATTCCAATAGTAAATTCCATCTTTCACCCATTCTTCCATCTCCGCATCATCAACATCTTTCTCCCAACTATGCCATCCAAATTCTACATCTCCATTATTTTTAATCAATGTAAGCACACCAGTCAATGCAATGTATCCAGGAGGGCCATCAGGATCATACAAATAGGAATCATATGCCCTCTGTTCAACTGAGCCTCCAAGTGCAATGTCTAAATCATGAAAAATAACATGTTCTCTGTATTTTTCAGCAAGATTTATCACTCTATCCGCCTGAGGCTGACAAGCAACACAGCCTGTCTTATGCACAACAAATAACATGCATCCTTCTTCTAATGAATCATTAATCCATGATAGATGAGAAACAGATTGACTGGCGTTCGGATGCCCATTTGGATATTCTACCCAGAAATCATCTTTTTCAGTTCCAAGAGAATGTACTGGTGAATAATTCATCAGCCAATCCACATTGTTTGAACCATTATTTGTATCATTGGTGGTACAACCGCTTAAGAACAGTAGCATATAGATTACGAAAATTACAATCAAAAGCTTCTTATAATCCATCCAACAATCACCGCTTCATCTTTTTCATTTGATTATTTTTTTAATTTCATCAACAGTCGGTTTGTGACCTGAGATTTTTACCTCACCGTCAACAACTACTGCAGGAGTCATCATAACCCCTCGATTAATAATATCTTGGAGGTCCTCAACCTTCACGACTTCTGCTTGAATTCCAAGTTCTTCAACTGCTTTTTTGACCACTTTTTCAGTTGCCTTACATTTTGCACAACCTGGCCCTAATATCTCAATTTTCATCCTAATCTAACCCCCTATAATTCCATAAATGAATCCAACAAATGTTGCGATAACAACAACAAGACAGATATAAACCAGTGATTTTTTAACTCCCATAACTCTGGTGATAACGATCATGTTGGGAAGGCTAAGCGAGGGACCAGCGAGCAACAATGCAAGCGCTGGACCTCCGCCCATAAGTCCACTACTGTAGCCAAAAAGATTGCCAACAATTGCAACCTCAAGAAGCGTAGGCATATACAGTATCGCACCAATAACTGATGCAAGGAAACACGAAAAGATACTGTTACCGCCGATGTAAGGGGCAACTGCTACGCCAACGGCAGTGCTTGGCTCAGAACCTGGAATAAAGAAGGCAGCTACACCACCGATAATGCCAACGATAAGCACTCCAATAAGGAGAATCGGGAATATTTTTTTTGTAAGATCCCATGTTTCCATGCCCCATTGTTTTACTTCATCTCTCGTATAATAGAAGATAAGGATAACTGAAACAAGAATAGTAAGGAGATAGACAATTGCAAGTTTCGGAGCCCACGAGAGATATTCAGAACTTGTAGCACCAATAACCAATATCAGTACCAATAATACAAAAAATAATATAGATATTTTTAGTGGACGTTTGCTCTCCTGTTCTTCCTGTTCGCTGAACATAGTATTGTTTTTATTCTCTATGTCATGCTTTCTGAATATTAAAGCCATTAAAAGACCTACAATGACAGACATGGCAACTGCACCAATAACCCGTGCAACACCAATGTCGTATCCTAAAACTCGTGCAGTGAGAATAATTGCAAGGATATTAATAGCAGGACCTGAAAAAAGAAACGTAGTTGCAGGTCCTATTCCAGCACCTCGTTTATAGATGCCTGTGAAGAGCGGGAGTACCGTGCAACTGCAGACGGCAAGAACGGCTCCTGATACAGAGGCAATTGAATAAGAGATATACTTTTTTGTATTTGCACCGAAATATTTCAAAATCGATTGTTTTGAAACAAAAACTGCTATCGCTCCAGCGATGAAAAACGCAGGAATTAGGCAAGTTAGCACATGTGCCGAGAGATATTCCTGCAATGCTTCGATACCTGAAAATAAAATATCAATGGGTGTCATGGATTCACTTTTAACCGTTTTACCTGATCAATAATTTTAAAAATATCCTCACTGGATACTCTTATCATGATCCTGATTCCATCTTTCCGTTCATTGATTATACCAGCATGTTTCATTACTTTCAGATGTTGTGAAACATTTGGCTGGGATTTTCCCGTATAGGGAATGATTTCACAAATACACCTCTCACCATTTTTGATACATTCAAGAATCATTAATCTGGTTGGATCGGCTAACGCTTTGAAAACATCAACTTCGCTCATTAACAATATATAAGCATATCAGAATATTTAAATATTACTATATACATTATATGAGGAGCAGATAAAAGATATAGTAATTGTAGGTATGTGGGCGAGATATATATGATGAAGAAGTTTGGACAGGTTTTATTAATATACTTTTTTGGTATGGGCATGTTTTTATCGGCTGTCGGTACTATAACTGGGGCTGGGCCAACTGTTGGAGATATTACATTGATCCCAGATCATCCTGCTCCGCAATCGATTGTTACTTTTTCGGTTGATATTAGTGGCGATAGTATTTCATCAGTTCGGATAATCATAAGCGAATGCAATAAGGATATAGGACTTTGTCATGCACCGCCGCAGAATGTTTCGATGAGAAATGTTGCCGATGATACTTATGAGGCAAAGGTTACACTGGAGTGGGATGATGTAACTTCAATTACATATCATGTTGAGATTAAAAGTGATGGGAGATGGACAGCGTATGATGAACACACTGTTGCCCTTTCAACGAACTCGGTAAACTCTGGTTCACCTGGGTTTGAAATCGTGGTTTTTTTGATGGCCATAATGGGCATTGTTTTGTTATTTAAAAGATTTAAATCAAAATAAATAATCATTTCATAATATTAAGGCGATTACCTCGATACTTCCGGTACCTGTTTTACCTTCGTTGTCATATGCTATAACACTTAGTGTGTACTTTCTTACAAAATGTTTGAAAGATTTAACTTTTCTAAAACTATATTCATAAGGTTCTTCGGTATCTTCACTTACTAATTTATCATTTATGAAAAATTCTACTTTTTCAATCCCCTCATCATCTTCAGCATTTGCCACCAATTTTGTTTTCCCGATTAGAATAGTATTTTTGTGAAATATAAATTTAAAAGTCGGTTTGCCAAGGATATGCAACTTGCCTATTTCTGGTAAACTAAATCCTACTGTAGGTGGGAGATTTCCACCTTCTACTAATTCTGTTCCATCTACATTATCAGCATAATAGGCATTAAATGGTTTTTTATTGTTTGGTGGATCTGAATAACCTTGTTTTTTCTCTGAATTGAAGATAACTGCGATAACCATAAGATTTTCTGGATCCAAATCAGATATATCTTTAGTTACACCATACGATGCATTTTCACCTGTGTCTATTGAGATTTCCTCATTGATTAAATAATCAAGAAAGCCAAAATGATATGGATCTCCTTCAGGTCCACTCCACCGTGATATTTTTTCGGTTAAATATACTCTTAGTAGTCCATCATATGTTTCATCATCCATATTTTTCACTAAAACGTCACTTATTAGTTCGTCAGTATTATTATCGTATTCAGCAGTAACTTCTATCTTTATCTTTGACACGTTCCTTAATTCAGCATCACGTATCGCTTGAGCATATTCAGGTTTTTCATGTAATCCTCCCATTATGACTTTATATCCTCCATCGATAAATACTGTTGGTAAACCAGTTAAATTATACTCATTGTCTAATCGATTTGTAGCTTTTTCATTAGCTTTAATCAATGTTACATAGTAGAAATTATAGTTACCTGAGGAATATAATTCATATAACATTTCAGCTACAATCGGACAATATCGACAATTTGTAAATGAACCCTCTTCTACAAACACATTACGAACATATTCATCATCGTTATCACCATTTTCAAAAACTGTAATAGTATAGTATGTACTACCATCTACAGAAGGATCACCAATAGGACCGTTACCAGCAGCATCATCGACTGTAATATAATAATATATGTTTTGTTTAGAATTTAACGAAATATCAACACTTCCACTTAAAATGGATTTAGAAATCCATTCTATGGTGTTTGCGGTCCTGTAATATAGCGTTGCGTTTGTGACATTATTATCATCAGAAAATGTCACATAAATAGTAATTATATCTCCCTTTTTTCCACTTAGATTCTCAGTAATAGTATCGATAGTAGGAGGTTTATTATCAACGTTTTTCTCATAAAAGAAAAAAATGACATAGGCGGATGATATTATTAGAACCACTATAATCAGTAACGCCACTGTTGTTTTTAGATTTAATTTCACAAATATAAATATGAATTTACTTTTACTTAAATATAACTATTAAAAGATGGAGATACTATATAGACGTTCATCAATAATAATAAAGTATGTGTAAAGATGACATGAAACCATTTTTAATTACCTTTTTATAGTCCTTCATAAAATCAATCATAGATGGCAAAATCACTACCAAAAGAAATTATTCAACAAATACGAGAAGAGGTCCTCAAAGGAAAATCTAAATACCGAGTAGCTAAAGAAATGAAACTACTTGAATCTGTTGTCTACCGCCATACCGCAGACCTCCCGAGTATCAAACTGGGAGAACCCTGCATCAAGGGCAAGTCCCTTGAAATCCTCCAGCAATTACTAGAAGAAGGCTACGTACATTCAAACATCGACACATATAATATACTTCGGAAGCTGAGGAAGTATCTCCCAATGATTCAACGAACACAAGTTGAGGGTAAGGCGATATATTATCTTAGTGACAAAAACAAGATTGCACTGCAAGCGATGATGAAAACAAAACATTCAAAGATAATCAGCTATCAAGAGTTGAAGAGTATCACCAAGGTTTTTGGAGTAAATCTGGATATTGGTGAAAAACAGAATTATGTCAAGTTTAAGGATAAACGAGCTTTTCCAATAATACGAAAAAAATCTGGAGGATTTCTATCAAGTTATCGTGATAGTCGCTATTTAATTCAAAATATTTAAATATGAATTTTATATTATATAATGTGATTTTTATGAAAAGAAATGGGGGATTTGTATGTATGGCAGTGCTTCTCTTTGTTGGTTTGTCAATTACACCAGCTATGGGAAGCATGTTTAGAGCTGATACGACTAGGAACACATCAATATTATATGAATCGACAGAGATAGAGAAACCTGTAACAGTTGAATTTTTTGATTGTACTGGAGTTGCCACTGTCAAAAAAGTAGTACAGCTTTCAGAATCTGAATGGAAGAATCTACTTGAGGAATTAAGAGAAATTAGACGATCAAGCACCTCTGCTGAAGAATCATGGAATGCTCAGTTATTTGTTTTAAAAGAACATAATCTAATTTCAAATGATGTTACATATGAAAGTCTCAACGACAGAATCATGGAGAAATCAAAAAACATGGGCATAATTAACGCTTTTAACAGAGTTAAAACACTACCTATAATCAACAATTCAATATTCAATGCAATCTGCGGCATTAATTTCGAGTTGTCCAATGGCACTACGCTTGTTTTCGGCTTAAACACCTTTTTGAATATCGTAGGTTTTAATATTGTCAGTTTCCATTATGGACATACCGACGAAGGAATAGATACCAGAGGACTCTTTAGAAGATCAAATGACCCTGGTGAATATGTTGGTTTTATGTTTGGTTTCCTAGGTTATTGGTTTGGCAACCGAACTGGAACAGGAGTATATTCCGACCTTATTGCAAATGGTTTTACAGTTATAACCGCCTGGTTACCTGTTCCATCGAGCACCTAAAACCATTATCTTTCTTTATTTCAGACATGCTCTAGTTTATAAAAATTCCAAACAATTTTCTATTCTATTTTTTTCATCGAAAGATTTAAATAAATTCCAATATATGACATTAGCACTATAATCTACGTGGTAGACATGAACGCAATGTTTATCTATATGCATGGTTGGCCTTAAACGGTCCTGCATTTGCCCCATAGATTATAGAGATACAACCCTTTACTCCCCCTGTTTTTGATTTATCCCCT
>CP070798.1:646242-665990 GCA_020343515.1 Thermoplasmatales archaeon | reverse complement strand
TGATGTTGATTTCAGGTATTTGTGCACTGTTGTGATCTTGGAAAAAAGAATAAGTGGAGAGATACCAAACTAGATAAACACAAATAATTATAAACTAGTTGTATATAGCTAATATAAAAGACACGTAAAAAAAGCAAACCTACTACAACGAGAAATATATTATGTATAGAGAAAATAGAGGTAGAGGCTATAACCGGCCTCCTAGGGAAATGCACAAGGTTACTTGTGCAGATTGTGGAGTGGAAACGGAAGTTCCATTCAAACCAGATGGTAGCAGACCTGTCTACTGCAGGGAATGCTATCAAAGTCATAAACCGAAGAGATTTTAGTAAAAAGTATCTATTCATTCATCATTTGGAACTTTTACATAAAATCTTTCTTCTTTTTTATTAATCTGAGTCAGAAGAGGTTTCGTTCCTCTTAAACATGGAAAGCTATTTAAACGTTGTAGTTAGTATAGGTGTGTTAAGAAATAGAAACCCGAGGTTCACCTTTTCGATTCTACGAAGGGCCACAATATGTGTTTTTGTTTTTTAATGCTATCCACTTGAATAGGTGAATAAAATATGAATCAAAAAAACAATAAACGACGCGGTAAACGAGACAAGAATCCGGGATTATTTCATAAAAAAGTTATTAGATGTAATTTGCTTCAGCGCCCTGTTTGGGAACATGAAGTATGTACAAAATTTTTGTCAGAAGCGCAAGAAGAAAAGAATTGTAGGAATTGTAAATATTCATTTTAAAAAAATTTGGAAATAAAAATACTCGTATTTTAATTGGTGTACAAATATGAAAGGAATTGTTATATGGTACGATATTCGAAAAGGATATGGATTCATAAGAGGTATTGATGGAAAAGATGTCTTTGTGCATAGAACGGCGATCCCGTTTTGGAATATCTATCTTGCTAAAGGGAACAAAGTAGAATTTTCTATAAAAAATTCAAAAAGAGGAATCAATGCCACCAACATAAAGGTGTTATAAACATCTGCTACTGCAGATACCACAATTTATGATCCTTTTAAGATTATTATGTTCAGATAAAAAAGAGTAACAAACAGTAACAAACATTTAAATGCAAAAAGGTGATTGAATACTGCCAACCTGCAGATAAAAAAAGATGCGCTCTTTACAATGTGTTTCTTTTTTTGGGTGGGACAATTAAAAGAAGGCATAGCCATGAAAATTGTAGAAGAAGGAGATAAAGTTAGTATTGAATTTGAAGCGAAATTGGAAAATGGTGAAAATTGTTTCCCGAAAAATAAAGAAAATACTGTAGAATTGGTGGTCGGAGAAGGGCAATTCTTCCCTATGCTAGAAGATGGGTTACTAAAAATGAAGGAAGGGGAGAAAAAGAAGATGACTCTTGAACCTAATGATGCGTTTGGTCCACATCTCAATGATCTGGTAATGGATGCTCCGAGGAGCGCCTTTCGTCCTGATTTCGAGCCTGTTGTCGGTATGAGAATGAAGATAGACGCCCCATCTGGAAAAGTTTTTTACGGGACAATAACAGGAATTAATAAGGACGCCATTACTCTAGATCTAAATCATCCATTGGCAGGTAAAAAAATTGTATTTACCATAACAATAATTGCCATACAGAAAAAATAGTCTCCTACTATTTTCCGAATTTATATAATTAAAGTACCTCAGTTTCTATGCTAAAGCAATTCGTATATTTTTTTAGATGCAGCAGTAAAACTCGAATTTGGTATTTTCAAAATCGAATATTTTTATTTTTTTCCTTCCTAACAAGATTTAATTCTGGTTCTGTAGTTTTTCTACCAGCTATAACTTTTGTATCTGTTGAGACAGCTATAAGTGGTCAGTAACCTATACTCTTTAGACAAAACAATTCTATTGATAACTAGTACACTCAACTTGATGTTCGTTAGCAACATATTCAGAAATCAAGAAGTTTGCAGATTCCGTAACAGAATCAGCGGTTGCCTCTTCCATTATATCATTAATTGTTGCATAAAGTGTTATCTCATAATCACTACCAAGAAGACTTGAAATGAGATTATCTTCATCAACATTGATCGCCTTTGTTTCTCCAGATAAAACAGTGAATGTTCCACCGTGTTTTAGGGCTCCAACCTTTAAGTAACACTCTGCCTCAGAACCAAAGGTATTTTCAACTGTTATAGTAAACGTTCTCCCTCCCGATTTAACAACAGCAGTATCGAATGGATACAACACTATCGCCGTAGCCCCAACCACGGCAACTATGCATACTATAGCTACAATTGCAATCACTGTTTTTTTTGGAATATGTAGTGATAACTTGGGAAGTTTTCTTTTTTTTGCCTTGAATACTTCCTTTTTTTCAGGCGTAGGCACTATCCCTTCAGATAAAATCATTTTTTTACCACATTCGGGGCAGAACGCAAATTTTCCTTTTAAATTTTTTCCGCAATCTGGGCAAAACTTAAAGTTTTCTTCTAATTTGTTTCCACATTTTGGGCAATATATCGACATATTATCCCATCTCCTCATATTTGTAAACGGCAATGACTTTATAAAATCATGTCTTTAAAATATTGCTATTTCATCAAAATAAGATAGTTAACATTCGTCAAAATATATATAAACTCAATCTATATTAAATTCAAGAACGTTACATATTGCCAATATAACAGGATAAGTGCATAGGAACTGTGACCAACCATGAACCTACATACTTTAAAAAAATCAGTAAATAAAACCAATTATAACAGATTTATTGAACTTGATGTTCTCAGGGGATTTGCAATTGCCATTATGATCATTTGTCATCTATTATGGGATCTAAATTATTATGGACTCGTTCCATTAAACAATGGCATTTATCACTACAGTAGAATATTTCCATCGATATTCTTCTTGCTAGTAGGAATATGCTTGGCAATCAGTACCAATAAAAAACAAACATTATCTGAACAAACGAAGCATCTGTTAATCCGAGGGTCATGGATATTTATCCTTGGTATGGCCCTAACATCTATAACGCTTATTGTCGTGCCGGACAAAACCATACTATTTGGAGCATTACATTGCATTGGTCTATCTATCATTTTGAGTATACCTTTCCTGAAATTTAAATCCTACAACATTGTATTTGCAGCAGCAATAATGGTTATAGGGCTCATAGTGGGATCGATTACCGTTGAAAATCCTTCCTTATTACATCTTGTAATTGGTTTTCATCAACCCGGAATATGGAAATACACCATTGATTATTTTCCCTTGCTGCCCTGGTTTGGCATTATATTGGTAGGAATCGCGTTAGGGAATTTTCTATATAAAGACAATAAAAGAAGATTTAAAATTCCTGATCTTTCAAAATACAGGCCTATTACGTTATTTTCATGGCTTGGTCAACACTCATTGATCATTTATCTGCTTCATCAACCAATAATGGCAGGGGCATTATTAATTTTTATAATTATTTAATGAAATACTAACTAATAGTTTCAAGATGTTACAGTTTAAGATGTTACACTACTTTATTTTATCTTTCCCCCATGCTAAATTTTAATAAATGAATTGATAACAACTCTGCAAATGATTTAATAAAATTACAAAAGTCATCTCATTGTTTTCTAAATAGGAGTTTACTTCTTTTTTGGTTAAATAAAAAAGTCAATAAAATTGCATATACGACAAAAATTAATTCAAAACCAGGTGTTTTGAAAGATCTAGATCCATCCCAAATATCTTCATTGTTGTCTGTAAAAATGTTATCTGCAACTGTTGTGTTGTTGAATGAATCATACAAACATATGCCACGGTAATTGCCTGCAATGTAGTTTTCAGAAATAGTGTTTTTGGATGAATCCTCCAGATAAATACCATTAGTACTATTTGCAACATTATTTTTAGTTATATTGTTTTTAAATGAATATGTTAAAGAAATGCCAGACTTGGTGTTTTTCAAGACGTCGTTCTCTGAAATAACATTGTTATTAGACCATCGTCTAAGAGTAATTCCATTCAAGTTATTTAAAATAGTATTTTTAGATATAAAATTATACTCAGATAACTCCCATAACCTAATTCCAAAACCTCTATTTTCAGTTATTATATTCCCATTGATTTTGTTATTAAATGAACCATATAGACGTATCCCCTCACCCTTGTTTTGTGTAATAATGTTGCCGGAAATGAGGTTATTACTGGAGTGATTACTTAAATAAATACCACCAAAGTTGTTGGTAATGTTGTTATTCGTTATGTTATTGCCATTAGACGCGTTTTCATATCCTACCACATAAATGCCTATAGTACCATTTTGAATTGTAAAACCACCAATATTGACACCCTGGACCTGTATTAAAATAGCATAATATTCACTATCATTGCATTCAAGTATGGTACTGTTTTTGTCTTTACCGACCAAATTTATTTTTTTATTTACCCTGATACTTTCATTATAAGTACCGGAAAAAACAAAAATGGTATCTCCTTCTGATGCATCATTAATGGCAACTTGAATGCTGCTATAATTTCCTGTTTCAACACCACCGACATACAGTATTTTTGCAGCTTCGCAAGTTCCATAAGTTAAGAAAACTGAAAGAGCATTAAGGACCAGAAAAAGAACTATTCCAATCGAAACTTTCCTCACAAGTAACCACTGAACTACTGTAATAATAGAATGACTTATAATTTTGACTTATCATCTACGTTTTTTGCGAAACAGCACAATTGCCATTGCTAATACCGCAAGAATAATTTCGAAACCAGGGGTTTCTTCAGGCGGAGCATTGACAGTGACAATAGTATAAGTCGTACCTTTATCGCCATCGTCGTCTGTGACTGTTAGCATGACTGAATAGGTTCCCGCCGTGGAGTAGGTATGTCCTGCAGAAACACCATATCCTACACTTCCGTCCCCAAAATTCCAAGTATAGTTGGTTATGGTTCCATCTGGATCATAGCTACCAAAGGCACCAACTGTAATTAATTCATTGATGTTACTTGAATTAGGAGAATTAAGAACGGGCACAGGAGGAGCATTAGAAGAAGTTGAAATTGTGACTGTCGTAGTTTCTGTACTGGTTCTTCCATCGTTATCAACCACGGTTAAGGTAGCGGTATACGTGCCAGGTTTAGAGTAAATATGCTTAGGATATATATCTAGAATTTCGCTACTTCCATCACCAAAATTCCACCGATAGAAATCGAGGTTTCCATCTGGATCATAACTGTCAGAACCATCAAAGGAAATTTCTTTATCTATCATTGAAGTGTATGGTCCCCCAGGATCTGCAACTGGTTTTAAATTTGTTGGAGGTATCTGCTTTGTAATAAAAATCCAGATGTTAGAACGATTCTCCAATTTTCCATCAGTAACGACTGCATACCAGAGAAATGTAGTATCGAAATCTAAATTAAAATGACATGATGCTACCTCATCCTTTGGAACCCTATAATCAACGCCATAAAGTTTATCATCCGTTGCTCTATAGAAGTAGACATCAATCGTATCGCTATCCGGATCTGTAACAGTTACACTTAATGTTACAAATAAGCCTACTTCTTCTGTTCCATCAGAGGGTGAGGGATCATCTGGTTTTGTAGGAGGTTCAAGAAAGTACCCTAGTGGATATAGGTCCTGACCCCCGCCAGAAACAGAATAAGGAGTATCGCCGATTTTATCGAGGTCTATATCAATCTCGTTATAATCATCCCAGTAATTGCCTTGTGTTCCGTAATACCATTGATTATTTCCGCCCTCTTTGGCATTATAAGCATTGCCAATGAACTGATTTAAGTAAATTATACTATTACTTACAGAATTAATATAAATACCCCATAACTTAGAATTATTTACAAAATTATTATTGATTTGACAATTAGATCCACCAAGGAGAATACCTATTTGATTGTTATTAAATTTGTTTCCAATTATACTACTATCTGAAGAACTTATATCAATACCATTACCGTTGTTATCTCTAATATAATTATTTCCCAAAATATTATTACTACCGCCAGATAATTTTATACCATCGAAATTACTATTGGCGATTGTATTTTCACTAATGTTATTATTACTACTAGGCTGGGCAAATATGGAATACTGACAGTTGTTGAAGGTATTATTATATATGATATTATTACCAGAGGAAAAAGCCAGTGAAATAGCTGGTTCAGTACAGTTATCAAAATTATTGTTTGAAAACACATTATTATTAGAAGAATACAAATAAACTCCTTTAGTATCGTTAATGAAGTTATTACCGATAGTATTGTCATTAGAGGAATATGAATATATTCCCCAAGTATTTGAATGAGTGATGTTATTCCCTTGAAGAATCACATTATTTGATTTAATATAAACCAAGGCAAAACTGTTGTAGTTGTTAGGATCAGAAATTGTAAAACTTTCTAAAGTTACATAGTCAGCTGTTATCTCTACCGTATGCTTATGCTTTGCATTCCTAGTAACGATGGTGTCTCCCTTATCAATACTTCCCATAAGAGTAACATCCTTGTTTATAACTAGTGTTTCGTTATATGTTCCACCAAAAACATATATTATATCTCCAGGATCTGCCAGATCTATAGCGTACTGAATGTTCTCATAGGGATGCTCCGCACTGCCGTCCCTATATATGTGAAATGAGTTATCAACATAGATTGCGTTTCCAACAGCTTCAGCATGCATCGTCAAAAAAAGAGACATGCAACTGCTCAAAACCAAGAAACAAATAATCACTTCTATTACGAACTTTTTCATTTTTCCCATCCTCTCATACACTTTCATAATAGAAAATTAATTGTAGAATTTATAGTTTTCCCAGACTTTATATTTAAAAAATAGGGCTGTAATAATATTAGATAAACCGGTGATCACCGGATAACTTTAATAGCTTATTCGCCCATGCAAACCTGATGAAAGTTTGTATCGGAGGTACATTTAATCAGTTACACAAAGGGCATAAATCACTTATCAAAAAAGCATTTGAGATGGCAGGAAAAAACGGATCGGTTTTTATAGGTCTTACATCAGGAGAAATAATCAAAAGAAAAAAAGGGGTGCAACCTTTTGAAAAACGAAAAAAAGCTGTACAGCAATTCTTATCTGAAGAAGAAATAACTGAAGAGGTAACCATCGAACCAATCTGTGACAGATATGGGCCATCTGTAGAAGAAGAGTTTGATGCAATAGTAGTGTCTCCTGCAACTACAAATACTGCATATGAGATAAATAAAAAACGGAAAAAAATTGGAAAAAAGCCCTTAAAAATTGTACAAATTCCTTTTGTACTAGCGGAAGATAATGTACAAATCAGCTCTACAAGAATAAGAAAAAAAGAAATTGATGAAAACGGCAACATATTGAAACAAGATTAGTTTTATATATCGTCTATTATTACATCGCAGGATTAGGTGATCAAAATTGACGTATGTAATCTTTGAGGTTAAATCTGAAGATACAGGGAAAATAAACAGATTAATAAAAGATGATATTGTAAGTAGACAGAGCATACTTACTAGGGATTCAAACTCTCTCGAAACAAAGGGAGACGTTTCCTATGTAAAGATAGAAGGCAGTGATCAAGGGCTAAAACAGGCCAAAAAGCTAGCAAAAGAGCTTGGATTAAAAAAGCTCGCTCAAAAAAAGGCACAATACATAAATGAAAAGATAGAAGAACAAGAAGATTCCGCTGCCTCTGGCATGGGAATGATTTTTGATTAGCCTTCTATTTTCCAATGGTCACCTATTTCATTTTTAATCGCATCAATAACTAGCTCTACATTTGTAGACTCTTGTGCTGAGTCAGCAACCTTGATAGGATGAGAAACCATTTGCCCAAGTTGAGAAAGCAAACATTTTCCAATCCAATTGAGATTGTATCCTCCTTCTAATGTACACGCGATTTTTGGCTGTATCTCTTGCAATTTAGATATTATCTCTCCAAAGAAATCGGCTGTCAATTTCAATCCACCAAGGAGATCAGCATGATGAGAATCAAAACCTGAAGAAACTAGTATAATATCTGGTTTGTATTGTTGTGCAATAGGTAGAAAAATTTCATCTAAGAGTCTGGATACAGCATCGTTGCCATTACCATAGGACATTGGAGCATTTATCGTATACCCCTTTCCCTCTCCAGTACCAATTTCATTAATATCTCCAGTTCCTGGATAGTGCGGAGACAAATGAAATGATTGATACAAGACGTCTTTTCGATCATAAAAAATGTTTTGTGTCCCATTTCCATGATGAACATCTAGATCAAAGATTAGCACCTTTTTTCCTTGTGTTGATATTTCATTTGCTGCTAACGCTATATTATTAAAAAGACAAAATCCCATAGATCTATGCCGAGTAGCATGATGGCCAGGAGGACGTACCAATGCAAAACCGTTTTCTGCTCTACCTTCCAGCACATTTTTACCAAGTTGAACGACGGACCCTGCTGCAAGTCGAGCAGTCTCGTAATCTGATTCACAGACATATGTGTCCATATCTATCCATGATCCTCCCTGAGAACTTATTTCTTTTATCTGTTGAATTAATTCATCTGAATGCACTGAAAAAAGCATTTCTTCAGGTAATAATTCAGGTTCGGCAAACTCAATTTCATTATAAAACGATGATTGCCTTATTTCATTCATCATTACAGTTAGTCTTTCTGCATTTTCAGGATGACCAACATTATTATGTTTACCAAACTCCTCTGAATAGCCTATTTGAGTTGTCATAACAATCAAAGACATAAAATGCAGTAACTAAATATAAGATTAATTTAATTATACGATCGATTAATTCTAAAGTTTAAGTAGAGTTAATGTATTGGGAGTAAACAGTTATGAATAACATGTTGCTTGGCCTTTCATCAGAATATCTCTATCTCCATGGAAAAACACCACGAAAGGTAGCTGACTATCATAAACCATATTTCTTGGTTTTTTGCCCTAAGGAAAAAAACTTAGATACTGCCAGAAATGAACTACAGAAAAAATGGAATGATAATATATCTGATGAGAACCCTCTTTCCAAAATTGAGAGCATTGGTGAGATTGAAAGTTATCGCAGCTTCTGGCATTTCAACCTAAGCAGAAAGATATTTAAAGTGTATACCAAGAAATCATATTTTGTCCCTGAGGTAAGTGATTATCTCTTCTTTAACCATAAAGTCTACACCGCTGAGCATGACATACCTTATCAGCAAAGAGCGCTTGTGGATTTATCAGTAAAGAACAATACATGGATATTTGATACTAATAGTGAAAAAAAGAAGGTGAAGGTCTTAGTCTATGACATTGAAACCACACAATATGAGGAAGGAAAAAACAATCTTCCTATCGATATCATAGGTTACTCAGATTTTGATATAGTTTTTGAATCCAATAAAAATCTAGAAAATGAGGAATTCAGTTTTGATATCCTTGATTGCCCGTCTCATTGGGAAAACATAGAAGTGAGACAACTAATTTCACGTAATGTGGATGAGGAGATAGAACACCTGCATAAGTTCTGTAAAACAGTGATGGACTATGACATAATCTCTGGGCATAACATCCTCGGTTTTGATAATCCCCTAATGTACGGGAGGATAAACTGGATCTTGAAGAGTCGTCAAGATAACCTTTCTGCCGATAAAATAAAAACGCTTCAGAATTTTGTTAACAAATACAGTAGACCAGATAAATCGTTTCATTTTGGCATCAGATCAGAAGTGGTACAATTTTATCCAAGTTGTTTTGATACATATCTTGCGTCGAGAAAGTTCTATTCTTTTTTAGATGAGTTTAGCCTCAAAGCAGTAGCTCCCTTTTTAGGTATAAAGATTAAAGATCGGGTTATTTTGACACCTTCTCAGATAAAGATAGATAACAGAACATTGAAATATAACAAACATGACGTTCAGGAACAGTTAGGGGTAACAATTAATCTGATTCAACAGGCGCTACCTCTCGCGTTTACGACATGTATGCCTTTTGACATGTTGCTTTCTACAGGCGCGGTTAATATGTGGGATCATATGGCCCTCATTAGAGGAGCTGCACAAAAGAAAATCATGCCTCCCATCTGTAGAGTTATGTCTATTTCACAAGTATTGTTACATCATTTTAAAGGATGTAAAACAAGGGAGGATATAGTAAGGCAGTCCCTTAAGAAAAAAGAACAACTATCGAAAGACTTCATCCGAGTGGTAAAATACGGAGATGAAATGCCGAAGTGGATGGAAGATCCCTATGTTATCTACAATGAAAAAACAAAAGATGCTGACGAACGGTTGAATTACCACATGCCGGGAGGCATGACTATAAAACCTGATAAAGATGCCATGTCTCATTTTATCCCCTGGTGGTACGTGGTTGTAGCAGATGTTGGGGCTATGTATCCAACGATTCTTAAGGCAATGAATGTAGGTGCAGACACCGTACGACTGGCATCTAAATCAGAGCGGGCTGATGACTGGATATGGCTAAAAAAACTACCGCAACCGTTTCTAAATAGCAGAGACATCCAATGGAGAGAAATTACGGAAGAAGATTCATTTGCAGACAAAGGATTCATGTTAGGAATAAAGATAGATAATAGGTCAGGGGTTGTCAATTGTGCAATGACTGGTATTATGAGCATGATTGCCAAGATAAAAAAGGAACTCAAAGAAGTAAAAAAAAGTGGAGACATAGCAGAGCTACAACGGTTGAAAATGATGTACCAAAGTGTAAAAGGAGCTCGTAATGCGGGCACTCATGGGATTATTTCAGCACCTACTGTATCTGGAAGGCAATTTAATTTGTGGGGTGCCGCTGCTATCACCACAAAAGGTCAGATGATACTTGCAGACACATTGAGCTATCTGAAAAATAAAGGCATACGCGTTGTCTATGGCGATACCGATGGCATCTACCTAGGATGTTCTCGTTCAGTAGGAAATATCCCTGAGTTTTCAAAATTATTAGGGGCATCCTTTACTGAAGATGCGCAAAGTTGGCTTACCAGCCCTGATGTAGCTATCTCTGCTATAAAAGAATGTAACAGTAAATGGCAGAGAGATCTAAAGTATCCTGATTTTGAATTGGAAGCAGAACATCACGATGCTATGATATTTGTAAAACATAAAAACTATCTCATCTTTGATAATAAAAACGGAAAAATTGAGATGAATACAAAGGGGAACAACTTTAAAGGATCAGATAAGGCAAACATTGCACGGAAGATACTTAAAACCATTATGGTGAATGTATTAAAAGAGAACCCGCAGTGGGAAGATGAGGAAGAAGCGAGGAAGAGCATTAAAGAGAGTATAGCAAATAAGACAAAAGAGATTCTTTTAAAACTGGATCTCTCAAAAGTGGACCTAGATGATCTCACTTTAGTTCAATCTGTTCAACCTGCAAAAAGATACAAACCCAATCAGGATGGATCAATGTCTACGTTTGGAAAGCGTGCTGCTGCACTTGAAAAACTCCTTGGATATCCAATAAAAAACCGTATAAAACTTAAATTCGTCGTAACAAAAAGGCCGATTCCTGGCATCACCAACCCATCAAAAAGTGGTGTAAAACCCATTGATTACATGTACCCTATCGATCATTTAAAAGATACAAACGAAATTGATTTGAACTGGTATAAAAAGATGATTGAGAATTATGTACAAGGAGCATTTGGATTATCTGATATAGCAGCAACGGAACAAACAGGTCTCGATGCATGGATGTAGTAGTCAATAGATTTATTTTTTTGGTAACATTTGTAAAGATACCAGGTAACAATTGTACAACAAGGCTTTATAAGCTAGGAAATAAACCTAGTATCGATAACTATGTTGATTGTGGGGCAAGTATCAAGTAAGGAAGAAGCAAGGGAGATTACTTTTATTGCTAAGCTATTTGTTGTTGGACAGCGTGCACGCCATCTTGCTCGGCAAAGAGATTAAACAATATTTACCCAAATAATAGGGATATCGTCAGGTATTGTCTTTTTCTTTTGATTCTTCTTGCTTTTATTCATTCCCACCCCAATGTTATTATGATTCGTGCTATCACTAAACGTGAATGAATCTATCACTTAAATAATTTTTCCTAGTTGAAGTAGTTCCGAAAGTAGCTACCAAGCAACCAAAAACACAATGAAATACCAATCAAAATAGTTTTCCAAACAGCCAAAAAGACATGAAAGCAGCAAAATTAATGCAAAAATATAGTCCAAAATTAAAAATTACAGATTAAAAAACTACCCCAGACTAACCAAATGCATAACATAACAATAGAAAAAGCAGCATACATCATCCCCCTGGATCAATAGTGAGAAGTATAGTGACGAAATGTTTCGATGCAACGATGTATCCTGATGTTTTCTTTCCATAGATTGAGATGCAGATGATGACATCAGATAAAATCCACATGTTGTAGAGAAGAGTTGAAAAGAGGAAATAGAACAATCGTATGAAGTAGTTTTTACTGGTGGTCTTAGACCAGAACGTGTGTTTTAGAACCCTATATGTCGTTTCAACTCCCCACCGTCGTCCATACAAAAGGAATAGTCGTTCTGAGAAGTTGACATCGTTTTCATTGAAATCTATGTTGGTTGCAAATGCCCTGTTGCCTCCCTTTTCATCTTTTGCAATAGCGATGTTGAACCGTGTGTATCCCATTTCGTAGTCTCTTATCACTGTTGGTGCTGGCATGACTTCCAGTATCTTTTTGATCCTAGGGTTTTCTGTAGCTGGTATGATGAATTTGATTTGGTATCGTTTGAAGATTTCTATACAGGATTTTGTAAAGAACGCTCTGTCAGCATAGAGCCTTTTTATCTTAACTCGATTAAGGGTATATGATAGGAGTTGATGAAGTATTTTTTCTTTGGTGTCGAACTTTCCAACTGGTAGAGCTAGTAGGACAAACCGTTTGTTTCTCTCAACAATGTTGATTGTTGCAAACCTGTAACAGTGGGTCGTTCCCTTTTCTGGTTTCTTCTCCACGACCATCGGTGCGTTTTTGTCGCCATAGAATGGGACATCAGTGAAGTCGATACCTACATCTACCCTTTTATTGAACAGGTTTGACTTGCGTGCAGTTTCCCATATCATTTCGTTTATAGTGATGAACATTCGTTTGATTTGTTCGGTGTCTTGGTAGTTTTTAAGATGGTAGAGAAATGTTTCTCCTTGTGGCACTTTGTCTTTTTCTTCTCGGTAGGATCTACTCCCGTTTTCTGCAAAATCTTTTGTTTTGCACATGTAGATGAGGAGGTTGATAAAATCATTCTTAGAATAAACGGCATTATGGTGGATATTGAGATTCAATACTGAGGAAAACCGTTTTTTGAAATGTTTACTGATTTCGTGGGTTTTTTGCTTCTTATGGTAGAAAATCATGAGTTTCTTTAAAGGAAAAATAGGTTAACCATATGTCGTCAGTCATCTTACTTCTTTTGAATTCAGCTTTTATTTTGAGCATCATTTCATGAAAGCTGTTTTTTTCATTAATTGCAATTAAATCAGTCGTTCGCATGGCATGTTCCGATTCATTGAATACAAAATGTTTTAATAAGGGTTTTTTTCACTCTTAAATGATGGTATCAGGGAAACCCCTTCCTAAAGACCTTATTCAACAGATGCGTGAGGAGGTTTTGAAGGGTAAATCGAAGTTTCGTGTTGCTCGTGAGTTGCATCTTCATCCTACGACGGTGTATGCGTATACGAATGATCTACCGAATAAATATAAAAGACAACCTTATATCAGTGGTAAACCACTTGAATTATTAAAGCAACTCTTGGAAAAAGGATTTGTTTATACCCAAAAAAATAGAAATGCACTACGAACTCTCCAGAAACATTTTCCTGTTATCAAACGCTCTCAATTCAAGAACAAGTCAGTTTATTATCTTAAGGATAAGAATAAACTTGCTCTACTGGAGATGATGAAACAAGACACCTCACGAATAATATCGTATCAAGAACTGGCAAAAATGACCCAAGTGTTCAATACGGACATCTCGATTCATGAAAAAAGACGGTTCCTTGGTAAAAATCCATTTCGGAAACGGTGGAAAAGACGAAAACTAAAACATGTTCATAGATATAGTTCTAAGGAGAATCAATCGCTTTTAGATGATTTCCTTGGTAGATTTTTACATTCGGAAGTACTGCCTTGAAACGGATTTTTTCAGATAAATATTGCTGATCCTAGAGCAGTTATGAGAATAATTCACCAGGACGCAGATATTCTGAGTGTCTTGCATAACCGCAGACGAAAAGAAATTCAGAGGGGTATAGTTCTGACTTGAAATCGGTACTGAACGTAATTAAGATTCCTGAGTAATAAATTAGCACCGCACCAAAAGGAGCTTCATCTATATTACTTGAAGCATCCCAGGACCCCTTTTTGCTCCTTGAGTGAAAATTTCCACAGTCAATTAAAAATATCTCTAATATGGATAGAGCATTGAATGGAGGAATAAATTTGAGTATAAAAATTGGAGAAACTAATAATAAAACCAAAGCCCCCATCCATAATGGGTAATTCATACCAACAAACGCAAGAAATATCATAAGGCCTGTAATCCTGTAACTACTATTTGCTAATCCTAGAACTAAAGATTCCTTGAATTCTGGTTCATCCAATGAATTTTTATATTGAGTGATAGATTCTAACATCTCTGTTCCTAGGATGTTCTTCTCTTCAATTACTGCATAACATTCCTCGATCTCGGTCTTGTCTCCTCTCCTTAAGGCGTTGTATAGATTTGTAAGTAGTTGTTTAAGTTGTTCAGTTTCACCTTCAGAAACATATGTTTTTTCTTCTTTTATACATCCTTTATCGAAAAAACAAATTTTTACCTCAGCTAACTCTTCATCAACAGAGACTTTGCTGATATTGGCATTGATGCTTGGAGCAAAAGCTAAACCCATGAACAAGAAGATAACAGCAACTACCATTCCTTTTTTCAACATTATTTTTCCTCCTTATTAATTCTATAATGAGATGTGGTATATAAATGCTACCCTCTGGCGTGGATTCTTCTGGCTAAAAACAAAATTGGCAGGGATTATTATAAAGGAATTAAAAAAGAAAGAAGAGGATTTGTGGGCTTTTATAGCTCTAGTATATATCTCATTATAGGGAACGCATTTGGAAACCGTTCAAACAACCAACTCAATAGGTTGAAGTTGAAGGGTTTGTTTTTCGGAGTTGAAAGGGAGACATCTATGGTACAGAAGTCGCTACTGTTCTCTTTATTGACAATCTTTACTTCTCCAGTGAACTCTGAGTTCTTTTCATCCGGTGCGGCAACAGAGACGTTCACCATAACCTTTCCATCTTCAGGTGTCAAATCTTCACCGGATTCAGGATCAAATGTCCATTTTCCCCAACCTGGTCTCTTCACAATATCCCAGTCAAGCAATGAACCATTGCTGCCAACGTTTTCAACCGTGAAATTTCCAGTGACTGTATCTCCTGGTTTTACATCAGTCCAACTGAGGCTGCCGTCGCAGGATAAATCAGGTTCTGGTTCTGGTGCTAGTTCAGTGGTGAAATGCCAGACCGATCCCCATGTTAAAGCATCGTGATTGTCTTTGGCAATGATTTGCCAGTAATACTTGGTCTCATAGTCAAGTGTTCCTGGGTCAAACCAAGTCTCATTTATATCATCAGCCACCAGTATATCAGGAGTAGGATCATTCGCTTCAAGATATATGTCGTAGACGACGGTATCATTTTCATCAGGGTCGCCACCAGTCCAGCTAAGATCAGTGTCAATATCTACATCGGTTTCGCCTTCTTCTGGATTGGGATCACTCGGTGGATATGGTGGAGCATTTGTTTCTGTAGTGAAATTCCAAATCGGTCCAGAAGTTGATGCACCCCGATCATCCCAAGCAACTATCTTCCAGTAATATGTGGTATTTATGTTCATTTCTCCAGGATCATATGTGTTTTCGGTTTGGTTTTCAGAAACCAAGACATCGGGAGTAGGATCATCTGCTTCAAAGTAAACGTTGAATGTAAGAGGATCATTATCAGGGTCGCTGCAGTTCCAGCTGAGATCAGCATTAACATCAACATCGGTAGCACCATCAGGCGGCTCTGGATCACTTGGACTATAAGGAGCTCGATTAATACCAATTCGGACAAACTGTGACCAACTTCCCTGTTTGTCATCATCATCAGTCACAGTAAGCGTTACTTTATATGTTCTATTTTCAGAATAAGTATGGTTGATAATCATCCCTGTTCCACTAGTGTCATCACCAAAATCCCAATCATAAGACATAATAGTCCCATCACGGTCATAAGAAGATGATGCATTAAAATAGGCTGTAGAATTATTAATTATAAAAGAGAAATCTGCGACAGGTGGGTTTTCACCCCATTCATACATCAATGGATAATAATCCGAATTATTACCACCTTCAGGAGGAATATTATATGGTGTATCACCTATACAATCAGAACCTGGAATGTCTTGATTTAGACCACGATAATTATCCTCACCAGAATAATCATCCCAATAATTACCACCAATAGGGTATGTGATATTCCAAAAGTTAGAGCTATTATCGAATGCATTTCTAGAATTATTGATGAATGTATTATTGTAAATTATATTATTGTCATTTTTATCCCGACCATAATTATAAATACCAGCATAATCAGGATGGCTATTGCAATTAATTATATGATTTCCAATGATTTTATTATGAGTGGATTTATGAAAAAATTTAATCGCACTAAAGGGAAAATTATAGAAAGTATTGTTAACAATATTATTATAATTAGAACCACAATGCACGGTGTCATGATGTTGAATTTCAATTCCATTATTAATTGGCATAGGATGATCCGTATTACTCTCTACTTCTGTTTTATATATGTTACAATTGGAAATAGTATTATTTTCTGAATTACCCAGAGCAATCCAACCTGCTATTCCTGATTTTTCTAATCCTAACTTAATATCACAATTATCAACAGAATTAAAACTAGATCGTTGAAAGGCAATACCAAAAGTGAGATTACAATTTGATATTGTATTACAGTTTGGAGCAAACCAAAAATTGTTCGTAATAAAATCTACTCCATCTAGAATCGGGCAGTTCTCAATACTATTATTATCTGAGTCAAATCCAACCATGACACTCCATTGACTAGAATTATAAAGTTTACAGTTGCTTATAGTGGAATCACTAGTATCAATAAGTAATATATTTTGTAGATTATCTGTAATTGTAATATTTTTTACAGTTATATTTGTACAATTAATAAGACCTAGCCATCCAATATCAATTGAATCAATTACCAAATTGGATTCATCAACAATATTATACATTGGTTTTCCGTTTATTGTATTAGAAGTGTCTATATCATTATAGAACTCAGATGCTTCCCACCAGCCAGTTATACCAAAATTCACTGTATTGTTTTCTATACGATTATTCCTCATAGTTGTGTTTTTTGAATAAAAAAGTTCCATACCCATACTTGAATTCCTCATGCGACAATTTATTATTTTATTATTATCGGAATGATAAGCACAAAAAGCAGCATAAGAAGTAGGAGTGACATTCTGTAAGGTTAGATTACAAAGAGTATGACCGGTAGTAGAATGTGCAAGCACTGCCCATCTTCCGCTTCCTGCGTCAATAATTGTAGTGTTTGTATCCTCTCCAATAAGATTGAGGTAGTTTTTGCGTAATTCAACATTCTCATAATATGGTGAGGAATCATTATAGATAAAAACTGTATCCCATTTACTCGCATTATCTATTGCATCCTGTATCTTTGTGTAGTTTCCTTCTCCAGAGCCACCGACATACAAGGTTTTACCATCAAAGGACACGGGAGATGATTTTTCTACCGTAGTGCTAGTTGATGGAATACTCATCCCAACAACCAGAAGTATAATTGCAACCGCCAACAGCTTCTTCACCATATAAACCACCCCATCAACCTCTGCAACAATGGAAACCTGTCCAACCAACGCATCCACCAGTTGGAGTGATAACTGTGGGGCATAGTGACCTCTAATGTAGCCCAGTCGGATTCCTCACCCAGGACATCTTTTGCCTTCACACGTATCGTGTAGTTTCCTTTCCTTTTCCACGTGTGCAGATAGGAGCAATTCTCTCCAGAAGCCCTTTCACGAGTCCATCCCTTATTTCTATCATCCCAGTCGATGTAAAAGGAAATAGGGTTATTATCGGGGTCAACAGCACGAATTTTATACCAATATTCCTCGTTAACCAACCCATTAGTTTCACCATAAATCGTAGGTGTTTCTGGAGGGCTGTTTGATTCTACGGGTCCAAATGCATGAAGATAGCCACTACTTGTAATAGTGGAACCGATATACACAGTACCGTCTTCACCAATAGCCAGGGATGAATCAATATATTCATTGCAAATCATTTTTCGCCATTTTTCAGTTCCGTTGCTGTAAAGAGCAATAATCTCTCCTCCATCAGTTACTCGAATTCTCGTACCAAAATAAATAGTACCATCAGCTGAAATAATAGGTGCACCTCCTTCAATGCATCTGTCGTCCCCCGGGTTGAATTGCCATTTTATTGTACCATTATTTGGATAAATCGCCCTAAGTTCTTCCCATCCAGCATATATTGTTCCATCAGGTCCAATCGTTGGATAGGTGCCAGCATCAGGCATTTGTACTTTCCATTTCAAAGTTCCATTATTAGGATATGCTGCATGGAGAAAACCATCGAGAGAGACAAAATAAACTATTCCATCATCTCCAATACATGGACCTACTCGAACCCAATGACTCGCATTATACTGCCATCTCAAAGTTCCATTAGGATACAATGCATAGAACCGCCCTGCCCATGGAGGACCTACATGGCATCCGCAAAAAATCGTCCCATCTTCACCTATAACAGGTGATGATAAAACAGCACCATCTGCCTTGAATCGCCATTTCATTGTACCATTAGGGTAAAGAGCGTGTATCAATCCATTCCAATCACCAAAATAGATTGTCCCATCATTTCCGATAGCAGGGCATGAATCCACATGATGACCTGTTTCATAACGCCATTTAATCGAGCCATTCTCAGAATAAATTGCGTAAAAATAGTTTGGCATTGCCCAAATAGTTCCGATATAGAGAATCCCATTTTCATCAATAGCGGGTGTAGAACGTATTGGACCAACCAATTCATCAGACTTCCATTTTTGTGTACCATTTGGATATACTGCATAAAAGATATGGTCCATGTCTCCGTAATAGATTATACCATCGTCATCTATAATTGGACCACCCTCTAAGCCACCCCAGCCATAGAGAAAGTTACAGGCTCGCCATTTCTCCAATCCTGTTACATTTGCAGTACTATAAGGACTTCTACCTGTATGACTAACATCATGATTGAGCATAGGCCAAGCAGAATCCATAAGCCCACCAGTCTTTGTAACTGGAAATGATTCGACTGGTAGCACTCCATCCTCATTAGCTTCATCTATGTCAACAATAGAATTATCTTTTTGAATTTGCCTCTTGTAATGCTCATATCTCATATTATTATCGCTTTCATCATAACAATAAAAAGCCAGATTATCTAACAACTCCTCCGTCTCATCATTAACAGCTTCTGCTTCAAATCCTATAACCATAGGACTGACTGCTACACCGATAAATAATAGAATAACAGCAACTGCAAGGGCTTTCTTCATATTCACACTCCTATGTCATATGGTTCTTTTGCTGGACGCCAATCAAAACTAAACCAAGGGAGAGAGAAGATAAATAAAATATAAAATTTACCATG
>CP070798.1:626014-646142 GCA_020343515.1 Thermoplasmatales archaeon | reverse complement strand
CCAGCTGGTGTAGGTCCTGGACCAGTTGTTGCTGGTAAAGGTGGCTGGATATCTCTTGATGGTTCTACTTGGGAACAACTTGGTATCGATTATCCGACTCTTGATTACAACTGGAATCTCTGGGCAGGTTTAGAATTAACAAGTGAACCTCCAGAAACCCCAGGGAAACCAGATGGACCTAACGAAGGAATAACTTACAAAGAATATACTTTCACTGCGAACACGACCGACCCAGAAGGAGACCAAATATATTACAGGTTTGACTGGGGAGATGGAACGGACAGCGGCTGGGTAGGACCATACAACTCTGGAGATACAGGTACTGCATCCAAGACTTGGGAAGATGCAGGAGATTTTCAAGTAAAGGTGAAGGCCAAAGATGTTTATAATAAAGAAAGTGGTTGGTCACCTGGGCATACAATTACCATTGCTCCAGGACCAAAACTTGAAATAGGAGTTGCACGTGGTGGACTTTTCAAAGTAAGTGTACCGATTGAAAATATTGGCGGTGGCGAAGCAACTAATGTACAGTGGAAAATCAAACTCAAGGGCGGTGCATTTATTGGCAAAGAAACATCTGGCACAGAAACCATTCCTGGATACGGAGAAAAAACAGTAAAGTCAAAAACAATAATTGGATTCGGAGCGACAACGGTAACCGTTACAGCCGAAATACCAGATGGAGTTTCAGATACAAGACAACAAAATGGGTTTATCCTGTTATTCTTTATCAATGTTAAACCAGGTGGCTAATATCTTAAACGGGGAGTTTTTCTCCCACTTTTCTCTCTTTTTGATTATTTGTGATTGCCTACAATAGTCTTTATGTCAAATATTTTTTTAGACAGGATTCTAAGAATTCCTTCAATATGAGATTAATCAGGATTCGAGTTGAACCAGTATAGGTCATGGTAGAAAGACATTGATATGAATTACATATGAAAGCCTCATCATGAATTATACTGATATTTAAAGTTAAAAATATTATAAAAAAAACTTATAATTGAGTAAAAATGAGAGGATTAACTGAAAAGAGGGCAAAAAATAAAGGAAAATACAATACCCTGCTTGGTTTTTTAGAATGGTTCTTCTCAAATATTTGTTTATTATTTAATCAATTGCTACGATGTTATTTGTGATGTATTTCTCAATAATCAAAATTTTTTACAGCAGATAGATTTTAATATAAGGAGTCAATATATATTAGTGGGGGCAAATATGAAAGATGTAAAGAACTGCAGGAATAAATTTTTGATGTTAAAAGCAATAATTGTAGCAAGTGTTTTTTTGTTGAGTTCTCTCTCTATATTTTCAGTAACACTTGGGAGAAAAGACACAACACTAAATGATTATACTGTACTGGTCACTCGAACGGATTCATTAGGCGTAGATTTTAGTATTTCTATCGAAAATTTTTTTAGTGAGGCAGTCGAAGCGGAGGGAGAAATATATGACAAATTACGGCTTAATAATTGTGGCTATACTTCTGATTACGGTAAAGCTGAATTACCAACTATCAGTTTCTATGTGGCAGTCTCTCATGAGGCAGAGGTAAACCTCAATTATGAAACATCAGGTTACGTAGTTCTTCAAGATTATGATGTATATCCATCTCAACCGCCAAAACCAGAGACTGGCGGATACATGGACCCGCCATTTACAAAAAATGAAAGTTTTTATTCAACAGATGATTATTATCCGTCTTCTGTTGTTGAAGCGGGACCTATTATGGTCATGCGGGGATGTAGAATCGCGATGGTTTCTGTATTTCCATTTTCATATAATCCTGTAACTAGGACTCTAGAGTTTTATACCGACATAAGTATTAGTATTGACTTCGTTGGAGGTACGGGGGAATTTATCCCTGAAAAATTACGTTCAATATACTTTCAACCTCTTTTGGATGCTTTTCTGATTAATGCTAATTGTGTAGAAAGATCAAAGTTGCACAATCCACAAGGTAGTAGAGAGGGGTTTTCCCAAGATGATAGAGCAGATCTTTTGATAGTTGTCTATGATGATTTCTATGAAGAAATATTACCTTTGGCGGAGTGGCGTCATTTAACGGGCATTGAAACAAAGGTGGTAAACTGGTCTGATGTTGGAACTACAGCAGAGGACCTTCGTGATTATATGAGTGATTCTTATGACAACTGGGAGCTGCCGCCATCTTTCCTTCTTATAGTTGGAGATGCTGATCACGTTCCCGTTAACTATTTATATAACCATCCATACCACTATACCCTTACTGGTACTGATCATTGGTATGTAGCCTTAGAAGGGGATGATTACCTTCCTGAACTGCACACAGGGAGAATCTCTGTTGAAGATGAAGATGAACTCACAACGGTGGTTAACAAGATACTGGATTACAGCAAAACACCTTATATGGATGAGGATTGGTTTGATGATGTTCTTCTTGCAGCTGCTGAAGAATCCGGGCGTTACTTCGTTTACACATCAGAGCGACTTTACGATTTTCTGGATCCTCTGGGATATAACTGCAATAGGCAGTATCAAGGAACAACCCCTCCAGGTTCTACACAAGGAGTAATTGATGCAATTAACGATGGTGTAATCATTGCTAATCACAGAGATCATGGGGCAGCTGAAAACGATGGATACTCCTATACCGGATGGTCCGCTCCTCAGTTTGATACAACGAATATCCAAGACGATCTAAGTAACGGTGAAATGTATCCAATTATGTATGCATTACACTGTGATAGCGGATGGTTCGATGGAGAGACCGATACTGAATCTGGAAATTGGGAGTCAATAGGTGAAGTTGGCATTAGAGTTGAAAATAAAGGTTTTGTTGCTGTAATTGCTTCTACAAGAGTAAGCTACAGTGGCTATAACGACGAGCTTTGTGTCGGATTATACGATGCTATGTGGTCAGAATTTGATCCTGATTATCCTAACGGCAATTCAGCTAATCCATATACTACAGAAGTTTATAGGATATCTCAGGTAATGAATTACGGCAAGTTCTGGATGTACGATAAATACATAGTCCCTGGTGGCTGCGATCCTTATCCTTGGACTCCCTCGGAGGCAGCCTCAAGATGTGAGTTTGAAATGTTTCACGTTCATGGCGACCCAACACTCGAGGTATGGACAGCGTTTCCACAGAATCTAACAGTAGATCATCCGATAATGGTTCAATATGGGCCAAACACGCTAGAAGTCTATGTTGAAAGCAATGAAACACCTGTTGAGAGGGCATTGGTTTGCGTGAGTCAAGAAAACGGAGCTTATGCAAAAGGTCTAACCGATTCTTCTGGCACTGCCCAATTGGAAATCGACATAGAGTCTCCTGATGATGTAACGATTATAGTTACCGCTCACAACTGTTTATATTATTCCGACACTATGCAGGTTGGAAGTAGCTACCCACCTTATCCACCGTCCATCGATGGACCAACAGCAGGAAAACCGGGAAAAGAATACGAATACACTGCGGTTACAACAGATCCAGAAGAAGACCAAATACTCTATATGTTCGATTGGGGAGATGGAACGCAGACCGAGTGGCTTGGACCTTTTAATTCTGGACAAGGCATAACTACATCTCACGTCTGGTCAGCGGTAGGTAATTATAATATAAAAGTGCGAGCCAGGGACATTAATGACTCAATAGGTTATTGGTCAGAACCCTTCCCTATTCAGATTGTCTTACCTGTTCTTGATATCGATTTTATTAACGGTGGGTTATTCAAAGTAACTACAACAATCGAAAATCCTGGAATAGCAGAAGCAGAAGATATTGATTGGAAAATCACCTTAAAGGGAGGTTTCATATTACTGGGTAAAGAAACTACTGGTTCAATCGAAACTATCCTTCCAGGCGAAGAAAAAAACGTAACGTCTAATTTGATATTTGGATTTGGACCAACACGAGTAATTGTAAGAGTAGTTATACCAGAAGGAACAAAAGAAAGAGGTCAAGGTGGCTTTGTATACTTGTTCTACATAAATGTAAACCCCGGTGGCTAAAAACAAAATTGGCAGGAATTATTTTACGCCGTGGGTTAATATTGACTGGCGTCAAGCATTAAAACCATATAACATTTAAAATATCAGTAATTATCTGAAAAAATCCGTTGAAAAAATATTCTCATAATCCAAAGTTGACATCCAAATTTATACAATATGCATAAGCATTACATGTTTTCTATCTATAATATGACGTCCACATATTTTTGTTACAAACATAGCGAATAAATATCGTAGGAAAGATTTAAATTATATGAGGGGATTCAAAGGGAGACAAAAGAGAAGAAATATGACTGATGAAGACATGTTTTTCTTTCTGAAATGGATGAGAAATGGAAGAAACAAATCAGTAAAGATAAGAAAAATGAAGAAAATAATGAATAAGCACCTAATAATACTCGGAATAGCTGTTCTGCTTTTGACGGTTGGGTTTAGTGGGTGTAATGAAATAGAAGAAAAACCAACTGGAAAACTTGTGACGGCATCGTTAAGTACACTTGCTCTAACAGTAGATGATTTACCTCAAGATTACATTAAATGGAGTGAAGATCGTAATAAATCTCGGGGCACAATACAAGACATAGCACCAGTAGAAGTGTATGAAGTCGTTTTAGTTTTCGAAAATCCTGAGAATAATCCTGGTTATCCAGGGTTATCCTTGTTTCTCTCTAAATATAATTCTTCTGTTGAGGCAAATATATTTTTGTACAATCAATTTGAACAAATAATAAAGGGATATGATAATTTGAATCATATTACACCAGAAGATGTTGAACAGATTGGAGATGAATCAATATATGAATTACTTCAAGGTCCTTATGGAGAGTATGATGGTGCTCAAAGCATTACTGTTTCTTTAGGTGGCTTTAGAATCAATAACGTTGTTGTTTTTCTGTCACTTCTGGGTATTCCTGATTGGAAGATAGATTACACAAGGTTGACCATTGATTATTCTAAAATTGTTGAGAGCAGAATCAATGCAAGTTTACACTAAAATCGTCTTGTATATCTGATAGGAAAGTGCTTAAATACCAGAACTAACAGTAGACCTTCTAGCAGGGGAATAGGCGTGATTGTACTATCACTCGTATGGTATTTCTACGTCTATCTTGGTATGAAAAAAAAGTATGAAAGAAACGCCTTTTAATAAATGAAGATTTAATAAGTAAGGCAAGAGAAAATGGTGTTAATCTAAGTGCTTTTTTAGAGATTAGGCTTGTGGAATATCTTTCTCTTATAGAAGGAAAATCACCGACCAGTGAAAAAAATGTTTTTGGTACAGCTTTTTCTAAAAAAGATGTATGCGGATACCGGGATTTGAACCCGGGCAATTGGCTTGGGAAGCCAATATCATAACCACTAGATTATATCCGCAGATCATACCCGCAATATGCTTGGAGAAAAATGCAATTATTATTTTAGTAGTTTGCTATATAAAAGTTTAATACAATAATTGTGGAATGCTTCTCTTGCACTCTGACAAAAAATCCCTAGCATAAAATATTTAATGATGGTCTTGATTCATACTGGCATGAAACACATATTTCTTCTCTTATTGATCGCACTTTCTGTATCTACAATTATGTTACAAGGGTGTGTGGAGCAAACAGATGAAGTACTAGTTACAGCTTCTATAAACCTGTTAGGATTTAGATCTGATGAACTTCCAGATGGAGTTACCAAACTGATAGAAGATTTTGATGATACAGAAACGCCACTTTATTTTCCAAATAATGTAACTGTTACTATCCGAGAAAGATACATCGTCAGCTATGGTTTTAACGAAACACAACAAGTATTGTTTCTTGAGATGCAGAAATGCAATTCTACGGAGGAAGCGAGGTCTCTCTTTGGGCAAAATAAAGATGATTTCTTTACCAGCTCGGGATATCAAATAATCTCAGCAGAAGAGATAGCTGACGAATCAGTAATGGGTAAACTTGCTTCACATTATAATATTATTTTCAGAAAATTTAACATCGTGTCGACGTTAGACGCTGAGGTATCACAACAGGCTGCTATTGACTATGCAAAAATTATTATAAACCATATAGAATCGAGCTTATAATTACAATTCACAAATCATCTTCCGTTAAAAATATAAATAAACCACATTTTGTTTGCTAATGGTATAAAAAAATCTTGTACTTAGTGTTCATTATTCATCGTTTTTTTTCTGTGTTCATTTGCAATGCGTGATTACCTGTTGATAACAGTGATGTCTCTGGCTTGATATGCTACTTTTTAATTTAGTACTGGGTTAAGAAAAACAGGGTGAGTTTTTACTTCGTTTTCAAGGCTATACATTTTCTAATATTTTCAGCACGTACTCATAGAATTTACGGACAGTACTTACTTGCACTTGTTCTTCTGGAGAATGAGGATATTTAATAGTTGGTCCTATAGATATCATATCCATTCCTGGGAATTTTTCCCCTATGATTCCGCATTCTAACCCGGCATGAATCGCCTCTACTTCTGGCTCCTTGCCATATATCTCTTTGAAGGTTTTTTTTGAATGGGCTAGTAGATTCGATTTCAGGTTTGGTTTCCAACCAGGATATGGAGTTTTTTCGGAAACCTTTGCGCCAGAAAGTTTTGCAATCGCCCGGATCCTGTTGCGGAGATCTTGCAGAGCTGCCATAATAGAACTTCTTGAACTCATACCCACCTGTACATTATTTCCCTCTAAAACGACTGTTGCAAGATTAGTAGACGTTTCCACAAGGTTTGGTATATCATAACTCATTTTATCGACACCGTGAGGTAGACCATGTAAGAGGTTTATTAGTTTTAATTGAGATTTTTTATCTATTGCAGAGGCAATTTTTTCAATGTCCTCTATCTCCATTCTAAAGTTTGGATCAATAGGTTTAACCTCTTCGAATATGTCCTTTTCTTCAGCTTTTAAATCAGCTATAAAATTGTTTTTATTTATGCTACTAATACTAACTTTAGCATATGATTCGCGTGGTATTGCATTGTGTTTATCTCCGCCTTTAATATCAGACAGACGAAAGTCATGTTTTTGTGATGTTATCCAAAGCAATCGTGCCAATATTTTTATTGCATTTGCTCTTTGCTCATTTATATCTATACCAGAGTGGCCTCCTCGGAGGCCAGTGATTTTAATGAGAATACTGTCCGTATTTCTATCAGTGGATTGTTTCTTTATTGGAAGTGTTATCTTTGAATCACCACCACCAGCACACCCAACAGTTAGTACACCAAAATCTTCGCTATCGATGTTAAGCATTATTTTCCCTGTTAGCATGTCTGATTTCAATGCAAACGCACCAGTTAAGCCTGTTTCCTCATCAACTGTAAATAAAGCCTCAAGGGGTCCATGTTTCAATGCCTTGTCTTCTAGTATTGCCATTGTTATTGCAATGCCTATGCCATTGTCAGCTCCAAGTGTTGTACCATCAGCGGTGAGTATATCTCCCTCTAGCTTGAGTTTTATTGTATCTTTAGTAAAATCATGGTCGACGTCGCTGTTTTTCTCACAAACCATGTCCATATGGCTCTGTAAAATAACAATAGGCTTACCTTCCATACCAGGACTTGCAGGTTTTGAGATGACGATATTACCAGGCTTGTCTGTTTTTAATTTCAGTCCTTGTTTTCTGGCAAAATCTAAAAGATATTGTCTAATTTTCTCCTCATGTTTTGAACAACGAGGTATTTTTCTAATTTCATCAAAGTGTTTCCATAACTGTTTTGGTTCCAAATTCTCTACAACTGACATATCGATGCCTCCCTTAAGTTAAAAGCCGGTAATAGAACAATGAATAAAAAAGGTTCGGTAAGACGATTGCATAAGCATTGTCCTTGCAGAATTTTGTAGAAATAGTTTATATAATCCTCATCTATTTACCGAGAGAAAGGAGGCGATTTATTATGGATTGGGGAATGAAAAACCGATTATCAAAAATAATCAAACCTAAAGATGGACATACTGTCATGCTAGCTGTTGATCACGGGTATTTTATGGGACCGACAACAGGACTCGAAAAACTTGATGAAATGGTTAAACCACTACTTCCTTATGCTGATGTACTCATGCCTACAAGAGGAGCATTAAGAAACTACATTCCATCAGAAACGGATATCCCTATCTGTCTGAGAGTATCTGGGGGCACTAGCATTCTCAATGAAACAAATCTACTTCATGAAGGAATCATAGTATCAATAGAAGATGCTATTCGACTCAATGTTTCTGCTGTTGCTTTCTCTATCCTTGTTGGACAACCTTTTGAAAGGGATACGCTTCTTGGATTTACAAAAATAATCGACGATGCAAATCGATATAATATTCCTGTTCTTGCAGTAACAGCTGTTGGCCGTGGTCTTGGAAAAGATGCAAAATATCTCTCACTTGCTTCCCGTATGGCTGCAGAACTTGGTGCGAGTATTGTCAAGACATATTACTGTAAGGATTTTGAAAAAGTAGTTGAAACATGTCCGGTTCCCATTGTCATTGCAGGTGGCAAAAAGATTCCGGAAAAAGAAGCATTACAAATGGCTTACAACGCTCTTCAATCAGGAGCAATTGGTGTAGACATGGGAAGAAATATTTTCCAAAGCACTGATCCAGTCGGGATGATCAAAGCGGTAAATGCTGTTGTCCACAAAAAAGCGACACCAAAAGAGGCATATGAAATATTCAAATCAAATAAGAAATAAGTTTAAATAAATAACATTAATAACTACCATAAAGGCGGAGGTAAAATATATGTTATTATGGATAGGATTACTCGTAATAATAATTGTTGTATTCTTTCTCCTTATTTATTGGGGATTTTACAACAGAATTATTCGGATGGAAAACAGGATTGACAACAGTTGGGCGCAAATAGATGTACAACTAAGACGTAGGGCTGAGCTTATTCCAAATTTAATGGAAACTGTTAAAGGCTATATGAAACACGAAAAGGAGGTCCTTGAAAACGTTACAAAAGCACGCACATCATTGATGAACGCAAAAACACCGCAGGAAAATATAGATGCAGACAACATTCTAACAGGTGCACTTAAATCACTTTTTGCTGTTGCTGAAAACTATCCCGATTTAAAAGCCAATCAAAACTTTTTAAATTTACAAGATGAACTCACCAATACCGAGAATAAAATTGCTTATTCGAGACAACACTTTAACGACTCAGTTTTAGCTTTTAACAATACTATTGAAACATTTCCTGGTCTTTGGTTTGCTAAGCGTATGGGACGTAAGACAAAAGAAATGCTACAGATTCCCGAAGTTACAAGAGAAGTACCGAAAGTAAAATTCTAAATAAACCTTCTTTATCATTTGATACCTATGGAGAAAAAGTTACTTTTAGAAGACCATATCAGAAGGAATAAACAACTTACAATTGTTGTTTGTACTTTTATGGCTTTATTATTCATAGCTGTAATTATTGCCATAGGATATATTCTCTTTCCTGGAAATATATATATTGGGCTTCTTTTTGGTATACCTATTGCTATCGTTTATGTCCTTGTTACGTATTCTTTTTCTGTTCAAACAGTGCTGTCAGCTGCAAAGGCTCGTGCTGCCAATACCAATGTAAGAGAAGAAAAACTACTCATTCACCGAGTTGAAGAAATGAGTATTGCGGCAGGACTTCCGATGCCAAAAGTATATGTTCAGGATTCTGATAATATCAATGCGTTTGCTACTGGTAAAAAACCAGAGGAGTCAGTAATTTGTACAACAAGTGGAGCCCTTCGTAAACTTAACCAAGAGGAACTCGAAGGTGTCATCGCCCATGAGATGAGCCATATTAAAAACCATGATATACTTATTGCAACAGTTACAATAGGAGTCGTTGGAGCTATCGCACTTATCTCTGAAATATTGTTTTATTCATTTTTTTGGGGTGGTGCAGGTCGGGGTCGTAAAAGTGAGGGCAACGCTATCTTGATGGTTATCGCAATATTACTTGTGATACTAGCTCCGATTTTCGCTCGTCTTACATATCTTGCAATTTCCAGGAAACGGGAGTATCTAGCGGATTCTAATGGCGCATACCTTACGAGAAATCCAAATGGATTAGCAAAGGCTCTTGAAAAAATAAAACAAGATCATCCAAAGGGAAAACCAAAGGGTTCAAAAACAGTAGCACCACTTTATATTTCAAATCCTTTCAAAAGTATATCAATTAGCTCAGTCTGGTCAACACATCCACCAATAGATGAAAGAATTAAACGACTAAGATCAATGTAATAATTAAAGCTACCACTTGAAGGTTTATACATGGAAAAAATGAAGGTTGCAATGTATTACAACAACAACGACATCAGAATTGAAGAAATGCCAGTACCTGAAATTAACGATAACGAACTACTTGTTAGAGTTCAGTCAAGTGGCATTTGCGGCAGCGATGTAATGGAATGGTACCGAATCAAGAAAGCACCTAGAGTTCTCGGTCATGAGATAACTGGAGACATTGTAGAAGTAGGAAGAAACGTAAAAAAATACAAGGTTGGTGACAGGGTTTTTGTCTCTCATCATGTACCTTGCAATAATTGTAAGTATTGTCTAAATGACCAACATACCCTCTGTGACACCCTACATTCAACAAATTTTTACCCTGGAGGTTTTGCAGAATACCTGAAAGTCCCAGAAATAAATGTTGATAGGGGTGTATTTATCCTGCCTAGGGAAATGTCTTACGATGAAGGTGTCTTTATTGAACCACTGGCCTGTGTTGTAAGAGGGATGCAAATTGCTAGGATGAAATCAGGACAAAACGTTCTTATAATCGGTAGTGGAATTGCTGGATTGCTCCACATAAAACTTGTTCGGACGTTAGATGCAGGTCGAGTTATTGTTACAGACATTAATGACTCTCGGCTACAAATGGCAAAAAAAATGGGTGCTGATGCAGCTATACATGCAAAAAAAAATGTCCCAGAACAGGTGAGAAAACATAACAATGGAAAACTTGCAGATCTTGTAGTTTTATGTGCTGGAGTGCCTTCTGCGGTGAAACAAGCGATACAGTCAGTTAACCGCGGTGGTACAATTCTCTTCTTTGCACCAACAGAACCTGGCGTAGACATCCCATTTCCATTATTTGACCTATGGAACAAGGGAATTACAATGGTTTCAACCTATGCTGGAAGCCCGAAAGACATCGCCGAGGCAATAGATCTCATCAATTTAAAAAAGGTAAATGTCAAGGATATGATCACCCATAAACTCCCGCTCTCAGAAACGGCTAAAGGATTCAAATTGGTAGCTGAGGCAAAGAATTCTATTAAAGTAGTTATTGAACCACAGAAATAGCGATTTTTAGACTAACCTAAAAAGAATAGATAATATACATAGTGGAGACGGGGTTTCTCACTTACTCGTTTTTTCCCTTTTCATCATCTAGCTTGTATTGACCCGGTTCTACAACAGGTTTTTTCTCCGCTAGATAATAGAACAATGCAAAAAACACTATAACGGCAAAGATGAAAATGATTGCAAATAAAATTACTGCTACAAAAATCATGCCTACTAATAGAATCCCTGCTAGCCATTCAAGAATACCGAGTAATATACCAGCAAAATGAAAAACCCCGAGTATCAAACCTGCGACGATTAAAGCCGCGAGGAAAGCCGCTGCTAAACCTTTAATCATCTTCCTAATGTCTCCCGTAACAATGTTCCAGCTACACCTCCGCTACTACCAGAGGTGCCACCTCGCTGCTGCGGTAGAAATGGTGCTAACGCAGTTGCGAGATTAGAAAGACTCATCGATTGAAGAACAACCTTACCGGGTCCTCTTAAGTTAGTTACAAATAATCCTTCGCCGCCGAAAAACATGGTTTTTATGCCTTTCACCCTCTCAATATCATAGGTTACGGTACCATCCCAGCCGACTACACTTCCAGTATCTACCTTGAGAATCTGATCTGGTTTCAAATCAAACTCAACGAAATCACCGCAGGCATGTACAAATACGGTACCTTGCCCTGAGAGTTTTTCAAGTATGAAACCTTCGCCACCAAAAAAAGCAGCTCCAAGTCTTTTCTGAAATGCAATACTCATCTCAACATTGTCTTCAGCACAGAGAAACGCATCTTTTTGAGCCAAGAATTCATTGCCTGAGGTAATCTCGATGGGTTTTATTGTCCCAGGTGCATTTCCCCCAAATGACACAAGACCGGTGCCGCCCACAGAAGTAAATTCAGTGAGAAACATTGTCTCTCCCGCAAATTTTCTCCCTATTCCTTTTAAGAGCCCCCCTCGCATCTTCGCCTCCATGTTAATGTTGGAGCTCATATAGACCATCGAACCTGCCTCCGCATATATTTTTTCGCTAGGATTAATCTGAACCGTGACCAGCTGCAAATTATCTCCCGATATCTTATATTCCATCTAAATCACCATCATTATATCCCTTTGTAATGACTATCTTGCACTAAAAGTTTTTTTATAAAATGTTGTAAAGCACTTATTTTAACATCAAAAGTTTATAATTAATAACATTATTGCAGTGAAGTATGAAAAAACTCAAGGCTGTCTGGGAACTTATGAGATTAGAACATGGGATAATGATTGCTATTGCGATACTTGTTGGCTCCTTGATAGCAGAGAAAGCACTACCCATCTTTGACAAGTTTATCCTTACATTTTTTACTGCTTTATTACTTGAAGCAAGTACGTTTGCACTCAATGATTATTATGATTTAGATATTGATAGAAAAAATAAGAGAAATGATAGGCCTTTAGTAAGAGGTGATCTTTCCCCAAAAACAGCTTTATACCTATTTATTGTATTTTTTCCACTCGGCATTATCTGCTCGTATTTCGTCAATCTTACCTGTTTTATCATTGCCCTTGTTACAGCACTTTTGGCTATACTCTATGATGCTCAATTTAAAAAGATAAAATTACTCGGTAACTTCTTCATAGCCTATGTTATGGCTGTTCCATTTATTTTCGGAGGAGCAGCAATGCTCAAAGAAAATATTTTTACTATAAACATGTCTCCTGCAATTTTTATTGTCGCTCTAATTGCTTTTCTGGCAGGAGCAGGCAGAGAAATAATGAAAGATGTAATGGACTTAGAAGGAGATATGGTAAAGGGGGTGAAATCGTTTCCAAAATATATTGGAACTCGTAAGTCAAATATGCTCTCTGCCTTTTTTTACATTTTAGCAATTGCTCTCAGTTTCCTTCCTTTTTTAATGAGCAGTTATACATTTTATTATCATAATTATTACTACCTTGTATTAATCCTAATTACAGATACTATGCTTTTAATCGCTTCTTTACAGTTAATTTTTAAGGAGAGCGTGAACTTGAACTTTTATAGGAAATTTACTTTAATGGCATTGTTCATAGGTCTTCTTGCCTTCTTGATTGGAGCCTTTACAGGTTAAGGTGAAAAACATATGTTTCAAAGTGATATTGCTGGTGTTGCTTTTGTTTATCTCTACGTTGCTGTTCTTCTCATTTTTACTGAAAAAATTCTATCGAAAAGATACCCAACAGAGAGTAGAAAAATCCTTCACATCATGACAGGTAATATCGCCTTTATACTTCCAGTTTTTCAAACGAGAGAAATAATGGCTTTTTTAGCAGCAGGCCCCTTTATACTTTTTACTTTTTTGATGAGCCCATATTCGCCCATTAAATCTATGAGAGGTGAAACATCTGAATCTGGTCATGGGTTTGGCCTAGTGTTTTATGCCATAGCTTGGACCGTCTTAGCATATCTTTTTTTTGATACAAAAGAAATAATTGCGATTGGTATCCTTGCAATGTCGTATGGTGATGGATTTGCTTCACTCATTGGGAATAAATATGGGAGGAAGAAATATAAGATATTTGAAGATGTGAAAAGTTATGTAGGATCTATTGCAATGTTTGTTTTTACCTTTATTTTGATGGTCATTGCTTTACTCTATTATCAAATGTTATCTTCAACCGTTCCTCCCCTAATATTCGAGACATTAGTTCTCCTCTTGTGCGTTGCAGCTATTTCAACAGTTGTTGAAGGAATAACCCCAATGGGTTTGGATAATCTTTCAGTGCCTTTTGTGACGGCTACATTGTATTGGATTGTGATGTGAGGTAAATGCGTCTGATAATAGTTGATGGACTCGATGGCGTTGGGAAAGATACACATGCCCAATTAATTCTTAATAGATACAAGCAAAAAGGCGAAACTGTTATTATTCGCTCCCATCCGGCATCAGATAATTTTTATGGGAAAACGGCAAAAAAAGCACTGTTAGGTAAAGGAAAAATTGATCGCCTGAAAGCCTCTGTTTTCTATGCTTTAGATGTCCTTCGTTCAATTAGACTCTACTATCGCAAACCCAAACACGATACGCTTATTATGGTCAGATATCTCATGGGTATTGCCTATCTCCCCAAAGTTTCAGGGAGGGTAGCCTATAAGGTTTTTGAGAAGTTAGTTCCTACTTCCAAGTATATGTTTTTTTTAGATGCATCTCCAGATATACTGCTAAAAAGAATTACGAGACGAAATAAGAAGGAGATGTTTGAGACATATGGTGCTCTTGTCAGGGTGAGGGGAAAAGCCTTGGATCTGGCTGGGGGATGGTATATTTTTGATACAGCTCAGCCTATTGAAAAAACCTATGCTAAAATTGAAGTCGTATTAGATATGCTTGATGAAAAGCAATAGTTCTCAAAACTTTGCAGGTTTATATAAAAAAATTTATATACTCATAAATTGATATATATTCAACGGATGGGGGAACTTTTTTCTCTCTCTCCTCACTACCTCCTCCACGCTTCCCCATCCGAAACCTTTATTTGAAGATTTTTGAAACAATTTCTCTCAAATGAGGCACAGTATCATATTTCTCTATTTCTGAAGGGGAGATCCATCTAAATTCGGTATGCTCCCAGTCAATTTTCACTTTGTCTTTTTTTTCAATAGTGAACAAAAATGAATATATTATCCAGTCGTATTTTTCTCCCTCATAAAAATCTGTTAATCTAACTGGTTTGCATTTTTTAATCAATCTTATATCATTTTTTTCAATGCCCACCTCTTCCTTAATTTCTTTAACAGCAGCTTTATAGGGAGTTTCATCTTCCTCAACATAACCTGCGACCCCGCCCCATAATCCCTTATATGTTCTTACTTTGTCGCTTCTCTTCAAAATAAGAAGTTTACCATTATGTTCCAATATGCAGGTAACAACCCTTGGCATTTCAAAACCTTTTAGAGATATACTCAAGCACTGATTCAAATACCGCCCGACCATCTCCTATTGTATCAACAAATCCAGTCCTTGTCCAATCAGGATGCTGTAGTTTATAGAATGTTCTCTCAGGATGCGGCATCATACCAAATACAGTTCCCTGATTATTGCAAATACCTGCGATATTTGAAATAGAACCATTGGGGTTCCATGGGTATTCAGCATATTTGCCATCTGGATCAACATAACGGAATACGATCTGGTCATTTTCCTCTAGTTTTTTAAGATATTCTGCTTGTTTATCCAATGGGAATAATAATTTTCCTTCAGCATGGGCACTAGGAATTAAACGAATATCACTTTTAGGAATCCCTGAGGTAAAAATACATTTACCATTGTTTTCATGCTTAAGCAAGGTCGGCCTACATTCATATCGATTGGAATCATTAAGATACAAACAAGCCTCAGGTGAAGAGGGAATAGTATCATCAATCCCAGGTAACAATCCTAGTTCTATCAACACTTGAAAACCGTTACATACACCAAGAATTGGATATTCTTGTTTGACAAATTCTGTTAATTCTTTTTGCAATTTACTTTTGATTCGCGCTGCAAATATGGCCCCTGCCCTAATATAGTCACCAACTGAAAAACCTCCAGGTATCATTAAACATTGATAGTCAAAAATGTCTCTTTTTTCATTTTTGTTACAATCAATATTTAACAATTGTTTTAAATGTAGAAATTCAGGATCTGCTCCTAATCTTTTGAATGCATAATATGACTCTTGTTCACAGTTTGTTCCTTCTATTCTAAGAACGCCAATTTTTATGTCGTTTACGTTCACTTTTTCACCTGAGAGTTATTGGTAATCATTGCTCCATTATTTCTAGTTTTTTTGAAACGAAATGATTTTTAAATGTTTATCAAAATACTTTAAAATGGGCACCATACAGGAGTAGAGTTAGTAGAACCTGATGAACCAGGAGTAAAAGATGTGAAACTGAGATGGTTTATTTCAAAAAAGATGGAGCTGAGAATTTTGCCATGCGTCTTTTTGGAATTAAAGCCGGAGGATATACCCCTTTGCATCAACATGACTGGGAACATGAAGTATATGTTTTAGAAGGAAGCAGTGTTACTCAGGATAAAACTTGTGAGGAACCGTTTAAAACAGGGGACATTTTCTTTGTTCCAGCTATGGAGTGGCATCAGTTTGTAAATACTGGTAAAAAAACACTTAAATTTCTTTGTATCATACCATACAAAGAATGAATTTGTATTATGGAATTTCTTGAACATTTAAGCATGGAAATCATAATTAATATCAGAATTCCCTCACAGATAAAAACTGGTTTAACTATGTTGTAACGCTAATGGCAAAAGCTCTGTTCCACAATATTTATTTTTTCCTCCTTTTTTCTAATTCCTTTCTGTCATAATATCTTCTATGGCAGTTAGGACATGTTATTGGCGATTCTCTTGAATTTCTTATCCACCTATGAGCACAAAAAGGACAGTTCTCCCTTTTCATTTCAATACAATTTAAAGAGAATATTATGATGTATAAAAAATATTTCATTAAATCAATTGTTTTTTATTATTGATTTGAATGATTCTTGAAAAAGCTATGTTTTAAATTTTAGAAAACAATGTCAGAGGGGAAGAAATCGATGGTTTCATTAATTGAAGCTAAAAAAGAAATAAAACAGATAGAACAAGATGTTGCAGGTTGTAGGATATGTAGTTTGTGGAAAACAAGAAAAAACCCCGTAGCAGGAGAAGGTTCTGTTACTGCCAAAGTGATGTTTATAGGAGAAGCCCCTGGCTATAACGAGGATGTGCAAGGTAAACCATTTGTTGGTAAAGCAGGTAAGATATTAGAAGAACTACTAAAGTCTGTGGGGCTTGAAAGGAAAGAGGTATACATAGCTAATATTTTGAAATGTCGACCTCCTGGAAATAGAGATCCCCTACTGGAGGAGATTAAAGCATGTACACCATATTTAAATAAACAAATCATGAGTATTCAACCATCAGTTATTGTCACCCTCGGGAACTTTGCATCGTCATATATCCTCGAGAAATTTGGTTTTCAAACAGAAAAAATGGGAAAGATTCACGGAAAAATATTCCGCATTAAAAATCTACTATTTGATGCATGGATAATTCCATTATATCACCCTGCGGCTGCTGTCTATAACCCCAATATGAAGAAAGTATTGATGGAAGATTTCAAATCTATTACGAAAGTACTCTAGATTAAAAATAACGTAACACATCTTCTCTTGAATAAATGATAAATTTAAAGAAAAGGTATTATGTATTAAGAGTAAACAGGCAATTATGCAAGTAAAAAGACTTAAAAGAGTTGATAAATTTACCTAAAAAGATTTGAGGAGAAAGCCCTGTGAATGATCTAGCATATATTTTACTATCGACGTTTGCAATTGCACTTATTGCCTTTGTTGGTATTTTTACACTTGCAATGAAGGAACGACTGTTGAATAAAATATTAATTGTTCTAGTAAGTCTATCTGCTGGTGTATTGATGGGTGGTGCGTTTCTTCATTTAATGCCTGAGGCTGTTGAAGGTAGCCAGGGGGCAGATATTTTGGTTTTTGTTCTTGTAGGTTTCATTCTGTTTTTCATCATAGAGAAGTTTTTGCATTGGAGGCATTGTCATAATGGAAAATGTGATGTACACACTTTTCATTATATGAATCTGATAGGGGATTCAGTCCATAATTTTATTGATGGTTTGATTATAGCCGCAAGTTTTTTTGTGTCGACCTCATTGGGCATTACGTCTGCAATTGCGATTGCTGCACATGAGATCCCTCAGGAGATTGGAGATTTTGGGGTTTTAATCTACGGGGGGTTTAAAAAAAAGAGGGCTATAGTTCTCAATTTCGCGGTTGCTACGACTGTTATTGTTGGTGGCGGTGTTGGATACATTATATCTAAAAGTATTGAACAAGCTGTTATTTTTTTGATACCATTTGCAGCAGGTGGTTTTATATACATAGCTGCGACAGATTTAATACCTGAAATAAAAAAAGAACTAGACATCAAAAAATCGATGGCAACCATACTCGTCTTTATTTGTGGAATATTAATAATGTGGTTAATCAAGACTGTTTTTGGTGGTTAAACAACTATTTACACTTAGGCAAAATTTATAATGTGGCCTAAACTACACTAAAATTGTGTGTTTAGCAATTCCTGGTAAAATAGTGTCAATTGATAAAGAAAAAGAGTATGCGACCGTCGACTATGGGGACGGTACAAAGCGCAAGGCAAATGTGTCTCTTGTAGATGTTAAGATCGGTGATTATATCTTAGTTCATGCTGGTTTTGCGATCCAAGTACTAGATGAGAAAGAGGCTAACGAAACACTGGATTTATTTAGAGAAATGTTATCTTCTGAGGAGGAGACATAGTGTTTTCCCTTCGTGATAAAAACCTTGCTAATGAGATTGTTTCTAAGATAAAAAAATTGGATGTAAACCTTAAATTTATGCATGTATGCGGAACACATCAAGATACTCTTGTTAAAAACGGCTTAGATGTTTTACTGAAAAAATGCGGTGTCAAAATAGGTCAAGGACCAGGGTGCCCAGTTTGCGTTACTACTCCAATGGAAATCGAAGAGATGCTTCTATTTGCACAAAATGGTAAAACTGTGTCCACTTTTGGTGACATGGTCAACGTTCCTGGCGAAACACATTCTTTACAAAATATGAAAACTGAAGGTTGTGATGTCCGTACAGTTTATGGTATTGAGGATGCAGTCTCTATTGCTCGAAATAGTAAAGATAAAGATGTTGTTTTTATGGCTATTGGTTTTGAAACAACTGCCCCTACTACGGCTTCTGTTCTACTAAAGAATTCGCCAAGTAATTTCTCGGTTTTAAGTTGTCATCGAATAATTCCACCTGCATTAAAAGCTATTTTAGATATGGGTGAGTTAAAAATTGATGGTTTTATTGAACCAGGTCACGTATCAACAATTATTGGGGTAAAACCTTATGAATTTATCTCTAAGGAATATAATGTTCCTCAGGTAATCGCAGGATTTGAACCTATTGATCTTCTTATGGCAGTTTGGATGCTTGTTCATCAGATAACCCGTGGAGAAGCCTCAGTTGAAAATGAATATGTACGTGTAGTAAAGGAAGATGGAAATATAAAAGCTCAAAAGGCAATGGATGATGTTTTTGAATTAGCAGATGTAAAATGGAGAGGTTTTCCTGTTATACCAAAGTCAGGTCTAAAACTAAAAGATAAGTTTGAGGGCTATGATGCACGAAAAAAATATGAGGATGAACTTCAGGAGTTAAGGAATAGAGAGTTTAAAGAACCTCCTGGATGTCTATGTGGAGACGTATTAAGAGGGCTAATTTCTTCTAAAGAATGTCCCCTATTTGGAAATAAATGTACGCCTAATACCCCCGTCGGTCCATGCATGGTAAGTATTGAAGGTAGTTGTAATATTGAGTATCGCTATACAAATTATTAATAATAAAATTTCGGCGGTTAATGTAAGTGCTCCTCGGAATCCTTCTTATCTTTTATTCTGTTTAAGACATCAATTTTTCTTTTAAGAATTATCATATCTCTTTTATCCATTTTCGGTTTAGTATGGAAGAATCGTTTGTTGTGAGGAACCCTATATTTTGGTCTCATATAATACCTCAGCAGAGTTTATATCAAAATAGATAATGTAGTAACGATTTATAAAAGAGTGCCTATTATATTTACATTTTTAAAAATCTTTAGTAAAAGCAAACTAATTAACGCCCAAAAGAGTTTTTTGGAACTGATATTCTTCATTCACTAGTGTTTTTCAAAATATTATCAATTCTTCTCTTTATATCTACCCCATCAAAAGGTTTTTCAATATAATCCTCGCCTAATAAACCACCAGTAAGAACTACTTCATACG
>CP070798.1:605777-625914 GCA_020343515.1 Thermoplasmatales archaeon | reverse complement strand
TAAAATGATGATGCAACTCCGCTATTATCTTGAATATCTGCTGCATTGCTTCCTTGATGAGCGAATATACCACCAGTATATTCAAGGCAATCAGCACCTCCGTCAGTATAGTTACCCCAGTTGAATGTTGCTCCTTCAAAATCATCATAAGTTAAGACATCCCACTCAGTGAAATTATGGTCACTCCAACGATAGTACAACGTGACATTGTCTAAATCAGAAGGTCCAGTAGCAGTAATATCGAGCGGCGAACTTGTTATAATATATGGGGAAATAGCATCAACTGTTGTTTCTATATTTTCGGTTGTGAAATAATAAATAACGGTGGTATTATCTATACTGTCATTTACTGCAACTTTCCACCAGTAATTGGTACCATAATTATTTGCTTGGGTGTACGTCCAACTAACTGTAGTGTTTGCTAAGATACTACTATTGGTTTGCTGTAGAATCCATGGACCTGATGTATTTTCATACCAGTAAACAGTAAGGGAGTCACCATCGCTATCATTTGCCCAAATACTACACATTGGTTGCTGATTTACACCGGTTGTACCATTTGGAGCAGGATTGATTAGGTCGATAGCGGGTGGAGTATTAAGGCTTGCATTGAAATAACAGATTGCATCAGCATTACTCGGAGCGGTTTCATCCGGAAAACCAGATTTCTTCCCACTACTATAAAACTCATAATATCCAGTACCATTTGTGAAGCTGAAGCTCCATTCCCATGGTGAGGATGTATCAATTGTATCTTCAACCCAGCCATCCCAACTACTGTTATCTGTGGAAAATCTGTACAATAGGGTAACATTGTCCAATCCACTAGCTGCTGTTGCTGTGATAGTTAGTGGTGAATATGTTATATTATATGGAGAAATCGTATCTATTGATGAGTCGGTAACATTTTCCTCGGTTCCGTAACTTAGGAATGTATCTGACGAGTTTGTAGTATTATATGTGGTACCTATCCAAGCCGTTGATCTTCTTATATTTGAAATCCGGACTTCGTCCATTCTACCGATCCAGCCTCTACCACCATTGTTCTGATTTCCTATAGTTAATGTATCATAAACATTATTTATTGTGGAACCGTAATCTCCTGACCAATCGGCTTCTAAGGCTCCATTTTTGTACAAATATGCATCACCTGTATCATAAGTGATAGCAGTGTGAAACCATGTGTCAGAAAAATCAAATGTTCCTCCTGTTGAAGAGTCATCTCCATTAATAACAAATCTTACATTTGAGGCTCCAATTCTCCAATATAAACACCAATCGTTATCATTCCAATCAGGTCCTTCAGTAAAAAACCTAATAAAATTTTGAGTATCACTTGGATCTCTGTACATCCAAGCTTCTGCTGTCAAACTTGTTGAAATAGTAGCAAAATTATTGACGTCTACCCATTCGTCTCCATTGTACTCTCTGCCACCATCTATTTTACAACTCGAATTATATGAAGTACCAGAATTCGCGCCATTATATCCATTAGACGTCGAATCATTAAGAGAGTCATTATGGAAGTGCCAGACAGCAACATAATTTGAATCCCATGTACCAGGCACGTTCTCCTGACTACTACAAACACTATTGTTATAATAAATCCAAATCATAGTATCAACTGAGGAACTCAAGCTGGTAACATTAACCCATGCAATAAGTTCACCTGTTGTACCGTTAAAATTCTCAATTTCATGATTCAGCTTTGTAGTATTGTCAGAATAAAGGACAAAGGCAATATCGTCGCCATCATCCTGTGCATCACTAGCTAGATCACTATCTGTAACATTCACTAAAATGGGGAAGTTTATTAGATCAGCTTCAACCTGAGAAGAATTTACAGTGATTAGTTTTCTATAACCCCAGTTTGAACTCCACCAAGTACTACCTTCAAAATCAAAGCTGCCATTCTCATCATCAGAAAAAATAAGATAACTTATCTCTCCCGAAGATGGAATCATCCCCTTTTGTATTGCCTCCCAAGATGGCGCACGGAACCATAATCTTATGGTTCTAGGGCTTTGTAACTCAACATTATCAGTATATGCAACTTTATTTAATAATTTTATTTCAGCTGGTAACTTTTCTCTAATTTTACCTATCTTTTTTTCCTTTGGGCCACTTGCTTTGCCAATATCGAAAACTCGAGCGTTGATACTGCGTTGAGAATGGATATTCTTTTCTACGTCTTCATCCGTGTTTTCAACAACCTCAATCGACTCTAGAGTCAAAGAGTCAGAAAACATCGGTACAAAAATTACATTTGTTCCATGAGGCCCATCTATTGTTCTTTCCACATAAAAACTTGTACCAGGAAGCACCGTTAGTTCCTCGTGTCTTTTATCTACAATGAATATGGGGCCTCCGCTCTTCAAATCAGAACTTGTTTGATTTTTAGATTCAAAAAAATTATCAATGGGATTGTCTACATTATTATCTCCCTGTAAAACAGTTAATACACAATGCTGAGAAACACTAATGTTGTCCCTATTCAAAACAGTAACCATAATTGTATAATTACCAGGATCAATATCATGGACTAACCATGTACTCTGCCAGAAACCAGAATAAATCGTGTCATTCACAATAGTTCCTTCAACAAATGACAAATTGACCGTTTCTAAACCACTAATTTTTGCAACAACAGAAGCAACACCAACTGAATCAGAAGCAGAAACATTCAACAAAAGAGAATCACCTAAATTTACCATATCAGGAAAAACATCAAATGATGAAATGCTAGGATAAGACGAGGATGTAGTATCCTGGGGAGTAATAATAGGGACAAAAGCAACAAATAACAAAACGATTGTAAATATTATAGCTAAAAACTTCTTATAGCCGCCTAATTTTACGGGGCAAAAACCATTATTGCCTCCCCATTTTTTATTAAAAAATAAAGAATTCAATGCGATAGATTGCCCTTTCTTTAACCTACTCCGCGAATAGGTGGAAACAGTTGATTTCATCACCTCATCCTCAGGTGATGGTGTTTCATCCAAAAGAAACAAATCTAGAGTTTCATCTGTCGATTTTTCTTTATGTCTAGAAAGGGTATCCTTTCTTAAAACCTCATCCACCCTCTCCTCAATATTTTTTTCTGATTCCACCATTATTCTTTTCCGATCAGAACACATCAAATCTGAATTAACAACATGTCTTTTACCCGCAATACTAGGTTCAAATACACCAATTATTGCTGATAAAAAAAAGTTGAAACTAGCCACTATCACAAAAGAAGGAGTGGAAGACACTTCCGTATCATCTACAATAACCTTGATAGTCCAACGTCCCGGCTTTGCCTTATTATCGATACCAAGATAGAAGGAATAAGTATGATTTTCTTTTAAGCATTTAGATGATCTTATATATAATGAATCATGACCACTTACATCCTTCCAAATACCGTGATCATATTCCCATCGATAGTAATTTTTGGAAGAGCGATCCTGTGGATCTGGAATATTGTCTCCTTGATAGGCAATAATTGTGATTTTCTGCGCCTCCGAGCAAAGTGAAACATCGAAATAATAATAATTTCCAGCAATAAGAATAGGGTTACTTATGGAGACATGTTGCTCTTTGAACCTAACGTCTTTTATCAAGGAAGCTTGAGAGGATGGAAAACAAGAAACCAGTAGAGGTATAAGTATAAAGACGAATATCAATAATGATTTAAACTGAATTTTTCCCTTAGGCATCCCATCCACTTGTAAAATGAATACCATTTGATGTATAAATATTTTAGCTCACAACGTGGTACCATAATACTATCATAAATTATTAAACAGCATATTAGATAAACCATGAACAAAATTACAGATGAAAGGTAAGTTTTATGAAAAAAATAGGTGTTCTAACAGGTGGTGGAGACTGCCCAGGTTTAAATGCTGTAATAAGAGCAATAGTGAAAACAGCACTCAGGAATAAGTGGGTGACTGTAGGGATAAAAAATGGATGGAAGGGTCTTATTGAAGGAGATATCTTCGTTCTTACTGATACCCTAGTTTCAAGTATCCTTCCTAAAGGGGGTACTATTCTTGGAACATCAAGAACAAATCCTTTCAAAGAAGGAGGAAATGTTGAAAAAATTACTGAAAATATCAAAAAATTTGGAATTGACGCGATAGTTGCTATAGGTGGCGAGGATACTCTTGGTGTCTCAGCAAAACTCCATAAAATCGGCATACCTATAGTAGGTGTTCCAAAATCAATTGATAATGACCTATATGGTACCGATTATTCAGTTGGATTTGACACCGCAGTCTCTATCGCCACAGAGGCTATGGACAGATTACATACAACTGCAGAATCGCATCATAGAGTGATAGTCGTAGAAATCATGGGGAGACATACAGGCTGGATTGCAACATTTGCTGGAATTGCAAGTGGAGCTGATGAGATTTTGATCCCTGAACACCCATATGACATAGATGAAATTTGTAGCAACCTAAAAGGACGATATGAACGCGGCAAAACATTTAGCATTGTGGTTGTCTCGGAGGGTGCAAAACCAAAGGCAGGTGATGAACTCGTTATTCAGACAGATGAAAAAGATGAGTTCGGCCATGTCCGATTGGGCGGCATCGGCAGTGTATTAGCAAGAGAAATAGAGCAACGACTCGGTTTTGAAACGAGAGTTACAGTTTTAGGACATGTACAACGAGGCGGTACACCCACAGCGTATGATCGAATATTGGCAACACGATTAGGTGTCGCTGCTATTGAATTAATAAAAGAAGATAACTATGGAAAAATGGTTGCATTGCAAGGTAATAAAATCGTTCCAATCGAATTAGGGGAGGCTGTTTCGAAATTAAAAACTGTCAACACCCATCTGTATAGGATTGCAGAAGGTTTCTTTGGCTGAAGCTTTAGCAGAGAATAGTAATAAAAATATGAATCCCGTGATGGTAGAACAGGTAGGAGGATTTAAGGCTACGAATTAAAAGCGTTTTCTACTGTCCCTCATCGATTCTATAATCTTTTTTCCAAAGTCTGTCAGTTTGTATAACTTGATGTCGTTATTTTTTCCACTATAGATTTGTTCAACTATCTTAAGATAGATAAGTGACTCGTCAATCCGATACCTTGAATTCATTCCTCGTATAGCACCTATTACGTTCGTGGGAGTTGTTCTCACATTATATGCAATCTCAGACGTGTAACTCCCACTTGGGCTAATATCGAAAAGATACTCTGCAATCTTTTTCCTAACGTTACTTCTACGAAGCGACCGTATAACAAGAGGCTTCATTATATCAGGAGAAGCAACTGTTCCATCTCTATCTTGCATCCCATCCACTTAGGAAAATAACATATGTTATTTAGTATTAATAAAGTAATCGATTAATTCAACACGATCTGAAAATGAATTAAAATGGGATTTAGCCAGAGCATATTCATTTATTTAACTCTCGAACTTGGGAAGTAGCCTGTGGGCAGGGAAAAATTGCCCATGAGTGAGTTTTCATGGGCGAGTTTTTTATAACATAATTGCAAACACCGAATGACGTTCTATTCATTTTCATTCATTGGTGATTAAATGATTGAAGATATACAAAGTAAAGGTCTAAGTAAAGAAGAGATTACGGAGTTACTGATAAAATTGGGTAATTTCTACAGTTTTATTCTTGGAACAGAGGTTAATACGGGTCATTTTTCTTCCTGTAAAGTGATGTGTTTATTTTATGTGAATGTCTTTAATTTTTTTCAAGGATTTTTCTGCTCTTGATGGATCTCTGGAATTGATCTCCAAAAGGATAATAATTCTGTGACCAATTCTGTTTTCCAAAGCATAAAATCTAAATCATCTTCAGTTAGTTCCTGTTTATTATTTGTAGACTTATCTTTCTTAATATTAACCATTCTCTTACAACCTTCTATCTAACCACTATCTAATCTACTAGTGTGATAATATGTGACAATATTACTATATATAACTATCGTGACAAAATATCATAATGAAAAAATACTCTTACTACCTTTTTTCTCCCCGAACACCCTGTGTTCACGTTGAAAAAATCCTATCTAAAAAAATGTGAAAGATAAAAAGAGATTTTATTATGGCAATTGAGTGAGTTGTTTGATCATTTTGTTTAATATAAAGATTTCTATGACAGATTCCATCTCATTCAATTCATACAGGGTCTTTATCCCGGTAACTCCCAGCAATTTTCTCATTACCTCCTTCTTTCTACGTTATACTCTCTCATTAATGTTATATAAACATATCCCATCAAAATGTCAAAATGAAAAAACATACCCTCACAACCCCTTTTTTCTCCCTAAAGGAAGAACCACAACTTACAAACAAGGTTTTAAGATATTATTATTGATGAAATATGGCTGATAAATCACAATAGTAAGAATAGAAACAATATCAGCATCAAAATAGTTTGAAGAAGTATTGTAGTAATTGTTGCTAATACGTTGTATACTGTATTTCCATCCATTATATCTTGCTTTGTTTTTTGCTTATAAAGAGCTTGTTGTACAACTGCTTTATATGCAGTTTTTCAAAATACGATTCTAATGAAGAGAAATGATAGACAAAAAAGAGCAGTTGAGATGATTGTATGAAGATACATTCTACTGGCAATTTATCAATAAAGGCTATTCACATTTCCAAGCAAAAGTGAAGGCAAATCAGTTAATACAGAAAATGTGGTGAGGATTAGGTTTATTCTCTATTTCTTCCAAACTTAATCATAATGCCGTACTGATTTCATTTCCACAATTTACCACTAAATGGATGTTGATTAGGGAGGAAAAGGAGTGAAGTTAAGGAGTTTATTTTTTTACTAGGTGATTGGTGTTCTAAACATATAATATGTCGTTGCGTAATAATCTCCGGGTAATTGACCAAATGGAATATTACATTTGTAACCTACATTATTTATCGTTTTAGACGTGTTATTATCTTCTGCATCAACAAATGTTGTTGAAGAACCATAAAGATAAATCGGCTCATTTCCTGTAAAATTAGTAAATGTGATCAGATTTCCACCCCGCACCCATATAGTTTGATTAGACATATTTGCAGTAGAGTGTGTTTTATGTAGGAATGTGTCTACATCAACAGATAGAGAATAGTATACATTAGAACGAGTAGTAATATTTACGTTAGAGGCTTCGGATACATTACCAGGGATACCTTGAATAGACGGCAATCCTTCACTTACAATCTCTGTATAAGAGTAAACCCCAAACTCATCGATTACACTGACTGTACTTGGTCCTGAAGCGTTTTCACCGCCGTCTTTAACTGATATTTTGAAATTCCACGACCAAATGTCATTATATGCATTTGTTGTGTTGTTCCAACCACCATCTCCAGGTGCATACCTAAACTGGTAACCAGGTGTAAAAAAGAATGTTAAGTTACGGCATTCAGTAAACCCGGCGCTACCATTTGGATCAGTTTCAGCGCTTTCTGTAAAGCTTCCTACAGTTACTTCATCATCAGGCCACAACATAGTATAGTTAGCAACCCCCGTTGTATTTTCATACTGCAATAACATGTTAAGGTTTCCACCAAGATTTCCGCTGTTATTATATGTCGTGCTCTCGCTGCCGTTATCATACCATGCACTAATGTCGATATAGTCTATATCGTCCCACCCTTGATCGCTACTGATACTAATGCAAAATTTATACTCTTGATTGACATCGATCTGTGAGTTTAATTTAGAAAAACCGGCTTTAGATTGAAGATCATACCAGAGGATTCTTGGAGTAGTATCTAAACCTGGTGGTGGCGGTGGTGGTGGCTCTTCTCCAGGAATTGTTATTCTAATTTGCGAGTTGCTATCTGAGTAAGTGGCAATATCTGCTGCACAGGCAGTTTTTACCAAGGAGATTAAAGCAATTGGAACATTAGTAAATGTGAGAAGTAAAAGTAAAATTATTAAAAAAGTAGTAAATTTTTTTATTTTAGTTTGTTCTACCTTTCCTTCCATTTCGCATGCCATCGTTTCTTCGATCTACCGTGATATATCAGAGCGCGGTAATTTATATCACGCATAATGTTCACAAGCAACGCTATATAAAGCTTTGGCGGGGTAAAAGCAAACCGTAAAAATACCAAAACGACAAATTAACACAAAGAATTATAGAAAAAACAGCGTACAACAAAACAACAGTACTTCAAAAACAAGATAGTCAATCAATATCATTTCATTTCCGCAATGTGGAATTAAAAAAGAAAAAGAGACAGATGTAGAGGAAAATGAATATATTGTTTGATTTTTGGTCGGGTATCAAAGGACCTATGCTACCATTTTTGCCAAAAAAAATTGCCGAAAAATTCGACGAAATTTTTCAAAAAACCTCTTTTCTATTTTTCTATTTTATAACTTTGGGCAGTAATACTTATTTGCATCGTGTAATAAAAATTGTTGCAAAACGGTACTGGAATACCCAAAGGAAAAGTTCCAAACTAGGATTATTGTATCTCATTACCCCTATGCCAGTTAGTGGCATAAACCAAAACATAATTACAAATAGTAGATTTTTTCCAATAGTGTTTTATATTAAAAAGAGATTAACTTTAATGGAATTTGGAAAAGGAGACATGGATGGGAAATAAAAATAAGCCTCTTATTACTGGTAAGTTTGTTACTATTTTAGACCACGTAAAGATAATGCTGTTGTTTTTGGAGACAGTTTTATGAATGATGAAACTAGAACTGTAAAAAGTTATGAGGGAAATCGAAGAAAACAAAAATGAAGCTAAATAATAAATGGTGTAGAAAATGAATTATTATGCTCTTTTACCTTTGGTTGCTTTCTCTGCAAATGTAACTCTTGGATGTTATATTCTTTACATGGATTATAAAAATAGTGTAAACAGACTCTTCAGCTTCGTTACGTTTGCACTTGCAATCTGGGCGTTGGGTAATTTTTTTACTTTCATGACACTAACCCCGGAAGTAGCTTTACACTGGAACAAATTGGCAATGTTGGGCTCTTCTCTTTATCCTGTATTTTTACTCCATTTCTTTTTGGTCTTTACAAAAAGAAAATTCATCTCTAGGAAAATATATCTTATGCCTTTATATCTACCTTCTTGTTTTTTTATATTTGTAAACTTTACAACAAATCTTATAACAGAATCGGTAGAATTATCCTACTGGGGATATAGATCTGTACATGGAATTCTATTTTTCGTATTTACATTATATATGGTTGGATATGTTATTGCTGGATTTTACTTATGTTATAGATTCTATCTAAAAGAGGCATCGGCAGAAGAAAAAATTCAGGCAAAATTTCTTATGGTTGCAATAACCTTCCCACTCGTGGGCGGAACAATAACTGAGTTCATTTCTCCAGCCATTGGATATGATGTGCTACCATTGTCGACTGCGTTAACGACAATCATGGTGGTAATCATTGCATGTGCAATAGTTTGGTACAAGCTGATGACCCCTATTTATCTAAGTATTCAAAGGAAATTAATCGCAGGATTTTTGATAGTTGCTTTGCTTTTCAGTATTATCGGTTATTTAAGTTTTTACGTAGACAATATTTTACTTCTCATTTCTGTTATTTGCATTAGTATAATATTAGGATTCGGAAATTTTCTCTTAGTATACAACTCAATTTCAAGGCCAATAATTAAATTAAGAGATATTGCCCTTAAAATTGGTGAGGGTAATCTTGATACAAAAATAGGAATTGAATCTCCTGATGAGATAGGAGAACTCGCTTCTGCTTTTAGACAGATGACTAAGGACTTGAAAAAATCAAAGAATGATTTGGAAACGCTGGTAAAGCAAAAAGATGAGTTTATCGGCCAGCTTGGTCATGATTTAAAGAATCCTCTCTCAGTACTTATGAACGCATTACCCATAATAAAAGAAGAGTCAGAAAAAGCTGAGATAAAAAAGGACTGCGATGTAGCTATCCGTAACGCCGAATACATAAAAAATCTGGTTATTGAAACTTTGAAAATTGCCGAACTAAGCTCAACTAAAACAACATTTGATATAAATGATACAAATCTTCTAGAAATAGTTGACAATGTTATACAAGATAATCAACTTGTTTTTGATGAGAAAAACATCAAGATTGAAAACATGATTGATAAAAATATAACTGTACTGGCTGATAGTCTAAGAATAAAAGAAGTGTTTTCCAATCTTGTTTCTAATGCCGTTAAATACTTGCCAGAAGGCGGTAAGCTAACTTTTGATATGGGCAAAAGTGAAGAAAAAGAGACCATTCTTATAGCAGTTAAAGATAATGGATGTGGAATGACTCAGAAACAGCTTAGCCATATTTTCGATGAATTCTATAAAGCTGATGTGTCAAGACATGATTTGGACAGCATTGGTCTCGGTCTTTCGATTTGTAAACGCATAATTGAAAAACATGGTGGACGAATATGGGCTGAAAGCCATGGAAAAGGTACCACGTTTTATTTCACGCTCAAAATGGGAAAAATAAATAAGTATTTAAAAGATAGTTAAAGAATATTGGAAGGATATATTAGGAGAGATGAAAATGAAGAAAAAAATTATGCTTGTGGATGACAACCCTGATTTTATATACATGGTTAAAAGAAGCTTAGAACGTTTCGGTGATGAATATGAGGTTACGAGTGCAAACGGTGGAAAAGAATGTTTCGAATTTTTAAAAAAAGGCAATGTTCCAGATATAATCCTTCTAGATATTATGATGCCCGGGACCGATGGGTGGACTCTCTTCGCAAAATTGAAAGAAAGACCTGAATGGAGAGAGATCCCCATTGTTTTTCTAACGGCAAAAACGGATGAGTACAGCAAGGGATTTGGAAAGATAACTGCTAATGATTATATTGAAAAACCATTTGAAATCATGGACCTTAAAGAAAGGATTGATAAGGTTTTGAGTAGATAAAATGCCGAACTTAAAAAATTCTGAAATTATTGGACATATGCTGCAAATACTTGTCAGTAAAATAGGTAGACGAACCTCTGAAGGCTTTGCAGTTGTAACTATAGATAATATACTCAAAGAGCTGGAACAAGAGTATAGTTTTTTAAAATATATTAAGATAAAAAATATGCTATATTATGACAAAATAGATGCTGTTAGTGTTATGTCTGATATAAACTCTGTGGAGCCAACTAAATTTTACAGAGCTATTAAAGATATTATTAAAATGACGGTTAGAAACCTTGATAGAAATGCTGGATTCTATTTTATAAATGAATTTCAAAAAGCCATTGATGACAACGTTGATTTAGCACTGAAAGAAAACGATATAGATCTGGGCCTGATAAAGCGTCATACAATGGATGAAATATTTAAGATAGAAAACTCTGAAGTAGTAAAGCATGTGTTAACGGCGTTAACGAGATCATTAAATAGGACATTTCCTGAAGCTCAAGCAATAAAAACAGTAATTGATTTAATCAAAAAACTAGAGGGAAAATACAATTTTTTAAAATACATAGATATGACAAATACGCCAGATTTAGATGCGCTTTATTCTACTAGAGCATCGCCTTCTATAAATCCTAATATAAATAATGTATCTCCAACTGATATGGGGGAGGCGCTTCAGAAACTTATAGAGGAAGCAGGCAAATCAATAGAATATGAATCTGATCAATCTTTTATAGAAGATTTCAAAAACGAACTTGAAGATGAGTATCTTTCAAAGATTAAAGAGGTGGGGGTAAATCTAGATCTCATAAGAAATATTTTGTTGCGAAAAGAACATAAAATATTGACTGAAAAGACATTAGAAGCACTTGTAGACGTGGTAGGTAGGAGAACCTCTAAAGGCTTTGCAGTTGTAACTTTAGATACTATAATCGGAAAACTCTTGGAAAAGCATGATGTTCTAAAATACATTAAGATAGATAAATCACGATATATGGAGGGATTTAATGCTATTAGTATTATGCCAGATATAGACTCTGTTGAATCATATAAGCTTGGCAAAGCACTTCAAGATATCATTAAAGTTACCAAAGAAAATCTAAAGAATAAAGCTCGTTCTTTCATAGAAGATTTCAAAAACAAACTCGGAGATAATTACATTTCAAAGATTAAGGAGACGGGAGTAAACCTATTTTTGTTGGAAATGAGACCCGCAATTTAATACAACCACGGAATATTGGAAAAAAACAGTTTAGATGTATTTGATGACCATAAGAGAGGCAAATAAGATGAAAAAAAAGGTTTTGATTGTAGACGACAACCATGATATAATTTATTCTATCAAAACGGAATTAGAAGATTTAATTGATGTTTATGAGGTTGTTGGTGCAAATAGCGGTAACGAATGCTTTGAATTATTAGAGAAGGGTGTTATGCCTGATCTTATATTGTTGGAGATTATGTTGACCGAAATGAGTGGCTGGGATGTATTTGCAAAGTTGAAAGAAAGACCTGAATGGAGAGAGATCCCCATTGTTTTTCTAACGGCAAAAACGGATGAGTACAGCAAGGGATTTGGAATGATAACTGCTCAGGATTATATTGAAAAACCATTTGAGATCATGGATCTTAAAGAAAGGATTGATAAGGTTTTAAATAAATAAAAAATGTCTCAGCTAAAAAATTCTTAAATAATTAATTTGTCACAGTGTTTTTTATACATCCTGGATCAGGGGCCAAATAACTGCCCGTATATCCATACGCCCGTGCTCGGCATCCTCCACAGTAATACCGATAGTCACATTTCCCGCATCTTCCTTCCAATATGTCCTTATTTCTTAATTCTTTAAGAATAGAGTTTTTTCTCCAGAGATCTTCAAAATCATCTTCTTTTATATTTCCTACAGTAAGGGGAAAAAACACACATGGTTCAATATTGCCATTTGGCCTTATGGCACAATAAAAACGTCCACATCCACAGCCACCAATAAACTCTGCAAGGTTAACAAGTTTTTCAGAAAGTGAAGGGTTGGCAAAATGTGTTGGAACTATTTTTTTGTCCCCATTAACTTCTGCTTCCAATGCAACCCTTGCAAATTGTGGCGCAGTTGAAAGCACGTTTACCTTTCCACCGTTTTTTAGTTTCTGCCATAAATCGTTGAGTACTTGCTCTCTCTCAGAGGGGTTTAAATCATTTTTTGCTATAAACTCTCCTCTTCCAGTTGGTATAAAGTTATAGAGCATAAACCAGTTTACACCAAGTTCTTCACATAAATCTATAATCTTAGGAATTTCCTTGAAATTATATTTGGTAGCTGTAGCAGCAATATTAACAAAAAAACCTTCTTTAACACAGTTTTTAATTCCCTGTATGGTCTTTTCATACACCCCGTTTATACCTCTAAAATTATCGTGAACCTTTGAAGATGCGGCATCTAGGCTGATTTGAGTAAACTGAATACCTGCCTCTTTCATCTCCCGTGCCTTTTCTTTTGAAATTAAGGTACCATTAGTGGCAACTGCAACATATATTCCCTTATCGTGCGCATACCTCGATAGTTCAAAAATATCTTTTCGCACTAATGGTTCACCGCCAGAAAACGCTATAATCGGAACGGAAGCGCGGTCAAGCTTGTCAATGGCCTTTTTAGCCTCCTCAGTTGTCAACTCATCTTCAAGAGATTTTCCAGCGCTTGCGTAACAATGCTTGCATTTTAAATTACAAGCGTATGTAACGTCCCAGACAACAAGGAATGGGGCACCAGAGATAAACGGTCTTTGTATGCCGAAATATGCTATACCAGTCAATACATTGGCAAGTCCTTTTCTCCAAGATGGATTGCTGAATTTTTCTTTTAACGCTTTTTCTTCTACACCGAAGGCCTTACCTCCTGTTTTTAAAACGCCCCGAATGGTTTTTTCAGCGAGCCTACATTTAAAGCAAGCATCTTTTTTAACGCCTATATATAACTCCAAGGCAACTTCTATGCGGTTTTTACCACAAGTCTTGCAAAATCCAAATCCAGATAGAATTTTGCGAGTAATAGGATTTCCAACAGTAGTTTTCAATATCTGAATAGTAGTGGTAGTTTCCAAATGCCTCACCAAAAATTGATTTATGTTTCTACAATTTTATCTGCTTTATTTTTCCTCAAGCTGTAATTTTGGTAACATCTAATTCTTTAAAAACATATCCAAAATAAACTCTTTTTATGGGGCTAAATAATGTTGCCCAGGAATATTAAAATCGAGGAAAAAAGTCACCCCTGGATCTTTTGAGAGAATATATTGGCTTAGCTACATGGATAGACAACCCACAGGGATTTAAAGTTACCACTTTTACATCAAAAATATAAGAAGGAAGAGGAATTTTGATTAAGAATACCCACCGATTTTCAAACTAGGGTCACCAAGAAGTACCCATTGCTGTATGGTTTTTGGGTGGCCTGCTTCAAAATCCTCCATGTCGAAGCTGTTGATGTAGGTAGTTAATGTTTGTGCGTAGGCTTCTCCAAGGATTTCCTTTCCTTCTGCACCGTATTGTTTGAAAAACTCTATGGTAATCCATGAATCACCACCACCAGTGGTACATGCTTTTCCTGGCATTCCATATCCCAGTCCGGTATTTCCCATCGTCGCAATAGCGCCACGTTTAGGAAGTCTTATGAGGTACCAACTGAAACATTCAGGAACTGGTGTGCCATATGTCCACATATACCTATTTGGTATGAAATCAAAGTAGTAAGATAGTATATCTAGGAAACAAGGTATTGCTGATACATTGAACTGGCTGTTGTGGCATCCCCCTATGACAGCTACAGGGAGCTTGTTCCTGTTTGACAATTTGTTCATTGGTAAAACTGGGAAGCTTATAAATGGGAACCAAGGGCTAATTTGAAGGACTGACAGACCTTTAACACTTGCTTCTCTTCGATTACCCGGAACCCCAGGAAAATGATCTGACCATACATTTGGGCTTCCATGCCCAGAAAGAAAAGCAAAACCACTACCCTGGCTCAATGCTTTTATAACATCTGATTGACCTGTGAATTTACCATTTGATGTCCAAATAATTTGTTTTTCGAAATCTTCAGGCATATAATAAAGTGCCCCTCCTCGGCCAAATAAAGATCTTTCACCAGTTGTCCATTCTCCCTCATAGTACATCTCTGTATCGTTTCTCCAATCGGAAAAAACAACCTCTTCGTCCTCGTTTTTAATCCAGACATGTATATCTGTCAAGTTTCCATAGGCCTGTGGATCATAGGATTTACCCCGGATATGTAAAACACCACCTATGTAACTCATATTTGCCCACGGGTTAAAATTATTACAGTATGCTTCTCCTTCGGTTGGAGTATAGTTAAAATCAGTATTTCCCAGGATGTCTCCCTCCGAAACTGTGACAATTTCAGCTATGGGCGGGGAGGGATAACCATCTACTCTCAGATGGTCATCATGATTGAAAGTTAAATTGGTTTTAACTGATCGATCTAGTGTTACATTAATAACATCTCTAGGTCCTGAGATGCCATCAGGATTTGTACTCTCCGCATAAATGGTATAGGTGCCATCAGGTAATTCACTAGTATTCCATTGAAAATCTAGATCCACTTGATCAAGAAAACCATCACCCGAGACAACAGTCATTTTTTTGAACCATGTGGGATCACATTGATTTTCTTCATAATTGATGATTTTATCAACAACGGTTTTTACTTCACGTCTGTTTCTACATGCCAACCGTCCAAGAGCTACATCAGGTATTAAATCCAGGCCGGTGTCATTCTCCACGCCAGGTCTACCCCAGGCAGCAAAGATTCCATCGCCGTTTGGATCCCAATCTTCAAAAACACCCCCTTCTTTGTAAACATCTGCGTAATAAAGATCACTAATAACCCCTGGATCATGTAAAGAAGACTCATCGTTTAATGGATACTTAGGATCGTCATACAGGTTTGTGTATCTTACAGGAACATACCAGTGTTTGGAACCTTGGTTGGCATCATCTCTAGGTTTAGCCCAAATGAGTGAATTCAATCCACCAACTAGTAACACGTATTTAACTCCAAATGATTCAATTGCATCTTTGATGAAATACTTGATTTGCTCCGGTTTGTCAACACCAGTGAAATTATCGTAGATCTCCTCAGTTGTTTTGAGTGTTGTATTCACACCAAGACTATTCTTATGATCGACTAGCCTTTGCAAGTCATCAGCAAACTTTGAAGGGGCAATAATCACCAGATCATATTTACTATTTACAGGAAATGGGCTTGAAACAGGTTCTTCATAGGTTATCGTGATGTCCGCGTTCTTTGCGACACGAAGCTTATCCTCGGTTGGGCTATACCTCACAGGAAAGATGTGTATGGCTACATGTGTAACTCGTTCAGTATCAGCGTTTAATCCACAGCCAACATCATAACTATACCAGGTAGACGGGTAAAGTTCTTTACTGGCATACACCTTCTTACTTTTCACAGCGACCCTATTTGTAGCTGCATTTAACGGCATGAGTGCGGGAGAAGGGCAAATCTTCTTATCAATTTCATACTCTTGTACCTTTTTTGGTATCACTTCAACGTTAACATTCCGAACACCAAACGGAAGCTCAACAGTTTTCACAATCTTTGGCATCATTGGTTTACCCGACTCCATCAAATACGATGATACATCCTTAAGACGAACCTCAATATAATTACCACCACTTTCTTCTATAATAAAAGGTGGAATTGCTATAGTAGTCGCATCTGATTTTTCTGCGGTATTTGCATCATAGGTTATATCATTAGATATAGCAACTGCTTCAAGTCCTGATAGGACTAAAATTAACACAGCTATTATTGGTATTACTTTCTTCATATTATACAACCCTTATTAATTATAATAGCGAAGGTAGATATAAATCTTTTTTAAAAATATTGCAAAAATACGAAGATTTATACAGATTTCTTGTATAATATTTCAACTATGGCTTTTTGATCAGTTGTACATATACTTTGTAGCCTCTGTTTTCCTCATTTGTGGGTATTAAGTGGACAGAAGAAAAAAAACATGGTAAACTATCTGTATCTACAATTATTGTTGTCTTTATCGTATGTCCATTTTATTGGACTTCTATTCCTCCACGGAAAATGCCAAAAACGAAAGTGAAAAAACCCAGTGGTCCTGGTTCATACATTCGACCCGCTAAGATTGAATCCCCAAAAGCTACTCTCTTGAGAGTAATAAATCCTGCGGTCCTTTCAGTAGGAGTGAACTCAATGTAACGCAGTCGGATAGCCCATCCGTAATTTTTACGCCCCATATCAATTAGGTTAAAACATAATCCTCTGAGATAAACCCGACCGATGTCCAGGGGCTCTGGATTAGGTTCCACCTCCACCACCCCCGCAGCTATGGGTACTATAGACATCAATAGTATACATATAACTAAACTAATTATTTTTTTGTACAATTTTTTCCCCCAAATTTTATGTACATTAATATGTAATGGACTTCTATTATTTAAATATTATGTGAATAATATTTATTATAACAAAAATAACAAAAAAATATTATATTATTCCGGATGCTGTTCGGGTAATGAAAAAATCTCCATAAATTGACCTCGTAGTTTGTATTGTAGAAGGAACTATATGATAATTTTAAAGATATTAACTTCTCTTATTATTACCCAATTCACCACATAAAACATTTTATCTTAGGATGAGATATTCACCAAGACGCTATGTTCAAATCTATTTTTTAACAACTTTGGTTGGAAGTAAGCCTTTCCATACCACTTTATATCCAATGCAGTCTAGGGCCAGCGTTGTTAAATTATGTTTATTCAGGATTTCTTCAACTTCCTCATAGCCCTGACGAGTTCTTATTTCTTAATTACGGTCGTTCTTTAAATGATTTTAACTGGTCTTTAGAAATATGCACAAACATATCGGGAAAAAACAAAGGATTATATCAGAAAACATTATTGTATTAACGTCGATGAACAGAGACAATATAAAGATAATCCGCAGTGCGAAAAGGAAGAAAACCATTCAAGCAAAAATGGTAGATAGTAAACTCTGGATATATCTTCCCAGTGGTTTGACAAAAGCAGAAGAACAGAAATGGATTACCACTATGATTGAAAAGAGTGAAAACCAGAAGCGTAGGCAGAAATTAAATAGTGATGGACTCCTTCAGAAACGTGCTAAAGAATTGAACAAAGAATATTTTAATGGTGTTCTAGATTTTGATATAAAATATGTTACAAATCAAATTTCAAAATTTGGCAGTTGTACTCCTAAAACTAATATGATACGAATATCCGACCGAATTGCCAAGATGCCCAAGTGGGTGCGAGACTACGTTATCATTCATGAACTTGCACATCTCGATAATCCAAATCATTCAAGGAAATTCTGGAAGAAAGTGAATCAATATAAATATGCAGAGCGGGCAAAGGGATATCTTATAGCGGTTGGTATGATTGATGAATAATAAACAGCGGTCTTGTTACTAATCTTTTTGGAAGTTCACTCTTTTGAAAGAAAGTTGCAGTGCTTAAAGAAAAATTTTACAGAAGAGATTTTTTATTTGTAAACTAAAACCGTACAGGGTGGAAGACGCAGGTTTCTACCTGAATCCGTTGCTATAGCCTTACGAAAACTCTCCAGGTCAATGGGATATCCTTTCTTCATTTTCAGCTCTGACTGTTCAGGAATATATGGATCATTAACATATACTTTCTGCCCATCTAAACCTGTTACAACAAGCCAATGTAACACATTTTCACCTAAAATAGGCTCGAGATTCAAAAATACTATAGGGGGCACCCTATTAATCAAAGCTTCATGGATTACCTCTAAAACTTCTCTACCATAATAAATGGGCTCATTTGCAAGACGAGTGCCAAAAGCTGCAAGATTTACTAAAAAATTAAAAAATCTGGGCATAGTTGAGTGATACTCTGAAAGCCTAGCCTTTTGGTGAATTTTAGTTTTGAAACCCATTCCTGCAGCAGTCCTAGCTAATCCAAACTGGAGGGTCCCTCCGAAGAAGACGAAGGGATTACTCTTTATCCATAGTTTAAATTCAATTCGCCTAGAAAGCTCAAAGGATTTATCCCAATACTTCATAACCATCATCAGAGACGCAGGGCCACATGTACCAGGGCGTGTCTGTTGGAAGTATGGAACATCTAACATCGGAAGGGTAACGTCCAAATCGTTCATCGCCTATAACGATATATGCTTTGTTTTAAAAAACTGTCCTACATTTAAAAAGTTGCATTATTATCTAGAGTGATCTGTTAATTGTATGAAGAAAAACGTTGAATACGCTAAATATGGAATTTTAGCTAACTAAACTTTCAAGGAAAAAAACATACAAATTTTCCAAAGTATGTTCACAGCCTCATTTTCTAGGTGTATTTAGATAGTTTTCTACGTTTCTTCCGACAGTGGCTAGAAAGGGATGAAAACCCAATTTTAGGCTTCTAAAATCTCGACAGATTAAATTGGGAATAGAGTTTATGTTACTTGATACTTTTATGAAACCATTTTGAAGATCCTCTTTTGACATGTTTTTTGGTTCAAAGACAACGTTTTTTCTATTGTATTTTGACCAATCTCGTGTTAATATACGTCCCTCAGCTTCAAGTTTTTTGAACAAAGGCGTTCCTGGATATGGGGTCAATATTGCAAAACGGGCTGAATCTAACCCCAACTTGATAATATCTTCCTGGGCGATTTCAAAAACATCAGGATTATCCTGATCAAAACCAAAAATAAAATTTCCTAATACCGCCATCTTATATTTATGTATTTTCTCAACTACCAGAGCATAATCTTCAATCTTATTTGTTTTCTTATGTACGCCATTTAGTGTTTGTTGATTAAGCGATTCGAAACCAACTGTCCATTCTATACATCCTGCTTCATAAGATAGTTTCAGAAGTTCTTCATCTTTGGCCAAAACGTCTGCGTTGCCTTCACAGATAAATTTTTTGTTCAAATCTTTCATACTTTTAAAAAGTGCCTTTGTATAAGATACATCTATAGTCATGGAAGCATCGCAAAAGAAAAGGAACCTTTGTGAAAGTGATTTAATCTCCTTAATAACATCTTCTTTAGGTCTTGTACGAAATATGGAACCATATAATACGTTAGATTCCTGGCAAAAGTCACATCTATAAGGACATCCCCGCGTTGCTTCTATAACACCAAATATTTTTACACCTGAATGTGAAATGATGTTAGCTGAGCTGAAT
>CP070798.1:584482-605677 GCA_020343515.1 Thermoplasmatales archaeon | reverse complement strand
TACTGCTCTTTTTGTTGGAACTGCTCTTATGGCAACATCTATTGGGGTAAAAGCAGAAGTTTTGCTTGAGTTAAGAATGATAGGAACAAGGTTGGGCAGCTTGATAATGGGAGCTGCCATAATAGATGATATCATAACCATGGTTATATTAACTATTCTTATAAGTGTCGTAAAAACTGGATATGTAGAAATATGGGAGATTAGTATATTCATAATTCTTGCCATGTTATTCATATTGATTGCTGTTTTATTAACGAAAGAGAAAGTTCGCAGCTTATTAGATAAATCTCTTTCAAAGATAAAACTAGGTAAGGAAAACCTGCTGATTATGGGTGTTGTGGTAGCCTTACTGTTTTCTTTGGTAGCAGAGAATATAGGATTGTCTATAATAATTGGGGCGTTTATCGCTGGTATAGTACTAGGGCAGCTAAGTTTTTTTAGAGGATTAAAAGACTATGTATCTTTGATAGGCGGAGGGTTTTTCATACCTGTGTTTTTTGTAACTGTGGGGATGACTTTTGATTTTAACGCATTTTTATCTATAGGTGGGTTTGCCGGTGTTTTGTTAATTGTAGCAATAATAGGAAAGCTTGTGGGATGTAGTCTGGGAGCAAAACTAACAAAATTTGATAATCGTGAATCAATCGCGGCAGGTGTTGCAATGATTCCTCGAGCAGGCATAGAATTGATATTGGTTAAACTAGGATTAGAATATAAGATAATAAACACAGAAATAGCCTCTGCAATATTAATAATGGTGATTATAACAACTCTTATTACACCACCAGTACTAGCAAAGGTTCTAAGAAAGTAGTTTTTAAATATAGCATTGAAATTTATGAAATGAAGATGGCAAGAGGTAAACGATTAGTACCAGAATTCTATGAACTGAGAGCAAAGCAATTAATGGATAAAAGAGTATGGGATTTGCCAATAATTGAAAAAAAAGAAGATATCCATCATGTCCTAAACGTCTTAGGAGCAAGAAACCACATATGGGTTGTAAACGATAAAGAAAATAAAGAACTTGTAGGAATTATTACAGAACATGATGTTCTTTCAATATTGGCCCCAAAAGAATTTCCGTCTTATGTGTTTGGTGTGCCTGATGTACGGTCGATTCAGCATGGGACTGCTAAGACAGCAGAGGACATTATGCGTCGTAGAGTGATATCCTGTAGATCTGATGATAAAATTGTCGACATCCTAGAAAAGATGACAACCCATAGGTTAAGAAGACTACCTGTATTGGACGATAAAAAAATAATTGGAGAAATTACATTGCATCAGTTGATTAGAAAATACTATAGTGCTACCCAATATCATCCAATAGCAGATGAAGGCTGATATCGAACGCATCTTTGTTGGAGAATTACAGATTAAACCTGGAACCAAAACAATTAAAACCGAAAATTGAATTTATCGGTTACAATTAAGCACACATAACAACACTTATGGCCACATAAATACAACCATCTTATAAGAAGTATGGGCGGGTAACAAAGTGGTTATGTGGCGGACTGCAGATCCGCATACGGGGGTTCAAATCCCTCCCCGCCCTTTCTGGCTTACAGGAGAGATTAGTTTCAACCATACTTGCCTGATACTGACATATTCAGATGGAAGTTCTTTTGGCTCTATCATGACAAACCCGTCAACAAACCGTCCAGCACTTCAACCTCCACAACAAGTCCTACAACAATTACTAAGAAACCCCCTCTTAGCCGCATATGGAGTAATCCAAGGCTGAGTCCTACAGGAAGTTCTTACAACAGTATTCCACAAACCCGTCAACAAACCGTCCAGCACTTCAACCTCCACAACAGTCCCTATAGTAGCGTCTAAGGAATTCCCTCTTAACGAGTAGGGGAGTAATCCCAGGTTAAACCGAAAGATCCTGAGTTTAATTTGGCAGATTATAAAAACCAATTACTTATAGTAGTTATTTATGGTTTTAACTTTGCCATAATATTACTTGAATGGAGAAAAAGAAAATGGACATAGTAATATTCCCGATAAACTTGATTTCACTGATTTGCATTTGCATAATGATTGGAGCAATTGTTTTCGTATACCTTAAAAAATTTATGGCGACATATGCGATTATTATTGCAAATTTTATTGTATTTGTCATTTCCCTTGTTTTTGCAAGGGAAATAATTGGTGATTTAGCATTTAGGCCGATTTATCTTTCACTAGATTTTTTTCCTCAAATATATACATTGTTTACTTCAATGTTTCTTCATAGTACCTTTGATTTTTTCCACATAATCTTCAATACATTAATGTTTATTCTCATAGCGCCCCATTTCGAAGGACGGATCGGAAAAAATAAATTTTTGGGAGTTTATCTCACAACAGGTGTCTGCGCAGCTCTGTTTCATTCAGTATTGGTTCCTTTCCTGCCTTCCCCAACTCCTTTTGACCCAAGGATTGGTCTCATTGGGGCGTCCGGGGCAATATCTGGTGTTTTAGGGGCATATGCATATGCTTATCCTAGAGATAGGGTTTTTTTCCCAGTTGGTTTTTTTATTATGAGAATTCCCATATTATTTGCGGGAGTTTTCTTTATTGGCATTCAGAGCGTCTATGTATTCATAGGAGGCGATCCAAGCATTGCCTATCTAGCACACATTGGTGGTTTTATAAGCGGTGTTATTTTATCAGCAGTTCTAATAAAGAGTGGGGTTAAAGAAGAGTTTAAAGCAACAACTGCGTTTGGTTATTCTACAAACTATGATCCCGTTTATTCCCAAAGACCACGTGAAATCAATTTCTTAAACTTAGAAAAGCTAGCAAAAACAAAAGAACAAAAAGAAATGTTAAAAAAAATTGAAAATGAAACTGTACCACAAGTAAAGGATGCTTGGCTTGACCATTTTTTAGACAAGGTTATATGTCCTAAATGTAACAGACCTTTGAATCATGTTGATGGAAAAATATGGTGTGAAGAAAATCATTTTAACATGAAATACTAAAAGGCAAAACTAAGTCCCACTAATTCTCCAAATAACACGTAACTAGATATCAGATAACCTAGAATTGCACCGCCACAAAGACATGGGAGTCCTGCTTGGGGCTTACCTTTCACAACAAAGGTCATAAGTACCGCAAACCCAACAAGAGTACCAAGTATTACCGACAATGCTATTGGTAAGCCGTCACTAATATTATGATAAATTGCAGCTACTAAGATACCTGGCATTACCACATCTCCCAGTCCCATGAAAAACGCGTCTCTTTCTTCACCCTCTTTGAGTTTTTCTTTCAAACTCTTTGTCTCACTGAGTAAAGAATAATGCCTGACCTTTGGCACCACCAGTAGAACAGGTAGTTTAAGGTCCATAACAGTATCTGCGAGATCAATCATATGTTTGGTTTTATAGACAGATATTGCATCATATATTGCTAAACCAATAAGTAACAATATTATGAGAAAAATCCCTAATGAAATGCCAAATATTGCGATGGCACCTGCTCCAACAATAATTCCACATATGTCAATTACATACCATTCGGGATATTTAAAGAGAGTAATTACTAATAGAATTGCTAAAAGAGCTGATACCAGCATAGCAATCTGCCATGGCATAATCATTAAAAATAATGGTCTAAACACCCAAAATGCTGTATATCCAATCGCTCCTAAAATAATAAACTGTATAAGTTGTTTCTTCCAAAACTTTGCAATTAACAAAATTATAACTGTTATGACTAAAATTATGGCAAATATATAGACCAAATTTACTGGATTATCAGTTTCTTCAAAAGCCTGCATACCAGCTGTATCAAAAGGCCAGACTAACAGTAAAGCTAAAAAATGAATAACGACAAACAAGCCCCCCATCAATATTATAGGAAGCAATTCATGAAACAGATTTTTATCCTCAACCATCAGGTTCTACGAATAATGTCTAACTATTTATAGAGTTTGTTTTCTTAAAAAAATAGTTTGTATCCAAAGAATATGTACCAGATAAAAACCGAGTATATAGCCAGCATAAAAACTCCTTCTCTTCTGGATATTGATTGCCCTGTGTATAGTAGCGGAAACATTATAAGAGTAATGGCTAGTAGGATCCATAAATGGGCCATTGATTCCGGGATATCAGCATTTAGTGGTATAAAAAGAGCAGCAAAGCCTAGTATCAATAATATATTAAAAACATTCGATCCAAGTACATTTCCAACGGCGATATCAGATTCGTGCTTATAAGCGGCCATTGACGAAACCACGAGTTCAGGAATTGATGTTCCTACAGCTACCATTGAAAGTGCAATAATAAACGTTGAAATACCTAAATATTCAGCTATTGTTATGGATGAATTGATCAAAAGCCATGCTCCTACGATTACACCGACAATTCCTAGTATCATAAAAATTATGTTTTTCTGAGTTTTTCCAAAATCGATTTTTCCTCTTTTAACCCTCTCATTTTTTGCACAAATGATGAAATAGCCTACAAAGCCTGCAAATAAAACGAGGAAAACAACTCCACCTATCAAACGGTATGTATCTAGTAATCCAAAAAAAGAAGAGATTAAAAGGACAACAGTGGCGCCAAGCATTATCAGGTATTCTCTTCTTATGATGCCTTGTTTAATTTTTATTGGTCTAACAATAGAACTAACTCCAAGAACTAGTAAAATATTGGCAACACAGGAGCCAATGATGTTTCCCAATGATATATCGGAATTTTTTTGAATTGCAGCGCCCACGGAAACAGCAAATTCAGGAGACGAAGTACCAAATCCAACAATTATGACAGAGATAATAAGGGATGATATTCCCAACTGTACAGCGGTTTTTGAAGTCCCTTCTATCAGAATATCTGAACCCTTCCAAAGGAGAATGATGCCGACAATAAACGCCGGCAACGCTAGTACAATAGAAAGCATAGTGGTGCGTAATGAAAATAGTTGTTTATATATGTGAGTACCTAAGAAGAAAAAGAGAGGCCATCATCTTTTTCTTAAATATTTTTTTACCATTTCAATGGCGCAGAGTTTTCCACACATAGAACATGCACTAGTATCTTCAAGAGGTAATCGCTTTTCTCTGTATTCCCTTGCCTTCTTTGAATCTATACAAAGATCAAACATTTCCTCCCAGTTTAGATCTTCACGGGCTTTACTAAAATTAAAATCCATGTCTCTATCAATTCCTCTCGCAAGATCTGCCGCGTGTGCTGCTATTCTCGCTGCGACGACTCCTTCTCTAACATCATCTTTATCGGGGAGAGCTAGATGTTCTGCGGGTGTAAGATAGCATAGGAAGTCAGCTCCAGCTAGACCAGCTACTGCTCCTCCTATACCCCCAACGAAATGATCGTATCCTGGAGCAACATCGGTAACTAGGGGGCCAAGAACAAAATAAGGGGCTTCATTTGTCACAGTTTTCATTACCTGTATGTTTGACTGAATATCATTTAGGGGCATATGCCCGGGTCCTTCTACCATGGCTTGAACACCTTTTTCCCTTGCCCGATCTACGAGTTCTCCTATAATCAACAACTCTTGGAATTTTGCTCGATCGTTAGAATCATATACAGCACCAGATCTCATGCCATCTCCGAGACTGAGCGTCACATCATATTTACTTGCAATTTCAAGCAGATAGTCAAAGTTCTTGTATAGTGGATTTTCTTGCTTATTATGTAGTATCCATGCCATATGGAAGGAACCGCCTCGTGACACCATAGGGATAAGACGTTTTTGTCTTTGTAGCCGTTCTACACTAACTTTTGTGACTCCAACATGAACAACTGCAAAATCAACTCCTTGTTTCGCTTGATGTTCAAACATATTAAACATTTCATCTTCAGTCATATCAACAATGGCACCATGTTTCTCAATAGCCTCAATCCCTGTCTGATAGATAGGGACTGTTCCAAATGGAATATCTACAGTTTTAATAAGAGACGTACGAATCTTATCAAGATCTCCTCCAGTTGAGAGATCCATAACGGCATGAGTCCCTGCTTCCATAGAGACCTTTGCTTTCTCAATTTCTTCTTTGACATCGCAATGCTCTCTAGAGGTTCCAATGTTTGCATTTACCTTAACTCTTAATCCTTTTCCAATGCCTAAGGATTTAGGAGAATGAATTGGATTGAAGGGAATAACAATCTTTCCTGAGGCAACCCGCCTCCTTATTTTTTCTAAATCTATATTTTCATTTTTAGCGACATTTTTGATTTGCTCTGTTATTTTTCTTTTCTTTGCCTCAGATATCTGTGTCATATCAGTTACCTAATCATTTTATCATATTAATACTTTCAATATTAAACTTTATTCACTATCATTTATTAACCAACTTTAATGGTAAACCATAATTCTAAAAACGTGGTATCACATACAGTTGTTTGAAATATTTTTATGGGCTAAAAAATGAAATCAATTCTAAAGCTGTTCTCTGAGCATGGTACACTTATTCAGCCGGATGCATTGAAATATATTTCATCTAAAAAAGATCCTGATGAATTTGCATCTTTTCTAATCAAAAATCTCAAGGAATATCCCCTAATTTTAACAGTGGAAAACATAAAACATGTGGAAGAATCTACAAAAGTCAAAGAAATACCAAAACTAGATGACGACCTGTTAGACAAAAAAAAACTTCAAAATAAGATTCTTTCCGAAATATTCAACAGCAACGCATTGATTGAAGAAGTAATTGATGAAGACGAATATGATGACCCAGACAAAGAAGATGAGTTGAAATTGAACAATGGAGATAAAGAGAAAAAGACTCCTCACGCCATAGAGATATCAGCTGCAAAGGGCTGGAAGCCATTATCAAATGAATACGAATCTGAGATTGAAATATTGAAGGATGTAACCGGCAAAAGCACTTGCGAAGGAACAACTCAAGATTTTGTAAAGTTGTTTAGGGATAGATACACTGTTTTACAAAAGATTATCCGTAGCCAAAGAAGAGAAATGACAAATGTTATCCCCATAAATCGGATTAAAAAAAACCTGTCAGATGTCCAATTGATTGGAATTGTGAAAAACGTTAAAACTACAGTTAATGGACATAAGTTAATAGAAATCGAGGATGAAACCGGCACCGCTACGTTAATGGCTTTAAAAAATAACAATGAAGTTATCCAACTGGCAAATGAAGTCATTGTGGATGAGATTATAGGTATGGTCGGTAAAATCAGTAAAAAAGGCGATCTGATAATCGTTCAAAATATTGTTTTTCCAGATATAAAAATACAACATGAAAAAAACAAAGCAGAACATCCCGTGTGTGTCGCATTTCTTTCTGATATCCATATAGGCAGTAATATGTTTATGGATAATGAATGGAATGCCTTTCTCAAATGGATAAACGGTAACTTAGGGAATTCAAGACAAAAGGGTGTGGCCAGTAAAATAAAATACTTGATTTTGCCAGGAGACCTTGTCGACGGAATAGGCATCTATCCAAATCAGGAAGAAGAACTTTCGATAAGCAATATATATAAACAGTATGAAGTGTTATCTAAGCACCTAGAACATATACCCGAGCATATCACCATGGTTCTTCAACCAGGTAACCATGATGCAGTTAGACCTGCAGAACCTCAACCAGCATTTGAAAAAGAAATTCAAGATCTTTTTACAGGGAGAGAGTTTATATTTGTAGGTAATCCCTGTTATCTCTCCTTGCATGGTGTAGAAATACTATCATATCATGGTCAAAGCCTTTTAGATTTTTCGACAAATATCCAGAATTTAAATTATAATGAACCTACTGAAGTGATGAAAGTTATGCTTAAAAAACGTCACTTATCACCCGCATATGGTGGTTATACACCACTTGCACCTGAACACTATGATTACATGATAATCGACAAAGTTCCAGATATATTTGTTACAGGCCATGTTCATATAGCAAATATTGACAATTATAGGGGAGTAACTTTAATAAACGCCTCAAGTTGGCAAGCACAAACCTCTTATCAAAAAATGCTTAACTTTATTCCTGAATCTGCAAAACTGCCTATTATAAATCTACAAACAGGAAATGCCACTACAATGGATTTCAACGAAAAAATTACATGATTTCTAAGTTTTGAAAATTATAAAATAACCCCTTTATTTCGTGTGGAACTTATACGATAATACAAAACTTTAAACACATTCTGTGCATTTAGATTTGTTTATTTTTAGAGCGAGAAAATATGGATGGGGATATATCTAAAAATATTGCTGTGAGCTCAAGCATGCATGAATATTTTAACCAGTTGCAGAAAGAAATAGATAGATGCTATGAAATTGCAAAGGAGTCAAGAAAAAAGGGTCTTGACCCCGAATACACAGTTGAAATACCACAAGCTCTGGATTTGGCTTCACGAGTTGAGCAGCTTGTTGGACCAAAAGGAATAGCTCCAAAGATTCGTAAAGCTACCAAAATGATTAGTAATCGGGAACTTGTATCTTTAGAAATTGCAAGAGAAATTGTCAATGGAAAAACCTATAGATTTAAAAAAGTTGAAGACGCACTCGATCAAGCTGTAAGGACGGGACTTGCTATACTTACTGAAGGCGTTTTAGTTGCCCCGCTAGAAGGTATAGCAGAGGTAAAACTAGGTAAAAACAAGGATGGTACAAACTATGTGGATCTATATTTCTCAGGGCCCATTAGAAGCGCAGGTGGTACTGGACAGGCAATGAGTGTTCTTATTGCTGATGTTGTGAGAAGGGACCTAAAAATTGGGAAGTATAGTCCAACAGATGGAGAGATAGAGAGGTATAAAGAAGAAATCCCTTTGTATAAAAGAGCTCAACACCTCCAGTATTTGCCATCAGTCGATGAAATAGATCTTGTCGCATCTAATTGTCCCATATGTATCAATGGTGAAGGAACAGAAGATGAGGAAGTCACGGGATATCGAGATCTGCCTAGGGTTGGAACAAACCGTTTGAGAGGAGGTGCATGTCTAGTTATAGCAGAAGGACTCTGTTTAAAAGCACCAAAAATTTTCAAACACGTTAAAAAACTAAAGCTTACAGGATGGGAATTTCTTGATGTTTTTATAAATAAGGGTGTTGATAAAAATAAGGTGAACGGTGAAATTCCGATAATTGCTCCCTCATCCAAATATATTGGTGAAGTAATAGCGGGAAGACCAGTATTCTCTCATCCATCCAAGAAGGGGGGATTTCGGTTGCGATATGGGAGAGCTCGAACTGCGGGACTGGCATCTACTGCCATCAACCCAGCTGCTATGTACCTACTTGATGGCTTTATAACTGTTGGCACGCAAATGAAAACCGAACGACCTGGAAAAGGCACAATCGCTACCCCATGTGATCAAATAGAAGGCCCAATTGTATTGTTACAAAATGGGGATTTAGTTCAAATCAATAATGTAGAAAATATTGGGAGAGATGTAAAAAAAATAATAGATCTTGGCGAGATTCTTATTCCATTTGGAGAATTCATTGAAAACAATGCTTTACTTCCTGATTCCTCCTATGCATATGAATGGTGGATTCAAGATCTACAAAAATCAGTTGATTGTCTACCCCAGGAATATACGTTTGCTGGAATTAAAGAAGCAGATGCTGGTCTTAAGAAAAAGATCAGCGAAGATTTTGCAAGAGAAGTTGATTTACAAAACCCTTCTTATAAAGAGGCTTTTGAGTTATCGGAGCGTTATTCAATACCGCTTCATCCAAATTTCAATCTCTTTTGGCATGATATAGATAAAGATAACCTGGCCCGACTGTCCAAATATGTTAAGGAAAATGGAAAGATTGCCTTAGATGAAGAATTAAAACTTGTTCTTCCTCTAGACCAAGAGATAAAAAATATTTTGATAGAGCTTGGTGCATATCATAGACAAAGAGAAGGCAATCTTATTTTGGATAAATACTCCTATCCGTTGATTAGATGTTGTGGTTTAGATGTAAAAGATGGAAATATCGTTGATACAATTAGATATATGTCATTAGGAGATGGAGAAGATACACTTTCTTTAGTTTCTAAACTTTCTGGAATAATAGTTAGAGCTCGTGCACCATTTCGTATTGGAACACGTATGGGGCGACCTGAGAAAGCGGCCCCTAGAAAAATGAAACCTCCACCTCATATCCTATTCCCTTTAGGAAATTATGGTGGGAACCAGCGGTTGTTTAGAACTGCTGCTGAAAAGAGAACTATTGAGGTCGAAGCAGGAAAGAGAAAATGTCCCAAATGTAACAAAACAACCTATAAACTCTCTTGTACCTGTGGCATACATACAGAAGCTATAGATAATAGAATTGAAACTCATGAGATCAATGTTTCAGAAGAATTAAATCTTGCAAAAAATAACATAAAAGAACGCATTCTTCCAGAAACAATTAAAGGTGTAATAGGTACTATCTCAAAAAATAAAACTCCAGAACCTTTAGAAAAAGGAATCCTGCGTGCAAAACACAATGTGTATGTTTTCAAAGATGGCACCACACGATTTGATATGACCGATGCCCCGCTTACACATTTCAAACCTAAAGAAATAGGCGTTTCCTTGAAGAGAATAAAGGAATTGGGATATACAAAAGATTATCTTGGAAATGATCTCGAAAACGACGACCAAACCTGTGAACTGAAAGCACAAGACGTCATAATTTCAAATTCTTGTGCCGAATATTTTTTACAAGTTTCAAAATTTGTAGATGATCTTCTTGTAAAATTTTATGGACTGAATCGTTTTTACAAGTGTAGAAAAAGACAGGATTTAACAGGACACATGGTGATAGGACTTGCACCCCATACATCCGCTGGAGCTCTTGCAAGAATAATAGGCTTTACTAATACTCAAGTCTGTTTTGCCCATCCGTTTTTTCACGCAACAAAACGTCGGAACGCGGACGGTGACGAAGATGGATTAATGTTACTTATGGATGCACTTTTGAATTTCTCACATTCATATATTCCTGATAAGAGGGGCGGTAGAATGGATTTGCCTCTTATCGCTACTACCCGTATTGATCCTGCTGAAGTAGATAAAGAGGCGCATAATCTTGACACCTTAGCAAGATATCCTCTTGATTTTTATGAGGCTACTGTAAAACATGAACATTCAAAAAATTTGGAACAAATCATGGGGCTCGTATCCTCAAGGATTGGCACAAATTTTCAGTACGAACAGTTTGGTTTTACCCATGACACCACTGATATCTCTGCTGGCCCGAAAGAATCTTCATATAAAACGTTGAAGAGTATGATGGATAAAATGAACATACAACTTGGCCTAGCGGCAAAGATACGGGCGGTGGATGAAGCTGATGTTGCTTTTAAAGTGATTGAAAGACACTTTTTACCAGATGTACTTGGTAATCTAAGGGCTTTTAGTAAGCAATCGGTTCGTTGCCCTCTATGTAATACGACATATAGGAGAATACCTCTCCAAGGTTTATGCATACGATGTAGTGGAAAATTAACTCTTACTGTTCACGAAAAGTCAGTAAAAAAATATTTAGATATTTCAAGAAAAATTGCTGAAAAATATAATCTTCCTTCCTATGCCCGTCAACGAATAATATTGGTTGAAAAATCCATAGACTCTTTATTTGAGAGTGACAAGATTAATCAGACAAAAATTGTTGATTTTCTCTAAAGTTAATTTTAAGCACAATGTTCATATATCAATTTCATAATGCAATTATTTAGGATGATTCTATGACAGAAACTCAGATTCATCAAATAGATAAAAAAACATGGAACAAATGGTCATTTTATATCAACATAGTAGTTTTCATAATAATTGCCATATCTATCTACCTACTCATCATTGATTCATACTCTGCTGGTAAACTAGCATCGCAAGCATACGGCGGTGATCAAATATCGCAGGCATGGCTAATCATAGCCCGTGATATAGCATTCCTTGCTATATGTCTCACATACATATTCTTCCAATTGTTTAAATATCAGAGAATAATTATTCGTAGATCATGGTAAAATGGCGATAGGTGTAGAATAGACTGGGGAGTTAGGCGTTCCCTTTATCCAGAAATCGCCGATACGCTGGAGTCGAATCCAATAGGCGGTGTTACGATCATCTATTGATCCGTTTGTTGACTATGAGACCTTGTCCTTTGGGATCAGAGGTGATGAACGCGTATGATCGGAGGATCATATGTACATCTTTGTTGTGGAGATCGGGTGAGGCACGGAAGTGAGCAGCCTTACCGCAAACTGCTGATGCTCATAGGGTTAACGGGGTTGAGAATGCAGACGGGCAGTCATTAGCATGATACGTGCACCCACTTGCGGAGTTTCTACACCCGCTAAAATTTAAATACAATATACATTTTCCAAAAATGGGGGAATACACACGGTGTTGAAGGACGAGAGTTTGGTATCTTCATGGCAGAGTTTTTTTGAAGAAAATTGTAGATCTGAAATTGAGACCATCGCCTTAGAATATCCAGAAAATCGTAGCTTAATTGTAGATTACTGGGATATAGATAAGGCAGATCCGAAATTGGCGGAAATGCTTGTCAATCAACCGTTCAAGACTCTTTTTAATGCAGAGGAGGCCTTGAAAAACATTGACGTCGCTGCTGAACAAAAATTACAACTTCATTTTAGAGTGAGAGATCTTCCTGAAACACAGAAAATACTCATTAGAAAAATCCGTGCAAATCATTTAGGTAAACTTGCAGCAGTTGAAGGTCTTGTGAAGAAAAGAACAGAGGTTCGACCAAAACTTCAAATCGCTGCGTTCCAATGTCAAAAATGTGGAGCCTTTATTAAAATTGAACAGGACGAAGACATACTAAAAGAACCCGCGGAGTGCTATGAAGATCAAGGTGGATGTGGTAGGGTCTCTTCATTTAAACTTTCTACTACTCTCTCAACGTTTATTGATTCTCAAAAAATTGAGATTCAAGAAAACCCCGAAGGCCTTCGTGGCGGCGCTCAGCCAGAAAGAATCAGTGTTTACCTTGAAGATGACCTTGTTGGAGAAATAGGTCCCGGGGATAGAGTAATTGTAAATGGTATACTTTACTCCATGCAGAGACGGAGAGGCACATTCCGATTAACTTCTTTTAATAAAACTATGAATGCAGTAAGTATTGAAAGCCAAGAAATGGCATTTGAAGAGGTAGAAGTTACAGAGGAAGATGAAAAGGAGATTTTAAAGATAAGCAAAGATCCAGACATTTATGAAAAAATGAGACGAAGCATTGCACCGACGATTTATGGGATGAATGTAGAAAAAGAGGCCCTAGTTTTGCAATTGTTCGGTGGTTTATCAAAAGAAATGCCAGATGGGACATATATCCGGGGCGATATTCACACCTTACTTGTTGGAGATCCGGGTACTGCAAAATCTCAGATTCTTGCGTATTTATCTAAACTGGCTCCGCGTAGTGTGTATGCCTCAGGGAAGGCATCATCCGCAGCTGGTCTTACTGCAGCAGCAGTAAGAGATGAATTTGGAGAAGGACAATGGACATTGGAAGCAGGGGCATTAGTTCTAGCTGATATGGGTGTTGCATGCATTGATGAGATCGATAAAATGGAGGAGACTGATAGAAGCGCAATGCATCAGGCAATGGAACAACAAGAGATCTCTGTTGCAAAAGCAGGTATCAATGCTACATTAAAATCCCGTTGTGCACTGCTTGCAGCTGCGAATCCAAAGTTAGGAAGATTTGATGAATTTATTCCAATACATGAACAAATCAATATGCCTCCTGCATTGCTATCCCGTTTTGACCTTATTTTTTCTATTCTCGATAAACCAAATAGAACAACAGATACTGAACTTGCAACGCATATCCTCCTTTCACACAAAGCTGGTGAAATGCATGAACACATAATAAAATCTAAAAGTCCTTTGTTTTCTAAAGATCAGGAATCTGTTTTGATGGAACATGTTTTACCAGTATTTGAGCAAGAATTTTTACGAAAATATGTTGCGTATGCAAAGAGAAATGTTTTCCCAGTAATGACTGATGATGCGTTGGAAATATTAAAGAATTATTATGTAGATTTTAGAAGTTCATCTGAGGATTCTGTTCCGTTTACACCTAGGCAACTTGAGGCGTTTGTAAGATTGGCGGAAGCAAGTGCCAGAATACGGTTGAGTCAGGAGGTAACTACAGAGGATGCAAAAAGAGCGATATCAATTATTGACCAATATCTTAGAAGAGTAGGGATGGATAGAGAAACAGGAAAATTTGACATCGATATTATTGCAACTGGGATAAGCCATAGCCAGCATGAACGGATGCGTTCAATTATAGATTTAATAAAAAGATTATGTAATGAGTCGCCAGATGGCAATGCCTCTCGAAGTGACATAATTAGCGAGGCAGAGATAGAAGGAATGGAATCTCGCAGGGTAGAAGAAGCGTTGGATAGATTAAAACGTAATGGACAAATTTATGAGCCAACACATGGGAAATACAGGATTGCAGAGTAGTAAGTAAAAAGTTACATTGGAAAAGTGATTGTACCTCTATCGTTACAATTTTGGAGAAAGTAGTTTACCAACTGCCTTTTTTATGCTTTCTTTATGCCGGTCTCCTATTTCTCCAACTATGCTCTCTAAAAAATTATTTTTTATATCACTCCAGTTAAGGGTTGAAACTCCAAAATATAGTTTCTTTTTAACATTCGATGCTTTATGAATATGTGGAGACCATTTTCCGGGGTTCATGTCACAGTTGTCCATGTGTAAAATGTAATTCTTGCTCAATGCCTTCTTTTCTATAAGGAATATCTCAAATTTTCTGTTGAAATATTTATAGTGTACATCTTTGTCATAATATCGGTATTCCAGTTCAAAATTCTGATTAATTGGAATGGTTCCCCTTTCCATGATTGCCACTGAGGTGTGTAACTAGGTTTCCTATATAATGATTATTAATTTTCTATGATGTTTAATCAATATAATAGCTAGGTGGATAAGGCTCTGGTTTCAAACCTTTTCTATCCCTTATTTGTCTTATTACTTCGTCTTGAAGATTTTTTGGCAGAGGTTTGAACCCCATGTTTTCAGTGTTCCATAACACTCTCCCACCTGTTGCTGATCGTATTGCAGAGGCAAATCCGAACATTTCTGCAACTGGGGCTCTTGCATCAATATTTACCGAGTCCCCCTCTGTCTTCATGTCTTTTACTTCTGCTCTTCTCTGATTTAGTTCTCCTGATGCATTACCCATGAGTTCTTGTGGTGTGCTGATAAAAACTTTCTGAAATGGTTCAAGTATTGTCGGCTGAGAAATTGTTATTGAGCCATATAGGGCGTTTCTTACAGCAGGGATAACTTGCGCTGGTCCTCTATGTATTGCATCTTCATGAAGCTTTGCATCAACCAATTTTACTAATATTCCTTGGCAAGGTTCAGAGGCAGTTGGCCCACTTTTCATAACCTCCACAAACGCTTCTTTGATGAGTTCTCTCGTTTCAAAAAGATGTTGAATCCCTTTGGTCACATCTGTTATGATATTCATGCCCTGCATACCAAAGACACCTTTGGCAACAACTTTATCTATCCCAAGATTTTGGAGTATTTTTGCAACCTCTTTTTTGTATTTTTTTACATTATCTGGTATTTCATTGTTGTAAATTGCTTTTACTATGTTCTCTGGAAGCGGTTCAACTTCTATGTAGAAACGATTATGTTTGTTTGGTGATTTTCCTTCGAATTTTTGTGAGCTCTTTTTACCAACGGTTTCTCTGTATACTACAATTGGCTCTGAGGTGACAATTTCTATTTTATAATCATTTATAATTCTGTATTCAGTGATTTCAAGGTGAAGTTCTCCCATCCCAGACATCAGGTTTTCTCCAGTTTCTTGGTTGATTTGGACTTGTATACTTGGATCTGCTTTGGATACTAATTTCAAAACTTCAACAAGTTTTGGGAGATCTTTCGTGTTTTTGGCTTCTACTGCAACAGTGACTACAGGTTCTGAAATATGGACAATCCTTTCAAAAGGTTCTACTTCAGATTCATCTGCAATAGTACTCCCAGCAATTGCATCTTTTATACCAGTTGCAGCAACAACATTTCCTGCACTTACGTATTCAACAGGAATTCTATCATCTCCAACCATGACATTGACCTGCTGTACACGATTTCTATTTGGCATTCCCACAACAAATACCTCTTGCCCTCGTGTTATCTTTCCGCTATATACCCTACCTACTGCTACTTCTCCTGCATGTGGATCCAAAATTATCTTTGTAATCATTACGGCTAATGGTCCATTCTCATTGCAATCAATCATGCTTTTACCTAGTTTGCTGTCCTGCTCCCCCCTCCATATGATAGGTATCCTATATTTCTGTGCTTCTTTTGGAGATGGAAGATGATCAACGACCATATCGAGCATTACTTCATGGATTGGTGTTTTCTGCGCAAGGGTTTTTTGATCCTCTTTGTCGCAGTATTCATAGATGTCTTTAAAACTCAGCCCCGTCTTTTTCATATATGGTGCCGAAATTGCCCAGTTGTAGTACGCAGAACCAAACGCTACACTGCCATCTTCTACCTTTACATTCCATTTCCCTTTGAACTCTTTCGGAATAAGTTTGTTGAGGAGTTCGTTAAATCTGTGTATTATCTTAACGAAACGTTGCTGCATTTCTTCTGGCGTTACACGAAGTTCATTAATCAATCTATCAACTTTATTGATAAACAAAATAGGTTTTGCATTCTCACGTAAGGCCTGTCTAATAACAGTTTCCGTCTGAGGCATGGCTCCTTCTACAGCACATACCACTACGATACATCCATCGACAGCACGCATAGCACGTGTTACATCGCCGCCGAAATCTACATGACCTGGTGTGTCTAAAAGGTTAATAAGATATTCCTTTCCTTCAAAATTATGTACCATGGATGCAGATGCAGTATTAATTGTGATGCCTCTTGCTTGTTCCTGTTCATCATAATCCAAAACAAGCTGTTTCCCTGCAAGCTCCTCGCTCATCATTCCGCAACCAGCAAGCAAGTTATCTGAAAGCGTCGTTTTTCCATGATCTATGTGAGCGGCTATACCAATGTTACGGATATAATCCAATTTATTCATTAAACCCTTTGCTTTTGCTATGTTGTCTTCTTTCCTTCCCATAACTATTACCCCTACAAAATTCAAAAATTTTTACCTAGCTGAACGGGCAATACGTTCCACATCATTTTTCTTTGCTATTGAAAAGGATGCAGGATCGTTCTTGCCCGCTTTAATTATTTCATCGGCAAGGCATGTTTCAATGCTTCGTTTATTCTTATGGCTTGAATTAAGAGCTCCTTGGCAAATGTTACGTAGAGCAGCATCCAATCGTCTCTGTGGAGCAATGTCAACTGCTTTAGGAACCGAAATTCCTCCAAAACGCAGTCTTGTTGTCTCTTCTTTTGGTGCTGCATTTTGAATTGCATCTACAAAAGCCTGCATAGGATTGGTCTTGGTCTTTTTTTCAATGATTTCGAATGCTGCCTTTACTACTTTATAGGATTTTGTTTTTTTACCTGTGTATGCTTCTGTCCTCATCAAATTGTTAATAAGCCTTTCAATAATAGAGACTTTAGACTTACCGAACAACCTATTTGCATGTGGAGCTCCAATAAATAAATCCTTGGTATCTATTTTAATATATTTTTCCAATCCTCTATCTTCAATTTTAACAGTGTCAATATCATATTTTCCCAATATTGGAAAAAAATTTATGTTTTCCTTCACATCTTTTTTACTAGTCATATTTATCGTCTTATTGGTTTCTCAACCTTTCCTTTCACAAGTTCTTGCAAGGTGACATCATTAACCTTTATTACTTTAAATCGAACGCCAGGGATATCCCCATAGCTTCTTCCCATTCTACCACCAATTCCCTCCACAACAACTTCGTCGTGCTCATCAATAAAACCAATCGCATTATCTCCAGGAGCAAACGCGGTAATTTGCCTCCCATTTCTTATAAGTTGTATTTTAACACATTTTCTAATGGCAGAGTTGGGTTGTTTTGCCTCTATACCTACTTTTTCAATAACAATACCTTTCGCTTGGGCAACTCCGCCGAGAGGATCGGATTTCTCCTTTAAATGTAAGACTCTTCTCTTGTGGTATCTATCACTCCATGATCTCTTTTTTCTGCTTTTTTTGAGTTTTCTTGCTGCATTTATTCCTTTGCCCATAATTCACCTGATTAGATAGAAGTGAGCACGTATACAGCTTTTAATATTTAAAGACTTTGAATAGAAAGGATTTAATCCATCTGGAGAAAAACAACTCATTATACTCTCCGCATTAAGTCTCCACATCAGAAAATATCTCCTCGTAAGCACCAATCAAAGTATAATGAAAAATTCTGGCATTTCCCCGTCTGTAACCCATTTATGCATGACCCTTAACTTTATGTTGATTTTACCGAATGTAAGAATGCAGTGTTCAAAATATAGTATTTTTCCTAGAAATACTCTTGTTAGAGGGTAGCATTTATATACCCCGGCACTTATAGATATATTGATAATAGGGAGGAATCCATGCAAAAATCCTTTCTCAAAAAAGCAATCGTCTTCGCTGTAATTGTTATATTTATAGGAATAAGTTTTTTTCCGTTTATAGGGAGGATTCCTAGTAATAGTCTAACTGTACAATCAATTGGAAAAATTGAATCTTGGCTGTTACCAACCGTACCTGCAAATAATGAACATGAAGGTATTGAGAAAGTATCATTGTCCAATGGATGGGTACAAGTTATCGGTGATTATCCCAATGGCAGGATGGATAATGGTTTTAATAATTCATATAATGTTGCGATTAGGGGAAAAACAACCTTTACTATCGATGATGTAGAATATCTTTTAGTTGGAACAGGAAATGTAATCAGCGATCCGTTTGGCCCTAAGATGATTACTGCTGTTCTCACGAAATTTAAAGCTATTGGTATTTTATCTTTTAATCAATTTATCCTCAACTTTGTTGTCCGTCTAATTGAAAATTATTTTAAAGATGTCGAAACTCAAGGTTGTGAATTATGGTACTATGATGATTTAAGCTGGAAACAATCTGTTGGTAATGATTCTATAAACGCGACAATTGAACATGGCTTTGGTAATATAAATAATATGGAATTAACCATGTTGCATCCATATAATCCTCCATCCTATGATTATGCTTATCTATACGCTGGTACATTTAATCCTAGGGAAGGCTGTGAAATTTGGAGAACAACTAATCCGATTGAGGGTCCATGGGAACCTTTGATTCATAAAAATGGTGAAGGGACATTTTCAAGTGGGTTTGGTAACCGAAATAACCATGCCGCTTATTCAGCAGCTGTTTTTGATGAATGGCTCTATATAGGAACCATGAATTGGAGGGATGGATTTGAAATATGGAGAACAAATGGAGTTGTTTGGGAGAAGGTCGTTGGAGGTGGGTGTGATATTAGTTATGGTTTTGGAGATGATAGCATTGGTTTTGAACGGGATATTTATGCCTGGGAAATGATGGTATTTGAGGACAGTGTTTCAAATCAAGAGTATCTTTATGTTGGTACATTTAATATTGCTGGTTGTGAACTATGGAGAACCTCTGATGGCAATACATGGACGTGTTTAGTTGGGAAAAATGGGGAACTAAAACGAGGATTTAATATGGCCGGAACTCCCTTACGCACTCATAATTATGGCATCCGTAGAATGGAGGTTTTTAAAAACTCGTTATACATTGGGACCGCCTCAGTACCCCCTTTTGGATTAAAGATTAATGGTAAAAATAGATTTTTTACAAACATTTTTTTAGAATCTATGGGTACTGGCTGTGAAATCTGGAGATTTAATGGCTCTAGTTTTACTAGAGTTATTGGTAGGAAATTTTCTATTGATAAGAACAAACATTCTGGCTTTGGCGATTGGACGAATGCCTATATTTGGTCTCTAAGGGCTTATGATGATCGTTTGTTTGCAGGTACTTGGAATCCAGGTAGATTTCTTACCAATATTACCTTCAAGTTAGCTTATCCAGCCTTTAACTTTTCCATAAAAACTGAAAAGAGCCAACATACATATTCTGCAGGATGTGAGGTTTGGTTTACTGAGGATGGAGATAATTGGTATCAGATGGTTGGAGAGGAGGTACATAAAAAATCTTCTCAGTGGCCGAGGAATGGTTTTGGAGATGACAATAATATTGGTGCACGAGCCCTTATTCCGTTCAAAAACTGTTTATATCTTGGAATTACGAATACCGTTGACGGGTGTGAATTATGGAAATTTGATGGGTCTAGTTATCCTAGTAAACCTACATCAAGTATTAATGATAAATTTATGTAACAGAAGAAATGAGATACAGTAGTTATGGACATGAAATCGGCACACTAATATTAATTAATTTACTCTACCAGAAAGAATTTGTGATAGTATTAATATGCCTATAATATACCTATCGTCTTATAGATTTATATTAAGGAGGAAAAGCATTCTGATGAGAAAACCCCTCATGGTCGGTGTAATCATACTGCTCATAACGATGAGTTTGACTGGCATCCAGCAAAAGAACCATATGATATTTCATAATTAATAATTCTCAGGAGAAAATTGAAAATTATAGATGATTGCGAAAGAAATAATTTTGATGTTAAAATGAATAGAAGAATAATAACAATATTAGGAGTATTATTTGTAGCATGTATTATTGTTGGGAGTTCCTCAATTGAAAGAACAATAGCTAAGAATTTCAATGCTTTTAATAAGGACCTTATAGATGAAAATGAGAATTATAATCTATTGGAAAATATAACATTAAAAGATGATGCATTTCATAAAACATATGATTTTTATCATGTTGAGACTTGGTATTTCGATGCGGTTTTTGATAACAATTACAGTGTGGCGTTAAATGTTATGGTGATTCAAAAAGGCAATCATGGAATTGTGTTAATAGGGCTTTACTTGTACGAAAATACAAATCTAATATTTCATCAAAGAAAACTACATCTCTACAAATACTTTTCAGCATCTGAAGAAAAACCCATCCTTAAACTATACAATAAAACGATTATAAAAGGTGACGTTGATAGTGAAACTAATAGATGGATATATGATGTTTCTACAGCGATAGACGGGCAAGCTGTAAACCTACATTTTGTTAACAATACCAACGGCTGGAAAACTGATACTCGTATGGGTTGGTGGCTTGTTCTCCCAAGATTTAATGTAACAGGTTGGCTCTTACTCAATGGTAAGAACA
>CP070798.1:562529-584382 GCA_020343515.1 Thermoplasmatales archaeon | reverse complement strand
ATCTTCTAAACCCTCAAAGATGAATGTTATTGGCTCTGGTTGCCTTATTGTATTAAAGACATACCAGTTCTTTGAGAGCTCTTTTTCAGAGGTGGCAATTTCTCCTTCACTGGAAGTTAATTTTGCAACAAGTTTTATTTTTCCCATATTTAAAAGACGGTACAAATCACGATGACCAATGTATATATTCGCTGTGGCTTTCTTTAATATTTTACTTCTCTCAAGATCTGGTCCAACCCATTTTGCAGAACCTTTTGATAGCTCAACATCTGATGGAGTATCCTTTGTAGGTTCTTCCTCATACATTTTATTTCCATCGTGGAGGTAGTATACATATTTATTTTCATCTTCACCGGGTAATGTGAATGGTACAGATACCGATGAGGGATGATTTATTGAATCATAGACAACGGACGAGGATCTCATACCATTTAAAATCTCTGCGACATCTTCCTTTGTAATATTTTGCATTTGTACTGCCTCACGGATAACCTGTATAGCCTGACTTGCAATTCTAGCTAATTCAAATTTACTTGAATTTGCCCTATTTAAGGTCCAATTGATGAATCCCAGTTTTTTTGAATCAATCCACTCTTTAAACCTAGGGAATAATCCCATAATTTTAGATCGCCAACTTTCCCTAGCAGTTAACCATCCGAGTGGTTTATTTCCCGGGATTACTTTAACTGAGAATATCAGGAACATTTCAGGAAACAATGAAAAATTAACATTTTCGATTGTCATTTTGTAGTTTTGAATGTTCCCGGCTAGCAGCGATGGTGTAAGTCTAGTGGTGACATTTCTTTCTTTGAAAATATCCTCTGTAGCATTAGGGTCTTCTAACCAACTCTCAAAATCAAAATCAAACCATAGCAAGCTTGCTTGAACTTTATCATTTCTAAATAATTCGCTGGATCTTGGTGAATTAAAGTAAAGGTCAAAAACCACATCACCATCAACTACTAGAGAGCCATTTCCCTCATTGGTGTATATTCCCATAACTGTATATGGATCAAGAAACAACGATGTAAATGGGTCGAAATCTAATTCACTTTCATTTATCATAAATGATATCGCTACGACACTGAACCAATATAGCCAGTTTTCCCAATCTGTTACGCGTGGTGGCCATTGTGAGTCATTGTTTTTTGTTGGAGGATTTTCATCCATGAGCCCCTCTGTTTCAAAGAAATCATGGAAATAAAGAGTCGTCGTTCCTCCTGTTGATTCTGCACCAATTGTCGGAACTATGATTAACGCAGGTAACAATGAGCTTAAGAAGAATATAATTGATATTAGAGTTGCTCTTAGTGCCCTGTTTGAATGCATACTTTTCTCAACCTCAATAGCTAATATCAATCCTGTTAATATATAAATGTTTGTTTACAATAGTTACCATTTTACAAGAAATATAATATCTTTAATATTTAATAAATATTGTGGGGCGGGAATACTACGAATAAAAAAGGAAAAAATATTGGAAATGTACTTTCAAATCAAAGATTTCTTTCTAAGCCAGCCTACATCACTAATGTATAAACTGCGTATATCAGTCACACCAAACTTTAACATGGCAAGTCTTTCCAAACCAAGGCCCCAGGCGAGTACCGGGTTTTTAACACCAACAGGTTCTGTAACTTCTGGCCTGAAAATGCCACTTCCACCTAATTCCATCCATTCGTTATTCCAGAAAACCTCGACTTCCATGCTAGGCTCTGTGTAAGGGAAATAACCCGGTCTAAAGCGAATCTTTTCAAAACCAATCTTTCTATAAAATTCTTTTAGTACACCTATCAATTGTCTAAAGTTAGTATCCACCTCATGAACAATCCCTTCGATCTGATAAAACTCAGGTAAATGAGTAGCATCAATGCTTTCCTTTCTAAAAACACGTCCTAAGGAGAAAACCTTAGAAGGTGGTTTTGGATTATTATAGAGATAACGAATGGTATTCACTGTAGTATGGGTTCTTAACAGAGCTCGCTCCCCCTCCTTTTCAGAAAATTTATAACCCCAACCAGTTGATGAAGTGCTACCCCCATTTTCATGCACCCGGGCAATTTCGTCTAACAATTGTTTCTCTTCTATTTTTATCTTAGATGGAGTTTTACAATACAATGTATCTTGCATCTCTCTTGCTGGATGATCTTGGGGAATAAATAGCACATCCATGTTCCAGAAACAAGATTCAACAAAATCCCCTTGAATTTCCTGAAAACCCATTTCTAAAAATATCTGTCTTATTTTAGATATTAGATCAACTAAAGGATGTGGTTTTCCTCCATAAACTGCAGGTGCAAATGCATTAATATCATAAGGTCTAATAATATTGTGTTTCCATTTGTTATTTTTGATGATAGATGAAGTAACCTGAGAAATTTCATCTTTAATTTCAAAACCTTTTTTGAGTACCTTTACACCAACTTCTGTCAAAACTATTGTACTGGTAACAATATCTTTTTCTTTAATTACCTTCTTTCTAGATAACAATGATTTAATTTTATCTTTATCAATCTCTATGTTGTCGTTTTCTTTGAGAAGCTGAAGTATTTTTTCATCCTCGCTTAATTCACTAAGTGCATTTTTTCCTTCTTCTGTAATTTCTAAAAAAGTTTCTTTATCCTTTTTAATAGTTGCCCATCCTTTCTTTTTAAGCCAGCCAATTGCAATAGGTATCTCGCCTTTCTCTAGAGATCTAGGAAGATCCTTTAAGGAGATAATGCCTTCTTTTTCAGCCATCAGCTTTAATGCTCGCTTCTCCGGCAGTCCTTTTTCTAAAAAACGTTTTCCTTCTTTATCTAAAGAATAAACAGTTTTAATATGTTCCTCAATACCAACCAATTTCTTTGAATGGAGCCATGAGGATGCATTCATAACCTCCACTTCCTGATTGAAGTCGCCATTTTCCAAAATATCTTGTGGAGCGCTCTTACCATTTAGTTTTTTAAGAGTTAAAAGTACTTTCTTCTCGTTTTGAGACAGCTCTTTAATCGTTTTATCGATATCCATTTTAACCCAAAATCAACTAAGTACGTTATAAAACCTACGGAAGAATTAGGGACAAAATCATATTTTTCACAAATTAATAAACTAAGTTTTTAAGATGTAGTAAGCAGTCAACACGAAAGTTTGTCATGGAATTAATTTTTATAGGAAAACTATATTATCACATTCCATCGGGCTCGTAGCTTAGGTTGGTTGGAGCACCCGGCTGATAACCGGGAGGTCGAGAGTTCAAATCTCTCCGAGCCCATACTTCTTTCTTTTTAACTAAACAGATATTTTAATATTATGAATTAATATGCTAAATCAAATGAAAGAAATCATTTCTTGGTTGAATGAAAGCTTATACCTTTCTCCTTTATCACCTGCATGTAAGATGTGTGCACAAGGTTCAAAAATGGTGTTGCTGGTAACAGGTCTGTGTCCTAGTAAATGTTTTTACTGTCCCTTGAGTTTTAAAAAAGGAGGAAAGGATCGAATATTTGCTGATGAATGGGATTTAGAAGGCGAATATGATACAAAAAAGTTGATTAGTGAGGCAGAGTACATCGATGCAACAGGTGCAGGTATTACGGGAGGAGATCCGCTGGTTGTTTGGAAAAGAGTAAAAAAATACATTTCTCTACTCAAGAATGTCTTTGGATCTAAATTTCACATCCATTTGTATACATCTGGTCTTAAAAACGCAGAGCATCTACCTAAGCTTATTTCTGTTGGACTTGATGAGATAAGATTTCACCCATCTCCAAAATTCTGGGATGATATAGACAAAAGCCCGCTAAAAAATCCAATTAAAAATGTTTTAGATACTTCAGCAGATATTGCATTAGAGATACCCGCTATCCCTGATATGGAAAGAGATATGTTCTCTCTTATTAAGTGGGCAAATGATAATGAATTACGCTGGGTAAATCTTAATGAACTTGAATATTCTGAGAGAAACTGTGAATCTTTGGAAAACAGAAACTATGTGGTTAAGAATGATATTTCTGCAGCGGTTAAAGGCAGCCAAGAATCAGCTTTCGCTGTTTTAAAGAGGATACAAAATGAAGATTTTAACATAGGAGTCCATTATTGTTCAGTTTCTTTCAAGGATGGCATTCAACTCAAAAATAGGATAAAACGTAGAGCACAAAATATTGCCAAAGAATATGAAGTTATAACTAAAGAAGGAACAATAATTAAAGGCGCGATATACAAGCCAGATACATCTTTAGATCAACTGTTTATGTTGTTGAAAGAAAAACATGATGTCTCTGAAAAATTTATTTTTTTAGACAAAGAAAAAAATAGGATCGAAATTGCCCTATGGATTTTAGAAAAAATTGCTTTTGATCTTAAAAAAAGTGGATGTGAATGCTTTATGGTTGAGGAATATCCAACTGTCGACAGATTAGAAGTTGAAAGAATTCCAATGCCATTTTAAAAATATTAAAGAGCGGCAGAAACATTTTTTCCTGAAAAAGATTTTTATATGGCCCCCACATTCCAACTTTTACGTTCTCTTGTAGAACAACAGAATCAATGAAGGCCCTATAAGGAGGCTAAACTATGGCAATATATGTAAGATTTCAGGTAACAAAAGAAATGCAGGATTTAGCCTATGAATTGATAGAAAAGGCTCGAGATAATGGAAAGATAGGAAAAGGTGCAAACGAAGCGACTAAACATGTAGAAAGAGGTCAGGCAAAACTTGTAGTAATGGCTGAGGATGTTTCTCCTGAGGAGATCCTTGCTCATATGCCAATATTGTGTGAAGAAAAAAGTGTTCCATATACTTATGTTCCAAGTAAAGCAGAATTGGGCAATGCAGCAGGTTTGGACACTTCTACAAGTGCAGTAGCTGTTCTAAACCTTGGAAAAGAAAGGAGTGCACTTGAGAACATTGTTAAAAAGATCGATGCATTAAAGAAACAAGGTTAGGATTATGATAGAAGGAACTCCTTGTGAGGTTGTAGAGATTATTGATAGAACAGGTATGGCTGGTGAGGCGTCTCAAGTGAAGGTTCGAGTTTTAGATGGGAGGGATAAAGGTAAAATTATCACTCGTAATGTTATGGGACCGGTTCGATTGGGCGATATCTTGATGTTAAGTGAAACTCAGCGAGAAGCAAAGAGACTTGGTGGACCTAGATAGAGGTATTATTTCATGGTAGAGAGAAAGATTTGTTCGTTTTGTGGAAGTGAAATTGAACCTGGAACTGGAAAGATGTTTGTTAAAAAGGATGGAAAGGTACTCCATTTTTGTAAAAATAAATGTCAGAAGAACATGTTAAAATTAAAACGTGTTCCTAGAAGGGTGGAATGGAGCAAACACTACTCAAAATAATATCCATTGATGAAAAAATTGATAGACAATATCACAATTATGTTTAAATAAAAATTATTTAATTTTTTTTAATAAAAATGAGAAAACCTTTTTTTGTATTATATTTTCTTCATATTTTTCATAGAAAATTTTTAAATATAAATAGAAATATATTTTATTTACGCAACTTTTAAATAAACAGAAAGCATTATATATACATAAATCACTATAATATGAATTTGAAAAAAGATATAATATAAAAATATGGGGGATTCCATGAAAAAAAAAGTAGTTGGTATATTGATTTCAATTGCGCTGATTTTGACCATATTACCAGTTTCTGGAATCATTGAATATGACACAAGTTTTTATTGGACAAGCACTAATGAGAAAGATCGTATTTCATTAACTTCAACCAATACAAAAGATATGTTAGGCTCATTAGGAAGAAGCAATCTACCACCTTATCAGCCAAGTAATCCAAATCCAGCCAATGGTTCAACAAATGTCAGTCTCAAAATTGATTTAAATTGGACTGGCGGCGATCCAGATGGAGATCCCGTGACCTATGATGTGTACTTTGGGACAAATAGTACACCACCCAAGGTTGTCAGTAATCAAACCAATACATCCTATGATCCTGGAATACTTAATGAAAATACAACCTACTACTGGCAAATCATAGCCTGGGACAACCAGAGTGCTTCCAACAAAAGCCTTCTGTGGCAATTCACCACAGGCATAAACAATCCTCCTAACCAGCCATCCGATCCTTCTCCAGTAAATGGTTCAACAGGTGTTAATATAAATGTTGATCTGAGTTGGACCGGGGGGGATCCTGATAATGACACGGTAACCTATGATGTGTACTTTGGAACAAATAGTACACCACCCAAGGTTGTCAGTAATCAAACCAATACATCCTATGATCCTGAGACACTCGATGTTGAAACAACCTATTATTGGCAGATTGTCGCCTGGGACGATATCGGCGCGTTTACCAAAGGTCCAATTTGGGAATTCATAACAGCAGAGAATTCACCACCATACCCACCAACAATTATTGCTGGACCTATTGTTGGAGGTCCTGGAGTAGATCTTACCTTTTCAGCTGTAACATCTGACCCTGAAGGAGATGAAGTCTTTTACATGTGGGATTGGGGAGATGGAAACTATAGTGATTGGCTTGGACCATTTGATGTCAGTAACCCCGTAGTAACAAAATACCTTTGGAATAGCAGCGGAGACTATGTAATAAGGGTGAAAGCAAAAGACACATATGGTAAAGAGGGTGGTTGGTCAGATCCACATAATATATCAATCTCAAAACAAATAGAGATCAACAATCTAAAACCAGGTTTTATCTATTTCCACATACTCACTTTTGATAAATCTTATCTCTACCTATATGCGTTTGATGTTCTAGGGATTACAGGAGTGATTTCTACTGGGAAATTCTTACTAGTAAATGCAACGGTTTCTGAATCAGTGGATTTAGTGAGATTTAATGCTACTCAAATACTGTGGAATTTAACAGCTAATGAAATAGATGATGACATGTCCGATGGCGCTAATACTTTATTCCAACTAGCCGCGGGACTTTTCGAGCTAACAGCATTTGCATATGATGACAAAGGAAACCTGATAGACAAAGATGGTGTAAATTATCTACTTTACTTCTGCAGAAGTGCATCTGGCGGCGGTGGGTTGGTAAAACGGGCATTAGCCAATAGACTAATGAGATAAAGTATTTCTTGGTACAAGGTACAAGGTTACTAACGAGTTATTTCTGTTCCACATTAATACTTTATATACAATCTTTTCATTATAAATTGAAATCTATGTAGAGGAGAGAAGCTATGAAAGACGTGGAAATAAAAATTGTAGAAATAGAAAAACCTGTAGACCTGAATTTCATATTAGGACAAACCCATTTTATCAAGTCTTTAGAGGATCTATATGAAGCAATGGTAAACATTGTTTCTAATGGGAAATTTGGCATTGCATTCTGTGAGGCAAGCGGAGCATGTAAAGTACGAAGTGAAGGAAACGATGAAGCACTAAAGAAACTTGCAGAAAAAAATGCAGAAAACATTGGAGCAGGCCATTCTTTTATAATATTCATGAAAGATTGTTTTCCAATAAGTGTCCTAAATGCCATAAAAAACGTTCCAGAGGTTTGCTCTATTTACTGTGCAACAGCCAATCCCACAAAAGTCGTGATAGCAGAGTCAAAAATAGGAAATGAGACGGGAAGAGGAATTCTAGGTGTTATAGATGGATTTATTCCAAAAGGGGTAGAAAACAAGGAAGAAATTTCTTGGAGAAAGAAGTTTTTACGAGACATACAATACAAACGATAATCTAGTGACCATGCTTTCCTACAAGGGGAACAAAAACACAGCCTCCTAGGTTCTTTGATGCGATCTTTTCGCCCTTTTTTTCTATTAATTTCAACTCACAATACATTCTTCCAACGGGTATCAATAGTTTTCCATAATCTTTCAGTTGATCTATAAGGGGCTGAGGTATCCCTGGGGATGCACATGTGACATAGATGCGATCATAAGGCTGGTTTTTTTCTAAACCCTCTGATCCATCTCCAGTTTCTACAGTCGCATTTGTTATATCTGTTTTTCTTAGGTTTTCTTGTGCTTGTTTTGCAAGGTTTTCAAATCTTTCAATTGTAAATACATGACCTTTTTCTCCGACAAGATGAGCAACTATGGCTGCATGGTAGCCAGATCCAGCTCCGATTTCCAAGATTTTTTGTCCTTCTGTAATATCTAATGCTTCACACATTATTGCCACCATATGGGGTGCTGAAATTGTTTGACCATAACCGATTTCAAGAGGCGTGTCCATGTATGCTCTCATTTTTAGTGAGTCTGGTACAAATGCTTCTCTAGGAATCTTTAGGAATGCTTTTTCTACTTCTTCGCTTTTTATGTATCCTTCTATTATGAGGTTTTTAACCAACCTTTCTCTTTCGAGTTCAAACATGTGGTTTCAATTGTAAATGTGTTAGGTATATATTTACTTCTACCATTTATTTTTTATATTAGGAATATATTTTCTGCAATCTATTATGAAGAAAAAAGCAGTTATTGCACTAGGTGGCAATGCACTGGTGAAAAAGGGACAGAGAGGAACTATTTATGAACAATTTGCAAACACCAGGAAAAGTGTCAAGTCGATAGTAAAAATGATAAAAGAGGGATGGGACGTTGTCGTTACTCACGGTAACGGTCCTCAGGTTGGAGCCATATTACTTCAGAATAAGGTGGCAAAGGGTTTAACGCCAGCAATGCCACTTGGAATCTGTGTTGCAGAGAGCGAGGGGTTGATAGGATATATGATACAACAATGCCTTTCTAATGCCCTAAAAAAGGAACATATTGAGAAACCAGTAATTGCTTTGATCACACAGATAATTGTTGATCAAAATGATCCATCTCTTTCTAATCCCACGAAACCTATTGGACCTTATTATGACGACGACGAGGCAATTGAGTTGCGTAAGGAAGGTTTTCAAGTGGTTCAACAACCTAACGGATGGAGAATGGTTGTTCCGTCTCCTGATCCAAAATACATTGTTGAGGGGGAGAGTATTAAAAAAATGCTTGATGAAGGGATAATCGTCATTGCATCTGGTGGGGGTGGTATGCCAGTTATTGAGAGGGAAGATGGTGGTCTTGATGGCTTAGAGGCAGTAATTGATAAAGATCTCGCTGCTGAACGGTTGGCGGAGGCAGTTGAGGCAGAGTTGCTATTGATATTAACAGATGTTGAAAGAGTTTATCTTTATTATAATACTCCGAAACAAAAGACGCTCGACAAAATATCGTTGGAAGAATTGAAAAAATATTATGAAGAGGGCCATTTTCCACCTGGAAGCATGGGTCCCAAGATTCTTGCTGCTATCCAGTTTTTAGAATCTGGTGGCAAAAAAGTTATTGTCGCCAACATAGAAAAATGCTGGGAAGCACTTCAGGGTGAAACAGGGACTTGGATAGTTAAAGACTAGATGGCTATTTAAATTGAAGGCTTTATAGTTGCTTGACACGTGTTTTTTATAAGGTGAATGTATATTTACTGACAAAATATGGTCTCCTCGATAGAAGAACAAATCAAAGCTATAGAAGAAGAAATCTTCAATACACAGAAAAATAAGGCTACTGAACACCATATCGGGAAGCTGAAGGCAAAGATTGCAAGGCTGAAAGAAGAAGCTGAGAAAAGGAAAAGTGCACGTGCCAAGGGAAAAGGATTTTCTATCAAGAGATCTGGTGATGCTACAGTTGGCATCATCGGCTTTCCAAATGTTGGAAAAAGCACTCTTTTAAATCGATTAACAGGCGCTTCTAGTAAAACAGGTGATTATGATTTCACCACCTTGGAAGCAATTCCAGGTATCATGAAGTATAAAGGGGCAGATATCCAGATGCTGGATTTACCAGGTTTTATAAAAGGTGCGTCGGAAGGAAAGGGTAGAGGAAGGGAGATTCTCTCGGCTGTTAGAAATGTTGATTTGTTGTTGTTAATGATAGATGTGCAGCACATAGAGCATCTTGAAATAATTGAGAGGGAGCTATATGGTGCAGGGTTACGTTTAAATCAAAAAAGCCCTGATGTTGTGGTTACAAAAAAAGCACAAGGGGGCATTACAGTACATTCAACAAATACACTTACCAATCTAAATGAACGTCTCATAAAATCGATTGCCTCTGAATTTGTGATAAATGCAGATGTTACAATACGTGAGGATATCACCGAGGATCAATTAATTGATTCATTTTCTCGAAATAGAGTTTATGTATCTGCAATGGTTGTTATCAACAAAATAGATCTTGTAACCCAGGAAATATTGGATAAAAATGTAGAAGAACTAAAAGGGAGATATGTAGTAACAATATCTGCTGAAAAGGGTGATGGTTTAAAATTACTTAGAGAAAACATCTTTTCTCATCTAAAACTCATTAGGGTATATATGAAACCTGTTGGAAAGCAAACAGATTACGATGAACCTTTGATATTGCGAAAAGGAGATAGGGTAGAGAATGCCTGTAAAAAACTGCACCGTGATTTTATGAGGAATTTTAGATATGCATCTGTTTCAGGACCCTCTGCAAAACACGATGTTCAAAAGGTCGGATTAAAGCACAAATTAAAAGATGAAGATATTTTGACCATCGTGATATGGAGATGATGCATTATTTCATCATTTTTTTCACTGTTTTAACGACGTGATTTGCACTCAGCCCATATTTCGCAAATAAATCTTTTGGTTCTCCAGATTCACAAAAAATGTCTCGTATGCCCATTCTTTTAAATTTGCAGGGGCATTCTTCTTCGGCCAGTATTTCTGAAACAACACTTCCAAGCCCGCCAATGATAGAGTGTTCCTCTGTTGTTATTATCGCATTAGTCTCTTTTGCACATTTAAGGATAAGTTTTTTATCAATTGGTTTGATAGAATACATATCGACAACACGTGTTTTTATACCCTCTTTTAACAATAGTTTTCTTGCATCAAGGGCATGGTCAACCATTGTTCCACAGGCTATAATGCTTATATCGTCTCCATCTTCAATTATAATGCCTTTACCGATTTTCACCTCTTTTAAATCATCTTTCTTATAGATTAATGGAGCATTAGCACGCCCTACTCGTGCATACATTGGGCCATAGTTACTTGCCATACATTCCACGATTCTTCTTGTTTGGGTAGCATCACTTGGTGCAAAAACCATCATGTTGGGAAGCACCCGCATAAGTGCAATATCCTCAATCATCTGATGACTGGCACCGTCTTTCCCTACGCTTATGCCACCATGGGTTGCAAATATCTTTACATTGGCATTGGAATAGGCAACATCCATCCGTATCTGGTCATATACTCTACCAGTTGCAAACACGGCGAATGTACTTGCAAATACAATTTTTCCACAGGAGGCTAGTCCAGCAGCAGTCGAAATCATGTTTGCTTCTGCAATACCCATTTCAAAAAACCGGTTTGGGTACTTTTTGGCAAACATTATAGTCTTAGTTGATTTAGAAAGATCTGCATCCAATACCACAAGATTGGGATGTTTTTTACCAAGTTCAATAAGTGTTTCTCCATATGCAATTCTAGGATTTACCATTTCTTTGCTCACTGAGCATCCTCCAATTTTCTTTGTAAAACATCAAGTTCTTCCATCGCAATTTTATACTCCAACTCGTTTGGAGGAACACCATGGAAATCAACATTGTTTTCCATAAAAGAAACACCCTTACCTTTCACGGTATTTAGAATAACCATGGATGGCTGTTTCTCATGTCCATCGGTCCCATGAAAAGCATTTGCAATCTGTTGCATGTCATGCCCATCAATCTCAATAACATTCCATCCAAAAGAACTCCACCGCTCTCGCACCGATTCCAGGCGTAGTACATCCTCAGTATGCCCATCGATCTGTAAAAAATTTCGATCTAACATACCTGTGAGATTGTCCAGTTTATAATGAGATGCAGCAGATGCCGCCTCCCAAATCTGCCCCTCATCTGTTTCTCCGTCGCCAAGCATGACATAAACGTTATACTTTTTTTTATCAAGTTTACCAGCAAGAGCAGCACCATTCGCAAAAGAGAGCCCATGACCAAGGGAGCCTGTTGACGCTTCTACACCTGGGATGTGTTGAGACACTGGATGTCCCTGCAGCATACAATTAATTTCTCTCAAACGCTTCAATTCTTTTAAATCGAAATAGCCACATTCGGCAAGAACCGCATAAAGAGTTGGGGCAGCATGCCCCTTACTAAGGATGAAGCGATCCCTATTTGGATCTCCAGGTTTTTTTGGATTGTGCTTCATATGATGAAAATATAACGTAACAATTGCATCAACAGCAGATAGTGAGCCACCGGGATGTCCAGATTTGGCTCTATAAAGCATCTCAATGATATGTTTTCTGATTTTTACAGCTGTTAAATTCAACTTTTTAATAAGTTCGTCGTCATGCGAATTCAATGTTACGCCCCACCCAATAGAAAGTAAATGGAAACAAAGTCCCTTAATACATTTTTATGTAAAATACTTTTTGAAAAAACTCATATATGTTCATCACCTAAATCAATTTCTTTAATCTCCCCTATGGAATCGCGACATATTGTATAGATCCCGGTAAATTTCAGGTCTGATATCTCTTAATACAGGCCTATTTGCCCTAGCTGTTTTAAGTTGTTTTAAATCTATATCATAAGTTATAATACTTTCCTCAAAATAAGGAGCTTTGACGCGTAGATTTCCCAAAGGGTCATAAATTTGAGATCCACCCCACAAAACAAGGCTCTCTTGTGACCCAACAATATTTGCATATACCAAAAAAATAGTATTTTCTATTGCTCTTGCAGGAAGCAATGCCTCAAAATATTTTCTAGTGGTGGAAGGTGATGCAGATATACAAATCAAAACATCTGCTCCTTGGAGGGCAAGTGCCTTAGTTATTTCTGGAAAGAAGAGATCATAGCAAATAAACAAACCAATTTTTCCAAATTTTGTTTCAAAAACATTTGACTCTTCTCCCTCGTCGAAAAAGATTTTTTCTTCAAAGGGTCCAAATGTGATTAAAAACCGCTTATTGTAATTGTCTACTTTTCCATTTGGATGAATCAAAATCGCAGAATTATATATAAGACCTTCAACTTTTTCGTCCTTTAAAGGCATACCAAATACTAAATAGCAATTTTTTTCCTTAACAATTTTTTTCAAACACTTTATCGAAGGACCCTGCTTTGTCTCGGCAAGATTCCGAAACTCGTCCCCGCATGGATATCCAGATAGAAACATCTCCCCAAATATGTAGAAATCTGCCTTTGTCTTTTTGATATAATCCTCCATTATTTTTAGGTTGGATTTTTTATCTGCGATCTTAGGCCTTGCTGAAATCAACGCCATTTTCATAATAGCAGCCAAATTGGAGTATGCAAAATATGTGATATAAATGCTTCATTAACACAATTTCATTACCTCCATTTCCTAAAAAGATTTATATAGTTCATCTTACAAATATTATATATCGAGAGTGGGGGAAACACTTTCTAAAGAGAGCAAATGCTAATTTCACCTCTCGTGAATATGCATCCCATCCTTTGTTCCCCTGCTCTCGTCCCGATATTAAAAGAACGCAACGGCTATCTTTATATAAATCATCCTTATTTTAGTAATAAATAATTTCTTCCCTTTTATGGAATAATATTTTTGTTGAGGAGTTTTTGATTAATGCTATCTCGAAATTTATAAAAAACCTGTTGAAAGGAGAAAATTTTATATACTTTGACTTATAAATATAATAATGCAAAAAAATAGGGAGGAATATACTGAATATCGTCACATTAAATGACCTTTCTAGCGCTATAGAAAAAAAATTGGACATTGGAGAGGGAGATGCAAGGAAATATGCTAGTATTGTCATGGATCTTTTTGGATATGACGACCGCATCATAGATAACATATTAGAACATGAAGAGAGACAGCTTTTCTACATTTTAGAATCAGAAGGTATACTTAACACTGAAAGAGAAGAAATTATATTATATGATGGAAGAAACTGGCGAATCCACTATTGGTTGCTAAGAAAAAATAAAATTTTACAATACTCAAATAGCAAAAAATGGGCAAACGACAAGGAAAATAGCGAAAAACCTCAAAAATTACGACATGACACTATTTATTCATATCTACCAAAACACATATGGACTTCTCGGAGATTTTAACAGTTCTTATTTATCTAAATGTGGAAGAATTAGAGAAAAACAGATTAGACATTGCAAATTTTTAAGTAAGGTATATATATCCTATTTATCCAAACATGAAAACAAATATTGAAATTGCTCGAACTATAAAACTCAGACCCATAGAAGAAATTGCAGAAAAAGCAGGAATTAAGGAAGATGAATTTGTTTGCTGGGGAAACTACAAAGCAAAAGTTTCTTTAGATATCTTAAAAAGAATAGATTCCAAAAGTAACGGAAAATTAATACTTGTCACGACAATCAATCCAACCCCTAGTGGCGAGGGAAAAACCACGGTTACCATTGGACTTGCTCAGGCTTTATCACAATTAGGAAAAAAAACAATGCTTGCAATTAGAGAACCATCTCTGGGTCCAATGATGGGTGTAAAAGGTGGTGCAACTGGTGGAGGATACTCTCAGGTACTACCAATGGAAGATATTAACCTCCATTTTACTGGGGATATGCATGCTATCACAAGTGCACATAATCTTCTAGCTAGCCTGTTAGATAACCATATTCATCATGGCGATCTTTTTCACATAGATCCAAGATACATTGTATGGCCCCGGGTAATGGACATAAGCGATAGAGCACTGAGAAACACTGTTATTGGACTGGGTGGCCCATCGGATGGTGTACCCCATGAAGTTGAATTTGCTATAACACCTGCATCTGAAATAATGGCAATTCTGTGTCTTTCAAAAGGTATAAATGATTTAAAGGAGAGATTGGGCAAGATAATTGTGGCTTATACCTATAACGATAAACCTATTACTGCAGGTGATCTGAAAGCAGTGGGAGCAATGACTGTTCTTTTAAAGGGTGCAATCGCTCCAAACCTTGTCCAAACTGTGGAAGGACTACCTGCTTTTGTACACGGCGGCCCTTTTGCAAATATTGCACATGGGACAAACAGCCTTATCGCCGACGTAATAGGGTTAAAACTCGCAGATTATTTTGTCACAGAGGCCGGTTTTGGCTCAGACCTTGGTGCTGAGAAATTCTTTGACATTGTCTGCAGAGTAGGAAATTTAAAACCAGATGCAACGGTGCTAGTTGTATCCATAAAGGCATTAAAAAGAAATGGAAATGGAACTGACATTAACGCGTTAAAAAATGGTTTATCAAATCTTGAGAAACACCTTGAAAACATTTCTTTTTACAGGGTACCTATAATAGTTGCAATAAATCGTTTTGGTGATGATACAGATGCGGAGATTGACATCGTTGAAGGCTTTTGCAATTCTAAAAATATACCGGTTGCAGTAGTTGATATATGGGATAAAGGTGGGGAAGGCGGTATTGAGCTTGCAGGAAAACTTGTGGATTTGATACATAACCAGAAGTCTGATTTTACCTTTCTATATGATGTTGGTCGTCCTGTTAAAGAAAAAATTGAGATTATTGCCAAAAAAATTTATGGGGCAGGAAGGATTGTTTACACTGTTGCTGCCGAGAAGGATATCAAACTTTGTAAAGAAATAGGGCTTGACAAGCTTCTGATATGTATTGCAAAAACTCCTTATTCTCTTTCGGATGATCCGCTACTTCTTGGACGACCAAAGGGTTTTAAGATCACTGTGCGTGAAATAAAATTTTCAGCTGGAGCGGGGTTTTTGGTACCGATGACTGGGAAGATTACAACTATGCCTGGGCTGCCTGCTTCACCGACTTCTGAACTTATGGATCTTGATGATAAAGGTAATGTTGCTGGACTGTTTTAAATTTTCACATAATCCATCGATTAAATAGCGACTTTTATATATCGAATTATCATATCATTATTTGTCTGGGAGGTAGTTTATGAGTGACGAGGACATTCAACCGTACATCGATGATATTCTGAAGATCATTTCTGATAGTTCGGAAAAAGAGGTAACTAGAGAAGAGCTAGAAAAAGAGTTTAAAAAATTCCTAGAATATGGAGTACCTCTAGACCATGCAAAACAAACACTTATCAAAAAATTTGGCGGAAAGTTTATACCGACATCTACAGAACGAACGCTTGTGATTGATATTACACCCAACCAGAGGAGTGTAAATTTACTTTGTCGCGTAGTAACCATAAATCCAAAAGATGTTACTGTTAGGGGTGAAGCTAGTAAGATTTTTTATGGAATACTGGCAGACGAAAGCGGCACCATTCCTTTTACAGCTTGGAATGATCTTGAAATAGAAAAAGGAGATGTTCTTGAGATTTCAAACGCGTATGCAACGGAGTGGCAGGGTGCCACTAAGGTAAACATTGGGGATAGAACAAAAATTGTAAAAACTGATGAATCAAAACTTCCTGAGAGTATTTTAGAGCCTAAAGAATATAAAATGAAGGATTTACGGTCAGGTCTTGGCGCAATAGAGGTTACTGCAAGAATACTTGAGATAAATAAACGTGAAGTAGAAGTAGATGGCCAAAAAAAGAATGTTTTTTCAGGAATACTTGGTGACGAAACTGGTAAAGCACAATACACATCGTGGCATGATTTTAAATTAAAAGATGGAGATGTTGTAAAGATATCTGGCGGATATGTAAAATCTTGGAAAGGTATTCCACAGTTAACCTTTGATGAAAAGGCCGCTGTAGAAAAAGTTGATGACAGCAAGATTTCAAAAAAGGATATAAAAACACGGAAATTACTTCTTCATGAGCTGGTAGAGAGATATGGTGCATTGGATGTTGAAGTCGAAGGCACAATCATTCAGATAAGAGAAGGATCTGGATTGGTACAAAGATGTCCTGAATGTAATCGTGTTTTACAAGGAGATGAATGTAGCATTCATGGAAGTGTTAAAGGAATCCCTGATTTACGCATTAAACTTGTTATTGATGATGGTACAGGGGCAGTTAGTGGAATTATTAACAAAGATTTAACTGAAAAAATCCTTGGCAAGACACTTAGCGAATTAGAAAAAATCGTCAAAGAATCAAAGGACGAAAATATTGTTGTTGAGGAAATATTCAATACACTTTTTGCACATAGGATAACTCTTCAAGGAAATGCTCTTGGAAATGAATTCGGCATAACAATTATTGCAAAAGATGCAAAACTTGCCGATATAGACGTTGAAGCCGCATCTGAAAAACTATCTCAGGAACTGGAGGAGTTACAATGAAACGTGAGCCAGCTTGGAGAATATTTGCAGGGGAGTATAATGATTCAACAGTTGAAATAGAGGGAACTGGAGAAAAAACCCCTTCTTATGTAATAACTCCTCTCGGGAGCAAGGTTAACAGGTTATTTGCAGTTGGTGTCTTGACAGATGTAGAAAATATCTCAGAAAATGGAGAACTCATCAGGGCACATATCTCTGACCCAACCGGCGTTTTTACCCTATATTCTGGAAAACAATATCAACAGAAGGCAACAGATCAGCTTTTAAACATTGAAGTTCCAGCATTTGTAGCGGTTATTGGAAAGGCAAGAACCTATGAGCCTGAGGAAGGGGCATTGTATGTTTCTATACGTCCAGAACTAGTGAGAGAGGTAAATGCAGAGACAAGAGATAGATGGATAATTGAAACCTGCGTACAGACAAAACAGAGAATCGAGGCAGTTATGGAAGCAATGAAAATGAATACGCCAAATGCATATGATCTAAGAAAATTAGGATACAGTAAAGATTTGTCTGAAGGAATAGTTGCTGCTCTCAAGAAATATGGCAATGTCGATGTAAGTAAGTATTTGGCCTTGGTACGGGAGTCATTACAATATACTGTACCAGCAAGTGAAACATTCCCTGAAGTTGAAAAAGAGGAAAAGATCGAGGCTGTAGAACAAGTAAAAATACAAAAAGAAGAAAAGAAAGAAAAAACAGAGAAAAAGATTGGGGACTCTGAAGAAGTTGAAGACATAGTTTTGAAAACTATAAAGGAAATCGAGGGTGAAGATGGCGCTGCATGGGACTTAATATTAGAAAAATGTAAAAAGAATAATCTTGATGAAAACACGATAGAGGAAGCATTAACGTCTCTTATGGATAAAGGATTTATCTTCGAACCAGTGCTTGGAACTATTAAAACAACCTAACTAAATAATTATAAAATTTGAAATGAAAAAACGTTATTACCCTAAAGAAGTAGAATGTCCGTTTTGCCATCAAAAAGTAAAACCGATACTTAAATTGAACAGAGCAAAAAGTGATTTTTACGGTGTAAGATATACTGGATTAGACAAAAAGTATTGGTTAGTATGCCCAAATTGTAAAGCAGTAGTAGGCGCTATATAGGTTCCATAACAGTTAGAGGTACAATTGTCAATATTCTGGTTCTTTTGTGGGAATAATAATTACGCAACTTTTTTATCTAAAAATACTCTTGCCCCTATGGTGAATCCATGAAAACCTATGTTGAGGTGTTGGTAAGTGCAGATGGAGAAAAAGCATCTGTGATCACTGAAAGGCTCATTGAGATGGGATTGAAGCCCACCATCGGCGAACATGATTTTGTTTACAACTGGAAGGACACGGTTTCTGTATCTGAGGTGCTAAACTTCGTAGACCGCGTCCAATCAAAACTTAAGGGCACTGGTGCAATCTTAAACTTTTCTACCATCAGATAATCATTCTTCTCTTTTAATAAGATTAGATTTCACCTACAATAGTGTAAGCTCAATTAAAACTTAAAGAAAAAAAGAGAGTGGGTTTAGCCAATTATGCATGTTGTGTTGCCAGTGATTCGTTTAATTATTGAAAGTATTACAACAGTCCAAAATGTAACCAAAAATATTCGTAATAGTTTTAGGAACCATATCAGTGCAGTAACTATTATGAAGAGTGGCGCAGAAGGGTTTTTATTATATTCTTCTTTTAACTCTTCAATATCTATGTCCGATTCTATAAAAGAGTAACGTGTTTTTTCTTTCACCGCATTAGATTCCACTGCAGATACTGATGGCATCATCATAAGAAAAACTGCCAGCAGACTTCCAATTATAATTTTCTTTTTCATATTTTGCCCCCCTATATATTGGTTGTAATATGTTAATTAAATTTAAACATTTGGTTAGGATAAAATTAGAGTACCGCCTCATTGACTTATGATTTTTCAATAAAAGTTGTTTCAACAATAGGTAAGATCATATTTTATTCGAGTCTCAATCCTTCATCAGGTCTTCTCCACCTTTAAATTGAATTTGGATGTTTGTATATATATCGTCTATACCAAAATAATCTTTTTTGGATGTTGGAACAATGCCTGTGCACCCACCAAACTCCTTAATAATTTGTAATATTCCTTCATTCATTTCTCTATATACCGATGCCTCTTCATTTATTATTGCACCATATAGTTCATCTGGGTCATCAGACCATTTTTTTATGATACCCAGATCTTCCTCAGATAATAAATCAGATTTACTAAGAATGTTAATCTGTGGCTGGTTCAACCTGAAGTTTGCCGTAATGGATAGTAGCAGCTGTGACACAAAACCTGATGGTGTTTTTGCTAAAGAGGGATCAAGGAGATAACATATAATAGATCTCTCTGGATTTAAAAACTTCACTGTATATTTTCCAGCTTCCCTGAATACAAACAATTCTAGTTGCCCAGGGGTATCCATAACAATATAATCTGATTTGAAGGATTCAATACTTTTTTTGACATCTTCTATGTTGAGAGCAATCATATCGGCACATGCAATCTGTGCACCGTTGGGTCCCAGTTGATAGTTTTCCATGACCTCTTTTAATGATATCCAATCACGTATATCGACATCTGGCTCATAGGGGAGGTTCTCTGCACCGGGATCTAGATTAACGATAATGGCATCGAGCCCCCTCAAATTAAACCAGTCTTGAAAATTTGAAGACAAGGTTGATTTTCCAGAACCCGCTGTTCCAATAAAATATACTAAAATTTCTTCTTTCATCTACTTCCACGTAACTCAATCATATGATTAACTCTTTTCTGGATCAAATCTTCTGTGCCAATGTCATGTCGTATGAAAATATGATCCCCTTTTACATGTGATAGCGCTTCTTCACAGATTTTTTCTGCATCCCCTATCTCGTCAGCGATTCCAACAACGGCAAGTGACCGCGAAGACGTTGTAAAAATATCATTGTTTTTTTTGTTGACCGATGCAAAAAATAGTTCTGCACCCGTGTCTTTTACAAATTCTTCCCCTACATGTATTTTCTCTCCGACCATGCTTTTAAAGCCGTATCCTTCCGGTACGACATATTTGCAAACGGTCGATCTTTCTTGAACCTGTATTTTTTTATTAGACAATGTTTCATCGAGCATGCTGGTACATAGTTCAATAAAATCTGTCTGTAGCAAGGGTAACACATTCATGTTTTCAGGGTCGCCAAACCTTGCATTAATCTCGATGATTTTTATCCCCTTTGAAGTCAGCATAAACTGGCCATAAATGGGACCAACATATCTGCAACCCTCTTTGTTTAGTGCATCTACTATCTTTTTAAGAATAGACGCCCCTTCATTATAATCGTCTTGAGATAAGAAAGGTAATAGTCCATCTGCGCATGAGTAAGAGCCCATTCCTCCTGTATTTGGACCACGATCGCCAGGAAGAAGTCGTTTATGGTCCTGGACTGCCGGAAATGTAACAATAGTAGAACCATCAGATAAAGCCTGCAGTGTGAATTCTTCACCAATCGCTTTTTCTTCAATTAATACCTTGGCAACTCCACCAATTTTATTTTCAATTACTTCCTTTACGTAGGAGATTGCTTCATCTGTTCCATTAAAATGATCGCCAGCTACTCTTACCCCTTTCCCACCTGTAAGTCCAATTGGTTTTATGGCGACTTCAGCGTTTAGTTCTTCTATGAACCTTTTTGCTTTTTCAACATCAGAGAAAGTTCCGTATGTGAGCTGTCCAGGAATTTTATATTTTCTAACTAGGTTGCGCATCCACTCCTTATCCGTTTCGATTCTTGCAGCATCTCTAGTTGGAGCACAGGTATTGATATTATTCTTGGTTAATTCATCAACCAATCCCAGTTCAAGAGGTGCCTCCGGTCCTACAAGAAGGAGATCAATATTATTCTTCTTGGCATATTCTACAACACGGTCTACATTTGTTTCTTTCTCAAGCAAGTAGTCTACAGCCATTCTTTCTATTCCAGGATTAAGATTTTTCATTACAGAGAAGAGAGTAACATTTTCCGATCTAGAAACTGCATCGCATATTGCATGTTCCCGAGCGCCGCCACCTATTACTAATACATTCATTAACCTACCCCCTGATTTTGTATACAATTCCTCTATTTAATCTAGTCTATTTTTTTAAAATCTCACTGGCCTGAACAAGGGGAATAAAATCTACTTCTATCTGTTGTAATTTTTCTTTTACGTTACTTCCTCTATCTACCACCGCCAGAGCCTTATCAACTTTTGCATCATTCTCACGTAAAATTTGTATTGTTTTCACAACTGAGCCCCCGCTTGTTGTAACATCCTCGATTACTAGAACATTTTTATCTTTAACATCGCCACCTTCGATCTGTTTTCCAGTCCCGTGTTCACGTTTTTCTTTTCTTATAATAACATAAGGGACCCCTGTTTCTAATGAGAGAGCTACAACAAGTGGTACTGCACCCAGTTCCATTCCTGCAAATAGGTTATAGCCCTGAATATACTTACTCATTTCCTGAGCTATGATTTTTAATGTCTTTGGGTCGGTACTTGCATTTTTTATATCGATATAGTAATCGCTAATTGCACCAGATGTTAATACAAAACGTCCGAACTTTATTGCTCCACACTTCTTCAGAAGTTGGATAAAATCATCTTTTTGCATA
>CP070798.1:538899-562429 GCA_020343515.1 Thermoplasmatales archaeon | reverse complement strand
TATTTCTTGATCATATGTCCAAAGAGCTTTATAGCCTAATTGGCGAAGTGCCTGTATCTTTACATGGTGTTCAGCTAGTTTAAATTGAATACCCTCATATTTTCCGATTGGTTTACCAAAAGCTTTACGCTCTTTAATATAAGCAATACCATTTTCAAGTGCTTTAGATGCAGCCCCTGCGCATACAAGAGATATAAGTCCTCGTGCTAGCTCATATCCCTCGTGAATATAATAGAATCCTTTATTTTCCTCCCCAAGTAAATAATGCTTTGGAATCTCAACATTTTTAATGTCGAATCCACCACATGAAATTGCTTCTCTACCGATATCTTCAACATAGGTAGGTGTAATTCCTGGTGTATCTTTTAATGGAAGGTAAAACATACTCATCCCTCTTGTACCCTTCTCAGGTGTCATTCTTGCAAGTGTAACATGGCCTCCACCATATTCCATGGCCTCAGCTACACCACTAATATACATTTTCTCCCCATTAACAACGTATTTATCTCCTTTCTTAGTAATCTTTGTTTTCATATTGCCCAAGTCTGATCCAATGTCTGATTCTGTTGTAGCTATACCGATAATTGATTCTCCTTTTATTGCCTTAGGTAATATCTCCTTTTTTATCTCCTCATTTCCGTATTTATCTATAACGTGACCCCAAGAGGTTCCCACAAGAAACAGAACAGGTATCGAGCAGCTTAGATCTGCTCTGGCAAGTTCTTCAGCTGCAATTCCAGCTGTTACTACATCAGTTCCTAATCCGCCATATTCAGGATCTATAACCATGCCAAGAAGTTCAAATTTCGCCAATGCCTTTATGATATCTTCAGGCATTCGTCTTACCTCCCCTAACTTCTCAGTTTTTGGGACAATTTCGCTTGCACAAAACTCTTTTATACTCTCTCTAAAAAGTTCTTGTTCCTCTGAAAATCTATAATCAACCATCTTAGCCACCCGCTTTACTTAAATAAATTTATAGGGTATAACAGATTCTGTATAATAAATTTGTTATAATCTTAACCCCAACCATCATATACTTAGAAATGTAACATATGTAAACTACAAGTGATTAGGTGAGGTCTGCCCATACCATTCATTTTTCCCCATGGCACCCACAATAGATTTACTTAAAACATTTGATCTTGAATTTGAAATATTCAATTAGAAACAGACTCCGAATCGAGTTTAATTCTACCAAATAAGGAGAGAAAAGTGAATTTATTGAATTTATGCGAAAGTATTATAAAGTAGAATTAACAATTGTTAATATATGGTGGTATAAAGAGATGAATATTGCTGGCGCGACCTTCGACAATGAAGAAGTAGAAGAAATCGAAGACATTGTAAAAGTCTCCCTTATTGCTCGAAGAATAAAGAATTTACCTAATCAAAAAAAAGCACAAATAAATCGTAGAAAACCGGCTTTAGAGGTTCTTAAAAAGACATACGAGCAAAATGACTTTAAGCAAGGAAAATTTTCACTTTTCTCGGCTAGAGGATTAATCTAATTTTTATAACCTATATCCTTCTAAAGTACTATAACAGTTTAAGAATGATAAAAAATGAAAAAGAAGTAAGGTAATTTATTGAATTTATGCGAAAGTATTATTAAGTAGAATTAACAATTGTTAATATGGGGGTCTAATATGGTGTATTGCAATATGAGAGAAACCTTTTTTCGCATCTTTTCCTCCTCTCCTCCTCCTCACCTATCAAGTTAGGCCCCTAACCTCCCCATTATTATGAAAGTGGAACAAAGAAATTAAGGAAGCAATTGGTTCCTTAAGTGGAATACACCAACCTATTCGTACACGTGCTTATTTTTAAAACGATGCATTTGAAATAACGCTCTATTTTACAATCCTAATCTTTTGGCAATGACCAAACGTTGAATCTCAGATGTTCCTTCACCAATCTGACAGATTTTTATATCTCTGAAGTATCTCTCTAAAGGACGATCTTTCATATAGCCATAGCCCCCATGAATCTGAATAGCATTTCTTGTCGCTCGCATAGCTATCTCAGATGCAAATAACTTCGCTATAGCTGCTTCTTTACTAAATGGCTTACCTTCATCTTCGAGATGGGCTGCTCTATACACCAATAGACGAGCTGCATCTATCTCAGTTGCCATGTCAGCAATCATCCATTGTATGGCTTGGAATTTACCAATCGGTCGTCCAAACTGTTCCCTTTGTTTTGCATATGAAATACTATCCTCAAGAGCGCCTCGTGCAATGCCAACAGACATAGCGCCGACTGCTGTACGTCCACGATCAAGAGTGTCCATCACACCATAAAAACCTTTATCCTTTTCACCAAGAATATTCTCCTTTGGAACACGACAATCCTCAAAAATAAGTTCGGCAGTCTTACTGCCACGAAGCCCAAGTTTGTCTTCTAGCTGACCGACCTTAAAACCAGGTGTATCTTTTTCCACGATAAATGCGCTTATTCCTTTAGTGCCCTTAGCCTTATCAGTCTTAGCCATCACGATGACAACCTCAGCTATGTCTCCACTGGTAATAAACTGCTTCGTCCCGTTTATTATCCATTCCTCCTCATCAGCAACCGCAGTTGTTTGGAGTGATCCCACATCAGATCCCGCGTTAGGCTCAGTGATTGCCAATGCTGCAAAAGCCTCACCACTTGTAAGCCTTGAAAGATATTTTTTACGTTGTTCTTCATTACCTGCTTCATAAATATAACCACAACCAAGTGTGTTGTGGGCTTCAACAGTTAAACCCGTAGACCCACAGATGCGTGAAATCTCTTCAAGAGCAATCATGTAGCATATCCTGTCAATCTCTGCTCCACCGTATCTCTTAGGGACTGTCATGCCCATAAGACCAAGTTTACCCATTTTTCTGTACATATCCAATGGGAAGTATTCTTCTTTGTCAATTTTTGGAGCAAGCGGTTTTATCTCCTTCTCACAGAATTCTCGAACAGTTTTTTGAAATAGTTTTTGCTCTTCAGTCAGTTCAAAGTTCATGATAATCCAATACCCTGATATGCATAGAGTCTTTAAACTTAATTATGATTTTTATCGAAGATTTTTTGTATATTCAGTCGATTCATGCGACAGCTGGGGGAGTTTATAGAATGGACGAGATTGTGTGGAGACCAACGAACGAGTACGTAGAAAAAGCAAATATAACGAGATTCATGAAAAAATATGACATCAAAGATTATAATGAATTAATAAAGAAATCGATTGAAGACATCGAATGGTTTTGGGATGCAATGATGGAAGATTTGAACATTCAATGGTATAAGCCATATGAAAAGGTTCTTGATGATTCTAATGGAATCCAATGGACTAAATGGTTTATTGGCGGGAAAACCAACATAGTTTATAACTGTATAGACAAACACATGAAATCTGATAAAAATAATAATACTGCTATTACATGGGAAAATGAAAAGGGCGATGTACGGAAGTTAACCTACAAAGAACTCTATAAAGAAGTTAATAGATTTGCAAATGCTTTAAAAGAGCTTGGTGTAGCTAAGGGTGACAGAGTTGGCATATATATGCCGATGGTCCCTGAAATTGTCATTGGTTTTTTAGCAGCGATAAAGATTGGCGCTATCAGTATTCCGATTTTCTCTGGTTTTGGCGGACATGCTCTTGCATCTAGGTTAGATATTGCTGGAGCTAAGGTATTACTTACTGCAGATGGTTCTGTTAGGAGAGGTAAAACATTTGAAATCAAAAAAGAGGTCGATAAAGCCATTGATATGGTTTCTACTTTGAAACATATTGTGGTCTATAAACGGTTTGGAATAGAAGTTCCATGGACGGATGGTCGAGATATCTGGTGGGAAGATGTAGTTGCTCATCAATCAGATGAATGCGAAACAATGCATATGGATTCTGAGGATTATGCGATGATCATATTTTCATCAGGTACAACAGGTAGGCCTAAAGGAACAGTTCATACTCATGGAGGATCTCTTGCTCAAATAGGAAAAGAGCTTGGTTACTATTTTGATGTAAAAGAAAATGACGTATTTTTCTGGCTAACTGATATTGGTTGGATGATGGGGCCTTGGATGATTATAGGCGTCCAAAATTTTGGTGGCAATATTGTTATTTTTGAAGGTGCACCCAATTATCCCAACCCTGATAGGCTATGGGAGCTTGTCGAGAAACATAAAATGACTATATTTGGTATTTCACCGACTGCCATTCGTATGCTTATGAGGTATGGTGACGAGTGGGTTAAGAAACATGATCTTAGCTCGCTGAGGCTTTTAGGTTCCACTGGTGAACCATGGGATTCTGATTCATGGAATTGGTTTTTTGAAAAAATAGGTGGGAAAAAAATACCGATTATAAACATATCTGGGGGTACAGAAATTGTAGGTTGCTTCCTATCTCCACTTCCTATTACTCCGCTTAAACCCTGTACACTAGGTGGACCAGGTTTAGCTATGGACATTGATGTTTTTGATGACAATGGAAAACCTATACGAGGAAAGACTGGGCACCTTGTTGCAAAGAAGCCTGCACCGTCAATGACCCGGGGCTTCTGGAATGAACCAGATCGATATATAGAAACGTATTGGTCTAAATGGCCTAATATCTGGTATCATGGTGACTGGGCAAGCATTGACGAAAACGGTTTTTGGTTTCTTCATGGAAGAAGTGATGATACTATCAAAATAGCTGGAAGAAGAACAGGACCTGCTGAAATTGAAGCTGCACTCATTGAACATCCTGCGGTATCAGAAGCAGCGACAATAGGTGTGCCAGATGAAATTAAAGGTGAGGATATCGTTTGTTTTGTTGTCTTAAAACCAAAATACAAACCAGATGAAACTCTAAGAGAAGAACTTAAAGGCCAAGTAATAAAAATAATGGGAAAAACATTGAAACCACGTGATATAAAATTCGTTAAGGATTTACCTAAGACAAGATCTGCAAAAATTGTAAGGAGAATAATAAAGGCAACATTCCTTGGTGAAGGTGTCAGTGATGTTTCATCGATTGAGAATCCAGAGGCTGTCAAAGAGATTAAAAAAGCCATCTAAAAAAAATTTAATAATTTAATAAAAAGAAAACATTTTTCAATAAACTTTTTATTACACCACTAAGTGAGATGGGGGACTTAGTAAGATTTTTTATCCCTACATGGAGAGTGATTAGATATGACGAGAAAGGTATGTGTTGTAGGAGGAGCTACTACACCATTTGATTATGGCCCAACTGGTTTTGAAAGTATAGAAGGCGGAGCAGCGGAATGTATAAGGGAAACACAAGAAGACATTCCAGAGTTTTCCTTGCGAGATATTGATTTGATGGTTTATTCGCATTTTTCAGTTCATTTTGGACATCAACTAGCTGCTGAATGGATCATTCATGATCATCTTGGTCTTGTAGGTTTACCTCACTATCGAGTTGAAAATGGTGGCAATACAGGTGGATCAGCATTGTACGCTGCTGCCTTAGCAGTGATGTCAGGTCACCATGACGTTGTTGGTATTGTTGGTTGGGAGACCATGGATTCTGTAACGCAGTCACAAGGTAGCGAGTTCATTGCCATGGCATCTGATATAAGATATGAACTTATGGTTGGAGGGATATATCCCATATATTATGCTGCAATGGCGAACAAATGGATGAAAGACAACAATGTTACCGAAGAGGATGTTGCAACAATTGGTGCAAAAAACAGGAACAACGCTATGGATAACCCTAAGACTCAGTGGTATCGGAATGAAAATAGATACATTACTGTCGAAGATGTGATGAACTCTCGTCTAATTTCTTATCCAATTAAGAAATATGATTGTTGTCTTATGTCAAGAGGAGTAGCCTTTGTCCTCATCTGTTCAGAGGAATATGCTAAAAAGGTTAACCCTGATAGATATGCCACCATCGATGGTATGGGTCTTTCTAGTTGTACTATCCGCGCCGGAGATCGGTTAAACTTTCCAGGATGGACTGAGCAGTATGGCCCTAATTATCCTGAGATGACCGAGTTTGGTGCATGCCGTAACTCTGCTGAGCAAGCATATAAGATGGCAGGTATTAAAAATCCATTGAAAGAAATAGATTTTGGTGAGATACATGATGCCTTCTCTACTTCCGAAGCTCAAATTTATAAGGCACTTGGTTTAGCAGATGAGAATACTATCGCCCAGTTTTTACGTGATGAACGCACCCACATGCATAGCGACATACCTATGAACCCTGGCGGTGGCCTCATGGGCTATGGACACCCCGTGGGGGCTACAGGGCTTATGAGTACCATTGAATGTTTCTATCAGATTACAGATATGGTACCTAGTAAACATTTGAGTAGAAAAACCGAGGTTCCTGATGCAGAATGTGGAATTGTAAACAGTCATGCAGGTACAGGAACAAGTATTTCTAATTTTATTCTAAGGAGGCATTAAATATGAGTAAGATTTTACTCAAAAAGAAAGATAGAGAAAAAAAAGTTGAGAAACCTTTTTTCACAGAGAGAAAAGAATATCGACCTGAAGGTGTCAAGGAGACGGGTCTTGCTCTTGTTGGTCATGAAATTTCTGAAGATGGATATGTTATGAATCAATTTCTCCACTATGATCAACTATACACCATTCGGCATGGTTGGAATAGCCGGTTTTTCAAAGGTTTACTAGAAGGGAAGATTTGGGGAACGCGATGTCCCAAGTGTGGTGATACGTGGGTGCCTGTTCGTACTCACTGCTGGAATCTTGATTGCAATCTCCAAAAAACTGAGTGGGTTGAAATGCCATTGAAAGCCAAGGTTCATACTTGGACTGTCGCTGGTTGGAGTGGGAGATCCTCTTTAAAAAGACTCCCTATTGTCTTGGTTTATGGAGTAGTTGAGGGAAGTAAAGTAGCAATCGCTAATGAATTACATGGTATTGATCCATGGGATGTTGAATTTGATATGCCGCTTAAAATAGTATTTAAACCTGAGGAAGAACGAGTAGGTGCAGTCACAGATTTTCATTTTGAACCTGCTGATAGTTGGGAACCCTCGCCAATGAATGAAGAAAAGGAACGTATAAAACACCTCATTGAACCTGTTTATGATTGGGTTAAAACATTTAAATGAAAAACGAGCATTTTATCAGATGTAAGCCCACGTCTATTGATATAAAAACAATGCATGAAAAATTTTATATAGTATGTTATTGATATTAATTGTAAGGGACTAATTGTGAGAACGATAAAAAACATTTTAAAGGTAGCTGTTGCTATATGCATAGCGTTCTTTTTTATAATGCCCGCAGCATCCTTAGACCCGTTATCACCTGCTGATCCAACGGGTGATCCCCCAGATGAATATGCATTTAATGACGATTTTGAAACCTATGAAGATTTTGCTCTGAGCTTTCCACCATGGACACAATATGATACTAACTTGTCCCCAACCTATGGAATCAAAGATCATGATTTTCCGAATCAATACTTCACAGGTTCATACATCATTCTTAATCCACACCAGGTAAATCCCCCTCTAGGTGAAGATTGGTATGCACGTAGTGGAAATAAATATGCTGTATGTTTTTCTGATACGAACCCACCAAATGATGATTGGTTGATTACTCCCCAGTTAAACATTAGCGGAAGGAAATTATACATTGGAATTAATTGTGTTTCACACTCATCATTTGCTTTCCTGTTAGATGATTTTAATATAAGCAATATACGAGAAGATGGTTTTGAATTTTCATTTTGGGCTAGATCAGCTACAGATGAGTATGGTTTGGAGCGTTTTCAAGTCGGCGTATCGACAACAGATAACAACATTTCAAGTTTTGAAATTATAACACCTGACCCCTACGTAGAAGCTTCTACTAATTGGACTGAATACACCTACGACTATGAGTTTTGTACCATTGGAATAGAAATAAAAGGTGGATTTGGTGTTACCGCAACAATTAGAAACACCGATGAAGAAAATATTACTGACTTAGAATGCAACATCATACTTGAAAATGGCTTCATACTAAGTGGTAGACAAACCAATAAAACAATTAATATCCCAGCAGGTAACAGCCTCGACATACGCGTATCTGTCTTTGGATTTGGCAAAACAACAATAAATGTAACTGCAGGTTGCGCAGAAGCAAAAGCAACTGGATTGTTAGTCCTATTCTTCTTAGTAGGATTGAAGTAATACTATTATCCTTACTTTTCCTTATTAAAAACTCTATCTTAGAGTAAAAAGCAACTTCTATAAGATAAGGATTTTTAATGTTGATGTATTGTACAGAAAGGGTAATTGTAAACTTCTAGATTAGTATTTTTAGAGTTATTATACTATTTTTTCATTTGAACCGCTGGCGGTTAACAAGTCCTGAAGTGCTTTGCTATATTTTTGGGGTTCTGCTTCAAGAAGATTTTTTGCATACTCCTTTAAAAATTCTCCATACTCGATTTCTTGTTTAGAATACTGCCATTTTGTATCCTCGCCTTTCCTAAAAACCAGTAAAAACGCATAGGCAAGTGACCTGCCTTTTGGTGTATCTGGTTTTTTCTTTATTTCACTTAGAGTTTCTTTTTTACCAAATGTTTTGTATGTTCTTGCTACGGTGTCTGCAAAATTTGCAAGCGGCGGTAACGATGTGTATTGAGGAAGTTTTGATAGTATCTTCTGTCGCTCTCTGTACTCAAAAACCATTGTTAAAATATTGGAGGGTGTATCATCAAGCTGAAACAAGGAATCAGCCATCTGTTTATCATCAACTATTGAATTAATAAACTCTTTTGCATGCTGATCCCAGTACATTTCCAATATCTTGTTTGAGCTCACCTCAGAAACAATTAACGGTTCCTCGATTTTTTCCAATATAAACTCAAGCGCCATCTTTTCATATTTATTGGGTTTTAATGCATCTACAAATCTTTTTACATTAGAGCCATAGGATACACCATCAAGTACCAAGATTTTTTCTTCAGATTGTTTTACCATCTCTTCTTGTTTCTTAATGTTTTTATGTATAAACTCATGATCTGTTAATTTTCCTGAAAGATAATCCTGTAGATATTTGGTATCCTGTTTTTGATCTGCACGTTTAACTACCTGTGCAACCACGTCAATTTCAAAATCGTATGATAAATCTGGTGATAACATATACTTTGAGATGTTAAACATAGTGTTTTTTGTTGATTTGGTACAATCCTCACAAATTGCAATCACCTTACCGGTAGACTTCCAGTTTATTCTTAAGTAATATTCATTAAGGAATTCTTGGTTTCTTGCTTTTTCAGGATTAATATGCTTGCAGAAAATTACATTGTTTTTATGTGAAAAACCTAGTTTATTTATTATAAAATCAACAAATTCTTTTGGAGGGTTAGCCTTTAAACCAGTACAAACAAATCCCTTGTCCCATGAGTATACATGGAGTTTCTTCTTAAATGCCAGGTCCTTTATCCCAAGTAATCTCCATATGGGGTCATCAAAATGTTGTACTGCAATCAACTTTTCTTTCTCGGCTTTTCCACGTTGCGCATAGGTAATATCACCTGTAGGAAACTTTAGAACTCCGAGGTAGGGAGCCTTTTCAGATAAAGCAAGTGACAAGGTTCCTGCAAAAGCTCCTTCTAAACCTTTTTTATTGGACAGTTTTTCTAGCTTGTCTAAATCATCTGCAAAACGGCTTATCTTTTCTAAACGTTTTCTTGTTTTTACAAAATATTTTTTACAACTTTCATCTATACACTCTGGTAAGATAATAAAAGGGTTGTCCCTTAGTTTCTTGGAGTTTTCTATTAGCTTTTTTTCCTGAGATTTTGTAGCGGTTCTTGCAAAAGTTCTAACCCTTCTCATTTTCTTTGCCATTGGAATATCCGATAAAAGAAAGGTATTAAAGTAAATTACGATAAAATACTGGGGCATCCTGATAAAAAAAAGGTTTTTATATTGGAAAAAGGGTTTTTGAGGTCGTGTTTTTAAACCCACACCCTAAGAGAGATTAAAACGCTTAAACGTCCTAATTGTAATATCTAATTATTGCAATGATGTGAATATCGATGATTTTAAATATTATTTTAGATATCATAATTATTGTTATAAAACTTAGGGGGGACATCCATCAATGAAAAACAAAGTTGAAAACATTATAATCATGTTAATAACAATATTTATCGCAATATCATTGCTTACACCAGTTCTGATAGGTGCTGAGTATGTAAAAACTGTAGTAAATCAAAAGGATTTTGCTGTCAAATACACTGTAACTTTTTCTGAAGAAGAATTCCATTTTGACAAGACAATGGGATACGACATTGTGAAATATAAAGACAATGGACAGCTATGTGAAATCGGAAAGCCAATGTTGCCTATAAAAAATATAATGCTTGCATTACCCAAAGGCATGAAAGCAACAAACATCAAAATAATCAATATGAACGAAAAGGAAATGCCTGGCACGTATAAAATAATCCCAGCTCAACCACCTAAGACATCATATACATCCATGGAACCACTATCATCTGTCTCACTTGACATCAATTTCTATCAATCAAATAGGCCATACCCTTCTAGATGGGTGAAATTAACTGGGCAAACTGATCTCGCTGGTCAGGGAATAGCAGCAATCACAATTTTTCCAATCCATTACAATCCTAGTTTAAAAACATTGAAACTTCTAACATCAATCGAATTTGTAATTGAAGGTGTTAACGGCTACATATGTAATGATTACCTTCCAGATAGAATATCAGGAAGCGGAAGAGAAATGTATCAAAAAATGGCCGAGGAAATGGTTGTAAATCCAGAGGATGTGGAGTTACATAATAAATATTATGGCCATCAACAACTTAGTATAGACCCTGCTGACTACGATTATGTTATAATCACTAACACAAGTTGGGTGAACGCTTTTCAACCACTTACAAATTGGAAGACAAAAAAAGGTATACCAGCAAATATTGTAACCACAGATTGGATTTATAATAATGAAAACTACAGCGGGTCAAATAAAGAAAAAATAAGAGCGTTTATCGAAGATGCCCATACCAACTGGGGAACTATCTTTTTCCTACTTGGTGGTGACACCGATTATATCCCCTATCACACCGCATCTTATCTAGGTGACAACATTCCCACTGATACCTATTATTCAGATTACGACGACGATTGGACTTGCGAGGTTCATGTTGGGCGTGCATCAGTTTATCAAAATGGAACAAGCGCTGGTGGAATTGCTAACTTCATTAATAAAACATTAACCTATGAAAAAAACCCACCACTTACCAACTATACAAAGAATGTATCATTGTTTGGCTTTGATTTAGATTCAGTTACCGATGGAGAAGACTGCAAAATAGACATTGACGATCTATATATCCCATCAAACTGGTCAGTAACCACGGTGTATGACAACGACAGTGGAAACCATGAAGATGCCGTTGATACAGCTGTTAATGATGGTCAGAACTTGATAAATCACATCGATCATAGCAGCCAAAATTATATGGGAACAGGATATACCAACCACAACTGGGGTTTGACTAATTCAGAAGTAGATGCATTCAATAATGGTAACAAACAAAGTATTTGGTACTCCATAGGATGTGATGCATGCGCTTATGACTACGACAACTGCATCGCAGAGCATTTTGTTAGAGATACAGATGGGGGCGGCGTAGCATTTATCGGCAATTCACGTTATGGCTGGTATTATGTTGGGAGTGACGATTATGCTTCATTAAGATACGATCGCTATTTCTTCAGATCGTTTTTCGATCAGAACCATTACAAGCTTGGCGATCTTTTCTCAGATCATAAAATGGATGCCTATAACAGCATGAATCAGACTGACTACAACAAGTATATTTTCACTGAACTTACACTACTTGGAGATCCTGAATTGCCGCTTTGGAAAGAAAATCCATCAAGTCTTGTAGTTACTCATCCTAACAAACTGCCTATCGGATCTTCATTCTTCACAGTTCATGTTGAAACTAGTGGAGGAAATAATGTCAATAACTCATACGTATGCCTATGGAAGGGTGACGAAGTATATTTGACAGGCTTTACAGATAATACCGGTAATGTTACGTTGTATCCCTCTCCAACTACAACCGGTATAATGAACGTAACAGTAACCAAACAGGATTTCCTACCTTCTGAAGGAGAAGCCGAAGTAATCGCTAATCAACCACCATACCAACCATCTAACCCTAATCCAGCTAACAGATCAACAGGTATAAGTATCAAAGCGAATTTATCATGGACAGGTGGAGACCCGGATGGCGATCCCGTTACATATGACGTATATTTTGGCGATAGTAGTTCACCGCCAAAGGTTTCTAGTAATCAAACCAATACAACCTATGACCCTGGAACAATGAACTATAACACAACATATTATTGGAAAATAATCGCTTGGGACAGCAACAGTGTGTTTAACGAAAGTCCACTATGGCATTTTACAACAGAAAAAAAAACAAATCAACCACCATATGCGCCAAGTAACCCAAGTCCTTCGAATGGTTCAACAGGGGTGAGCATTAATGCAAATCTATCGTGGAGTTGTGGTGATCCAGATGGCGATCCCGTTACATATGACGTATATTTTGGCGATAGTATTCCCCCTCCAAAGGTTGCCGATAATCAAACCAATACAACCTTTGCCCCTGAAACAATGAATTCCAAAACAAAATATTACTGGCAAATAATAGCCTGGGACGATCAAGGTGCTTTTACAGAAGGTCCATTGTGGGAGTTCACAACAGCAGGACACGGCAATCATCCGCCAATAAAACCAGATATTTCTGGTCCTTTATCTGGAAAAATTGGTGTTTCTTACAAGTATATCTTTGTTACAACAGACATAGATGGAGACAATGTCAGTTACTACATCAGATGGGGCGACGGTCAATCAGAGGAATGGATCGGTCCATATACATCTGAAGAAGAAGTCACTATAAGCCATACTTGGATAATACCAGGTTCCTACAAGATCAGTGCAAAAGCCAAAGATACACATGATGCACAGAGTGACTGGGCAATGCTTGAAATTACCATGCCTAAAAACAAGACACTCGGTTCCATATTTAATCTTTTAGAGTGGATGTTTGAACGGTTTCCAAATGCGTTCCCGATAATGAGATACTTGCTGGTGCTATAAGACTACAAACCCATCTCTTTTTTTCTTTTTTATTAATATAATTTTATACATAGAGTCTGATGCATTTTATTTTGTATATAATACCATTCAATTAGCGAAAACAATAAAATCCATGTATTTTAGGCAATTGCCGTTAGATTATACGGCAATATTTATATATTGCTAATAACATATTATCATATGTTGAAGTGGAGAAAGGGGGTTTTCTTCTTAATAATTTTCTTTTTCATTTTTCCTCCCGGTTTCCCTTCCTCCCTTCAATTTACCATATTAAGACATTATTTTTCAATATGAAGCTATGTGTTCATGGGTAAAGGTGACTTGTAAAGAAAAAAACCTATTGTTATATATCCATATCTTCACTTTGACATTTTTACAGGATACATTTATTAACGGTTATTGACAAAGTATAACATGTAATAATGAGGAAGAAGGTTATACTGGGTAGAAAAGAAAATGATCCTGAATGGATAAAAGACGTTGCATTTTATGTAAAATCTGGGAAAGCAGACACATATAAAGAGCAACTTCGAGAACTATTTTTAGAATATACCCGAGAAGGATTGGATGCAAAGGAAGCATGGGAGAAAGCAAAGAGAGTTCTTGCATCCTTTGAGATTAAAAGATAATAAATCTTAATAGTTATTTTTTTCGAAATAACACAAGGTTGAAATAAAAAAATTTTCAGTATTTTATAAGCAAATTAATTAAAGTTCATTGGTATAAAACCCTATAACCACTGAACAATCAATTAAAGGTTGATAGATAAGCAACAATATACAACGTGCACAATGGTTTATTTTATAATTTTTAATTCCTTAAAACTCACCATAACTATGGAGAAACTCAGTTTTTTAAGAAGATATTTTCATTTTGACATTCTCTCACCCCAAAGTTTATATACGACTATTGATAGAATGTAACATGATATGGACAATATATGGATTTGCCCTAATTGTGGGGCAACAATGAAAAAAATAACAAGTAATCCAACCTTGTATCACGTTTGTCCAAAATGTGGTTGTACGATAGAAGGAAGAGAACAAAATTTTGATTATGAAAGTATTTGTCCAAACTGTCATCAACATATGGGCAATAACAACGAATGCCCTTATTGTGGTTATGATTTAGGTTCAGACTTTGACTAAAAATCCAAGGTAAAAACCTTTTTTAAAAAGAGGGGGGAGAGTATAGTCTCTAAAAATAGAATTTATTTAATCGCAGTCTGGGGGAAAGAATGAGTAAAAAGATTTGGATTCCATACAAAATATGGGATGAGACACAGTGGTTTACCAATTTTGAAAAAATGATTAAAAAGTTCTGTAAAAGAAAAAATAAATGAGAAACTCTTTTTTACCAATTAGAAAATCTTTTTTTTCTTCCTTATTCATGGGACAGGTTTTTTAAAGGAAGAAATGTTAACCGCTCTGAGGATTTAAAATGAAAGTTTATATTGCATACGAATCGAAATATGGCAACGGGAAAAAATGCGTAGAACATCTACAGACGGCTATCAAAAAGAAAGGGCATAATGTAGAGGCTTCTCCCATTAATGAGATAAAAACAGACTCTTTACCTCCAGCAGAGCTTTATATTTTCAGTACTCCAACTCATGTAGGTAGACCCCCAAGAAAAATGAGGAAATTTTTGAAAAAATTAGAAATGGGGCAAGAAGATGCAAAATATGCTCTTATGACAACTTGTATGGATTATAATACAAGATCTCTTGAAATTATGGAAGATTTCCTTCAGCCTAAAAAAATAAATAAGGTCTCTAAGGGTATTAAAATCAAAGTAGGAGGAATAAAAGGACCATTGGAGAGTAGCTATCAAGAAAAACTTGATTCATTTGTTGAAGAAATTTTCGCTAATAAATAGGTTTTCTCTGAGGATTTTTGAAATGGACGAAAAAAATCCATGTAACAAAATCTATGATGTGATACTTTCTAGAAGAAGTATAAGGCGTTTTCAACAAAAACCCATTGATGTTGAGGTTCTAAAAAAATTTGTCAATGCCGGGAGATTGGCACCATCTGCTGCAAATCTTCAGCCTTTAGAATATTTCATTGTTAATGAAAAAAAACTTTGTTCTAAAATCTTTGAAACAATTGGCTGGGCTGCTTACATTAAGCCAAAATGGAGACCAAGCATTGAAGAACGTCCAACCGCCTACATTATCGTACTTGTTACCGATATTAAGAATAAATATTATTCAAGAGATGCTGGTCTCGCCACCGAAAACATCGTACTTGCTGCTGAAGCAGAAAATATTGGAAGTTGTATACTTTGCAACATTAACCGAGATAAAATAAGGGAGATACTCAAGATTCCTAAAAGCTTGAACATTGATTCATTAGTTGCTCTAGGTTATAAAGCCGAGCAGCCAGTTGTTGAAGATATGAAAGACTCTATCAAATATTGGAGAGATGAAAACATGGTATTACATGTCCCCAAAAGAAAACTAGAAAATATTATACATGTGAATAGTTTTAGAAGTAAATAAGGCATTATAAACTAGATAGTCCCCTTTTCTGATAAATTCAATTTTTCACAATAATTACTAGCAATTTTTTACGATGAAAATCTGTTTCGCGGTATGGAATCAAAGTCAACGCAGGACTAGTTAAGATGGCAAGGTATAAGTAATTACATGATATAGGTTGACGAGTAGTTGGTAGAGCATAAGAGTGATAGTTCCTGTGAATAGTGGAATTTTTTCTGTAACAGTGTATACATTGTCTAATATCTTGAAAAATCCTGTAAAAATCTTATAGGTTAAACATCCTACAAAAATTGTATTACATCTAACAGTCTTACAATTTAGAGTTTCACAAAGGACTGTTTCCAGTTTAGCATTCTCTTGATACATCGCTTTATCAGTTTCTTCTCGCATGATATAAATTGCTTGAATAATCTCAGAAGGGATATCGTTTGAATTATAATTTTCTTGTGTTACATAAGTTAATAATTTCTCAAAAATTCTATCATCGATTTCTTTGATTTTTTGAATAATATTTTTACTTATAGTTGCTCTCGTATGAAATGTTAGGGGTATTCTAACTTTACTATTCTTACCAACATAGTTTGATGTTAATGCATTCTGACTATCTTTACTGATAGCTCGTTCTGATCTAATGCTGAATAAGGGTGATGTTACTGAAGAAGAAGTTTTGTTCGTTTGAACTCCAACGACAGGTATTACTGATGCTAAGGTAATTAGTACAACAGCTATGGCACTTCCAAATATAATTTTTTATCTATTCCTTTCCCCATATAGATCATATTAAGTTATGCATTAATGGTTCTTAAATATATTCTTTTTTATTTTTTTTGCAAAATGGATATAATTATGCACCTATGGAAAACACCAAAAATCAATTATGCGCCAATTTTGCAAAACCAAAATCTGTCTTCGGAACCACATACTTTATCCTAATATTTTTATAGGTAATGCAGCATATATTGTTCTTATGAGAAAAAATTGCGAAAAAAAATTTTTAAGAAATAAAATGCAAATAAACATTTTCATGGTGACACTTATTACTATTGTATTGTTTGTACCTAATGCCTTTGCTGAATCTTTATTCCCTGCTGAACCTAGAACAACATCTATTGTAGATCCTCCTCCTATCTCCTTTGATTTAAGGGATGTTAATGGTGAAAACTATGTAACCTCAGTAAAAGACCAAACCGACGGGACTTGTTGGACCCATGGGGCTATGGCGGCAATTGAAGGAAATCTTCTTATGACTGGTAACTGGGGAGAAACTGGAAATGAAGAGGAATGTAATCTGGCAGAATACCACCTTGATTGGTGGAATGGATTTAACACGTTTAATAATGATGACGATCCAGGTGGTGGTGGACTTACAGTCCACAAAGGGGGAGATTATCGTGTAGCATCGGCCTATATAATACGGGGCGAGGGAGCAGTATATAGCGAAGATGCCAATGATGAAACCGAGTATGATGATAACTGGTATCCTAGTGCTCCTGCCAGGTACGATAGCTCCTATCAATTGTTTTATCCTCGCGATATCGAATGGTATGTAGCAGAACCAGATCTCAGCAACATCGACCTGATAAAGACTAAGATTATTGAGGAAGGTGTCATAGGAACAGCTTTTTGTGTAGGAGATTTCATGGAAAACTACGTCCAGTATCAGCCACCTAGTAATCCGGCAGATCCTAATCATGCAGTGGCGATCGTTGGTTGGGATGACAGTAAAGAGGCACCACATACTCCCTATCCAGGAGCTTGGATTGCTAAGAACAGTTGGGGAAGTTTGTGGGGTATTGACGGCTACTTCTGGATTTCTTATTACGATAAACACAGCTGCCAACAACCTGAAATGGGCGCAGTTTCCTTCCAGGACGTCGAACCCCTTTGTTATAATAACATCTACTATTATGATTATCATGGCTGGCGTGACACGATGACAGATATTGACGAATCATTTAACGCCTTCACTGCCGAAGAAGATGGACCGCTCACAGCAGTAAGCTTCTTCACCGCAGAAGATGATATCTCCTACAAAGTAAAAATATATGATCTTTTTGAAGATGGCGAACTGCTGGACGAACTTTCAACAAAGTCTGGCACCATCGAATATACAGGATTTCACACTATTGATCTTGACATTCCTGTCGAGTTAACCGAGGGTGATGATTTCTACATTTATTTGGAACTCTCAGATGGTGGCCATCCATATGATCGAACTTCAAAAGTCCCAGTTTTACTTGGTGCAGACAGTCGTGTCATTGTAGAGTCAGCAGCAAACCCTGGAGAAAGTTATTACCGAAGCGGTTCAGAATGGCTAGATTTCTACGACTATGAGTTCAGCGACCCGTCATGGGACGCCACGGCTAACTTCTGTATCAAGGGTCTAATAGGCGGTGAGATACTTCCAAAACCTGATTTAGAGTGTGAAGGCAGCTTGAGTTGGACGGGTGTGAAACCAGGTTCAACAGTCGAAGGTACTTTTACTGTAAAAAATGTTGGCGAAGAACTTTCTAACCTTTCCTGGGAGGTCGCAGAATGGCCACCATGGGGGGACTGGGATTTTGATCCAGAATCTGGTGAGGATCTAACTCCTGAAGATGAACCAGTCACTATACAGGTAACTGTTGTCACTCCAGCTGAAAAAAACACAGAGTTCAATGGAAACATAACGGTAGTGAATAAAGGCAATAGTAACGACTATTGTACTATACCAGTATCTCTTATAACACCAATGAATCAACAATCAAGTCATTCGCAATTTATTCTTAAGAAAATTATACAGCAATTTCCTTTATTGAAACTTATTTTTTCATCAATTGCGGTGTTCGGTAGGACATTGAATATCTAGCGCCAAACAAGACCTCTTCTTTTTCTAATATTTCTTTCTTCTTCTATTTTCAACATTCCGATCCAATTTTAATATACAACTTGAAAAACTATAGATTCTTCTTAAAATCAGGTGTTCCTTACTCTTAGTCATCACTGATTTGATGAAGAGCACCAGACGTTCAGAGGCTTATGGATAGGACGAGGAATAACTGCTCATGGATGGATTACCGGAAAATTGGCACCTTTAGACTAAATAACAAATTTTTTTCTTTTTTTTAAATAACTGGTCGTTTTAGAAATCGAAATAGCTGCATATATGATTTTTAGCAGTGTAGAAAAATTTAGGCATACCAAAAATTATTTATACTCATTGTAACATAATATAATTTAGGCATACCTAAAAATTAGTTAGTGGATGTTATGAATAAAAAAACAATACCATTAACGCATCTTTCTCTCAGAGGAGAAGCAAAAATAATAGAGTTAGTAGGAGGACGTGGTTTTCAAAGAAGATTAAGAGTGATGGGGGTTAGAGAAGGACAAAAAATCAAGGTTGTTTCAAAACAGCCCTTTCATGGTCCACTTACAGTAGCCATCAATGGTTGTCAGATGACTTTGGGCAGAGGTATGGCACAACGAATCATCGTTGAGGAATTATGATAAAAAAGATAGTTTTGATGGGAAATCCAAATGTTGGAAAGAGTGTAGTGTTTTCTAGGCTTACAGGTGCAAATGTTATTGCTTCTAATTATCCCGGGACAACCGTAGATTTCTCAAAAGGAAAAATGAGAATCAAAGGAAAACCCATTGAAATTATTGATGCTCCAGGCACCTACTCGCTTCAACCTACAAATAAGGCAGAAGAAGTCGCCTTTAAAATGTTGAAAGAAGCTGACATGGTTATCAATGTTGTTGACGCAACCAATCTAGAAAGAAATCTATATCTAACATTGGAACTTTTGGAGAAAAATATACCTGTTATTGTAGTATTGAACCTGTGGGATGAGACGAGGCATCTTGGTATACACATCGATGAAAAAAAGCTAGAAAAGTTATTGGGTGTTCCTGTTGTTCCTACTATTGCACTAACTGGCGAGGGGATTAATACACTTGTCACCCGGATAAAAGAAGCAAGAACAAATGAAGAAATCAAGCCTACTAGCGAGGAGGGGCGATGGATTGAGATCGGCTCAATTATCAATAAAGTAGAGCAAGTTGAACATCGGCATCATAACATTAGGGATATAATCTCTGATTTAACAATAAAACCAATTACTGGTATACCTATTTCTTTTGGTATCATTTTTTGTGCGTTTTGGCTTGTTAGACTTATAGGAGAAAACCTAATCACCTATATATTTGACCCAATCTTTAATGAATTATATCATCCATTAATAATACGTTTAAGTGAATGGATTGGGCCAGGATTTATACATAAACTACTTATCGGTGAATTTGGAGTTGAAATTAATTTTATAGAATCTTTAGGACTCCTCACAACAGGTCTTTATATCCCCTTTGCAGCTGTTCTTCCATACATCATATCATTTTACTTTACGCTATCTTTTCTTGAGGATTCTGGATATCTGCCTAGACTTGCGACACTAGTGGATAATGTCTTCCACAGGCTCGGAATGCATGGTCATGGTATCATACCAATGTTTCTTGGATTAGGTTGTAATGTCCCAGGTGCATTATCTACCAGAACATTAGAATCCAGAAAACAGCGTTTTATTTCAGCCACACTCCTTGCAATTTGTGTTCCATGTATGGCCCAACTAGCAATGGTTTTTGGTGTTCTGGGACGCTATGGATTATATTACATTGGTTTGGTATTTCTCACGCTTGCTATCCTATATATAGTAATTGGCTTGATTCTAAACAAATTTGTTAAAGGCGAAAGCCCTGAAATCTTTCTAGAAATCCCTTCCTATCGTCGACCTAGCCTTAAAGCAACATTCAAAAAAACTTGGATGCGAATACGCTGGTTTTTAAGAGAAGCAATTCCGTATCTTTTCTTGGGGGTTCTAGTAATTAATTTCCTCTATTTCATAGGCGTTCTTCAATGGTTTGGCAATGCAGTACAACCAGTAATGGTTGGTTTATTTGGTTTGCCTGGCGATGCAAGTATTGCCCTAATAACTGGTTTTCTTAGGAAAGATATCGCTGTTGGTATGCTTGTGTCTCTGAATATGGCTCCCTTACAACTTGTAATCGCAGTTACTATGCTAACCGTTTATTTCCCCTGTGTTGCAACCTTTGCAGTTCTCATAAAAGAATTAGGTATTAGAGATATGTTAAAATCTGCAGCTATAATGATGGGAGTAGCAGTAATTGTTGGATTTTTACTTAGAATTATTTTGTTGGGGATATAAAATGAGAAAAAGAACAATTGAAGATTATGTGGAGCTTCTATACGATCTTCAAAAAAACAAAAAGCCGGTTCATACAAATGATATAGCTTCTGTTTTAAATATAAATCCAGCAAGTGTAACCGAAATTTTTCAGAAATTAAACAATGACGGATACATCAATTATGAAAAATATGGCGGTGCAACGTTAACACAGAAGGGGGAAAAAATTGCTATCGCCACAAAAAAGAAACATGATACATTAAAAAAATTCCTAAAGATCCTAGGTGTAGATGAAAAAATTGCTGATATGGATGCTTGTAAAATAGAGCACGTTGTTGATCCTATGACAATGGAAAAATTAACAAAATTTGTTGAATTTGTGCAACGATTTAAGGGCGGTCCAAGATGGTTGGATCATTTCAAATATTTTTATGAAACTGGGAAATACATTGAATGTACCCTTATCGATACAGCAAAGTGTCCATTCCATAGACACAAATCGCAATAGACGCTACACAGATTTTCCAGATTATTATTTCCTACTTTATGATAAAGCATGTCTTTTCAATCCCTTTTTATTATTTCTACAAAAACCTTAGGATTGATTTTATATAAGTAATACATGTTATAGAATTGTGGTTTGTGGAGAGAAATAACTATGGCAAAAGAAACATCAGAAGAACAATCTACTAAAGAAAAAAGAAGAGATGAAAACGTAATATATGTTGGAAAAAAACCTCCGATGAGTTATGTGCTTGCAGTAGTAACACAGTTCAATACCGGTTCTGATGAGGTGGTTATAAAAGCTAGAGGCAGATCAATAAGTACAGCAGTAGATACTGCGGAAATTACAAGAAATAGGTTTGTTACAGATGCAAAAATCAAAGAGATAAAAATTGGCACCGAGAGTATTACCAATGAAGAGGAAGGTAGAACATCTAATGTCTCTTCAATTGAAATATGTTTAACTAAAAAGAAGGGTAAATAGGTAGAACGTTAAGTCTACATGATAATGTCTATATCTAGTTTTTTTGTAAGTTCTTTGTACCGGTTTCTAATGGTTACTTCTGTTACGCCTGCTACATCTGCTATCTCTCTTTGTGTTCTTCGTTCACCACAAAGTACTGTTGCGATGTAAAGAGACGCTGCTGCGATACCTGTTGGACCGCGCCCGCTAGTGAGTTCTTTATCTGCTGCTTCTTTGAGTATTTCCATTGTTTTAGCCTTTACATCGCCACTAAGCTTTAATTCACCACAAAATCTTGAAATATAATCCTCTGGAGATGTCGGTATCAATTTTAATCCTAATTCACGAGCGACATATCTATAGTTCCTACCGACATCCTTACGTGACATACGTGCAATACCACTTATTTCATCAAGTGTACGTGGCACGTGACATTGTCTACATGCCGCATACAAAGATGCAGCGGCAACACCTTCTATACTTCTTCCTCTGACCAAATTCTTTGAAGCCGCTTTTCGATAGATCATGGCGGCGGTCTCCCGAACCGTTCTGGGAAGACCCAAACCTGATGATAGTCTATCAAGATTAGAAAGAGCGAACGCAAGGTTTCTCTCTGTCGCATCACTAATTCTGGCTCTCGCCTGCCACTTTCTCAATCTAAATAACTGTGCCCTGTTTCTGGTTGGAATAGATTTACCGTAAGCGTCTCTGTTTGTCCAACCGATCATGGTACTGAGACCCTTATCATGAATTGTATACGTCATTGGAGCTCCAGTTCGCGCTCTTTTTTCACGTTGTTCACTGTCGAATGCCCGCCACTCGGGACCACGATCGATTAAATCTTGATCAATAACAAGACCGCAATCTCCACAAACAAGTTCTGCCCTAGAATAATCTCTACTGAGATGCCTACTACCGCATTCTGGACATTGAACGATCTCATCTATTTTTTCCTTTTCCTTCCTAACCAAACAAATCAAATCCCTGATTTTCTACCCAATTCAGATGATAAACATTATAACTTCTTTATGTTTTTTGCTTGTGGTCCTCTCTCTGAATTTTCTATTTCGTATTCAACTGAGTCTTCCTCATAGAGGTCTGTTCCCATTGGTATGGCCGTTTGATGAACAAAGACATCTTTTCCGTCTTCACCTTGTATGAATCCATACCCTTTTCTTGGGTTGTACCATTTAACGGTTCCTTTCATATGTCTTTCACCTCCTCAGACTTTATAGCCTGGGTTTTTAAAAAGAACCAAAAACAAAAATTTCAAAAATCCGAAAAACCGAAAATGTGAAACTTTGTCTCTATTCTTTTGGGAGAGCTACTAATAATTCATACTTTAAATAGCTTTCTATCAATCAATTTAGGCATATTTGTATAGAGACAATAGATATGTCACCCTTAGGTTTATCGTTAGGATTTTAAAAATCTATTTGTCTATCTAACTCATCCAAAAATTTAAAATTGTTATTCTACAATACCTTTTATTATGAGAGAATACACGATAAAAAGAGGACATAATGCCGACTTAGAAAAGCTTGTTTCTGTCTATTTTGGAGCAAAAGGCGATATCTACAAAGGCATTAAATTCGAGGTTGAAGGTATGGGAGAAATTAGCATAAAGCAGGAGAAAAATTCTCTTTTTGTAGATATAGTTCCACCAAAGAAAATATGCGGAGATTACAGCATAATAAAAAAGTGGAATACATTTCTTTTTGAGGCTACAGGCAAAGATGCGAAAGAAAGAAAAAAGGAATTTGG
>CP070798.1:514897-538799 GCA_020343515.1 Thermoplasmatales archaeon | reverse complement strand
AAATCGTATTCATCACCTAGGACGATAGGTTTTTCAGGTAACTCATAGCATATGGAGATATTAGCCCTGCTCCAATAATAAACAGTGTTATCTAATGAATCATACTGAATAGGGTATAAACTCACTGATAAATAGTTCATAATTCTATCATCATATCTACCTGCACCAACATTATAATTAAAATGCTTCTCCGGATATAACACAGAGCTTTTTTCTCCATTTTCAAATGGTGAGGTTATCATATCTATTTTAGTATATATGAGAGGAAGGGGCTCAGTTGCAAGACATATAGGACCAGATATCTTTTTTTCCTTTAATCCGTAAAAACAGACACTTACATCCTTTATTTTTGCCCTGAATGGAAATACGAAAACATGGGTGACAACAGGTAATAACGGATTATTTGGCTTCATCGTTTTTGATGTTTCTTCCTCAATATGTATTTTAAAATTGTCACCTACTTTTTGTATTTCAGGAGTTGTCAGCAAAATTGATTTTCTAAATATAGTATCTCCCAGAGGTTCACTGTTGGATTCATCAACAACTGTTATGTTAGGCGGTTTTGAAATTTTATTTTCAGATGATCTGCAAACACTGGCGTTGATACTTGGTGCAATGGCTAAGCCAATAAAAAAAACAATTGCTGCAAATGTAATTCCTTTCTTAAGTAAGGGTTTTTGCATAAAGATCTCCCCAATTATTACATATATCTATCGAAGCTGTGGTATATAAATGCTACCCTTTGTGGATTTTTCTCACCTAAAAAATCGCCACCTATTGTGAAAAATTAGAATTATAAATATTTATTATGGGTATACCAGTACATTTTTGGTTCTTCTCCTTCTACTTGAATATGGTTGGTTTCTATCAGGAATATATTTTAATAGAGTAGCAAACTCAGGCTATTTAAAATGATGTGACAATATTTTTCTCGAAATCTTTTAACGAATCCAGAAACTCTTTACCATAATCAAATTCAAAATCATATACAATATCTTTCAAAATGAGTGGCTCTGATGGAGCTAAACCAAAGTCAACCTTTTTATTTGGATTGTGTAATGCTTCAATGATTTGTTCTTTTTCAAGTTTTCCAATTGCCATTTTATGAATGGCTGAAACAATTCTTCTAACCTGATTCCAGAGAAATGTTTGGGCATAAAAATCTATTATTAAAAAATCATCTTGCTCACATATAATAATATTATCAATGGTTCGAACAGGATCTTTAAACTCTTCTAATCTTGCAAAATTACTAAAATTGTATTCTCCTGCAAATGAGGCTACTGCTGATAACGCCTTTTCTAGTTTAAAGTCCTCATTTTTAAGATAATATCTGTATGTCCTCTGTTTTGCATATCTTGGATAAAAATCTGGTTCAACATCTTTAATACCATAGACTAGAATATTTGCTAAATCATTTTTTAGCTCTTGAAAAATCCTTTCTTTGTAAGCATCAGTATTGAATGCAACGACATTACCCAATGCAGAAACTCCTTTGTCGGTTCTGCTCGCCGATCTAAAACAAGATTCTGTGGTATCTTCAATAAATCCATTTTTTACTAGAATCTTTATTATCTCGCCTTCAATGGTTTTTAATTGGGGTTGCCTAGCATAGCCATGAAATTTTCTGCCATCATAGGCAAATTTTACTGCAATTCGCATTCTAATTGGATATTCCCTTTTTACTTAAAGAGGTTCTTGTTTAATTAGGGGGATAATTCTTTAAAAAACGATAATATACAGCTAAGGAGCTGTATGCCTAGAGTAAATATGCATGTTTACTCTGGAGGGAGGGACTTATTAAGGCAGGTGTAATATCTGGAGAAGATATGCTCCCTGAGACAGCCTATGTAAAACTCATGTGGGCTTTAGCCCATGGGAAAAATAGAGAAGAAGTTGAACACTTAATGCTTACAAACATTGTTGGAGAAATATCTGAAAGGACAAGGACAGATGTGTTTTTATAAAAATTAAAGTGCTGAGCTACGAGTTTTTCTCAGCAATATCTCCAACGACTGGCAATTTGAATTTTTCTCCCTGGTAAGCTTTCAGCATCAATATGAGCCATAGGATAATTGCGATTATCCATATGAGTCCGCTTATCCACCATAAAAACCATAATCCTGACCAAAATGCAAATGCTCCGAAGAATCCGCCAAAGATCCATGCGAGAATGGTCAAAGGTAAAAAGACAAGTATTGATTGCATTGCATGAAATTTCACAAATTTATTATCTTTTTCTACAATATAGAAAACGATTCCTGTAATCCAGCCTACCAAATAACAAAGAGCACCTTCAATGTTTTCACCTAAATCTAAAGATGTTTTTGCCATAAATATATCTCCTCAGCTTTTGATTATTTAATTACTATTTATCAATTGTGTTTTTTTCAGGAAATAAAAACAACTTTTCCTCTAATGCTACCACCTGGACCATATCAGAGATAAATGTGAGTTGTTTTGGTTTTTTAATTTCAAATGTTTTATAGGTTTCTGGATCCATAGCCTGCACCTCATTTTGAGACTGGCTAATAAAAATCATCTTTTTAATCAGTTTTTTTCCACCAAGTACGCTTGTTTTTTGAAGATCTTTGCTATCAAAAACCCGTTTTGACCAATTTGAGAGGTCGATAGTATGTACTTTGTTTCCATGTATTGATGATATGTAGAAATATGAATGGTCTAGGGAAATAAAATCGCCTTTTCTAAAAGCAGGTAGTCTGATAAGGTGAGTTATCCTAAATATTTGTCTACCATCTTTTATACCAACGTTTTTTGATGATTGTTTTATTTCACCACCAAATTTTTCTTGTATTTTTTTAACAATTGTGTAAGCAGGTCCTTTTTCACTAAGATAAAAGTCAAGGCCGCCACGCTCTTCAGCAATATCTGTTATAAACAATCCTCTATTTCCCTTAGCTCTAAGACTTTCAACAATGTTTTCAACAATTATTCTAATAGTTTTAAGTTCATTTTTTGATAGTTTTCTTCTATCAGCACGTATTTGAAGTGTTGCCTCATAGTATCCTCCATGTTGTTTAGAGCAAACATTGCATATGGTTCTTTTTATACGAACCTTTAAAAAATGTTGTTCTAAGATTTCATGACCATTTAAAAAACCAGAAAAAACGACTTTGCACGGTATGTTTTTGCCGTTTTCACCACAATCCGTTTTTATTTGTAACTTTTTTAACTCACTGCTTATTTGAAAGCTATCTTTAGTATGACGTTTTAATACATCTCCAAATGATTCCTGTAACCAACTGTTTTTGTATTTATAAGATAAACAGTTAGAACATGAATAGAGATCTAGGACCATTGGTCCTTTTGTAAAAGTCTTGTTTTTAATATAGCATTCAATACATACCCCGTTCCGAAATATTTTTTCTTCCTTCCCACATTCAACACAGAACATCATGATGCACCGAAAGGTTAGCTTTTTTGTGTTAGATAGACGCCATATATTATAAGTATATCGGGAGAAACAGTCGTTATATTAAGGTCATAAATTAGGTTCATTATAGGAGAATATGCCTAAAATGGTATTAAAAGATATGGGGAAGGTAGGAGGCATGGAAAGTATACAAGAGATAAGGATATCTTTATAAAGAAGAATTCTATAATAATACTGAGGGAAAGAGGCTTCTATAGTACATAATTGTTCCTTTTGATAATATGCTCTTTCCCTCAAACTAAATTTTATAACATATATTCAGAACTTAAACTTTGGTGGTTTTACTTTTAGGATCTCAACTTCTAACGAACTTCTAGGCTTTCTTCTTCTGGTTGTTCTCCTTTTAGTGGTTTTCTTCTTAGGAGTTATAGTTTTTTTTGTTTTAGATTTTATACCTAATGCTTTTTTCACCTGAGCATTGGTTCTCTTGTGACCTTTAAGTTTGTTGCATCTATGACATAACCATTGAAGATTACTAAGTCTATTAGAACCACCTTTGCTTAACGGCTTAATGTGGTCAATTTCCCCATCTCCAAACTCTGTTTTTCTCCCACATATCGCACATTTATGTTTATACTTATCATAGATTGTTTTCTCTTCTGTTCTTGAAAAACGTTTTCTCTGGGTGCTTGGTTTTTTACCATATAGCATTTCTTCCATTCTTTTGGATTCCGCTTCAAATATATTTTTGGGCATACTATGCCTCCTCCAAATCTATGATTTAAAACTTTTACTATAATAAAAACCTAACTAAATCTAATAATACACTGAAATTAAAATTAAAAAAAAGATACATACTAAAATAATTGCTAAAGCTGCTATTCTACCTTGTCGAATTATTCTCCGATATTCTTCTGGATTATCTTCCCAACTTACAAGCCGAAAACCATCCCACAAACCACTACGAATAACCTTTTTTCTTTCTATAAAAAAAAGTTCGATAATCGCTCCTAATGCTATTATTATCATTATTAATAAATACAAATTTATAAATCCTTTCATTTTTTCCTCCTCCAAATCTACAATTTCAATATCTTCTATTGTTTTATTAAAATAAATGTAATACCTTTATTAAGTTCATCTTCATCTGGAACTATAAGTGTGAGGGTATTACCATCATCTGAGAAAGAATAATCCTTAGTGGATTCTCCTCGTTCATTGTCATTCATAACAAATTTTCCGTGTCTTATCTCCCACGTCCCTTAAAAGTTATTCATACCTTCACTATCAATAGTGAAGTAAGAGCCATTTGATAAAAATGTAAAATTTACCCAACCACTATCCTCAGTTAATTTCCAAGTTCCAACAAATTTTTTAGATTCTTTACCTATGTCAGTACATCCACTCAACCCAAAAGCCAAGAGCAGAACAGCTATTCCGAGTATTACCAACTGTTTTTTCATATCCTTTGCCTCTCCCAAATTATAATTTCACAACACCTTCTCCTTTAAAAACCTTTATATAGTCCAGCTTACAAATATTATATATTGAGAGTGGGGGACACATTTTCTGAGGACATTAATCAAGAATTGTTCCCCTGATGTGGGGTGCATTTCATCTTTTCCTCCTCCTCCGTCCCCACTCTCACAAGAGTTTGTTACAGATGTTGCAATAAATATATAGGGAAAGATATTTAAATAGAAGAATTATATATTGTAACAGATATTTTAAATATCTGGGGGAAAAACATGAATAAGAAAAACTATATTTTGAAAGAAGCTGGTGTTCTGCTGGTTGCAGCGGTCATGATTTTGTCAACTGTTGCTGTAACGGCAGAAACAGAAAATGATATAAAAATAAGAGATAGACAAACGTGTATTGCAGATAGTTTTGAAGAAGTAGGTTATACTTCCATCGAAAGTGATCCTAGTGCGTATTTACATAATGCTGGTGGCCCTGTGATATTTAGTCAGCAACCTGTCCCTGATGATACTGGTGCTCATGGTCCGTTCAGTGATGCTGGTCAAGGTTTTAGAGTTTACGAAAACTTTTGGGGACTTACTGAAGATATCCGTGACGTTCATTGGTGGGGTCTTTGGGGATTTGGTTCTGGAACACCTACAGCTGGTGATGCATTCGAGATATCATTCTGTGCTGATAATGGTACAGTACCTGATTATAATAACCATATTGTAGATTTTACTGGTTCACTTGGTACAGAGATAACCTATGTTGGTACGGGTAATTTCTACTTTGGTTATGAGTTATATTATATGGAAATGGATTTACCTGCTCCTGTTTCAATGGCAAGTGGTTGGGTTTCATTTTATAAAACAACTATTAACGCACAGAGATTTGCCATGATTGATGCTCTAACTGGTGATAGTAATGCATATCAACTTAATGCTATCATTCCTTTTCTGGATTATGACGTGGCTTTCGAGCTGACTGGGGGCATAGCTGAGCTTGAAATCGCTAATGTAGCCGGTGGATTTGCTGTCAGTGCAGATGTCAAGAACGTTGGAGCAATTACGGCAGAAAATGTACTCTGGGAAATAAAGTTCGATGGGGGATTCATCTTTTTACCGCCCGGTGGTATTGCCTCAGGTGGACCCTTCGATATCTCTACTGCCTCAGATTTAACAATAAGTACCATGGCATTTGGATTCGGTGGTATCATACTTCCTCTGAATATTATCATATCTGCCACCGCTGATAATGCAGATCCTGTTAATACAACAGTCCCCGCTAAACTATTGTTAATATTCGTGGACATCTAAAGAACAATAAAACCTACCTCTTTTTTTCTTTTTTTAATCCTTTAAAATAAATCACCTATCTTAAATACTGTCTACATTATTCCATTCTTATGGGCTATAAACTACCGAAAGATGCCTCACCCACGATGGTAGAGAACTACAAGCTGATTAAAAGAATAAAAAAGACGGAAAGAAGGATAGCACGAGCAGAGAAGAAGAGAAAGAAGAATAGTCAAAAGTGATAGTTGTCATTGTCAAATGCACCAACATGGGGAGCCGATGTTGCAGTGTAACACTGACGTATGGGGTTTTATTTCATATACGACAGCTATATCATACAATTTATATCATATAAGGATTGTCTTACCCATGTCAATCTTTAGTACGATAATCATAAACATGCTTTCATAAACACATAAATTGTGCGTTAAGTTTATATAGTATGATTAAAAATTAAAATATGAATATAAGAATAAATATTCCAACAGGAAGGAAATCACTATATTTCACTATATTATAAGCATAGCGCCTAAAATGAAAACTCCAGTAATATTTTCGCCTAAGAAAAAAGACATAACAATTGCAAATAAAGGAATAAGATTTAGAAAAACTGCAGCCTTACTCGCCTCAGTTTTTTCCAAAGCATAATACCAACCAATGTACCCAAACACAGAACAAAAAATAGCAAGATATAACGCAGCTAAGAATCCATTGACAGACAGCTTCTGAACAACAGGGATCAGATCAGAAATTACAAAAGGAATGTAGAAAAATGTTCCAAGGGCAAATGCATAGCTTGTAACGGTTAAAATGTCATATTTTTTCAACAACCGTTTCCCAACTATTGAATAGATTGCCCAACAAAAAGCAGAAAGAAGAACTAGTATACTGCCAATAAAGAAAATGTTGTTTAGAGTAAAATTTTCCCGTGGCAGATTTGAAAGAATTACAACAAAAACTCCTAGAAATGAGAGGATGATTCCTAAAACTCTCTTTGCTGAAAGCGTTTCTCTCAAAAATACTGACGAAAGTATTGCAATGAAAATAACATTTGTACTTATGAGAACAGCAGAAATTGATGCGTTGGTATAACTTATTCCAACATATTGAAATAGATATAACAATGTTACTCCAGTAAGCCCAAGAATTGACAAAGATGGCAATTCTTTTGCCGGAATATAGATGTCTTTTCCTCTAATAAGTAGAATTAAAACCATAATAGGTGTAGCAATAAGAAACCTTAGGAAACCTAAACCGATTGGATCTATTTCTTCAGTCGCAGTTTTAACTACAATAAAAGAGCTGGCCCATACCAAGGATATAAGAGCAAGTAGAAAAGAAATGATTATTTTATCATTCATGAAAGAGGGAAACGTGGCCCTATTTATTAATAAATTTCATGTTTATCCCTTCGATTCAGTTTTTCGCCAAAAATTATCTGAACAATATCTTTGGGCAACAAATGTAAAGACACTGGGTAACAGTTGTACAACAATGCCTTAATAAGGTAACAAATAAAATAAGGAGTAAGAAGTGATAAAAAATGATGATCGTAGGACAAGTATCATCCAATGAAGAGGCTAAGGAAATAGAATCCATTACCAAATCGTTTGTTGTAGGAAACCGAGCTAGAGCACTTGCCTTAAGTATAAAAGAGACATAGATATGGACGATAAGAAAAACAGCGAAAAAAATAAGAAAAAAGCGCCAAAAGACATACCAATAGTATGGGTAAACATAGTATAAATTTATGATGATTTTAGGAATTTTATAAATTCCAATAATCTATTAGATTTTTAATTTCACCAACTAATTTTTATAATAATATTGATTAGAGCGGGGAGGATAAATAAAAATGATATTCTCTTGAAAACAAATGTTATAAAGTAAAAGCGGTTAGAGAAAACATATTTAATTGGTGTCCAATGGCAACAAAAAAATCATGGCTTGAGAAATTGGCTGATAACAAGGATCTACCAAAAGTTGTAAGAATAAAACCAAATCAAGAAAAGAGATGGGGTAAAGGAACAATTGTTATTCCAGCACCAAAAGAAGTTGATCAAATTATGAAAAAAGTTCCTAAAAGTAAACTTATTACCATCAATCAAATCCGAGAAAAAGTTGCTAAGAAACATAAAGCAACAATTGGTTGTCCTATAACCTGCGGTATTTTTGCTAGAATTGCAGCTGGCGCAGCAGAAGAAGAAAGAGCAGAGGGAAAGAAAGATATTACACCTTATTGGAGAACATTGAAATCAGGCGGCGTTATAAATGAAAAATACCCTGGTTACATCGACAACATAAAAGCACTTCTGGAATCTGAGGGGCACCATGTCGTAAAAAAGGGAAAAAAATATGTAGTGGAGGATTATGAATCTTCATTAGCATCTATCTAGAACATTCTCGTCGATTTTTCTTCAAAATTTTTTTAAATGGTAATGCGTGTTTCTCTGCCTCCAAAATAGTAAAAATGCATACCAAATGTTTTTAATATATATATCCCTATAATTATTTGATGAGTAAAGTATTTGTTGTCTCGCTAGTCATTCTGCTCATTTCTCCATGTCTGGTGAATGCAGAGAGCCATTCTACTAAAGAGCAAAACCTTCAAACTACAGATGTATTATCAAATTTAATATCTGCTCGAAATCCTACAGAAGATGTTGTTGTGATTCCAGATAGCAATCCATTATTTGGCATAATTGGCTCCTACATCTCTTGCTGGTATAACACTGGTGAATCTTCAGGTTTAAAACCAATGCTTGTTCAACATGGGGGAGTGCTAACAAATCATCAAAATCTATTTATTGACAATTATATGAACGGAAAAAACGGGTCAATATTGGCTTTGGGGAAGCATTTTGATACAGCATTTAACACAACGGAGATAATAGGTTTGCCACCAGAGGTTGCTATAGAAGCTGCTAAACATGTATTTTCCAGTGCTTCCACCATTATAATTATCCCAAATAATATAGATGAATATCAACTCAGCCTAATAGCCAGTCCATTAGCAAGCTATCTCGATATTCCAATTCTTATCTACGATAACAATTCCGAGGAGCTAGAAGAACTTTGTAATATACTTAACGTTACCAACGTGTTAGTGATTGGAAATGTTCAAATAAATCTACCCAGTATAAATATTACAAAACTGGAGACAGTTGATGAAACACAGGACATGTTGTTGACTGTAATAAAAGACAAATTTGAAGGGATTAATTATATCACTTTAACTAATCCTTCAGATGTTACCCCTGCATATATTATTGATACTAATCAAACAACCTTTGGCGATCATATTTCAAACATAAAAATTACGTTTCTTGGAGAAGAATTTGATGTTAAAGGAAGAGATAATAAACAATTTAATGTAGCCGTTCCAAATGGAATTAACAGAATTCAGATTTATGGTAACATCACAGGGAGGTTTTATTCAAATAGTCCTATTGTCCCAATTATTTTCCTGTCTCTCTATGATCCTTTCGGTAACGTCGTAGCCTATTCTTCAAGCCTTGCCTTAGATGTTGGAATTGTATATCTAGAAACATTAACGTGTAATGCATCTGGAAATTACAGACTCGTTGTCAGCATATATAATGGTATAAAAGGTGGATATTTCAGCCAACGCGGGATTTCACTCGTGGATACCGATTTTGAAATTTCTATTAAAATTTGTGAGCTAGAAAAACCTCATTTACCACTTATTCCAATGCTTTCTATAACTGCCCCATATCTTACTGCTGCTCATGGAGGGATTATAATCGCTGATTCAAATTTTGAACTGACGAATGATAGTTATGCAGACGCTGCTCAGGGATCCTGTACAGGACCTTGGTACGATGAAAAACTCCATAATTTTACAAACGAGAAAGTAAGATATGTGATAGAGCAGCTAAATGATACCCTTGACCATATCGGCAATTTTGAAATGCTCGATGACTACCTTAACGGTCAAGCTTGGCTTGCAATCCTCGCTGGAACAAACATGGTTCCGATGTACTATTATTCTCCATCTCAACAAGACCTTCATGAAAAAGGTCTTCCATCTGATAATCCATATTCATTAAATTGGAGTTTATCTGTTGGTCGTATCGTTGGTTACAACATACAAGATGTCTCATTGTTGATCGCAAGAACATTATTCTACCAAGAAATATGTGACCAGCCAACCAAAGAAAAAGATTGGCACAATAGATTTAGTTTTATCTTTGGGGAAGGATTTGGGGAAACAGGGGGAATCTTCCATCAAATCCCATACGCACTCGAGATAAGAAAATATGGTTTTCATCCTCGAATCTTTGGAGATTTTAGAAACGGTCGAATATTAACCCAGTTATTAAAAGCCTATACCGGTTCAAATTATATTGAATATCTTGGTCATGGAGATTGGTTCTGGTTTCCGCCCTCGTGGTATGGTCTTGATTTTTATAGTAAAGCAATCGATGTTGCACATGCAAAAAACTGGATATATCCAAAACCAAGTGTATTTCTCACGTCTGCCTGTCTCATGGGGCGCATTGATGGAATACCTCCCAATATGAACATAGGGCTTACAATGCTTCATGCTGGATGTAACAGCTTTGTCGGAGCAACTCGAAGCACTGGCTCAGAAGCAGGTCTCAGTATACTTGAAAATCATTTAATCGTAGACGATTTTAGCATCGGGGAAGCGTTGAGAGGCGAAAAAAGGGTGGACAAAGAACCACCTAATTACTATGTTCGAGTTTTATATGGAGACCCTGCATTTAATCCCTACGAACCAAATAATGGTTTCAGTAATCAAGGAAGGCCGTCCATTTAAAGTTGATAATCAAAACTCGATTTTTTAGTGATAAAGTTACTAATTAGGAAAAAGAAGGAAGAGTTGTTTTTGTTTCTTAGAGAGTTAATAAAAATGGAAGTAGAGATAGTATTTGTTTGAGCAAAGGAAACCGCTGTATAATCTTCTGCAGGAATTGAAAAACTTTTGAATATATTGATTTCTGGTTCATCGGCGTTTTAAGATATACGGGTATAGTACAATTGTCGCTGCTGTTCTCTTTGTTGACAATCCTTAGTTCTCCAGTAAACTCTGAGTTCTTTTCATCTGGTGCCACAACAGAAACATTAACAATAACTGGTTCGTCACTGGGTTTAAGGTCGTCGCCACTCATTGGAGTAAACACCCAATTACTACCCCACAATGGCCACTCGGCGACTTCCCAGTCGAGCAATGATAAAGTTTCACCGATGTTTGAGACAGTGAAACTCCCATAGACTGTGTCACCTGGTTTCACCTTAGGCCAACTCAGGCTACCATCACACTTTAGATTAGGCTCAGGTGCCTCTTTTGTTATGAAATGCCAAATAGGCCCGGGTGTGCTTGCACCATGGTTGTCCTTGGTGATGACTCGCCAGTAATACGTGGTTTCATACTTCAGGGTTCCTGGGTCAAACGTAGTCTCAGAGATGTCATCAGCAACCAGATCGTCAGGCGTTTGGTCGTTTTCCTCGAGATAGACGTCATAGACGACGGTATCTTCAGGATCAGGGTCGCCACCAGTCCATGATAGATTAGTGTCTATATCAATATTGGTTGAATCGTTTTCTGGATCGGGATCGCTTGGTGGATAGGGTGGATCATTCGGTTCTGAACCAGTTATGAAATCCCATACTGGTCCAGATGCAGATTCACCATAATTATCCCAAGCGACAATCTGCCAATAATAATGGGTATTATAATCCATCTTCCCAGGGTCGTACCATTTTTCTGATTGGTTATTGGAAACCAGTTCATCAGGCGTCGGATCATTTGCCTCAAAATACACGTCATAGGTGAGATCATCGCCATCCGGGTCGCTACAGTTCCAGCCGAGATCAGCGTTTATATCGACATCGGTTGCTCCATCAGCGGGGTCAGGATCACTAGGGGTATTTGGTGGGTTATTATCTCTGGTTGTAAAGCTCCAAAGCTGACTTGTAGCAAAAGTACCATGGTTATCCCAAGCTACAATTTTCCAATAATAAGTTGTATCGAAATTCATTGTTCCAGGATCATATGTTGTTCCAGATTGATTACTAACAACCTTAGGTGGTGGGCTTGTTGTTCCGAAGTAGACATCATACTTTACCGTATCCCCAGGATCTGGGTCTCCTCCTGTCCACGAAAGATTGGCATCAACATCTACATCCGTTTCACCATCTTCTGGATCAGGGTCACTAGGGATATTTGGTGGATTATTAGGTCCTTCTGTTGTGAAATTCCATACGGGGGTTTCCGCAGAAGCATTATGGTTGTCCCAAGCGACAATTTTCCAATAATACTTAGTATTATAATTCATTGTTCCAGGATCATAAGAAGTGCCGGTTTGATTATTTATAATCTTTGGCAGCGGACTACTTGTTCCAAAGTACACATCATATGTCACCGTATCCCCAGGATTGGGATCTCCTCCTGTCCACGAAAGATCAGCATCAGGGTCCACGTGCATTGCACCATCTGGTGGCGACGGATTACTTGGTGTGTATGGTGGAAGATTAGGGGCAGGGGAGAATGACTTAAAAGCATATACTACTCCATCAGAGCCAAAGGTTACACAGGCTATATTTGGCATGCCGTCTCCACTAATGTCACCCAGTTGGATATGCATAACATCATCAGCAGTGCTATAATTCCAGAAACAACTCCCATTGTTACCGCTAATCACATATACATTTTGATCATCTGATCCTGCTATAACATCAAGTTGATTATCGAAATCAACGTCTTCAACCGCAACAGAATTTATATCTCCACCAGTTTCATAAGTCCATATTTCATTTCCATTTGTACCATTAAACGCATGTACTTTTTTATCATCGATATTGCCAGCGGCTATAAGATCAGGTACTCCATCGTTGTTTATGTCTCCATGAGCAAGACAATAGTCTGAACAAGGTCGGAAGGGAGTAACTGTCCATAAGTCGTCATGGGAATCACCATCTACCATGATGAGTCTACCCGGTGTGGCTCCCATCTTTGGAACGCCTATGGCAACATCGGAAACATCATCATCGTTAACATCGAACACCTCAACATGTCGTGTATAATTGGTATTCTCGCTATATTCCCAGAGTGTGTTACCATTAGACCCATTGATGACAACCATCTTATTTCCAGACCAACCTATTGCAGCTACTACATCTAATGAACCAGTTCCATCCATCTGTGCAAGTTCTATTTCCTGGACCTCTCCTCCAAAACTGCTCGACCATAACTCAGTTCCATCTGAACCATCTATGGCATATACATAGTCATCATCACTTCCAGCAATGACATCGCAATGTCCATCACCATTCAAATCAGATGCTTTTAAACACTTTCGATAAATCTGATCTCCCGGAGTTGTAAACTGCCACATAACACTGCCGTTATTCCCATATAACGCAGTTACTCTGTCATCATCTCCAGCAACTGCCACATCAATCTGTCCGTTGTTATCAAAATCACCGGTGGTCACAGTATACAAATTTTCTGTTCCAGTCCAATTCCATAATTCGGCACCATCCTCACCATTGATAGCCCATGCTTTGTCATCGAGTGAACAAACGGCGACAACATCCATATATTGATCTCCATTTAGATCATCAATTGCTAAAGCGTTACCATATTCACCAAAATCAAACTCCCATAGGAGAGGAGACTCCACTGTTTTCAGTGCCCATACCGATTTTGCAGGATTTGGAGGAGAGCCACTAGACTCAGCTCCACCACCAGCTAGAGTATCCATTATGCCATCGCCATCAAAATCTGCACAGCCCACACTTGCTATGGTCCCAGCTACAGAATAATACCACGTTTTAGTTCCGTTACTTGCCTCCAATATCTGTACTCTATCATAGGTAGCGGCAATTATGTTCAGGTTACCGTCGCCGATTACGTCCCCAAAAGCTATATCCTCAGGATATCCATTTAATTTTTCGGATATCCACATAGTAGTATTGCTGTCCCCATCAAAAGCGTAGATGTAATAGCTACCATAATCATTACCCACAATCAAATCAAGATCGCTATCATTATCTATATCATATGAAAACAAGTACATATCAAAATTCGTTGGACTTCCTACCGGTCCAGTATCATACTCCCATTCTAGATTACCGTTGCTAGCATTACGTACAAAAATATGTCCGGTGCGATTACCAAATACTGCCTCCAGTTCTCCATCATCATCTATATCATCCATCAACACACCACCCTCCACGATTGGATAACTAACTGTCATATTCCATATCACACTGCCATCGGTTCCATCTAAAACACCAAAATAGTTATCCCATCCAGATAGGTATGCATGACCATATGCAACATCATCAATATCATCTCCATTTACATCCCCAGTATCAACGGCATACACGAACATGCTACCTATATAAGTACTCCACAACTGGTTACCATTTGAGCCATTTATTGCATAAACATAATCATCCCAACATGCTACTGCTACATCTGGATATTCGTCTCCATCGAAATTTCCAACAGCAACATCACCATTTGTATAACCTGAAGCACCTGGGGTAAATGTCCAAATCTTACTTCCATCAGTACCATTAATAGCATGAACCCTTCCATCGGGTGTAGATGATCCCTTAGAGGCACCAGCTATGACATCCATAACACCGTCGTTATTGATGTCCCCAATTGTCATACATCGTACACCATCATTAAGGGAATAACTCCAAATCGTATCCCCATCTGACCCATTAATACCATATACTTTAGATGGCGTATCGTAATAGGTACTATCATACTCTGCAGCTATCACATCCATTACCCCATCACCATTAAGATCAGCGGTTTCAACATGTTTTATATATAAATCTGAGTCATATATCCAAATAGGTTCACCAGACTTACCATCTAATGACCTATTTAGAGATATGTCTTTTACATTTTGCAGAGAAACCACCGTGCTTGCCGCTAAAATGAGTGTAATTGCTGTTAAAATAACCTTTATTCCTTTTATCTTTAAAACAAAATTCTTTCTCATAATTTTCTGCCCCAGTATCAGATACTATATTAATATGGAGCTAATATATAATATTTGTTAATGTTGGAAGGTTGTGAATAATTGAATGTAAGTCAGTAGCTATCTGGGATAATTTTGATTTTTTAGTGATAAAGTTACTAATTTAGGAAAAAGAAGGAGGAGAAGTTTCACCAAATCATATTCAAAATTCATTACATATTTTTAGAAAATTTTTCCCCGTGAAATTACGGGGTTCCAACTCTCTTATTGCATAATAGCTTATGGCGAAAACTTATTTGTCCAAAAAGTTGTTAATGTCGGCTAAAAGATTTTTTGATTCTCTCATATCTTTAATGTACTGTTTAAAACGCGGGGCTCTTTTATCCAAAACAACAGCAACTCCACGATCATCCTCGTCGCGGATAAGCCTCCCAATTGACTGCATTAATTTTCTAGCAGCTGGTGCATTTACAGTATACTCCCAGCCTTTTCCGAACTTTAGATCATAGTATCTTTTCAAACCTCGCTGCCTAGCCGTGGGTTTTGGATATGGAATCCCTACCATCACAGCTATCTCAAGTTGTTCAGCCGGAAAATCCATCCCTTCGCTGATTCTACCACCCACGACAGAAAAGAGGGCTGCGCTGTTACCATTTTCAATTCCACATCTCTTGAAATCCGTTACTAAATCCATTAGATCTGATTGAGACATGGCCTGTTCTTCAACATATAAGCAACGCTCAATGTCGTTGAAATAACCCTTTTTTCGAAACATAGAAAGGATGTTAAAACTAGGGAAAAACACCATGGTATTCTTTGGAAAGGTGTTACAAATGCGGGTAATATGTTGCCATAATCTTGAAATAATGCTTTTATCTCTTGCAATATCATCGTATCTTGTTGTAACATCGCGGGTAAAAAATATTCTTCGATTTTCCAAGGAGAAAGGAGAGGGATAAAAAACTAGTTTTGTGTCTTTCGAAAGACCTAATGAATCACGATATTCTTCAAGTGGTTTTAATGTGCCTGACATATGAATAGAGGAATGAAACCTGTGTATGATATCGGTTCCAAGGGATGGATCCAAGCAGTATGCCTCAACGCGTGGATTTTTACCACCGGCTGCATCGACGACCAATTTGATATATTGATTCATCTCAATTGTCATCCAAAATTCTAGAAAGATGCCAAGTTTATGGATATAAGAACGAGGGAGTTTACCCTCTTTTTGTCGATAATCCTGGATTTTTTCACCATATGCAATTAAATCGCTAACCACGTCACCAAGTGTTTTACTAGTGATTTTCAAACGAGATAAAATCTCGATTTCTAATTCATGAGATGGGATAAATGCATCATTCTTAACATGAGTGCTTTTTCGTATGCCATTCTCTAAAATATTGTAAACATAAGTATCTCTGAGACCATTAACAATTTCTAGTAGCATTTTACAAAATTCTGAAACAGAGATTTTTCCATCGGCTATAGATGGGGCACTGACATTTTCAGCCTCAAAAATACAACTATTAAGCATCCTTACGCTAAGTTGCGCAGAAAATAACTCTCTAAGATAATCTGGGAGATTATGCGCCTCATCAACTACTAAAATTATATCATCATCAGATATCGATAGCCAATCAAAAAGCATAATACGAATAGATTTATCGAAAACATAGATGTAGGGGACAACGACTACTTGGGCCTCTTTTATGAGTAATTTATTCATTTCATAAGGACATACAGCACTTTTCTCACAATAGTCTATAAATTCCTCCGCAGTTGGCAGTTTATCCTTTGTCCATTCAAGGATTTTTTCAACCTTCTGTTTATCTCCTATAAAGTTCCTGTAAAATTTACATCCTTCGCCTTTTTTATTAGACAAAACCATTTTCTTTTGATTTGAACAAAATTTTGAAAGTTCCTCAGAACTGCCGCTGCCAATTTCTGGATCATTTCTAGCAAAAATGCACATATTGGCTCGGCCCTGCATCCCCACTCCAAAAATTCTTTTGTCTTTTATCTTATTTCGAATTTCGCGTAACTCTAGTATAACTTGTCGTTGCTGAGCATTTGTACGAGTTGTATAAACAATCTTTTTATCGTTTTCCAAGGCAAATTGTAGAGTTGAAGAAAGCACGCAAATAGTTTTTCCAGAGCCGGTTCCCGATTCGAAGACAAAATGATTTCTTGATTCAAGCGCATTTCGTATATCTTGCATTATGTTTCTCTGGTTTTTACGGAAGGCATAGGGAAATAAATCCATTTAATAGGAAAATAGGATTCTGGTAAATAGAGTTGTTGGATGAAAAAATGCAGGAGTGAAATTTTATAGTTTGAAACTATTTAACCTTGCAATCATGTTTGAGACTCCTTTAAGACAAATAAAAAAATATCTTTCAAAAGAAATTCCTTCAGAGCTAGTTGGTTATCTTCCAGAGAAATGGGAGAAAATTGGAGATGTATTAATAATCAAATTAAATGAAAATCTTAAAAAATATCAAGAAAAAATATGTAAAAAATATGGTGAAATTCTTCGTTGTAAAACAGTTCTCAACGATTTTGGTGGTATTTCAGGAAAAATCCGAAAACCTGGAGTTGAGATAGTATATGGTTCTAAAAATACCGAGACGGTTCATATTGAAAACGGCATTAGATACAAGTTAGATCCGAAGAAAATCATGTTTTCATCTGGAAATATGGATGAAAGGATACGTATGGCAAATATTTCTGGTAAGAAGGAAAACATAGTTGATCTTTTTGCTGGCATTGGATATTTTACCATACCAATGGCAGTTTACAGTAAACCAAATAAGATTTTTGCCTGTGAAATCAGTTCCATTGCCTATGAGTATTTATGTAAAAACATTGTTTTAAATCATGTAACCTCTATAGTGAAACCATTGTTTGGAGATAATAGAACAAAAGCACCAAAGAATATTGCAGATAGAGTCATCATGGGGTACATCAACGATACATATAGATTTTTACCAACTGCTATAAACTGTCTTAAAAACCATACTGGAATTATTCATTATCACGATGTGTTTCCAAACGAATTGATTCCAGATAAACCTATTAAAATTATTCAAGAAACATCTGAAAAATATGATACAAAAGCGAGGCTTTTGAAATATAGGCATATAAAGTCATATGCTCCAGGTGTCAGCCACTTTGTTTTTGACATTCAAATAGGTGAAAGATGAAAAGAAAAATCAAGCTAATTGTGTATCATACAGATGAAGACGATCCAAGGAAATGTAGTGCAAAAAAGCTACATAAGTTTGGTTTTGTAAAACTTGAGAAAAATATAAGAAAAGTACCAAGACATGCAATTCTGTTAAATCCATTTGCTGAGAAAAGCCTTTCGAGAGAAGACCTTGAAAATGCAAGACAAAATGGCATAGTTGCTGTTGACTGCTCATGGAAAAATGCAGAAAAATCATTTGAATACTTGAGTCAGAAAAACACTTCTAGGGCATTACCGTTCTTGCTTGCAGCGAATCCCGTAAACTACGGCAAACCATTTAGGTTGACAACACTCGAAGCATATGCAGCAGCACTTTATATACTGGGAGAAATAGAGCATGCTAAAGATATTTTAAATATTTACAAATGGGCACCTCATTTTTTAGACCTCAATAATCAACCATTAAAGGAATATAGAGAGGCAAAAAACAGCAAAGAAGTTATAAAAATCATGAAGAGATATATATAAAGATATAAAGATATACTTTTAGAGATATATAGACAGGTGCATTACGTTTAAGTAACTAAATACATTGTCTGGAATATTTGTCAAAAAAATTTGAAGATGAGGATGATAGATGAAGCAAGAACTTAAGACATTTTTCAAACCAAAAACTATAGCAGTTATTGGAGCCTCGAACAACATTACAAAGATAGGGAATGCCGCCTTAAAAAATATCCTTGTTTCTGACTATGAATGTAAGGTCCATCCTATTAACCCCCGTGAAAAATATATAATGGGTCTTAAGTGCTACAAAAAAATAACAGATGTTCCTGGTGAAATCGATCTTGCTCTAATTGCAGTACCTGCAAAGATAGTCCCTGAGATTATAAGTGATTGTGTACAAAAGAATGTGCATGGTGTAATCATTATTTCCTCGGGGTTCAGTGAAGTAGGCAATTACGAATTAGAAAATGAAATAAAAAAACGTGCTAAAGGTTCTAAAATGCGTATGCTCGGTCCAAATACAATGGGATATAAAAACGCGTCAGTAAATCTTGATGCATCCTTTGCATTTGGAATGCCCAGGAAAGGGAATCTTGCACTGATCAGTCAAAGTGGAGCCCTTGGAATGGGCATGATCTACCTGGCCAATAATGAATTTGTAGGATTATCAAAGATTATAGGAGTTGGAAACAAAATGGATATCGACGATGATGACCTTATTGACTATTTCAGCCAGGATCCCGAGACAAAGGTGATAGGGTTGTACATCGAGGGAATTAAAAATGGACGAGGCTTCATGAATAGTATAAAAGCCTGCGACAAACCAGTCCTTGTAGTAAAAGCAGGGAGAAGCAAAGCCGGAGCCAGGGCAACTGCATCACACACAGGCAGTATGGCAGGAAGCGATGAAATCTACGAAGCTGCAATCAAACAAGCAGGTGGAATACGCTGCCGAGACGTTGTTGAGCTCTTTGACATGGCACGAGCACTAGCAGGACAGCCGCCAGCACAAGGAAACAGGGTTGGAATAATCACAAATGGGGGCGGACTTGGTATACTTCTCACAGATGCATGTGAGGCGAATGGTCTCAGTATACCAAAGCTTTCTGAAAAAACATACAAAAAAATCGATAAAATATTGCCAGATCTTATCAAACCAAACAACCCCGTAGATCTATCAGCGGATGCCGGATTCTACAGATACGAAGTATGTACACGGGCACTATTGGAAGACCCAAATATTGACGGTATTATTGTTGCATCAGTACATGGGGGGTATGCCCGCCCAAGGGAATACACTGGGGCCATACTAAAAATGGTTCGGGAAAGAAAACTGCATGAGGAATACAAAAAACCAATACTAGGTTTCTGGGTTGGAGGAAAAGAATTCGAAGACCTTGTCTTGGACCTCAAAGTAGCAGGTGTACCAATCTATCCATCGTCATGGAGAACAGTAAGAGCTATGCTCTCCTTATACCTAGAAGGAGAAAGAATAAAAAGAGAAAAGAATAACTAATCTACCCACTCAACACCGAGAACTTTTTCCCAATCCGGTCTTTTATTCTTCCACTTTTCTGCAGTCTCTTTTGTTAAGCATTTTTCACAGAGACCTATAAGATGAAAATAGCAAGAGTTACACACCGATTTACCACATTTTATACAAGCTTCGCTTGCAGTGTTTACTCCACAAATTTGACACAATCCATGGGGTTTTTTAATCTTTTTTTGGGTTGTAATTTTTTTAGATATAATTTCTTTATCTTTTTCAGTTAACCATTGTTTCAAATCTTCATTCATAGATTTTGTATCAAATTCCTTGATAGTACTTTTTGATTTTTTAACCATAGAATCCCCGGTAAACAAAATATAAAATCACCAATGGTCTAAAAAGCTTATCTCTTCTCATTGTTGGAATGCATTTTTTTATGCAAAAAATTGGAGATAAGATGAACAAATGGTGTTATGATAATTAGAACCAATATATGCCATGGAAAAAAGCTCTCTAAAAACCAGTTACCAGACATAGCCCCAGATGCCTGTAATATCAAACTAGTTAAGAAACTGAAAAACAATGCACCAGCAATAAAGTCGATCTGATCAAAGAAAAACCAGTCTTCACCACGGTTTTTCCCTATTCTTCTTTTAAAAAAACTTTCAACCACATCACCAATTAATGCACCAAAACAAAGCGAAAAAATTATCGGGATCATTAGAGGAAATCCTTCGAAATCACTTAGATTTAAAAAAGCAAAATCACTCATCGCAATATACCTGGCGGCTACAGCTAAACCAAAACCAGCAGTCATTCCAATAAAGCCGCCAACAAATAACCCACGCCATGTTTTACCATCTCCTAGGATTCTTCTTCCATCTCTCCAAGTTTTACCAAAATCAACAGACGTTCCTCCCCCAACCAACATGGCACTCGCATTCGCAACATAAGCTGGAAGTATAAGCCAAAGAGCTTGAAGTATCACTGTGTAGTCCATTGAAGATGGAATATAAAGTTTCCTTAAAAACAATTGTAAAAAAATTATCTTATTTTCTAGTAATCTTTAGACCAGTATATTGAAATCTATTTGAACGCTTTACCAATGCTTTTAAAGCGGTGTTGGATATCTGGAAATTTTCAGACACTTTATTTCCAAAGGTACCGTTTTCTCCAATAAACTGGAAAATTTCGTCTTCTAATTTTTTAAAATTATTATCATCTAATGCAGAAACAGTAAAAATTTCACTTATTTCATTAACAGGACAAGAAATGTTTATATTAAATAATGAGTAAAAGGAACGGTACATTTTTTGAGGCTTTCCATTTATACCTTCATCTGGTGTAGTCCACTTGGTTTCTGCGAGTTTCATATGGTCAAAGAACTCTAGAGCTTCTAGACCTTTTTCACCAAATCTATCCATTATTGAACTTGTTGGTGTCCAATCCTTTGAAATTTCATTAAAAACTTCTTTTTTAACGGGGGAATCAAACGCCCTCATTATTGAGACCAATTCAGTAGAATCATTTATCACTTTTGTACGAATCATAGGACCAACAACTATTTATATTGGCAACAGTAAATGTAGATTTCTCATATTTATATTTTTTGAATATAAAATATATATTTTTAAATTTTTATTTTAAAAAATGGACTTGTCGGGATTTGAACCCGAGGCCTCCTCCATGCCAAGGAGGCGATCTTCCGAGCTGATCTACAAGCCCATTAGAAACGGCGGCATCAAAACTAGTCTTAGCAAATAAAGTTAGTAGGTAGGATAGTTTTATATTTGCTTTACTAATGCCGTTGATTTTCTTTTTCCAGTAAATACAAAATTACTATAATTGTTTTTGGATTGCTAGTAGGAATAAGATCTCGCATAATAATTAGTCTAAAATACCAAAGATATTCTAGGTTGTGGTCAGATATACCTTTTTTCAAAGATGCCAATAGATATTCTTTGTTTTGATAAAGAATATCTCAAATTGAAGAAATAATACAAATTTTGTTCATTATTCCTTCAATAAAAATATCTTCAATATATTTCACAGTAATCTATAAAAAATTCTCAAATGTTGTTATACACGATGAATAAATGATTGATATTATGAAATTTTTAAACTTTCAGCTAATGCTTTAAATGCAAGTGGTGCTTCAAATTCTTTTATTACAAGAAAAGTATCTTCTCTACAATCCACCATGTGATAAATGTTGATATTTTCAGATGCTAGAGTTGACAAAAGGAATGCTGTTACACCTGGTGTTTCTTCAACTTCTTTTGGATTTTTGATATGTATAATTGCAAAACCATAATCTATCTTTTTAAAAGTTGATTTTTCTGCAATATTGTCTTTTACAAAATACATGTATCCACTTGGTGTTTTCGAAAATGCAATTGACTCGATATTTAAAGGAGAAATATGATGAATTGTAGCAATTTTATTATTTATAGAAAAATCTGCTTTTTTTAGAAGGTTAGTTACTTTTTTTTCTCTTTGTTTTTTATCTTTTTTAATTTTATTTGAGATACGAATGAGTGAAGATTTTACTCCTTCAAAACTAATATTGTCTAGATCTTTTGATATTTTTCTAGCTAGAGCACTATAATTTACTATTTCTTGTTCGAGTGCTTCTCGAACATAGGGTTTTCTTTTAATATATACTATTACTTCTTTTGAAATTGAAAAATTGTTTTGACTCATATAGAGCATTAATGACTCAAAAATACATAAATGTTACTGTTTAGTATAAATAATTTTTGATACATTAAATTAAGATGGTGATTAAAAAATGAAAAATAAAAAAATAATTTTAGAAGCAACTGCCCTAATTCTTGGGACAATAATAATTATATCAGGCACACAAGTATCATCTTTAAAAGTTTCTGAATGCAAATATGAAATGCAAACCGAATCTCTACAAAATAACAATATAATATTTTTTGGGTTTGGTTATATTGATTATCTATCAATAGATGGAAAATATGATCTAAAAGGAGTTATTAATGGTAATATCTCTATTAAGAATAAATATTCTGGGACATTGATACCATATTTTTTATTAATAAAAGATACACTTAACAATAAAATAAAACTAAAATGGTCACTTCCAGAATATTTTGTAATAAAAAATTTTAGTGGAGTAGGAAAAATAAAATATTATCAAGCTCCGCATGGACCTGATTGGACGGAATTCTTCTTGATAGGATATGCAGCAGATATACATCCCGCATGAAACAAAAAATTGATTCTCAATTCGTACTTAAGAATACCCACACCTGCTGAAAAAGATATTATTTACCAGAGCAAAGAATACCAAAGATATTTTGAGGTTTATACCAAAATGCCTACTAAGAGACAAACATAGCAAATAAAATTATCGGCTAAAGCTAGTTTTATTTTTTTGTCTTCCTCTAAAGAGCAGGTTAAATACATCAAAAATGCACAATTAAATAATTTCAACGGGATTTTTTCATTTAATCCCTGATTATTAAATGAAAACTATGAGACACTTATCTAATAACCAATTAAAACCATAAACGGGGCAGATGCATTGATATATAGCGTTTCTTTATC
>CP070798.1:490774-514797 GCA_020343515.1 Thermoplasmatales archaeon | reverse complement strand
AACTATCCAAGGTTTTTAAACAACCCTAATACTGCTGATGGCATCTACGGGAATACTACATATAATGTCGCTCAAAACACTCTTTATCTTGACGGTATTCATCTATCTTGTATCATTCTTCCTGAAGTAGAACCAGGAGGAGGTGCAAGTACACCACCGAATAAACCTGATGTCCCCTCCGGACCAGCATCGGGAAAAGCAAAAACAGAATATGTCCATTCAAGTACCACAACCGACCTCGACGGAGATAAAGTTTCACTTCTTTTTGATTGGGGTGATGGTACCTTTAGTGGTTGGATAGGGCCATATGAGTCAGGTGAAGATGTGGAAGCCAGTCATATTTGGAAAGAAAAAGGGACATATGAGATAAGAATTAAGGCAAAAGATATTGGTGGAACTCAGAGCGAATGGTCTGATATTCTTGAAGTAAGTATCCCAAGAGAAAGAAAATTATCAAAGGCCGATACTGTTCAACTCGTTAAAAAATTGGTAGATCGTTATCCTTTTTCAAAGAAGATATTTTCGCTACCAACTTTTGAGAGGATATTCGATTTTAAGGTCACGGGTCTCATACCTTTTGACCCTTAGCCTTTTTAATTCAACTAATTCGTACAAAAGTCAGGCTTATATATGCTTGATTTATACAATTATTTTAAATAATAGATAAATAAATAGATAGAAAAATAGAAATACGACATAATAAATGTAATTTTTGAATTGAGGAGTGTAAAATGAGGGGGAGCCATGATGAGGTGGAGAAAACGTAAATTATATGGAGCCAAAGGCAGGATTAAAAAATTTTATATTTTATCAACAATCTTTGTAATTTTTATCAGCGTTATCAATTTTACAGCAATTTCCTACGGTGAATTATCTGATCTTATGGTAGATAGCATATCAGTACCTGATGTGGCATTAGAAGGAGACAACGTAATAGTTAATGTAACAATAAAAAATATTGGCGGTGGAGATGTACCTATAGGAATGCCGGTTGAGGTGGGATTATTTATTGATAATGAGGATGATCCTGTTTCAACCAATGTGACATATGATGGTTTTTCGAGTGGTACCGCTAGATATTTTAATCTATATTGGTTTGCAGAAATTGGTAGCCATTCGCTTTGCGTGTTCGTCGATTATAATGATCTAATAGATGAGGGGTCAAATGAATCAAACAATCAAAAAGTAAAATATATTGAGGTTTCTGAGGGCCCCCCCGTTCTAAAGATCACCCAATTCCTCGTACCTGAAAATGTAAAAATGGGAAAACTTGTTGAGATCGATGTTAGTGTAAAAAATGTTGGCAGCAATACTTCTGATACCATCTCAGCGGAGTTAAATATTGAAGAAGAAGGATTCACAAAAATTAAGGAAAAATCAGATGGTTTATCGAGAGGTGAAATACATAACTTTTCCTTTGAATGGACTCCATTAGATTTTGGAAATCATTCACTTCTCTTAACAGTTAAGCATGGAAGTGATGTCCATGATCAAGAGGTTAAAACCCGAAATGTATATACTTATAAGCTTGAATGGTGGAATGAAAACTGGCATTACAGAAAATTAATAGGCTTACATGGTAGTGGAAACTTTTCAGAGGAGTTTAACTTCAATGAACTCTTGGGAAGTTTAGACGTTTTTTCAAGAACATTCGAAAACGATACAATTAGAATAATTGAATATGCAACAAATGGCGAGATTCTTGACGACAATGTAAACTACAACTTTACAGAGAGTAGTAGTTTTGACAATAAAATTAATGCAAATGGAATTTTGACATGGGAGGTAACACCACCTCAAGGAGAATCGGTGTCAAAATATTATTACATTTATTTTGATGTTAAGGAAAACAAAGGAGTACGGAGTTCACTAGGTGAAACAGAGAATATGACTGCATCGGATTTTACAATAATCTATGATCCCCTAGTAGAAGGATGGTGGGATGAAATTAAAGAGCCGCCAAACGAAGGTTATTCTCTTGTTGAGGAAACCTTGAACATCGTAGTAGTTACCCAAGCTAAAGCAGATAGCGTTATTGCATTTTTAAAGAAGAAAAATACACCTAATGAATATACTGTTGTCCTGAAATCTAAAGATGGAAGCTTTTTAAACTGGTCTGGATACTTTAACTTCACTAGTGATAATCCCATAGGGAATTGGACAATTCGAATTAACAGTTCTGATATAGCGGGATATATAAATAATATGTCAGAAAACAATTTTTATGTGGGAAAACCAGATTTAGCAGTAATCAGTGTTATTTACAAACCCTCGAAGATTCGTGAAAAAGACATAGTTACTATTTCTGCAGATTTGCGAAGTTACAACGTAACAATGGAAGAGGTCAATGTAAGTTTAAAGATAACTGATTCATGGGGCTTTATCATTAATTTCCAGAAAAATTTAACGATATTGATAAAAGACCAAGCAAATATTGTAAATTTCAGCTGGAAGGCTGAAAAAATTGGAAAATATTGGTTAGAAGTTAAGGTGTATCGTGGGGACATAACCGACGAATGGAACACCTCAAACAACAAAATTATCCTCCCTCTATCGGTTATTGGGACACCTGATTTGGGTGTTGTTGACATAATTGTTCCGTCGGGTTATGTGAAGGAAGGCGACAGTGGTGAGATTCTTGCTGTTCTGAACAATACTGGAAATGCACCTGCAGAAAACTACAAAGTCAGACTTTACCTTTCACAGGTTGTTATGGATTGGTATGATTATCAAATAAAAGATACAGTTAAAGTTAGTATAGATGTGAACGAAAGTATAGAAGTTAACTTAACCTGGAATCCTGCGTTATACGGATATCCTGCTTATCATGGTGAATGGATTGTAGGAATCTTGATTTTTTACAACAATACCTATAGAGATTCATTTATACTGAACAACAGTCGAACTGCGCGATTGAGAGTAACCGAAGGAGAGAAAAATGCACCTGTAATAAAAATTACCGAATTGACAGATGTACAAGAGATGGGAAGGCCTGTAAGTATAGCTGCTGAGGCAACAGATAAGTCAGGGATAAAAACCGTTAATATTACAATTACAAATCCAATAAATACTCGGTATATAGAAAACATGATGTCAGAAGGCGACGATAGATATGTTTTGGAGTTTGATAACACGTCTTTTATTGGAGAATATAACTTTTCTGTTATTGCTATAGATAACTCATTTTATAAGATGAAATCTACTGTTTCTGGTGTTTTTGAAATAGTTGGAGATGAAACACCACCCTCCATAGATTACTTTGGCGTCCATCCATGTGTTCAGTTGAAAGGTGGTTATGTAAATATTAGCTGTATTTCAACAGATTTTAATGGTGTGAAATCAGTCAAGGTCAAGTTAACTTATCCAGATGATCATTCAGAAACAAAAAGCATGACACCTGTAACATATGGAAAATATGTCTACAGTCAAAGCTATAAAATTTTGGGTAAATATATCTTCAATATTACCTCAGAGGACACATCTAGGAATATAAGATTTACAAAAAACAAGTGTTTCTGGATAACCACAGATGTTGATGATGTCGACTGCGATGGTATGCCTGATTGGTGGGAAGAACGCTATGGTTTTGACCCCTATGATCAATCTGATGCAGAGAAAGATGAAGATGGAGATGGCTTTACAAACGTAGAGGAATACAATAGTGGTAATAATCCCCTTAAACATCTCTCTTCACTACACGGAGTAGTATATAGATTGAGAGAAAACTGGGTTTATCTAATTGTATCGGTAGTTTTGTTAATTTCGATAATTGCATTATCGATATATGCGGTAAGGAGGCTAAAACATGACAGCAATTCAAAGTAAACTCTTATTTTTTGTAATAGGTCTGATAGCATGCGTGCTATTCCTTTTTTCTTTGTGGAGCATTGTCTATGAATTTCAATGGCTTCAAAGTGTTTTTGCGATTTTCGGTATTTTAATAATAGTAGTAGTTGTACTAGTTTTTTTAAGTTCAAAGAAAAAACCAGCAGAACATGCTATTAAAGAATTTGAAAAAACATTGGAGGGTAAGTTGCATCATTTTAAATGTCCAAGTTGTGATGGAATTTTTGCTATAAAAAAATCAAAACGTGACAACAAAAAAACTTTCACCTTAACCTGTCCGGATTGTGGAAATATTGGCACGATACCTCCCAATCCCCAGTTAGTAGCGGAAGAAATACCTGGAGAGAAATCTGTTAAAACGAGGTTTACGTGTAACAACTGTGGAGAGTTTATCTCTATTTGGGCGGAAGGAACTGATTTATTTCATAGTACGCAAATATATTCCTGCCCCTATTGTGGTAATAAAAAATCCATGAATGCATCCTAGATTCTATGTCTGATTTTTACTGCTTCTCCACGATGTGATTCTTTCATTTCATCTCCATTCATTTGAGCTACACCAACGCCACATGTCTTATTGTTTTTCAACACAACTACTTCATCACCTATTCTAATTGATTCATCTGCATCTCTTATTCCGGGGGCAAATACAGAACCCTTCAATGTAAAATCATCATATATTTCAACCCAGTATCCTCCGGATTTTGCAATTTTTTTTGCTCCTTCAATGGTGAGCGAAATCAACCCGCGCTCCATTGTAATCATTCCTATTTGTTTATTATTATCCAAAATTTTTTGGTAGGGATATTTTCCTTTTATCACGGTATTTGTTAGAAGTTTTTCAGCTATTTTTTTGCCGAATTGATAGTATGCGAGGGCCTTTACATTTTCATGTGCTCTTTTTGATGGTTTTACCATGTCATATTTGCTTGCTGCTCTCTTTAAAACAGTTGACAATTCATCTAATGATTCTTTTGAAGTTGGTTTCCCAAGGCAAGTAGTTTTTGAGTTTTTTAGTAAATCAGTAACAAAATCTTGAATATCTGAAGGTACATGCACTATTACTTTATCATAGACATTAATCTCCAAATATTGTTTCAATAGGTCTCTTATCATATTTTTTTCATCTTCATCCCAATGACCTGTAACTGCTATGTCATATACAGATGCAGGATATGTTAATTCCAGTTCTCTTGGAACAATTCCTAATGGAGAGGTTATTATTAATTCATGAACAATATGTGGGTTTTTCACACTGAATAGGCATTCTCTAAATTGTCTATGAGATTTTGAAAATGAATATGGTTTTTTTGCTGAGCATGGGAGAAGTAACAATATTTCAGTCCCTGGTTTTCGATATCTTTTTATCACACGTTCTTGAAAGCGCTTAATCTCAGGCCTAAACAAAGATTCCTTTGATATTGCGAGCAGCTTACTTTTACGTACCACCGGCGTTCTTTTTTCCAAAAAATTATAATGTTGAAAATCCAAGATTCTGAGGATAGATGTTAGGCGGGGGTTGGCTCTAACTCTTGTTTCGACAAGATCACGTAGATTGCCAAGGTAAATAGCGTTTCTAACTTGTCTTATTTCATTCAACATAGCAAAATAGTTATGATTTAATATCTGTATATAGTCCATCTTCTCGGCCTTCCTTTCTATCTTGCTACAGGATGGACAACTACATGGTATTTCATTCAGCTCGTTTTTATTGTAATGGCCAGTTGGGAAGATTAAAATCTCATTTCTTGCAGTTATAACAGCAGCTGTAGAATCAAAAAAATCTATTCCCATGTATGCTAATAGGGCAAAACTAGAGGGATTACCTATACAAGGGGCATATATCATTCTTTGGTATCCTATTTTTTTCCTAAGCTCAATAATAAATTCTACAAATTTCGAGTGTTGAGAGAACAGTTGAAGTGCGTTTGCAATGATAAATAACAAAGCATCATTGTCTTTTAAAACATCGTTTATAACCTCTTTATTTGCAGGTGTAATATAGCAATCGTACTTTTTTTTATTATATCCCATTGAACCTAGATGCAACTCTTTTGGTACATCTTTTGGATACATCAAATAGTTATTAATAGACAAAGTACTCTCTTCTTTGTCAACTGAAGATGAAAACGCTCCTCTGCCAATTCTTATTGTTGGTTTTTTTCTTTTCCGCTTATCATTAATTATTAAAATTTCAGCAAAATTTGGTGCTTTAATCCTGGATGTATCTACAAATAGTATATTTGGAGTAGCGATTTTTTTATCCTCTACTATAAATTCTCCGATCCTTGCAGGGCCATCTCTGTTTTTTACGAAAAACTGCATACCATGAGATATGTGCTCCTCTTTAAAGAACGTTTAGATAACTAATGTCTAAAGTATCGTTGCCCTGAAAAAACCATGGCTATGTCATGTTCATCGGCTGCCTGAATAACCTCTTTGTCACGTATAGAGCCGCCTGGTTGTATAATGGCTTTTACACCAGCCTTTGTTGCAACATCAACTGCATCTCTAAATGGGAAAAATGCATCACTAGCCATAATAGATCCTTTGATGTTCTCTTTGCCTTTATGCGTTGCAATCCATGCTGCATCGACACGAGAGGTTTGCCCACCCCCTATAGCTACTGTACGTTTATCCTTTACAAAGAGAACAGCGTTTGATTTCACATGTTTTATACACTTCACCGCAAACCACATGGATTCTAAATCTTTTTGCGTTGGTTTCTTTTTTGTAACGATCTTCCAATTTTTTCTATCAGATAGCCATATATCTCTTTCTTGCGCAAGGAATCCTCCTACCATACTCCGGATTTCTATGCCTTTTCTATCAATCCCGGAACCTAAATTTTTCAACTCAAGCAGTCTAAGGTTTTTCTTTTTTCCAAATATTGACAGTGCTTTGTCACTAAACTCTGGTGCAATTGTTACCTCTAAAAAATAGTTGAAGAGTTCTTTGGCAACATCCTCATTTAATTTTCGGTTAAAACAAACAATACCTCCAAAAGGAGAATATATATCGGTTGCATAGGCATCTCTCCAAGCTTGTAACAAATTATCTGCGCTTGCTATTCCACAAGGAGTAGCATGTTTTACAATTACACAGGTTAGATCAGAAAATTCTTTTATGCATTCTATAGCGCAGTCAGCATCAAGAACGTTGTTAAAAGACAACTTTTTACCCTGTTGTTGTTTAGCATTTGATATACAAGGTTCACCTACTGTTGGAATTGCTTTGTAAAACGCACCTTTTTGATGAGGGTTTTCACCATATCTCATATCCTGGATCTTACGCATAGTAAAACTATAGTTATCTGGTAGAATCTCATCTGTCCATTTATTTCTAAAATACTGAGATATTATTGCATCGTATTGGGCAGTATGGGAAAAAGCCTCAACAGCAAGTCTTTTTCTCTGTTCCAGACTTATTTCTTTGTGAGCCTTCAAAACCTTTAGAATCTCACTATACTGCTGTGGTTTTGTTAAAACTATAACATCTTTGTGATTCTTCGCAGCAGCTCTTATAAGCGTAGGTCCGCCTATGTCAATGTTTTCTATAACCTCCTCAATACTTATCTTTGGTGCTTGAATAGTTTCTTCAAAGGGGTAGAGGTTACACACAACAAAGTCTATTGTTTTTATCCCATGTTTTTTGAGCGTATACATGTGGAGTTGTTCATCTCTTTTTGCAAGTATTCCTGCATGGACAATAGGATGAAGGGTTTTTACCCTGTTATCAAGCATTTCAGGAAACCCTGTCAATTCTGAGATCTCTTTGATTTTTATCCCTGCAGTTTTTAAATCCCGTGCAGTTCCACCTGTTGATATAATACTTATACCAAGTTTAGACAACTCTTTTGCAAAATCAACTATCCCTTCTTTGTTAAAAACGCTTATTAGAGCATATTTTTTTTCCATTACTCTTACCTAATGAGGATATGAAAGAGGCTCATAAACATTTGGGTTTACCCTTGGATCTCTCGTTTTCAATTGCTTCCATGAGACTTACTTTACCTCTTAAAACTTGTAATGCTTTTTTTTCTGATATTGTGTATTTTCCTTCTGTAAGCTGTCTACTCTGTTTTTGTACATTTTTTATAGCTCCTCTAGTAGGTTCAAGAGGGAGATTCGTTTGCACCTTTCCCCCAGATAATAGAGCGATGGAAGCAGCCGCCTCTCTATCCCTTTGATAACGCCCCATCTGCTGAGAAGGGGTTGTACTTGTTTCATCAACAATTTCAATAGGTATTTTTAATGGAATGAGGGAGTTTATTATCCTATTTCGCATAATAATTGACCCGTGCCCTATACGTATATATGCCTCCTTGGAAGGATATAGTTTTAAAAGACGCTTTACTGAATACACAACCTTTTCAGGAGAATCAACCTGTATTTTTTGCAGCAAAATTTCATCACCAACTATAGCAATTCCTGGGCGCTCACCAGGGTCTATACCTATAAAAACCTTTGAATACATTTCTTTCCCAGTGAGCTTTTGCAATGCTAAATCTACAGCATGGTCAATGGAATCACAAGCTTCTATAGCAACAGTTTTTCGAGATCTCACCTCCAAGCTTTCCTTTTTGGAGGTTAATATCACACCGATTCTTTTTGGTATACGTACCGGTGAGGAAAGTAAAACATAGGCTAATTTACGTTTTTTTAAAACCTTTATAACGTCATGGTAAAGAGAAAAATCTTTGGTATAAACCCCCAGTGTTTTCATACAATTTAAACATCTATTACTGAGGATTTATATGTTTCCACATTTTGTGCAATTGATTATATAAGATAAAAAAATGTCGCCAGGCCTAGAAATCCAGAGGTCTTGGAATACCTCCCTGATAAATAAATACCAACAAAATTATCGAAATCACCAGCAAAATTGACCATATAATCCCGTTCCAGCGCATCACTTTAAACCCATCAAGGGGACCAAATGGCAATAGATTAAACGTTGCTAACAAGGCGTTTACCAAGCAGACAAATCCAAAAATTTTACCCAGGCTGGTTTCAAAAAAAACAAAACGATATAAAAAATATGCAATACCAGCAATCATTATATTTGCTGATGGGCCTGTAGCAGCAATCCTCCCCATTTCAAAATTTCTTGTCTCACCTCTGAACATTACTGCCCCGGGGGCTGCAAAAATAATTGGGGTAAAAACCCCAAGTATCAATGCTAAACGTAATCCTTGAGGAAACATTCTGTATTCAGCCCATAAACCGTATTTCTGCGCCATAAATTTATGTGATATCTCATGGAAAAAAAATGCAGTCAAAATGCCTAAAAACGACAATGCAATGCCATATGGTAAATAACCTAAGTTAAATCTACCGTTGATAATTCCCCAAAATAAATTATTTTGCGTAAAAATAATGGCAAACACTATTGTTAACACCGCCATTGATATGATTAGATGGGTTATTTCAGTCCTACTAAATTTCCCTGGTTTTCCCCCCTCCAGGGTACCTTTAGGAAAGTACATGTATTCTCTCGGTGATAAATCATGAAACGAGGTATAGATCTTTTTTCTCTCCTGCATAGTCTCCTCAATATACCTTTCGATTTATGAATTTTGGGGCAATATTTATCCACCAAATCCAAGGCTTAAAATATATGGTAAAGCTACAAATGTACCTATCATACTGCCCAGATTTGCCAATGCTACAACCATAAGAAGCCTTATAACCCTGTTATCAAAGAAATCCTTCATACCTTCTATTTTACTTAGATTCTGGAAATCCTTTACCACGGGTTTTCTTATTTTAAATTCTACATAGCCAGCGACCCATCCAGCAGCTATAGCTGGATTCAACGAAGTAAGGGGGGCAGCTACAAACGCAGTTGCTATCGAGAAAGGATGCCCTCTAGCGATTGCCGTTCCCAGTGCTGAAAGGCTACCATTAATTAAAAACCACCATAACAAGGCATCTGCTGCTCGGCCCCAGCCACCAATTAGAAAAAGATAAACGATTATGGCGACAAAAATAACAGGTACGGCATAGCCAACAGTTTTCAAAATGCTAAACCGTTTTTTAGGAACGTATTCAAGCTTCTTTAAATCAACATCTAGTTTTCCCTTTTCCAAATACTCCTTAACGCCCTTAAGGTGGCCTGCACCTACTACAGCGACAACCTTACCCTTCTTGCTTTCATCCAAGATTTTTTTCGCTATATATTCATCTCGTTCATGAACTAAAACAGTGGCAACACTAGGAGCAATTTCACTAAATTCCTCCATCATAGCAGAGATTACATCTTGATCCATGAGTTCTTTCAAATCTAGCTCTTCTAGCTCTTCTTCTTCATACCCTAAAATTGCCTTCATGAACTCCCATGTTACTCTAAACTTTTCTCTAACACCCATCTTTTTCCATGCTCTCTTTAATGTAATGGAGATGTCTCTGTCGACAAGGGCAACTTCTATATCATGTCTCTTTGCTTCTTCCAATGCTGCAATCATTTCAGAGCCTGGCTCAACTCCATATTCCTTACCCAGCTTCCTTTGAATTGATGACAAAAATGTTTGTGCTAACATTAGATAGGCATTGTTTGATTTCAGAAGAGAGGTGATTGGAGTATTTTCCCATTTATCCTTTTTTGTAATTGCTTCATATCGTCTATTGCAAAGCTCAACTGCTACAATATCAGGTTTATATTCTTCAATAGCCTCTTTTACTTCTTCAGCACTTTCCTTTGAAATATGTGCAGTGCCAACTAGTAAAATATTATCGCGTACTTTGACTTTCAAAGTATCTCCTTTTTACTCTGATATATAATATAATCCAAAAAACTATCCTAAATTTCAGCCTCAAAATCTTCTAATGCGGCGGTAAACTCGTCATCTGATTTTATTTCCTTCCGTACCTTTAAGATCTCTTTTGTCAATAACCAATAGATAAGTGCGAGAGCTCGCCTCCCTTTATTATTAGTTGGGATAACAAGATCAACATATCTTGTTTCATTGTTGGTATCACAAAGTGCTATAACAGGAATTCCAATGTTTTCTGCTTCGTGCAGTGCTTGTATGTCTGCTAACGGATCAGTCAGTAGTATTATTTCTGGTTCAAAAAAGTCTTTAGAATTTGGATTTGTCAAGATACCTGGTCTGAATCGTCCCTCTACTGTCTGCATCCCAGTAAATTCGCCTAGTTTTTTTATGGGTTTTTGTCCATATAGTCTAACAGAAACTACCAATACTTTAGAGGGTTTATATTTGGCTAAAAACTTTGCAGCATTCCTAATTCTTTCGTCAGTCTTCTTCACATCTATTATATACAACCCATCATTTCTAACCTTGTAGATGAAATCTTTTATATCTGACGTTTTCTGTCTAGTTCCTATATGAACGCCTGAAGTCATATAAGTTTCTTCAGTAACTAACATTTTTGTTTCATTTTCTTGTTTTTCCTTTGCCATATGCTATCCTCTTTTCTATTGTTCTCTGCTTACCGTTATAGGGATTGCGTCCTCTTCAAATTCCAACATGGCTGTTTCAACAGGATCTATCACATCTTTGGGTATTTTAGTTAATGTCGATGGTGCACCCATGGATATCTGCAATGCTCTTGCACCAATGATACGAGCTTTTTCAAATCGAGTATACTCCAAGTTATTCCTCCAAATTATTTGGATATTAGGGATAGTAGGACCACGAAATATCGGAAACGTTTAAAAATATTGTCCTCAGATTTCCGTTTCAATGTTGTTACAACAATTTTACGAAAAAGTGGGGTATCTATTTTGTTTCTTCTGTTCCTTCTGCAAAATCTGCAGAGCGATTAGAGAATTCATCAAGGGCAAGTTGCATATCAAAGATTATGTCCCTTAGTAGCTTGTCTATATGTTTGTTATTGAACTCTTTGATCCCATCGACATCCGAGTAGATTTTCCCTAGAAATCCGCCCGCATCTTTGTGTATTTCGATATTATATAAAACTTCCTCCATGTTGCTTCCCTCATCAAAATTTCCATACAATAAAAATCATTCTATATAATAATCTTTTGGAATATGCGACTTTAAACCATCCTTTCAATCAATTTGTTTATTTCTTTTCCTCGATAACCTAAAGCACCGCCATTGGCAAAAGATCTTTTAATACCTTTGTACCCTTTTTTTGGTGGGCTTAGTCGAAACAGGGGTTTTATTTCAGGTATCTCCTTGTATTTGAATTTATTTTCTATTATTGCCTGTGAAAGTTTCTCTATGCTATCATACGATGTTGCAGATTTTATATATTCTTCTGTAATGCTCTTGTCGCCGACCAGCATCCCTCTTGATTTTATAAGATTTAAAAGTACCTTTTTATTTATTTCCCCCCAGGTGGTATAGTCCTTCACAATCTGTAACATTCCCTTGTATACTCTGTTTTCTTCTAATAGTACACAATGGTTTACCTTTGTTAAGCGAAGCAAATCTAAGGTATGTTTTATATCTGGTTTTACATTAACTGTTCCTCTTAGCCTAATAGCTGCAAATACCATCTTCTAAGCCTCCATTTTTGCTGATATAGATTCTTCAGGTGGCAAGCCAATGCTGCCTGATACTATGCCAATGTTCTTAACCTCACTCTGAGTGATTCGCATCTCTGCATTCTTTTTTAAAGCATCAAACACTGCTTTGGCATAGTTAACTATGGTCTTTGTCTGTCCTTTTGTAAATGCCCAGCAATCTTTTACTCCAGCTAACTCTAAAATCTTTTTTGCCACATCACCAGTAGCTAATCCTATTCCATGGGGAGCAGGTTTAAAGGTTACTTCTACAGATCCACTTTTGCCCTTTACTGCAAATGGGACCGTGTGAGGTTTCTTGCATCTACATTCCCAAGATCCACATCCTCTTTTTATTTCAATAATATTTAACTTTGCATTATCAATCGCATTTCTTATACTTGATCCTACCTCTTTACCTCTTGCCCGTCCTAAGCCTATAAAACCATCTTTGTTACCAACAGCTACAGTAATTACGAATTTTATCCTCCGCCCAGAGTCAGTCATACGCTGAACCATTTTAACGTCAATAACCTCATCTTCAACATCAGGTAGGAGGATATCAACAATTTCAGGTTCTCTTAAGGGCAGACCAGAGTTCAACGCATCGCTCATGTTAGAGATCTCTCCGTTTTTTATCATTTGCCCTAATCTGGTTTTGGGTTCCCAATCTATTGTCGTCGGTTTTTCGGGTTGTCTGCTTTTTCTTCTTTCTGCCATCATTTGCCCCCTATGATGTTACTTTTTATTTTGCCTACTACAGGTGGCATTTCTTTGTTTAAATGTTTGCCTAAAATTCGATCTTCTGCAGGTATTTTTTTACTGTCATATGGACATTCTATCCCGGCATCTATAACTCCTTTTAATGCAGCAAATAGCTTATTGCCAGTAGTTGGTCTATATCGACCCATGTCGAGTATTCCTTCTTTTATTCCTTTATCACTTGCCTTTTTTCCTGCTAGTAGACCTGTTAAATAGGATGCTGGTGTTGTAGCTGCAGAATATTTCCAATTGTAGTTTTTAATAAGTTCATCAGAAATGGCAGAAACAAGTACCTTGTCACCTTCAGGGTAGTATTCAACAAATTGCACTCTAATATTCTTCGATGATTTTCTAACGACTATCCTTGTTTTTCTGGATTTTAGGAGTTTTAATCTTCTTCTATAATCTGTTCTTCCAGATCGATGTCTTCTTAACTTAACATGGTACCGTGATCCTTGCTTCATTGTTTATCCTCCTTTAAAATGCCGTCAGATATAAGATGTGTTTTTAGATGGTGTTTGTTCCTAAATTCACCACCCTTTGCCTTCCGATAGTATTTGCGATAAGCACCTCGATCAATTAATTTATCATCCCTTAGTTGCCTTAGATAAGCTCTAATTGGACGTATTGTGTTTATCCAACGTTCCTTTCTTGACAGACGGGCATATTTCGCTCCTTTCCTTGACCCATGGCCTTTCCTTCTACCTTTATCCTTCTGTTTCTGCCTAAATTTTTTTCGTCCACTTGAAATGCCTTGAACTTGCCTACTTTTTATTGCTCTGCCCTTGACAAGGATCTTTATGTCTCCTCTAGTAACAGCCTTTGCAATCTCATCTGTTCGATCAGGATCCATCCAAACCCTATTTTCACCGCATTTTAGTATGGTTGCTGCCACCCTCCGTTGATTTCGCAAATCAGTCATTTTTTACACCTGCATGTTCAATATCCTAATTTTTAATTCTTCTGCTTTCTCTGCAATTTTTAAACGTTTTTTCGTTCCAACAGTACTTCCAATTCTTACCGCCTGTTTTTTTGGATCAATACTTTCAAGATCTGTCACATTATATACCATAACTTCTTCAAAACCTGAAGGATGCAAGCCGCGTACTTCTCTAGGTCCTCTAAAACCAATCCTAACCTTACTTGGCCTATATTTCAAGTTAATGCGCATTTTTGATGTTATCCCATCTGGTCTTCTCCAATTCTTTGAAATTCTCTTGTATCTAAACCATTCTTCTCTAAGGAATTGTGGTGTCCTCTTTTTTATTTGTTTTCGTGTCAACAGTTTACCTTTTACACCTTCACTGAGCTCTGGTTTTTGCTTTACCTTGTATTCCTCTTCAGCCTCTTCGATTATTTCTACTTCTTCTTTTTTCTTCTCTTCTTTGATTTCAGTTTCTTCTTCGCCTTTCACTAGTTCTTCTTTTCTATCTTTTAATTGATTTAATATGTCATGTGCATTTTTTTCAGATATTCCTTTGATCTTTAACAAATCTTCTGCAGTTGCGTTTTTCAGTTTTTCAACTGAATCGAATCCACTATCACACAGCAATTCTGCTTTTACTTTTCCTACCCCTTTAAGCGATGTTAATTCTTTGATAACGTCTTCTCTTTTCATTTTTTAACCCCTTTTACTGACCAGATAGACACCATCTTGGAAGACGCGAACATCCCTGTGTTTAATTTTAGTAGCTCTTTCAATATTTGCTACAGTTTGTCCAACTTTTTCTTTGTCTATGCCTGATACTGTTATATTATCCCCGCTTATTGCTACCTCTACGTTTTCAAGAATTTTCGCTTTGCGAGGCGAACGCTCTCCAAGGAAGTTATGTACAATAAATTCGCCTCCTTCTATACTTGTTTTTATAGGAAAATGTGAGTACACTGTTTTCATTTTATATTCAAATCCTTCTGTGACTCCTCTTATCATGTTTTTAATGTGTGCCGCAAAAGTCCCCATCAATGCCCTCTCTTTTTTATGTGAAGAGTTGGAAAATGAGAGTTCAACAATGTTATTTTTTATTTTTAATTCTATTTTTGGATGCGATAGCATTTTTGAAAGAGATCCTTTTTCTCCTTTAACACAGACTATCTTTTTCTCTATTGATACTTCTACTTGATTTGGAATTTCGATCTCTTCTTTTATCTCCGCAATCTGTGGCATTTTATCACTCTTCATCTAGTATACGTAAGCTAGTAGTTTCCCCCCAATCCCTTTTTTTCTTGCATCGTAATTGGAAATAACACCCTCTGTTGTTGTTAGTATAAGTAAACCGAAATCACGGGCGGGGAGGTATCGTGATTCCCATCTATCCAGGTCATTCCTCTTTATGGGATATCTTGGTTTGATTACACCACAGTTATTAATATTTCCTAATAATTCAACTTGAAAAATTCCTGCTTTTCCGTCATCAACATATTCATAACTACCTAGGTACCCCATATCCCTTAATAAACTCAAAACCCCCCCGATTATTTTTGAAGAAGGCTGTATTATACATCTACCCCTTCCTTTTCTCTCTGCAGTTTTTATGGTAGATAATGCATTTGCTAATGGATCGTTCAACATAAGCCTAGCAACTCCTAATAATATTTTTTAAACCCAATTTCTTCTGCTTTTTCCCTGAAGCATTGTCTACAAAGATGCAGCCCATATTTACGAATTATCCCACGTTTTCTGCCACATTGTTCACATCCCACTTTTCTGCCGTAGACCTTCTTTTTCTCTTTTATCCTCATTCTACGACCTCCACGTTAAAAGTATCTCTCATAAAAGTGATAGTTTCCTCTTTTGTTACTTGATGTCTATGCGGTATTTTTCTTCTGTCAATACGTCTATGTTTAATTCTATAACCCGGTTTTTCTATCGTTATGGAGATGTCCATTCCAAATATGCCTATGTTTGGATCGTATTTTTGCCCTTCAAACAACGTATAATCTGGTATGCCAAAAGAAAGGTTCCCTTGATCATCAAATGAATAATCTGCAATTTTATTTTCCTTCGTTTTTAATGCTTCAATTAAAAATTTATTAGCGGATTTTTTCCGCAGTGTTACTTTACATCCAATTGGCATTTTCTTACGTATACCCCAATCTTTACTTGTTGTATTAGAAAATGTTTGTATTGGTTTCTGCCCCGTCAAGCTCTTTAGCACTGTCTCTGCTTTTTTAAGTTTTTCACCTGCCTCACCAACACCAATATTAACGGTAACTTTTGCTATGCCTGTTTTCAAAGTATGTTTCTCTTTTTTACGAGTGGATTTAGATTGTTTATTCGTTGACCTTTTTGCACTCACTGTATCTTCACCTCAGGAAGTGTTATTATTGGTTTGGTTTTTCCGATGGGAAATATGTACTCTGTATTTGTTGAAAATTCCTTATTGCCTTTCATATAGGCTAGATTAGGCTTTGACGAAGAAACAATTTGAATATCCTTTATATTTGCTATTTGACCAATATGGCTACCACCAATTATCATTGATATGTTTCCCTTATCAAACTTAAAAACATCGGTGATTTTGTTATCCGCCAAAGAAATCTTAAGTACATCACCGGTTTTGTATTCGTCTTTTTTTACAAGTTTATTTTGTCCATCATGAAAATTGAGTTGTACTTTGTTCCCTTTGACAACAGTCTTGTTTTCTATGCGACATAGTTTCCATTCAGCATCTTTTGCTACTATCGGCACAAGAGCTAATTTGCCTTTTTGATCGAATAAAACCCTATAATTCTTTTTTAATTTCGGAATCGATATTACATCCATAAGTCCACAGGGAAAGTTGTGGCTTTTTCTTTTTACTCCATCCACTAAAACATACCCTTCTGCAAGAGATCTTTTTGCTTCTCTGTATGTGTCACATAATCCGAGGTAGTCTCTTATTACCAAACCTAGAGGTATTGATTTATCTAAAGGATGTGGACCTGGCGAGGATTTTATCGTCCACATTTTTTCTTTTCTATGTAGTCTTATTGTCCTCGGTGCCTTCAGTCTTTTCATATGTTTACTCATTTTTCACCCTCGTCTTTTTTTGTAGGTTTCCTAGGGGTTTTTTTCACGCTTTTCTTTTTAGGAGGCTTTTCCTTCTTTTCAATAGTTTTTTTTGCGGCTACCTGCTTTTCTTTCTTTTCTATTTGCTTTTCCTCTTTGGTTTCTTCCTTCTCTTCGGGCATTTCACCAGTCTCCTCAGCGATTTCTTCTTCTGCTTTAGCTATCTCTTCAGCCTTTTTCTCCTCAAGTTCTTTAATTTGTTCTTCAGCCTCTTTCTCGATTTCTTTCTTTGTCGCTTCTGAGAGCCCTTTTTCTAGTTTTTTTCTTCTCCATTTATCTGTCAAATTTAATTTTGTAATTAGTAGATTACTTGCATGTACCGGTTTTGCAACCTTTGTTCCATCTGCTTTTACTGTTGTTATTCCTTCAACTTCAACAACCTGTTTCCGTACATTGATAGAGGCCACCTTTTCCTCATGTCCTTTGAAGCTCCCCTTCATAACTTTTACAGTATCTCCCTTTATAACTGGAGTACTTCTGCGATCGTATTTCAATAGCAAGTTTTCTGCCAAATGAGATGCAAGCCATTTTCTCTTTTTATGAAGCGGAGCGTTGAACATCATTTTTCTTTGTTTTCTTGGTTTTTTTGATTTCATTTTATATCACTTATACTATTATGGAAGCCAATGAGGCTATTTTTGGCCACCGTTCTGCAGCTTCTATTGCAACAGGACCTTTTATCATAGTACCTTTTGTTTCTCCAGTATCTGTCACTAAAACAGCAGCATTATCTTCAAATTGAACCATAGTGCCATCTGGCCTTCTAAAAGGTCTTCTTTGACGTACTATTACAGCTTTTAATATCTGTCTTTTCATGTCTGAAGCTCCTTTTTTGACACTCACCACTATCATATCTCCTACTCCCGCTTTGGGATATCGACGATGCACGCCTTTCAGTTTCTGTGTCATGAGTATTTGAACAACTTTTGCCCCTGTATTGTCTATGCAATCTAAGCGTGCACCAACTGGTAAACCTCTCATCATTCTGCCAGCTATTCCTTTCATTTCTGTTTCACCGTTACAGTTTTTCTATAGCTACAAACGATACTGTTTTATTCAAAGGTCTGCATTCAGCTATTCTAACCTTGTCTCCTTCCTTTAAATTTATACAAGGTGGGCAGTGGGCAGGGTAGGTGGATGTTCTCTTTTCGTATCTCTCATATTTTTTAACATAATGCATAAATTCTTTTGTAACTGATATGGAGCCCTGCATTTTACTAGACACCACTTTTCCTGTTATTATCTGCCCTCTTATAGGTAAACTACCGTGAAATGGGCAGTTTTTATCTTCACAACTTTCTGCAGGTGGTTTAACTTGCACTCCTATATTTCTCGCCTCTTTTTTTTCTGCCAACTTATTCACCTTGCTTTTTTTATTCTGTCTTCGGGTCTATATAACAATCGAGTTCCTTCAACAATTGTTTTTTTTCTATCGTATTCAAATTCAAATGTTGCAGTGTTTTTTCCAATTCTTTTCTTTTGATCTCCAATTTCTATAACGAGTGTATTTTTTGTTTCGTCGATGATTTTTCCAGATATGTTGATCCAATTTGGATCTGTGCACTCTTTGATTGTGACGTTTCTGCCGATTAGTTCATCTTTGACAATTCTATTTTTGTACATACTATCTTCTCAACTTGAATAGGTGTTCGTCTTTTTCTGTTAGATGATTTTTATACTACTTCTACTACGAAACCCATTTTTTCTAACGTTTCTCTTACCTTTGTTCTGTGGTCCCCCTGCAACTCTATCTTGCCATCTTTTATTGTCCCGCCACAGGCGCATATTGATTTTAGATTGCTGATTAATGAATCCATGTCTAAATCATGGGGATTCAAACCCTCAACGATGGTCATCATCTTTCCGTATCTTCTCCTATCGAGGACAATAGTGATATTTTGTTGTTCTCTGGCAATTTCCTCACATACACAAATTTCTTTGGGCAGACCACATTTGGGGCATATGTTGCTCATTTGTTTTCTCCTTCCTCCCGCATGATGGTAAGTATCCTTGCAATGGATGTTCGTATCTGCCTGATTTTACCTGGAGATGGCGGCGATCCGCCCATTGCAGATACCCCTCTTTCATGCATGAGTTCTTCCTTTAGTTCCTTAAGTTTTTCAAACCTCTCTTCAGGGGTAAATTCTCTGATTTCTTTAGCCTTAAGAACCATTTTAATTACCTTCTTCAATTAATTTTTTTAATTTCTTAATAATTATCTCTGCTGTTTTCTTGCCGATACCTTCAATAGATACCATACTGTCGATGTCCATTTCGTACAACTCTTCCAATGACTTTATCTTTGCTTTTTCAAGTTTTTTGACGACGGAAGACCCTATTCCTTGTATTTTTGTGAGTTTTTTAATATCGGTTTTTTTTATTGGTTTTGCTTCTGGTTTTTCTATCCTTCCCTCTGTTTTTACTTTTTCTTCCTCGCGAGTTTTTAGCTTAATTTCATCAGGTAATTTTGCATCAGGTTTCATAATTCTAACTTTTACCCCCAAGACTCCGGCTTTTAGTTTTGCCGTTGCAAAACCCTCATTCATAACTGCCTTTGCAATCTCGCCACAATATTTAACGTGCCCTTCCGTGAATTTTTCAGTCCGATGTCTTGCTCCTGTCAGCTTTCCAGCTATAGTAATTTGACATCCTTTCGCGCCTGCATTCATGATCCTTCTAACAGTTGAATGCCCTGCCCTCCTAAAGTGCCATCCTCTCTCTAAAGCTTCTGCGAGTTTTTCTGCCATTATCTGGGCATTTAATGGAGCAGTAGCACCCGCTTCCTGGATTTCTATTTGAGGATTATCTATGTCAAACTTCCTTTGAATGTTTTCTGTTAAATCTTTTATCTTACTTCCAGCTTTACCGATTACCATCCCTGGTCGTTCTACAAGGATGTTTACCCTTGTGCCGATAGGGGTTCTTTGTATACTCATACTGCCAAAGCCCGCTCCTTCTATTTCTTTAAGTAAGAATTTTTTTATCAATGATCTCTTTGTATTTTCCCGGATAAATTTACGTTCAGTTGCCATCATTCCACCTCTTCGATAATAATTTCAATATTTGTTGTTATTTCGTTTTTATCAGTAGCCCGGCCATGAGCTCTTGGCATAATTCCTCTAATTGTTCTACCTCTATAGGCAGATATGTGGGATATTTTCATATTTTCTACATCGAATCCTTTGTATTCTGCATTATTTTCTGCATTCTCTATCATCTTTAACATGTTGTGAGCCGCTTTCTGCGGATAGCTACCTGCCCCTATCCCCTTCTGATGTGATCGTTTTCTTTTATGGAATGTTGCAGGAAGCGGGCGTTTCATCTCAATTATCTCTTCAAGGAATTTCTTTGCTTTCTTGATATCCATTCCCTTTAAAGCATATGCTAAATTCATGGAATCCTTTGGAGAGCAGTGTAGCTCGTATCCATATGCCTTTGCACTTTTCTCTGGGTCTAATTTTACTGCATATTTTGGCATTTTCCATCACTTTAATGGCATAAATTTGGATGACCTAGTGGCCCCCACACCAGGTCCTGTATGTTTTACTTTTTTCCTAGTTAACGCAAATTCCCCCAAATAATGCCCTATCATTTGAGGTTGTATATTTACTCTCTGGAATTCTTTTCCATCATGAATAAGTATACTATGACCAATAAATTCAGGTAATATTATCATGTCTCTGCAGTGGGTTTTTATAATATTCCCTTCTTTTGCGTTTTTTATATCTTCCAATAGCTTATTTTGCGCTGGGGTTAACCCCCTCTTTAATGTTCTACGGATTCTTGAAGGAAAGAGGGGTAATAATTCATCAATTGGAAGCTTTTTTAGTTCTTCCAATGTAAGCCCGTGATATCGAAATTCTTTTTTTCTTACATCTATTTTCTTACGCTCTCTTTTCCGTCTGCTTCTCGACGATGACCTAAAACCAGTTTTTTTTGCCATAATAATCACCTTCTTCCACTGCGCTTCGCAGCTACATTTCCAACTTTTTTGCCGGGAGGTGCACCACGAGAAATAGAACTAGGCTTTCCAACATGTTGATGACCTCCACCACCATGGGGGTGACTAACAGGATTCATTGCAACTCCTCTCACAATAGGGTATTGTTTTCCTCTCTTTTTAAATGCAATATATTTTTTCCCTGCTTTAAGTAAGGGTTTATCTTTTCTTCCCCCTCCCGCAGGCATTCCAATGGTTGCTCTGCATGATGAATCCAATGTTTTGAATTGACCTGACGGAAGTTTTATCACGGTTTTATTTACGGTATGTGATACAACTGTTGCGCTGCTTCCTCCTGCTCTTACAAGTTTGCCCCCATCTCCAGGTGTAATTTCAATATTATAGATTGGGTAACCTTCGGGAATCGTTCCAATTGATAGAATGTTGCCTATTTCGGCACTTCCTTTAGCGTCTGTAAACTTGATTTCATGGCCGATTTCTATACCTTCTGTAGCCAATACAAGCATTTTCTTGTTATTTTCTAGTCTAATCTTTGCAACAGGAGATGTTCGACCAGGGTCATGAATTATTTCTTCAACGACTCCTTTCATCTCTTTACTATTATTATATTTTATTTCACCTTTAAATCTGTGTGAAGGGGCTGTATATCTTCCCCTTCTTCTACCTCGCCTTTGCTGGATTAAATTTTTTCCCATTTTTTTCCCTCTAGAACACTCCTATTCTCATGCCAATATCTTCTGCCTTGAATTCAGGCATAAATATCACTGTTGCATGTTTACCATTTTTAGTTATTCTAGTGTTAACACTTTTAACTTTGACATCAAACATTTCCTCAACTGATTTTTTTATCTGTGCCTTATCCGCATTTCTTTTAACAATAAACTCTAAAGCATTGTTTTTTTCCATTTGGTTCATTGATTTTTCCGTGACAAAAGGATGTAATATTATCTCATAAGGATCCATCATTTACCCTCCCCTAGTTGTGTTAAGGCAGATTTTGTCAACATCATCAATCTACCAGCATTTCCGCCAGGTGCTAGATGTTCTATATTCAACTGATCTGGTTTTACTGCATCTACACCACTTAAATTATTAGAGCTTTTTTCTAAATTATTTTTTGTAGAAACTATCAATACTGATTTCGGCGTCCGATATTTTCTTCCTCTGATTTTACCTTTACCTGCTCGTATGTGCTTGCCGTTTACTGATCGAAGGACATCATCGTAAATTCCAATTTTTTCAAATGCTTTTATCATGTCCCCCGTCTTTTTAATTCTTTCAAATTCCTCGTCTATGATTATTGGTAACGTTAATTTTTTATCAAACTTATGTCCTCTTTTAGAAACGATCTCTTTGTTTGCTGTTGCAGCAATTGCTGAGTTACGAGCCAGAAGTTTTTCTTTTTTGTTTATCTTTTCATTCCAGTTTCTCTGAGCCTTAGGAGGATGTGCCCTTCTACCTCCTACCACACCTGGAGCAAGGGCTGCAGTTCTCCCCTGAGTAAGTCTTGGCACTCTGGACATGCCTCTACCTTTACCAACAGATGCTGTTGCATGCTTTGCACCGGCCAGGGGATCTGCGCCGTAAGTTTGTCTTCTATTAGAATGAAGAACATTAAATGATTTTCTTATAATATCTGGCCGGTAAGGTGTATTAAATACGTCAGGTAAATCGATACCATCTTTTATCTTGCCATCAATTCCATAAACATTTGCCTTTGTCATGCCTATACTCCTTGCTTACTTGTAGTAGATATGTAGGTTATTTCTGCTTTTTCAACCTTCACGCCACGTTGATATCTTACTGCATCTCTAATACCTATTAATCTTTTTACAGGTCCTGGAATTGATCCATGTATTAGAATATATGAATTTCTTACAGTACCATAATGAGGAAAACCACCGGCAGGGGTAATCTCTTCTCCATCTTCACCAATTTTCAATACACGTTTGTTATATTCAGTTCTTTGATGGTATCCCACCTGTCCGGCCTGAGGAACAGTTGCTTGAATCCAATTAGGATGCCAAGATCCAGCAGTACCAATCATTCTACGATGTTTTGAATTTTTATGTGTTAAAAGTTTTACACCCCATCTCTTTACTGCGCCTTGAAATCCTTTTCCCTTTGTTATAGCTATAATATCTAGCATGTCACCTCCTTTGATAACGTCGTTAATTTTCAATTCCTTTCCAAGGATTTCTTTCGCATATTTTATCTGCTCTTCAATACTGCCGCCACCAATTCTTAACTCGCTTATTTCAGGAGTTTTTTTAGGTACACCGGTAACTAGTTTGGGTTGTGTATAAACTATAATCCTTATCTCATCAGCATCTTTGATGAAATCCCATTTTTTCTTGTTCTGTTTTTTTGTGAGCGGTATTCTTTTTGATAATTCAGGATCTAACTTATCTGCCCATATCTCACCAATAGTATTGAGTCCATATGAAGTTCTTTGGTATGCTCTAATAGCTGCAACTTTTATTGGAGGTGTTTCAACGATTGTAACAGGCATTTTTACTTCTCTTCCAGAAGTAGTAGATGTAGGCCGATAATCAACTACAAAAGCATGGGTCATACCTGCTTTGTAACCAAAAAATCCTTGAACTTTTGGTTTTTCACCATCTTCTGCCCAATTTTTTATATGTGGGGTTTCAGCTTTAGCTCTTTTTCGTGGCGAAAAGCCATGTGACCCTCTCTTAGGATGATGTCTTTCAGGCATAACATAGCCTCTGATAGTTTTTCTATTTTTAGACTAGTTGCTTTCCCGTTATTCTAAACCGTGACATTTCACAAACAACCAAAAACATCGATAGCTGTTTGATACCGGGTTTCAAAGTGAATTGCCCGATCAATGTCTGGTATAGACCGGGAGTAAGGCATTACAGAAATGGTATATAAATGTTGTTCCCCAAA
>CP070798.1:466634-490674 GCA_020343515.1 Thermoplasmatales archaeon | reverse complement strand
AGATCACACTAGATGATGGTGCACTTATTGGCAAAGAAACCACTGGTACAGAAGATATTCCTGCAGGTGGAGACATAACCGCGACTTCAAATTTGATACTTGGATTTGGACCAACACGGGTAACTGTTGACGCTTGGATACCAGATGGCGAGTCAGATACTAGAAAACAAAGTGGGTTTGTATTCTTGTTCTTTATAAAGGTAAACCCAGGTGGCTAAAAACAAAATTGGCAGTAGTAATTAGTTTTGTTACATCTGTTGCAATAAATATATTTAAAGGGGAAAAATTTAAATAATACTTCTTCATATATTTAATTGTTGGAATAGAGGAAGGGTTTCTTTCGTATCTGCATAGCTCATATTTATCCCCCCTACAATTCTTCCCTTCCTTCTACAGTGTAGCTGTAACGACACCTGTAATGTATTTTATGGTTACTAACTTATTGTGCTGAATTTTATGACTGCTCCAGTGCCTTTAAGTTTTGATAAAACTTGGTCCAAGAATTTTAAAACCTCTGACAGTGTAACGTCTTTCTTCCAGCAGTATACAAAGTCGTGTTGACCAAAAGAAGGTTTAAGTCCCATCTCAGACAGAATTTCGAATATCCTCGATGCCCTTTCTCCATCTGCACTGTGCAATATCTCTATATAAGTTTCCATAATTTTATTGTCTATTTTGGAAATATATAAAATTTGCTATACGATTGTTATCTAAAGGAAATCTTCCGTCGAATATAGATCATCAGAATGATAAAGGGAATCTAATGGTTTTTCAACTGATAATTTTAATGGGAAACGACAACAGGAATCAATAAGGCCTATAAAAAGATAAAACACAAAGTTATAATATTAAAACTGTATTTGTTTGATACTACATAGCAGATGGGATGCTCATGCGTGATGATGTATGGTGAATAATTCATATGAACATTTTTTTGATGAAAAAGCGCAGGTGAATTTGGATACCCCTGATGAAAGATATAAAACCTTGTTTGAACAGGTAAACGCTGCAACTTTTTTAACTACCTTTGAAGGACAGATATTGGAAGCGAATCATAAATCCTGTGACCTTTTTGGTTATAGATGGAATGAACTTTTGCGTTTATCAATAAGAGATGTATTGCCAAAAGAAACAGATTGGTCTCAATTTCAAGACGAAATCGCTGCACGAGGTTGCCTCAACATTGAAACAGAGAGCGTCCGCAAGGATGGCAGTTATGTCCCTGTAGAAATCAGTATTTCTCTTTTTAAAATGGATGGTAAACCAGTGATGTTTGTACTTCTTTGGGATGTAACAGAGAGAAGGGATGCGGAAAAAAGATTAAAAGAGAGTGAAAAGAAATACCGTGGGCTTTTCGAGTATGCAACTGATGGTATTTTTGTTTTAGATGCCAGGGGCGACATACTTGACGTTAATACAAAACTCTGTGAGATGATTGATTTAACAAAGGATGAAATAATTGGAAGGAACCTTTTTAGCATGGATTTTCTTACTGCTAAATCACTTCCCATTGTTGTAAGTCAGTTTGAACAATTACTTTCAGAGAAAACAGCAAATAACTATACTACCCAAATATTGAACAAGCAGGGAAAGTTATTAGATGTTGAAGTCAGCTCTTTCTTCCTCATAAAAAAAGATAAAGAAGTTGATAATTTTATTTTAATTGTACGAGATGTTACTCCACGAAACGAGACAGAAAAAAAGCGTATACGAGAACATGAACTTCTTAAGACACTGATGGACAACGTCCCAGATTCTGTGTACTTTAAGGATGCTGAAAATAGATTTATTCTGGTAAATAAGGCAAAAGCAGAACATTCTAATGTATCTCCTGAAGAAATGATAAATAAGACAGATTTTGATTTTCTGCCAGAAGATCAGGCGAGAAAGATTTTTGATGACGATAACAATATTATGCAGTCTGGTCAGCCTATTATCAATAAACTTGAGAAGCTTACCCATAGTAATGGATCTGAACGATGGCTTTCTGTTACTAAAGTACCTCGCTATAGCGTAGAAGGGGATATAATAGGTACTATGGGTATTTCTCGGGATGTTACGTCGCAGAAGAATGTAGAAGAGGGATTTATTAAATCGGAGGGGCGGTATAAAGCTATTTTTGAAAATTCATCTTTTGCAATAATTTTTACAGATGAGCATAGACGTATTATTTCATGGAATAAACTTGTCGAAAATCTCCTTAATATGGATCACGACGATCTTAATATGAAACCTGTCGAGGCGCTTTATCACCCTGAGGAATGGGAAAAAATCCAATCTGAATGTGTACAAGATGGTGAAATCAAGCGATGCATAGAAACAAAAATCTATAGAAATGATAGAAACACAATTGATGTAGATTTATCAATCAATGTTCTAAAAGATAAAGAGGGTAAAATACTTGGATATACTCACATAATTTATGATGTCACGAAGAGAAAAAATACTGATAAGGAACTCGAAAGAAATCAAGAATTCCTTACCATGCTCATGGATAACTTTCCAGATTCTATTTACTTCAAAGATGATCAAAATAGATTTATTCTGGTAAATAAGGCAAAAGCAGAACGTTCTAATACATCTCCCGAAGAAATGACAAATAAGACAGATTTTGATTACCTGCCGCATGATATGGCTCAAAAGGCGTTTGAAGATGATAATAAAATTTTGAAGACCGGTGAACCCATTATTGACAAAATAGAGAGAATCACTGGTTCAGATGGCTTAGAAAGATGGTTTTCAGTTACAAAGGTACCAAGATATGGCAAAGGTGGAAAGATAACTGGAACCATGGGAATATCCCGCGACATTACTAAATGGAAAAAAGTGAATATGAAGGAAAAAAATAAATAGCTTATATGGCAACTGTGCCATGTTTTATTCTTTTTTCCATCACATATCTGCATATTCAGTTGCATAGCTATCTGCGAAAAATATACTTAAGCTTTTGTTAGTTTTTGCAGTTTAACTAGGAAGGGAAAAATAATAGATTTTTACGTTTAAGTTTCTTCATATTTTATCCCCCTCTTCCCTTCCAGTTGTTTTAACTTCTTATTATGAATAATATTTAATAGATATCTCTAGTGTTCAAGACTCACTAGGTTTTTTCATAATAATTATATGATAATATTTATATACTTATGAAAATAATATATTTGTGGATGGGGGAGTAATCCCTTTTTCCCATCTCTCCTCACCACCACCTCCACACTTCCCCATCCATTAGACGTACAATTTAAACAATATGATGAACAAGGCTCATAATAGAGGATATCTTTATATCTAATATTTGATATATTATATTTGGTAGTGATAAAAATATGAAAAAAAAATTAATGATTGTCTTTGCAATCTTTGTTGTAGTCTTTTTACTAATTGAACCTGCGATAGCTAATTCACAAACATTATGGAAACACGACTATACTAGTACACTAAAAAACCTAGATGATCCGCATGAAGAAATTCTTAATGGGAGGCGTTTTCTTTGGAAAGCACCTTCTTTGCCTCCTCTAGATGATGGATATCCAGTTTTATTTGTGTTGCATGGTGCCACCCAATATGCCGAATCATGGTTTTGGTCAGGAAAGGGAGGGTTAAAAGGCAGTTTTGTTTGGGGCAAAAGACAGACTAATTTTGTTGAAAACGCGTTAGAAAAAGGATTCTTCATCATAGCGCCAGACTCTATCCGTCCCTATAAATTTGGACCTAAAGCCTGGGATTCATCAACTATGAATTTCAATGAATCAAAGGATTTGCCTTTTATTCAAGATATTTTAGATTGGCTCCTTAATCCTCCAGTACCAATAAATTCAAGCAGAATATTTTGCATAGGATTTTCCTCAGGAGCTTTCATGACAAGCAGAATTGCTTATTTTTTCGGCAGTCAATTTAGAGCAACGGCAGTCCATTCTGGAGGATTTGCAGATAGGGGACATTTAACAGTGTTGCAACACAGTTTTGATTATAACTCTAAGCATGACATTTCAGAGGATCACCCACCTACATTAATCATACATGGAAGTAAAGATCTTCTTGTTCCAATTGAATTAGGAGTTCGATATTATAAGGAGTTGCAAAATGCTGGAATTAGAGTCCATATCCTGCTGAATTCAAATGGGCGACATATATGGCAATCAATTTTTAATAAACAAATTCTAGAATGGTTTTTATATGGATCACATGCGCCTGAGCAACCAATCCAACCGTTAGCAGGGCCTGGAGGTTCAAATTATTCACATAATGAAGTAATTGAAAGTAGCTATGGAAGAGGTGCTAAAAAGTATTGGATTTTTGAGCCAGCAGAACCTAAACCAGAGACCGCTCCACTCGTTGTTTTTAATCATGGATGGAGCGCCATGCATCCTCGTTTTTATAGAGCATGGATAGACCACATTGTCAAAAGAGGGAATATTGTTGTTTATCCTAGGTATCAACGTGGATTTGTGATTGGCTTTAAATTTTTTAGTTCTAACGCTGTTAATGCTGTTAAAAATGCAATTAAAGAACTGGAAAATGGAGGCCATGTAGCTCCAGATCTTGAAAAATTTGCAATTACTGGTCATTCTCTTGGTGGAGGTATCACTGCGAACATGGCTGCCCGTGCTGAGGAGGAGGGTCTTCCGATACCAAAAGCCATCATGCCAGTACAACCAGCTCTTGTATACGATAAAAACGCAGATTTAAGTAAAACATCAAACGAGACACTTATGCTTGTAATAGTTGGAGAAGATGACACTGTTGTTGGAAATCAATCTGGAAGAACCATTTTTCTAAATACGGAACAGATACCACTTTTCAAAAAGGATTTTGTAATTCAAGTAACCGATAACTATGGATATCCAGGAATTGTAGCTGATCATTTCGCACCAACTTGCGAGACCAATAATTCATTCCTTTCAGTAGATGCTATGGATTATTATTGTACCTGGAAGCTTTTCGATGCCTTAACAGATTATGCTTTTTATGGGATCAATGCGGAATACTGTCTTGGTAATACACCTAAGCAACGTTATATGGGAGAATGGAGTGACGGATCACTGGTAAAAGAGTTGATAGTAACTGATACACCTTAAAGTTTAATCGTCAACCGAAGGGTCATAAATGGGGTTTGACAATAAAGATCCGCAGCTTTATTCAACTATTGAAAACTTATAAGGATTATGAGAGTAGTCATCACTTCATAAAAATTCTTTCAATTTTCTTATATGTGGATTTTTAATACCGCATTTCTTAACAGAAAAGATTCTCTCCATTAAAATTAAATCACCAATATGTTTATGAAATGTTATGTTTAAAGCCTCACAAAACCTTTTAGCCTCCTTAAGATCCGTAGCTGAAAAACAGATTCCCCAGTCATATTTGCCATGGATATATTCACTTTGGGTTATATCGACCTTGAGCTCCCTGGCTTTTTTTTCTATTTCTCTTGAGATAATTAGCTCAGCTAGTTTAGCAACAGGTTCATTTGTTTTTTTAATTAACACAATATAGTTATTAAATCCAAGTCGTTCACTATCCGTTACTGCACTGTATCCCCAGATTATCTTGCTTTTTTCTAATCTTTTTATGATCCTCCACACCTTTTGTCTAGAGAAGCCGCATTTTCTCGCTATGTTGTCAATGCTTTCTTTTGCGTTTTTCTCAAGTGATGCAATAACCTTTCTTTCATCTTTATCCATTTGTTTTTTGCTTGTCTTAGCCATTTTTTCCTTCACCAACGACAGTTAAATAACAGTAATTTCTTTAAAAACTTTCCTTTATAACTCTTGTTTTTATCATGAAAACAGAGATATAGCAAAAAATCTAGTGTTTAACTAATTAATATAAGACCTTTATTTTTATTGGGTAGTTTATCATTTTGACTTTTTTACACAGTAGATTTATATATAATATTGTCAGAGAATATCACGACAAAAAGTAACAATGTTGATTAAAAGAGGTGATGGAAAGATGAAAAATACGGTAAAAAAACCAATAAAAAAGGGAAAAAAACAGATAAATAAACAATATGACGATCTATTTGAGTTATGTATAGAAAAAGGTTTAATTAAAAAAACAGAGTATGGATACTATTTTAAACCTGAGTTTTTTGAGACATTAGAAATATACGAAGAATAAAATCATGACTGCAGGAATTCAACCCGAATTCTTTTTTAGTTTTTTTCGGGTGTATGAAAGAAGTCCCCCTGCATCTCGTATCGCCAGAATCTCTCCAGGAAGACTTGGAAAAGAAAAGGCTTTTCCACCAATAATGATTTTTCCATTCTCTATATCAACTGATACGTTATCCCCCTTTGAATATGCTTTCACTGCATCAGGACATTCAATAAGTAACAATCCTTGGTTTATAGACGCACGATAAAAGATGCGAGCAAAACTTTCTGCGACAACTGCAGCAATTCCAACTGCTTTGAATCCAATAACAGGTTGTTCTCTAGAACTGCCACATCCAAAGTTTTTCCCAGCAAGGATGATATCTCCTTCTTTCACATTTTTTGCAAAAGAAGAATCAAGATCCTCCAGAAGATGAGGTATGATTTCCTCAGGAGTATTACAGTCGTAGACATATTTCCCGGGAAACAACATATCTGTATCTATATTGTCACCATATTTCCAGATCTTCATTTAGTGTACCTCCTTTCCGTGGGTCAGTTATTTTACCATGGATAGCAGAAGCAGCTACAGTAGCAGGGCTTGCAAGATAGATCTCAGCATCTTTGCACCCCATTCGGCCTTTAAAATTTCGATTTGCAGTGCTTAAACATCGTTCTTTTGGCGCTAGCACACCCTGATGTGCACCGAGGCAGGGGCCACAACCCGGTGGAAGAATAATTCCACCAGCTTCAACAAGTATGTCAATGATGCCTTCTTTTAATGCATCTAAGTACACTTGTCTGGAGGATGGGAGGATAAGTAGTCTAACATTGGGATGTACTTTCTTACCTTTCAAAATACGGGCGGCAATCCTAAAATCTGAGAGCCTGCCATTAGTACATGTCCCAATAAGGAATTGATGGATCTCCAAACCTACAACTTCAGTGACCTTTTTTACATTGTCTACGTTGTGAGGTAATGCTACAACAGGAGCAATAACTGATAGATTGTATTTCAGCTCTTTAGAATATAATGCATCATCATCCGGTTGAATTGCAGAATATTTTGATGGAGGAATACCAATGGAACTAAGATATTTTTTTGTAACTTCATCCACTGGGAAAAATGCATTCTTTGCCCCCATTTCAACTCCCATGTTTGCAATAGTGAATCTCTCTTCAACTGAGAACTGTTTTATATTGCCATGAAACTCTACAGAACAATAGTTGGCACCAGATGCAGATATATCCCCTATTATGTGAAGCACTACATCCTTTGCAGTAACTCCAGGTCGTAATTTATTCTCTAGTGTCATCCTTATGCTATCAGGCACTTTTAACCATGTTTCACCAGTAAGCATTAACGCTGCTGCTTCAGTTCGGTCAATACCCGATGAAAAAGCTCCAATTGCACCATATGAACAAGTATGTGAATCGCTTCCAAGGATTAGTTTTCCTGGTAGTGCCAAACCCTTTTCCACCATTATTTGATGACATACTCCATATCCGACATCAAAAAAATGTTCTATCTCATAGTTCTTTACAAATTCCCTTATTATTTTATGATTATTCGCTGTTTTTTCAGAGACAGCTGGTATAACATGATCCAAAACAATTACGGGTAAAGATTTGCTATATATGCCATATTCCTCTAACTCAGGTTCAATCTTCTGAATAAGCGGGGCTGTATTATCGTGAGTCAAGAGATGATCTGGTTTTACTGTCACAATCTTACCAGATACAAGTTTTTTTTCACCAGAGTATTTAGCAAGGATTTTTTCTGCAAATGTCTCGCCCATGAATCATCACCTCTCGGAATCCATAAACAATATGAAAAACTTGTGTTAATTAATTTACCCCCCGCAATTGCTTAGTTATTTGATTTTAGAGGCTGTAAAATTAACGTTGCTAGATACGTTATACAGAGATTTTTTTTATCTAATGAGTTGTTGATATTTTGATACTGTGCTGTATTTTTATTGCATTTTGCTTTTTTAAAAAAATTTCAAGATAAAAAATGAAAAATCTAGTTGATGGCTAAAAACGGCTTATCAACTTTGTCATCTACTGAATTTATAGAAAGATTTATATATTGAAAGGTATTAATAATTATTGGGGGCATTTTTTTGAATTACTGTAAAGTATGTAGACATAAGATGAAACAAATTCCGTTGCGGAAGATGAACTCCTTCGTGATGTTAGAGTATTACTGTCCGATTTGTGATGAGTCTGAAATAGCATTTTTTAACCTTGAAACTTGTAAAAAGCAATGAGACAAGGTTAATTATCCAGACTACAAACAGCAGTGACAATGGAAATGTTATAAAAAGGATGGGCTATGGCGGAGCTAATAAGGGTAGCGTCCTAATTTTTCACTAACCCCTTTTTTTCAACCTTTAAAGACCCAATTTTTTATCTTATTATAAAAAAAGAAGCAACAAAGGGTTATTATAATCCACCTATGAAACCGGTGTGTAATGACGGGTATTGCGATTTTTATTATTGTGGAAAAATTTATAAGTAATTATCTTCATATACACTTAATAGAAGATATTTATGGGGGAAAACTATGAAAAAATTAAATAATATTTTGAAGGCAGTTGTAGTCATAGGCATCGCCCTTGCGTTTGTAGTGCCAGGGGCAGCAATGCTAGAGAACAAACCAATAGCAATTGAGAAATCAACAAACTATCCAACACCAAAAATCTCAGGGATGAATCCTGGATGGATAGAACAAGCCTCAGGTTTTTGGGAGCCATCCAGAGGTATAAGCTATATGCATGCCGTGGATGAAAACGTTGTTTGGGCTGCCGCATATGATGGATATAATCCCACTGGACCATGTCAAGAATTTACTAAAACTACAAACGGTGGTGACTTGTGGGAGGCTGACGAAATATTCGAAGCACCAGATGACGGATTACTTGCTATGATTTTTGGATTGGATGAAAACACCGCATGGGTTCCGATACATTCAGGTGACCCTCAAGGTATATGGAAAACAAGTGACGGCGGATCAACTTGGGTCCATCAAGATACCGCAGATTTCAATGGTCCGGGTGCATTCCCCAACATCGTTCATTTCTGGAATGAAAACGATGGATGGTGCCAGGGTGACCCTGTAGATGGATATTATGAAATGTACACCACAACTGATGGTGGCGATACATGGACACGAGTTCCTGAGGAGAATATTCCCGAGCCTTTATCCGGAGAAATGGGTACTGTTGGATACTATGATGTTGTAGGGGATACAGTCTGGTTTGGCACTCAAAGTGGAGGACGTGTCTTCAAATCAACTGATAAAGGTCTTCATTGGACAGTTGCAGATACTCCTTTACCGAGTGGCGCATATGTGGATGTTCGTTTCAAAGATGAAAATAATGGTTTAGCCATGGACAAGAATTTCCAGGAGGCTGTTTTAGCTGAAACTTCAGACGGTGGTGAAACCTGGACGTTAATTTCACAAACAGGAATGTGTTATGGCGCTGATTTCGACTATGTTCCAGGTACAGATAATATGTATGTAAGCACTGGCGTAGGTTCTCCATATCGAGGGGTGTCATATAGCATTGATGGAGGTCATTCTTGGACAGATTGGACAGAAATGTTAGGTATTCAACTGTTTGCTACAACTTGGGTAGAAGGCGTGATAGGATGGGCTGGTTCCTTCAACACAGATGAAGAAACTGGTGGAATGTACAAATATACTCCTGAGGAAGAAGAGCCTGAGCTTGCAATCGGATCCATCACTGGTGGAAAAGGGATAAAAGCTGAAATAAAAAACAACGGCTTTGCCGATGCTACTAATGTTGTATATGACATCACTATCAGCGGTGGTCTAATAATTATACCAAAGACAGATTCAGGCGATTTAGGTACTATTACCCCTGGTGAATCAAAAGAGGTAACCATGTCACCAATAGGAATTGGACTTGGTATTATCACTCCCATTCCTCAGATAACGGTTACCGCAGAATGTACAGAGGGATCATCCGCAGAGAAGAGTGCAAACGCTAGGATAATACTCTTCTTTGTGCAAATAAAATAAGACCAACAAACCTCTGCCCCCTCTTTTTCTTTTTTTAAAAGTTTTCACCTAGAGTCTAAAACATTTATTCTCGTTTTTGTGCATTAACATTTAAGACATTTAAAAACGACTTAAAATTCGACGATTGACTTACAGTTTTTAGGCAATTTTTAAATAACTCTTAAACATATAATAATATGTTGGAGCGAAGGAAGGTTTTCCCGATTCTTTTTGTTCGTGATTTACCTCCAGTATTCTTTCCTTCCTTCCAAACTCCTTATTAACGCATGGCGTTTTTGGATTATGGTTAATGAAATACATTCACAGTCTACAAAATCGCCCGCACAAAAAAAGGTTATTTTTATTAACCAAAAAACTATGTCACTGTCATAAAAAGGGGGTCAAACTTAAGGACCTTTTTTTATATCCTTTCCTCCCTTCTTTGACCCCTTTTATTATTAATATCAAGATAATTCATTAATTACTCGTTAAAATTCCTAGAAACACTGTTTTTCAACGTAGAGATGTCAAGGAAAGCAATGACTTGTAACACGTTATGAATGATCGCAGCATTGCAATCATCTCAATAAGAGTTACCCATCGAATTCTTATTCCCGCCCTCAACCTAGCACTTTCAACATGAAACTGCTTTTAAGGGAAACTACTGATCCGAATGGTATAATATATTGCTTCCCCTATTATGACATTGTGGAAATAACGCTGTGGATGAAGATAAGGGCATACTTCAAACTTGGACGGATACATTCCGCTGTTTTAACGGGTTTAGCACCGGTTTGCGCAGCAGCAGCTATTGGCAAATCTCTTTCTCTCCTTCATTATTTTGAGCTGTTTTTCATAGGTTTTTTATTCCACATTTATCTTTTCGTGTTTAACGAAGTACACGATGTTGAAATTGACAAGACCTCGAAAAGTCTTGCAGAGAAACCGCTTGTCGATGGTTCTGTATCGTTGAAAAATGCAAAGTTAGTCGTAGTTACATCAGTTGTCCTCATATTTGTCTTAACCTTCGTTTTTTTCTTTGAACAAGCATTTATTTTAATGCCAATTGGTGGGGCAGCCTTGATTTTTGGGGGACTGTACGACCATCTGGGAAAACGAGTTCCTCATGCCGATTATTTTATTGCTTTAATGATATTCTTTGTTGCGATATATGGAGGTTTTTCTGTATTAACTGACCTCAGTCTCTTTGTGTACGTGATAGCACTCCTTGCCCTGGTTCAGATGTTGATTAATAATATTATCGCCGGGCTGAAAGACGTTGATCATGACTATGTCATAGGCGGGTTAAGTACATCGTTAAGGATGGGAGTGAGGTTAGAAGGAGAACATTTTCTTGTTTCAACAGGTTTTATAGGATATGTCGTTTTTCTGAAAATAGTCCATTCTTCATTAGTTATCTTCCCGTTTCTAACACATTTAATACCGTTTGAAAGCTGGCAGTTCTACATAGTATTAATACTAATCGTTATCACAGTTATTTTTATGGTGCGATTCCTTACTATCAAGATATTTCATCGGGAAAAAATAACGCGAGCTATAGGATTCCATGAAATGTTTGCATTCATGGTAATTCCATTTCTTCTCTTAGGAAATATTGGTTATGAGGCTGCCGTCATCCTTGTACTCCTACCAGTTATATGGTTGGGTGTATTCTTGTTTGTTATGTATGGAAAATTGATGCCAGCAATATAATCTACCTTAGATAATAAGGCCATTTTTGTAAATATTTGGGCAAATAACCATTGAGGTTTTGATTAGTAGGAAACGTTTAGAAAAACAAATGAAATTATGAGTGTCGAGAAAGAAGCGTTTAAATACCACTTTTTTCACCTTAGAACATTGAAAATGGAATCCCTCCATGAAAAGAGGAGTATTTTAGGAGTATATTTTAAATAAAACACTTTGATTTACAATTTAAGTCATCTTACCTAAGTGGAAAATATGAGTAATATGAAAAATAGTATGCTTGAGTATCTACGTCTACTCAGATTTCAGACTAGCGCAGCTACGGCATCAGCTCCTCTCATTGGTGGACTTATGATTGGGCAACGCGACCTTTTTCTTTTGTTTATACTGCTTCTCATAGGTATTTTGTATCATATTTTTGGGTTTGTGTTAAACGAATATGTTGACGTCGAAGTTGATAAAAAATCCTTGGAACTTCATAAAAAACCACTTGTCAGTGGTAGAATTCCTAGTGATCATGCTCAATTTATTGTCATCTTATCATGTATTTGTGCCTTTCTCCTAACAGTTATTTTTTTTCCAACGTCGCTTCCTATATTATTTCTGGTATTAGCTTTTGTTTTAGGCGGAATATATGATGTCTTTGGGAAAAAAATTATTGGCTCGGATTTCATATTGGGCGCCGGGTTTTTTTTCATTTGTCTATTTGGAGTTAGTACTTTTTCAAATGATTTTACAGCCATAATTTACGTTATTTGTTTCTTATATTTTTTCCATATTGTTTTTAATAACGCTGTAGAGGGGGGTCTTAAGGATGTTTATCACGACCATTTAGCAGGTGCAAAAACATCAGCAATCAGGATGGGTGTAAAAGTAAAAGAAGGGGAACTAGTGGTTACCAAAATGTTCATAGCCTTTTCCTCTGTCATTAGAATCATTTTTATTTGCCTTATTTTTTTGTTGATTTTTCTACAAGAACCCAACGTATGGCTTGATATATATATGCTTCAACTAAGCCTAGTAGTTTTTTTGACAGCAATCCTATTTATTACGTTGTATAAATTCTTTAACGTCTCTGCATTCGACAGATCAAGGTTAAAGAAGCTGTTTAGTGTACACGAGATGGCATCTTATTTTATGCTACTTGTAGCACTGTCACCCATATTTGGACTTTGGATTACAATATTTCTAATGCTACTTCCTTCTGTATGGTATCTTGTGTTTAATGGTATTCTTTATGGAAAATTATTACAACCACAGGTGTAAAAAACCAAAAATATTTATCTTTAGAGTATGATATAAGAAGTAAAATGGGGAACAAACATGGATATCGTTGATTGGTTATTCACAGACATTATAATATCTAGATTTTTTCATACTCAAATCTTCTACCTGTTCCTGTTCTTTTTTACAATTTTCGCTATCTATCTGGCATGGAAATACCGGCTCCTCAAATTCTCTATGCTGCTATGGCTAAGCGTAGGAATAATCGGTCTCATATGGGAAATTGCCCTATTTTCTTCAGGTTCAAGACACTATAGTTTTTGGTCAGAAGTAGAGTTATTCTACCATGCCGTAACTGAGGGAGGACCTGGATTGATTGTGATGACGATTTTTGCAGATAAAATAGGGCTTATAGATCTATCAGAATACAAAGAGGAGGTGAAAAAACGGGAATAATAGAGTGGATGTTTTCACCGGCCCAAGTATCACGCGAAGTTAATTATCTCTATTTCCTAATAGTACTTGGTATAACATTAACAGTTCTTGGAATAGCACTGTACACAAAAAACAAACGAGCTGTTAAAATGTTCTTCTATGCAATGGTTGTCTGGGGGTCAATAGAAGCTTTTGGTCTTGTAACTGGTATGCGAGTCTATAAACCATATGAAGATAGAATACTCATTTTCATTTTTGTTGCACTGGTGGAGAGTGCAGGATGGGTCTGCCTTGGATATATGATGGCTGAACAACTATTTAGAAGACTAAAAATAGCCAATATTTCATGAATATGAATAGGATGGATATACCAAAATTTATCATAGGTTACTTTGGCTTAAAAAACACCTTTTCTCCTTAAGATTTTGAAAATAGATGTACCTACGTTTGGCTACTACACCTTTATATCTAACCTCTCTATATAATCACTAAACCTTTCAACAATTTCATTAGGATCTAAGCCAAACTGCTCTGGACTATACCGATGTTTACCAGGCTTATCCGTTCGGGGTTTATCAAGAAATTCTCGAACTGCCTTATCGTGCTCCTTACTATGCGGAAGCCGAAAATGCTTCCTTATGTCTCTTACAGCGCCAGGAATATCCTTTATCAGCGTTTCGAAGTTCATATCATAGAATCGGTCATCATGAATATCCTTCCGTAATTTCATTGCTTCCTCAATTACGGAGTAGGAGCGTTCTTCAACCATTTTGCCCACCTCTTTGCGATTGACATTATCGTAAAAAAACCCCTTGACGAAACTCGCAACGCTGGAAGTTGAAGCGATACTGTTTACCGGACTGCGATGAGTCCACACTATACACGCATCAGGAAAGAACTTTAATATTGGCTTTAGGTTTAATAGATGGGTAGGGCATTTAAGAACAAATCTCTCGGTTGGTGTGATGTAGGCCTGAAGTTGTAGCAATCGTTTATATTCTTCATATACCCAACTCCTATCCATGGACAATAGCCAATCATTCCACTTACGCAAGCCAGTTACTATATCGATGTGCATTATAACAAAAGTGTGTGCCTTCAACACCCAACATTCTTCTTTGGTATCAACCCTTGCGTCATGGAAGGTGGTTATTTCAGGTAATCCCATTTTAAACAAGCTGAACGGTAATACCATCTTATTCATGCGCATCCTTCTATCCTTCTTCCTATTTTCATGCAATGGATATGGCGTTATAAGTTCCCAGAGATATAATGCCCTGTATCCACCAGGTCCGACAGAAAGCACGTTCTGCAGAAGCGTTGTGCCAGTGCGTGGAAAACCGATTATAAAAATCGGAGATTGAATAGAAATATCTTCTACTTCTGGATGATTTGCTATGTAATCCTCGATATGAAGCCGGTTCATTGCAAATTTTCTTATCATAAAATTGATGAACCATTTCCCAAGAGGCGTTATTTCCAATTCACGTGCATTATCAATCAATCGATCCAGAACCTCTAAACACTTGCTGTTGCCTAAATCGTCGAGACCGGTTTTTCTTCTAGCCTCATTGAGAATTTTGTCACGATCTAGTTCTCCTCCTCTTGGGTCTACACTCTGTTCTAGTTTAAACAGGGAATTGACAAGCCTAGTAGTCAGCTGAGTCTTTTTTCGATTGAGTGTCCAATGCTGATTCTCCATAATAACAAAAACATGGTTAGGGGATTATTAAAATTTTATTGTTAATCAATAAACATATCTTGAAAAAATTTGAAGTAAACCAATAAATAGGATTTTAATATTAAATAAAATTTTATCTGGAAGGAAAATGACAAGTGAATATAAAAATAGGTGTTATTCACAGCATACCAAACAAATCCTTCATCCAATCCTGAAGATAATAAAGTAAAATCTTACTGCGGTAATCTCTAATGCGAAGATTTCCATAGAGAAATTCTGATGCTATGTGAATAAATCTCTTATCCTTACAAGCAATCCTGATAAATCGTTCAGTTTGTCGTAGCCAAATATTGATAAAACGGGCAAAGGTATCCAAATCCTTTCCAAAAGCTTCTTTCCATAGCCTTTGGTATTGCATGAGAAATTTGTCGTTGAAATTATCGGATTCTAGAGACTTGGCGATCACACGTGCAGCAAGTTCTCCACTCTCCATAGCAAAGTGGATTCCTCCACCGCTGATTGGATTGATAAACCCAGCGGCATCACCGCATAGGAGAAGTCGATAAGCATAGGTTTTTTCAAGAGGAAAAACTGGTATACTGCCACCTCTACATCGTCCCATGCCAAGGTCTTTTGGAATCAAACTTTTTTGTTTTAGCATTTGAAAATAGGACTTGTAAACATCGCGTAATCTCACACTCTTAGGCGCATATTTTTTATACGGCATAAATTCTCCAACACCGATATTAAACCGATCTTTTTTAGGGAATATCCATGCATACCCTGGTATTCCATGGTACATCAAATGAATATGACACAACCTCTGCTCAGTTGCATATTCAACTATATTCCTCTCTCCAACAAGATATTCCTGAAAAACACAGACATTTATCATCCTACATGTAGCCAATCCAGATTTCTTTGCAACAACACTTGAAACACCATCTGCACCAACCAACATCTTTGATTCAATACTAGATCCATCTTGGAGAACAACACGTGCGTTTTCCTTTGAAATATGGACATCTTTGACTCTCTTCTCATCTACAAAAGTGGCTCCACTGTCAACGGCAATGTTAACTAGTCCATGGTCAAATTTCTCTCGAGAGACCATAGCAACAATTGGTTTTTCTTCATTTAATTCTATCGAGTATTTTAGAGACGGAGAATGAATAAATCCACCATATGAAAAACTATCAATTAAATTGTAATCTTCCACATATGGAAATCTTTTAACAGTACCAATTGGTACTCCACCGCCACATGGTTTCGGTCGTGGAAATTTGTGTTTATCCACTAGTACAACTTCGAAGTTTTTTTTGGCAAGATATTTGGCAGCTGTGGAACCTGCGGGCCCCGCACCTACAACGACTATATCACATTTCACCTAGCATCGACCATTTCCCTCATAACCTTCGCCTTATTATCAGTTAATCATATTACAACATTTTCCATCCTATAAAAACCTATTCCAGCTTCTCGGCTTTTGGTTAGCGTTTCAAAGCAGCCTGTATGAGTCCTTGGAAGAGAGGCGCAGGTTTCATGGGCCGTGATTTAAACTCAGGGTGCGCCTGCGTTGCAACAAAATAGGGGTGGCTGGAAAGTTCCATAAACTCCATTAACACGCCATCAGGCGACCTTCCAGAGAAAACAAGACCGTTTTCTTCAAGTATCTTAACATATTCTGGATTAACCTCATATCGATGTCTATGCCGCTCGAATACCTTGTTTTTTCCATACAATTTTTGTACAAGTGTTCCTTTTTTGAGAAGGGCAGGATATGCACCCAGTCTCATCGTTGCACCATATCTTGATTCCTGTAAAATGCTAACCTGCTCTGGGATAAAATCTATCACAGGATGTGAAGTTTTTTTATCCACCTCCCGCGAGTTGGCATCCTTAAGGTTACAAGCATTTTGTGCATATTCAACAACAGCAAGCTGCATACCAAGACATAGTCCGAGATATGGAATACCATGTTCTCTTACATATTGAATTGCATCAATTTTTCCTTGGATTCCTGATAGGCCGAAACCACCGGGTACAATAACACCATCTAATTCGTCGAGCGTGGATAGTTTCTCTGGTTTTTTCTCAAAAACTTTTGAATTAATCCATCGTATATTGGGACTAAGGTTGTTGTTCCATGCTGCATGTTTCACTGCCTCGATAACCGAGACATATGAGTCAGGGAGGTTAAAAGAACCGATATCGAAATATTTACCAACGACACCAATCTCGACTTTTTTATCAAACTTCTTTATTTTTTCAAGGAAATTACTCCATGTCTTCAAATCATTTCGGTCTTTTTTAAGATTTAATTTGTGAAGTATTTTCTTGCTGAGTAGTTGCTCTTCAAATAGCGACGTTACATCATAAATATTTTTAACATTTGAATCAGAAATAACATCATCCTCATGTATATTACAGAACATAGCGATTTTTTCCCGCCTTACATCGTCAAGCGGGTCATCTGAGCGGGTAATAACAAAATCAGGTTGAATACCTATCTCTCGCAGTAGTTTTACTGAATGCTGGGTTGGTTTCGTCTTCGCTTCACCAAGGGCATCAAGTACTGGTACATAGGTTACATGGACGTAAAGAACCTTGTCACCCTCCAACTTCATTTGCCTTACGGCCTCAAGGAACAACACATTTTCATAGTCACCAACAGTTCCACCAATCTCAACTATTATAAAATCAAATTTTTCTTCCTGCGATGGTTTTCTTACTCTCCGTTTAATTTCATCTGTGACATGGGGTATCGGTTGAACTGTTTTTCCAAGGTATTCTCCTTTCCTCTCCTTTTCAATAACCGCTTGGTATACTTGTCCTGTTGTTATGTTTTGGCACTTTGGTATGTTTATATCTAAAAACCGTTCATAATGGCCAAGGTCCTGATCGATCTCTCCACCATCTTCTGTAACCCATACCTCTCCATGCTCGGTGGGGCGTAATGTTCCAGCGTCGCAGTTTATATATGGATCTATCTTTATTGCGGTAACTTTGTAGCCATGTAATTGTAGAATTTTACCAATGGACGCTGTAGTTATTCCTTTCCCTAAACCAGAAACAACTCCTCCTGTAACTATGATATAATTAACCATCCCGATCAACAGTAAAATGAAATATGTTATATGATTTAAATGATTTTGGTTTTCAAAAAAAATCAGCTCTGTTTTTAATTTAATGCACTGAAAAAAATCAAACCACATCCAAACCAGGTCATAGCAAGCAAAAAGTACCATATATTTTCAATAGTAAAAATGATTCCTAAAGCTATTGTTATTAAAGGCAAAACGAGTAGCAATAATGCCTGTAATAGTCCCTTAACCTGATCTGTTAGATTTATCTCCATATGACCTCATTACTTTATCTTTGAGTCGCTTCCGTATAATACATATATTATTTAAGCTTAACTTGGTTATTTTCAAGCTATTATTTACTTTTTGTATTGTCTAGATTTTGCGGTTCCCCTTGTTTCTTTGCTCTTATGGATGCCCTCTGCTTTAATATGTCAACCCTCTCCGGTGACAGTACTCTTTCTCTGACGAGCTCTTCCATCAATAGAATACAGAGTTGTTCATTGAAAAGAATATGCTTAGAATTTTTCAAGATTAACTCTTTATCAATAGATGTGTCTTTAAATTGATCCATTGCTCTATCAACATATTTCTTAACTTGTCCAAAACTGTTTTCCACAGCATCCTGAATATATTTGCTTATCATCTCATTTGATTCATTTATGATTGATTGAATCTTGATCTTGTTTTCCTTAGCTATATCTTTTAGAATACGATCTTTAAATTTATCCATTTCTTTCAACTTGTTAAAAAACGCTTTATATTCTTTTTTGGAATCGATAATCATTTGCAGTTGTTTTTCTAAATTTTCTGCTAATTGCATTTGTTGCTTTAGTTTATAATCCATTTCACGTATCTTATTTTGCAGATATCCCTCTTTCATTCTACCAACCCTGTTAAATCTCTTCATTTTTATGAAAAATCACATTATAATTAAATGGCAAACTACTGTTATATACAATCTTCTCATTTATACTTATACGTAAACCCATGTCATACCCCTGGAATTCTTATCTAAATTTGGCTATTCTATATCTTTTACTTTGCCTAATGAAGACCCGTCTGGCAAATAAACATCTGCATTTTTTACATCCATTATCTTACTAAATGGCCCGATAAGTGGTTCTTTATTTACTGCTATACCTCCGCAAAGAGGGTTAAAGGCAGGCATGACTATTATACTTGGATTATGAGAATTTGGATATTTTTCTATTAATTTGCTACTGATACATCTACCTCTCAGCCAACATGGCTCAAATGTTTTATATCCAAGCCTATCCGTCAGCATAATGATAGGATGAGTATGACCTATGACAATGTATTCACACTGCATTACTTCCTCGCTCGGCCACCTATGCCCATGGACAAAACCTATGCCTTCAAAAACAAACCCAATTGAAGAATGTAAACGAATATTAGGAGATAAAAACCTACCAATGTTGCCATCATGGTTGCCCGGCAAAACATGGATTGTACCAAAGGATTGTATCTGAGTAAGAAAGCGTTTTACATCTGTTCTTTCCTGTATTGTAGATAATGGAATATTGTGTTTTATATCTCCCAATAAAATAATGGTTTTGGGCCTGTATTTTCTAAAAAGGGCGATTAAACGTTTTGCCATGGAAGACGTTTGTGAAGGAGCTTGCAATCCTAGTTCCCGAAGTTCGCTTTCTATACCTATATGTAAATCCGCAATTACAAGTATTTTATTCTTAATAAGTAGAGCAGGCTCGTTGAGAACTGGCTGTATATCACTTGGCTTCATCTTTATCCCATTTGGAAAATATTACCTGGATTTATCACTAAAAAGATAAGATTTACTATGAGTTTCACATAAAACGCACAGAAGATCCATATAAAAAAGGCTCCTACTCCTTTTCCTATGCCCTTGCCATCCTTTCCAATTCCAATCATCTTTAACCCTGACATCGTAATTAGGTGAACAGGGAAGGCAAGAAGTAGATAACCTAGTATCCACATTACCAACTCTATAATGACAAAGACCGCAAGAACCAACGATATACCCTGACCGAATATGGCATCTATTGCACTAATCCCAAACTGGTAGCTTATCTCTCGGTCCATCAAAATAAAAGCAACAATTAAAGCTACAATGTGAAATATCAACGCATATCGTTTGACCTTTTCATCAAGTTCCTTTGCATCTTTCTTTATATAGAAATGGAACATAAGAAATAAACCAATAGCTATCGCCCACACGATAACAAGTGGAAAGGGAAATGCAACACCATTTTTACTTTCTTTTGCCTGAGTAGTATATAAATGATCGCCTAAAAAAATCAATTTATAGTCCCCGTTAATTGTTGTTGTCTGCATTCTAGGTGAAATAATTGCTTGGAATGCCTTCCCGCGTGCAAAGCCAAAGCCTGTAAATTTTTGATGAGAATTATCGATAGTAAAAGTATCGTCTGTTTCAACAAGAACCATCCCACCATTAACAATTGAGGATGCCACTGAAATAACTTCGTCAAAACCCTGGATTTCGTCAGAGATATCTGGTATCTCTGCAAGACCCTGTGCTGCGTTTTCCACCTCATCCACCAGTGAATAGATATCTACAGTATAGGTATCGGCAGGAGCTACAGATAGTTCAATATTTTCACTAGTTTCTGTTAATGGAAACAAATATAGTGGAGAATCCTGGATAAATGATAAATCTTCGTCTTCCACATAAAAAATCTTATTTGTAGAATTTTCATTCCACAGTAGATTTCCATTAGAATCTTCAACCTTTATATTACCATTGTAAGAAGGTTGAGCTAAAAGTGCTGATTCTCCCAAATATTGTATATTCATTTGAGATGTTGTTATTACTGCTAAAAATGGTATGTTGTTCCCCTGCCCAAATTCAAAGTTAACAACTGAAGAAATAGCGTAGTCTAGATTAGAATTCGTAGTAATATTTGCTTGGTAAGTACCTAAAATAAATGGACCTTCCTCTGCAATAATATTTACATTTGTAAATTGACTAACATCGTCTAAATCAAAATCAAGAAGATCTTCAATTGATTCGATGTCTGTTGTCTCAATATCAAAGATTGTCACACTATCCATATCCTCAAATCTAGAAGTGCCAAATAAGGGAAGTGTATTGACTTCGTCAAATAAGAGATTACTCGATATATAATCTATTTTATAACCTTGAAAATAACCTGAAAAGGTAGTGCGACCTACAAAAAAAGCCATTGTATCTGAGCCTATAGTTCCCTCTAGCTGCGCTATTGGAGAAAGTATCTGAGCATTAGCCATAGCAGATATAGACAAAAATACAACTATGCATCCCATTATAACTAGAGTTTTATTCATTGCGATTCTTGATTGCAATCAGATTATAAATATCTTTTCAAAACACCAGGAATTTCTTCAATAATATCAGTGGCAAGCAAACCATATGATTTTTTATTAAATGCCTCATTTCCAGCTTCGCCGTTAAGAAAAGCCGCTATTCTTAATGCATTAAATGGCTCTACGCCTTTAGATAATAAAGCTCCGATAATTCCAGCTAGCACATCACCCGTACCACCGACGGTCATAGCTTCATTATGGATTTTATTGAGCTTTACCTCTCTGCCATCACTGAGAATATCGACATCACCCTTCAGAAAAATTGTTATGCCTAGTTTTTCAGCCCATTCTTTAACAATTTTAATCCTACCATCAATATCTTGGGATAAAGAAATACCAGTTAATTCTTTAAATTCCCCAGCATGTGGCGTAACAACCGTCTGAGAATTTTCTATAATACCTAACTGTTCGCCAACTGGACGTATAGCATCTGCATCTATAACAAGTTGTTTATTTTTATCAATAACAAGTTCTACAATCTTTATTATTGCTACTTTTGTTTCTTTTAAAAAACCTAAACCAGGGCCAATTATGGCTGCATCGCATCTATCAAGAATCTCTTCAATTATTGGAATATCTGCAGAAGTCAAACAATCAGACTCTAGAGCAGTTACAATTAAACTAGGGGAAAATGAAGTAATGGGCTGCCAACACCTTTTAGGTGTTGCAATAAAAACAAGGTCTACCCCAGTTCCTAGAGCAGCCATTCCGGAAAGGGCAGGAGCTCCTACATATGGGCCGCCGCCGATAACCAATACCGAACCATTATCACCTTTGTGCGATTGTTTTTTAGGTCGTGGATAATAAACATACAATTCTCCTGGACCAACGTAATCCACTGCCTCTATAGGAATATTTATGTCAACTATGTGTATATCACCACTGTTGCCTTCATTCATTCCTTCTTTAATATCATGAAATGTGATAGTATAATCAGGTCTAATAGCAAGATTTGTACCGAATCCCGCGGGTATATCAACAGAGACAACTGTTTTATTTTTTTGGGAATTAATCTTATTTACAATTGTATAATATGGTTCTCTTAGAACACCGGTTAAACCAACTCCTAACATAGAGTCAATTATTACATCATTTTCAACCAGTAAACTATCGATTTTATCGAGATGATCATGAGTGTATATTTTTACACTTGTCTTCTTTAATTTGTTAAAATTGTCTTGAGCAATCTTTGTTCTAATTTCTTTTCCAGTCAAAAATATCGTTACTCTGCATTTTTCAGAGAGGTGTCGTGCTGCTACAAATCCATCTCCACCATTGTTACCAGTGCCACAAAAAAGTAGTATATTCTTGGATTTTAAATTGCTGATGACGAACTCTGCAATGCCCTTTCCTGCATTTTCCATAAGTTTAGAGGTAGGGACACCAAAGTATTCGGAGTTTTTATCAACTACTTTTACTTCTTTCCTTGATATCATACCAAAAATGTTAAACGAGTAATAATCTATATATTTTGAGGTTTATCGAGGAATATAATGTTTATCGGGAGAAACAATTTAAAAGTAATTCATTCCCTAATTCAAAGTAGTACCTAAATCAATATTTTTGACGAACTATTTAGGATTAACAAAAAGGACAATCCCATCCCATTGAATAATATATACTACACCAAAATAGTTCCCATAAATAACAAGAATATAATAACATAAATGCTCTTATACCAATAATGGGGTGTTTACATATAGGCATCTCACCAGAATAATCCCAAGCAATTTCAATAAGTATACCACCTCGAGTAAGTCTTGATTCTGCAACAATGCAAATCAAAAATGTTAGAATAAGGGGCGTAAATTTAATCTGTTTCTCATTTAATAACTCCCTAATCTTTTCAATATCTAAATCTCTTAACTTTGTAAGTAATTCACTTTTTCTTGTATCTAATTTATCTTCAATTGTTTTCAATTGGATTGCTGGAATTGATGGCATTAAAAGTAGTAGTATAACAACCAACATACTACCTATTAGGATTTTCTTATTCATTCTCTTTACCCCGATTTTTACTAATAAAAACTCCAATCCCAACCTAAGCGATTTGAAATTCCATTCCAAATAAGTAACCACCATTCAGTAGTCCAAAGTAGCATTGCAGCACGAAGAACTCCCAGTGGATGAATTATTTCAAATTGTCCTGGAAAATAGTCGTCAAATTCTATTGAATACTCTATCCATAGCAGAAACCTTAATGCTCGAAAATATCCTATTCCAATAACAAAAAGAAACAATAATGGAAAACATTCAGGTATTTCTGGAAATCCTTCAGTACCGAAAGAGGGATTCTCTGCTATTGTTCCACTATTCTTTTGGTTAATTTCATTTTCAATAGTATTTATTTGGATTGCTGGAATAGATGGTATCAAAAGTAGCATAATAAAAACCAGCATACTACCTATTGGTATCTTTTTAT
>CP070798.1:441451-466534 GCA_020343515.1 Thermoplasmatales archaeon | reverse complement strand
CTCGAACAATTAAAGCAAAAAGACAGAGAAGAATATGAAAAAGAAAGGCAGATGATGGATGACGAGTACAAATCGGCGATGTTGTGGTATGAGAGCTATTACGATGCAATAAAAAAAGAGGAAAAAGAGAAAAGACAAAAAGCTAAGCCAACGGAGAATAAAGAAGGTTTTTTTGCAGGTATTTCAAAAAAATCAGAAAAAGTAGAAAAACCTAAAAAGAAAAAGACAAAAACAGTCAAAAAGAAAAAAGTTGTAAAACCTAAAGATGTTGATAAAATTCAATCTCAAGAAATCTATCAAAGAGCTGAAGAGCAACGTAAAAAGGAAAAAGCTATTTTGAAAATAAAGCGGGAGCAGGAAAAACAGAAAAAGAAGATCAAAAAGTAATTACTTTTTAGAATCCTTTTTTCTTTTTCTTATTGTGTAAACGAAGGTAAAAAAGAGAGTCAATGTAGAAACTACATATAACAAGAACCCTGTGGTTGGTCCCCAGCTGCAAAATATTGTTGAAACTGTTTCTTCTCCAGGAATCTTTATATCTAGATTTCCCTCTCCTAGGAATCTCCCAACTCCTACCTCTGTTAGTTGAGACATAGCAACAGAGAATATCAGAAGTGAAACAACAAAAGCTAGTAAAGCTAGTAGCAATGACAAATAGTATAGTTTTTTATTGAATTTTTTAATAACTATACTTCCTAGTATAATTAAACAACCCGTTACTGTAAATAGCGGAATTAACGAGACAATATCTACAAATATCTCAGGTAAATAGGCAAGCTCCCCCCCAATAATACTTGGAGAAGTAGTTACTGTAATGAGTTCTAAAGGAATGAGAAACATTTTAGTAGCTGTTTCAACTTGGGAAGACAACCCATGTAGAATCCACCAAGGAAAAACAATAGCTGTTATTGCAAGAGAAACAGACAGCGTTTTTAAAAAATACATAACATCCTTTTTCACATAACTAAAAACCAATGCTACCGCTCCAAAAATGATAACAACCATGGTAACAAGATATGGAAACAATGGTTCATGTGTTGTTATCATATCAAAGCTTCTTTCACCCAAGACATTGATTTTTCTTGAACCTACCAATTCTCCCAGGTGGTATACGCTAACACTATAAACTCCAGGTGGAAGTGGAAGAACTAATCCAGATGGTTCACTTATAACCTCTAATTTTTTGCCGTCCCGTGAAACTAGTATCTTTGCATCAGGTAATGCAACGCCCCTAGCATCTAACGTGTTAACTGTTATATTAAATTCAGCCGGAAAAACAAGACGAATGTCTTTATCCGTTGGAACTTGTATGTCTTTTTCTTTCGAAAACGATTTATATCGTAGACTAAGTTGGTAACTAGAAGGAATAAGATTTGTAAAAAGATACACACTTGCTGCAAGCCTATTTGCAGAAATAACTGTGGGTTCATCCATACCCTTGCTAATAACAAAAGGATTTAGCTCGATGGCAAGGGGTAACTCCCAAAGATCTACAACTTTTAACATAAAATCATGCCGTTCAATTTCTACCGTTTTTTTTATTGGAACTAGTTTTCTAAGTAAAAGTAGTCTAACGCGTTCTTCAGAAATGATGAAACCATTGTATAAAACTTTTAAATCATAGCTATTTGCAATAGGTGCTTTTAGTAAAGTCTGACCTGTGCCATCAGTGACACTTTTAGCTATTACAACATCATCTTTTAAAAGACGCGCTTCTGCGTCTTTCACTGCTTCGTCATTTAAATCAACAACCAAAATACGCATAGAACCTTCTGCTCCACAGAAAACATGGGTTTTGGCATCTGCTTTTACATCTACAATTCTAAATCCAATGTATTTTCGTTCTTTTCCAAACAAAGGGTTTTCCTTGTACACCTTGACAAGATATCTACCAGGCGGTATATTTTGAAAAGTTATTTTCTTAAAAAGCGAGATGTTTCTCCAGTCAAAAGAGATATCCATGATTCGTCTACGAATGGTTATATCCCTCGATAATGAGTTAAATGTCAACCTTCTTGGGGTCCCAGAAGATAGTGTCTCCTCATCCTTATAAATCTCTGCGGTGATAAAGCTAAATTCTTTACCTGTTAAAGCAGAAAGTGGTGCTCCCAAGGGGAAAGAAAAAGCAAAATGAACAAAAACTGTAAGCTTATGTTCTTCTTTTTCTTTAGTGCGTTCAGGGAGTTTTTCTCCCCAGGATGGCTTAATTTTGACTAGTGATTGAAAAATATCTGCCTCATCTTGGATGACTTGGAAACCACCGGTTTTTGATGAGAAAAACTCTGCATCGAATTCAACAACGAAACCTGCAGGTATAACAAGGTCATGAACTCCCCTTTTTTCATATGAATTTCTACCAAACTCTAAAACGGCTCTATTTGTTTCAATACCTGGGAGATGAGGGTAATCCATCTCATATGAGTTTATTTGGATGCCATCTCTTTCATCCTGCCCATATTTTACAACATTATTTGAACCAAAGATTATAGAATGTGATATTCCCGATGGTCCTTCATCAAAAGAAGCCCATGCCTGTGTACCTAAATCAACGTCATCCTTATTGTTCAACACCCTAATGTCATAGTCGTCTGGAATATATTCTGGGTCAGGATCAATAGGATGTTCACCTATCATCTCCATTTCATTATAGAGATGAAGATATGGGAACATTTTACCGAAGTTCAAATCTTGTATAGATGCGCTTGTAACTCCACCACATTGTAAACCCGCGAAAATCCCATCAGTATTTGATTCTTGATCCGCTATTAATTCTTCTAATATCTCATGTTTTACATGAGTATGTATCCTTTTATTTTCAGTTGGGCAATAGTAATATTTGTATATCGCTGTCGTTTGAATATCATCTCTTTCTGATTCGCTCACAATACCAAACTCTACCATGAGATTGCCATCAACAAGAATTTCTTTTGAAACTAGGCGTCGGCTAGTAGTACTATAATCCATCATTCCATGATCATAGTAGTACCGGAAATTAAATGAGGCAAACAACTCTCCATTCTTAGGCATAGCTTCAGTCGTTTTTTCTTTGAGCTTTGTCACATGCTGAGAGGTGGTGTATCCCATAAACTCCCCCTCTTGCGAAACTGCATAAACTATGTACCCATCTTCGATTATCTTATAATAACGCGACTCAAAGGGGTAGCCAGCGACGGGTTCATAGAGATAATATGACTCTTCAACGCTCACATGATCTACAAGGTTGGGAGATGGCTTCTCATTACCATCGTAATAGACATAATATCTTTCTCGTCCATTAGCTTCTTCAGGGATTAAAAAAACAAGATTACATGCCTTAATATGGGTATCATCGGCATATTCTATTTCATATATCTGTGATTCTAATATATTTAAATTTTCTCCATCTTGAAAGAGAACCCTAATCGAGTGTTCATGCTCATTTTTTGCCCAACATGGATTGTCAAACTCAACATAGACATCAATTGGTTGATACTTCGCAACCTCAGTGCTTGTATCTATTGGTATGGTAACTTCCTGCCTATACGACCAATTATTATCCCACCATACATTCTCATATGCATTTGCTGGCATAACTACCAACAATACAAGGTTTACCAACAACAAAACAACTATTGATTTTGGCTGCATTAATTTTCACAGTTCCAATTTTTAATTTTTATATTAAATATTGATATTATATATAGTTTTATATAAATTATCTTTACATAAGTTTCTTATGTTTTGTTGACTGAATTTGTAGTCATCAAAATTTCTAAGATATAAATCATAAGAGTTAAATTGACATTAGTTTATTCCCCATTTATGGTTCGAGTTGGGAGGCTAAGAAATTTTATACACGAATTTGCTGAATCGCCATTAATCGAAAAAATATCATTTGTACTCCCCTTTTTTGTAATTGTAATCGATATTGTAATATTAGAACACGCGATCAGGATAAAAGAAGCATATATAATTATGTTGACAACCCTTTTGTTTTTTCTCTCAGTATTTGAAATAGCAGTAGTTACAGGAGAAATACACGGTCGCTATCAAAAAAGTAATTTTCAAAGAACACTTACTATTAAGCTGGATGATTTTATAATAGAACGAAAAAAGAATAACGTAAAAAAAATAGTTGAAGAATTTACTGAAATATATCCCCGCTATAGGAACCATAGAAATGAGGTCTACCATATAACATGTCAAATCATGGAAACGCATAAAGAAGAAGCATTGGAAAAAGCTTTGACTGATAAACTTAAAAAGTTTATTAAAAGAAGAAAGAAAATGAACGTCGATGACACACTTGAGGTTTTTATAAAAAAATATCCGATTTACAAAAATTATAGAGCCGAGGTATATAAAAAAACCTGTCAAATCAAGGGACTTCCAGAAGAGAATAAATTTGATGGTTAGCTTAAACTGATTTTCGTTTTTTCCATAATGACAGGATAATGTTTCGCAGTTCGTCATCGTTTTTTGCGTTTATCCATTTCTCTTCAAAATCAGTCTCTTCAGCTATCTGAATAATCCACATAAGTGAATGGAGATAGAAACTTTGTTGATCTGGAGAGGCAACAATCACAAAGAATACATGAACTGGTGCAACATCATCAGAAATAATAATGCCCTTTTTACTTCTGACTAACAATATGTCAAATTTATCTCGACCTTTGATAATGTGTGAAAAAATTGCAATACCTGGGTGCAAAATGATATTAGAATCCTTCTCCCGCTTCTTAAGAAGAGCATGCAATTTATCTTTATCAGAATCCAGTCGATCAGCTAATTTATTAGCAACCAGCCAAGCAAACTTATCGGGGCGCATGTATTTGAAAACGTCTAAAACCTCACATTTTTTAATGAGCTGTTCAAAACGTTTCTCAGTGATGTCGTCTCGTTTTATTAGAATTTCTCTTAGTTCCTCATCTACAAGGTAACCAGTTGATTTCATCCCTGTGATTCTTTCTATTAGGTGAAGTAGCGAATATTCTCTCCATATTTTATCACGAGCAAAGAACCAATACCATAAAAATCCAAAGAGAATGAAAACTCCAACGAGAATCATTGGGACGAGCCCCATCTCTATGATTAGAAATACTAGCCCAACAATTCCTGCAAGCTGAACCCAGGGATAAAATGGAGACTTAAATTTAGGCCTGTAGTGGCGTATCTTACTTTCTCGCATGATAATAAGTGAGAATATTACAAATAAAAACAACAGTATTTTGAGGAGCGAAGCTGTTTTCACAAGACTTTCGAGATCTAAAAACAAAATCATAGAAATCATAAATGCTGAAGTAAACAAAATGGAAAATGTTGGAGTTCCTCTTTTTGAGACTCGAGCAAAAGTACTGGGCAAGAGTTGGTCTTTGCCCATTGCCATTGGATCACGAGATGCTGCAAGCAGGCCTGCATTAGCTGTAGAAATAAAAGCTAAAATCGCAGCTATGGCCATAACTGCACCACCAAATCCCCACAGAAAAGGTATATTATCTGCTCCAAGAGAAATTGGTGTGAGAGATGTCTGTAATTGAGAAGGATTTGCTACTCCTATGGTTACAAAAATAACGAGTATGTAGAGAAGTGATATTATCCCCCAAGCAAGAAGCATGCCAAGAGGAATATTGCGTCCAGGTTTTTTACATTCTTCTGCAACACTACAAACTTTGGTTAAACCACCAAAAGAAACAAAAATAAGCCCTGCAGTTGAAAATATAGAGCTGAATCCATAGGGGGTGAAATTGCTAAAATGAAATGGTTGAATAAAGAAAAATCCTGCAATGATATAAAGAGCAAGGAGCGATAGGAGCCCAGCTACCAATGCTATCTGTGTTTTTCCTGTGTGTTTTACTCCGCGGATATTTATTATGGTGAATATTATGCAGAAAAAGACAGCAACCAGTTTCATCTGCATCACGGTAAAACCAGGATTGAGTAAAATTGCAAACACGCCAATACCTACTAAGGCAAATGCGCTCTTAAATGCGAGAGAGAACCAGGCGGCAAACCCTCCAATGGTCCCCATCATTGGCCCCATGCTTCGGTCTATAAAGAAATAGGTTCCACCTGCCTTTGGCATAGCTGTAGAAAGCTCAGCTTTTGATAGCAATGCAGGTAACACCAAGAGACTTGCAATACCGTAGGATATGAGAACAGCTGGACCTGCTTTTGCAAATGCTAAACCAGGCAATACAAATAGCCCTGAGCTTATCATAGCACCAGAAGCTATACAAAAAATGCCAAGAAGCCCAAGTTCTTTCCTTAAGCCAACTTTCTCCTCACGCACACCCATCTATTCAGAAATGGTATACTATCTATATGTATATTTCCTAAAAAGGCCTAGCAGAGTGAAAATTAAATTAAACAATTCTTCCATTTTTTATCACGGTTTCAACCAGGTTAACACCGAAATGATATGGTATAAACTTATGATTGGGACAATTGAGGATAATTACATCTGCTTGTTTTCCTTTCTCAAGACTTCCAACGATTGCATTTCTTCCTATAGCGCATGCGGCATTAAACGTTGCGGCGGTAATAGCCTCTGCAGGTGCCATCTTCATATTAAGACAGGCAAGTTGAGTAATTAACTGCATGTTTTCAATCCAACAGTTGGGATTCAAATCAGTGGCCAAGGCAACGGGCACTCCAAAATTTATCATTTTCCTTGCAGGAGCATACGTATTCTGCATCAATGAAAACGGCGTACCTGGCAAGAGGATCCCGATAACCCCTACCTTCGCCATTTCTTTCAACCCATTATCAGAAGACATCAAAAGATGATCTGCACTTATTGCACCTACCTTTGCAGAAAGAGATGCGCCACCAGTGTCAACGATCTCATCAGCATGGATTTTTGGGATTAATCCATGTTCTTTTCCTGCTTCTAAGATCTTTTTTGATTGTTTTTGCGTAAAAACTCCTTTTTCACAAAACACATCACAATATTTTGCTAATCCTTTAATTTTTGGAATCATTTCATTAATCACAATGCTTACATATTCCTCAGTTTTGTGCTCCTTTGGAACGGCATGGGCGCCTAAAAAAGTTGAAACGATATCAATCGGATGAATATCATTTAATTTTTTATTTGTTTTTAAAATTTTTAATTCTGTTTCAGTTTTGAGCCCGTATCCGCTTTTTGCCTCACATGTAGTGGTTCCGTGCTGGAGCATTGTATCAAGGCGAATACAACTCTGTTTTTGTAGATCACCTTGATTTGCTTTTCTCGTTACATTTACTGTATATACAATACCTCCTCCTTTTTTTAAAATTTCCATGTATGATAATCCTTGAAGTTTCCAATCTAGTTCAAACTCTCTTGAACCAGCAAAAACAAGATGAGTGTGCGGATCAACAAATCCAGGCATTACAGTTTTTCCTTTTGCATCTATTGTTGTTTCAGCCTTGCAATTTAGATTTTTTCCAACTCTTGCAATTAACCCATCTTTGATTGAAATTGATCCATCTTTTATAATTGAGAGATTACCCATTTCTTTTTTTATTCTTGGTTTATTTGGACCTTCGAGCGTAATTAGCTCATTTGCATTTTTTATGAGGATGTCCGCTGATTCCATGTTGTTTCCCCAAACAGTTAAAAGAAAAACCTAGATTAAGGGTTTGCGGTGTCAAAATATGAAAAAGATAGTCGAGTGTGTTCCAAATTTTAGCGAAGGTAAGGATAAATCTATAATAAATGCAATATCAGCTGCAATTGAATCTGTTGATGGAGTAAAATTACTTGATGCTGATCCAGGGGTTGACTTTAATCGAACAGTTTACACTTTTGTCGGGGAACCAGAAGCGGTTTTAGAAGCAGCTTTTAGAGCCGCAAAAGTTGGAGTTGCACTTATTGATATGACAAAACACAAAGGTGAACATGCCCGAATGGGTGCTCTTGATGTATGTCCCTTCATTCCAATTAAAAATGTTACAGTTGATGATTGCATCAAACTTTCAAAGAAATTCGGAGAACGAATTGCAAAAGAACAAGGGATTCCAGTGTTTCTTTATGCAAAATCTGCTACTAAACCCGAAAGAGTAAGACTTCCAGATATTAGGAAAGGTGAATATGAAGCTCTTGAAGAGAAGTTTAAAGATTCATCATTTAAGCCAGATTATGGCAAACCAGAATTTGTTCCGAAAAGTGGAGCAACTGCTACTGGTTGTAGAGATATTCTTCTCGCGTATAACATCAATTTGAACACAAATGATAAATCCATTGCATCAAAAATTTCTGGTAAAATTAGAACAAGTGGAGTTATTAAAAAAGATAAGGATGGCAATAAGATAATAGGGCCAGATGGTAAACCTGAGAGAATTCCTGGCCGATTCAAAGGTGTTCAAGCTGGTGGCATGATGTATGATGAAAACATCGCACAAGTTTCAATGAATCTTCTTAATTATCGTGATGTTAACCTTCATAATGTTTTTGAAGCAGTTCAAGAGGAAGCTGGAAAACTAGGGGCAAAAGTAACTGGCAGTGAAATTGTTGGCCTTGTTCCAAAGGAATCTTTGGTTTTAGCCGGTAAATTCTATTCCAAAAAATATGGGCTTAGGATAACTGATGAAGAAGAACTTGTTGCACTTGGAATCGATAAACTTGGATTATCTGAACTTTATCCATTTAAACCTGAGGAAAAGGTAATAGAATACATGGTTGAAGAAACAGGTCCTCTTGCTTCAATGAAAGTTAGTGGTTTTCTTTCTGAACTTGCTTCAAACAGTCCTGCTCCAGGTGGCGGAAGTGTTGCGGCTCTCGCTGGAAGTTTGGGAGCAGCATTATCATCTATGGTTTGCAATTTAACTATTGGAAAAGAAAAATATAATGATGTTCAAGATGAGATCAAAGAAGCTCTAAAGAAAAGTGAACAATTACGAAAGAAACTTACTAAACTTATTGATAAAGATACAGAGGCTTTTAACGATGTTATAAAAGCATTTAGAATGCCTAAGGACACAGAGGAACAAAAAGAAAAGAGAAAAAAAGCCATACAAGAAGGGTATAAAACTGCAGCAAATGTTCCACTTGAAACCGCGAAAACCTGTGAAAAAATACTTGACACATCAATGATTGTTGCTGAAAAGGGTAACAAGAATTCGATTACCGATGCAGCAGTTTCTGCTCTAATGGCACAGGCAGGTGTGAAATCAGCAATTTTTAACGTTACTATAAATTTAGGCTCAATAAAGGATGCTGAGTTTGTCAAAAAGATTTCTTTTGAAATAGATGAGTTGCAAAGAAACGCTGATGACAAGACAAATGAAATAATGAAAATTGTAGAAAACCAATTATAACCTGTTTAATTAGGAGAGCTCTATATATGCCGATAACTCCTAGCAAAATCTATAGATTTCTCCTGGATTATTTTGGAACTCAAAACTGGTGGCCAGTTGATGAAGAATACCACAAAAAGAACAAAAGTGACCCAAGATTTGAGATAATGATGGGAGCCATACTTACACAGAATACTGCCTGGAGCAATGTAGAAAAGGCATTGGTAAATCTCAAGAAAAGCAATTCTCTTACAGTTAGAAAAATTGAAGAAAACGATATAGAAAATCTGAAGAGAATGATACAGCCGACTGGTTTTTTTAATCAAAAAGCAACCCGTCTTAAGATTCTTGCTGCTCACTTACATGAAACGTATAAGGGTGACCTAGATAAGTTTTTCAATAGAGATTTGAAAGAAATAAGAAGGGAACTACTGTCGCTGAAGGGCATAGGTCCTGAAACAGCTGATTCCATGTTGCTATATGCTGGAAATCATCCAATATTTGTAGTCGATGCCTATACAAAGCGCATTTGTAAACGATTACCTGTTAAAATAGGGGAAAGCTATGATGATATCCAGCAATATTTTGAGGAGCATCTTCAGCAAAGCTTTCCCGAGAAAGATTTTGCACCATTATACAAAGAGTTGCATGCCTTGATAGTTCAGCTAGCAAAAAAATGTTGTAAAAATAAACCTGAGTGTAAGAAATGTCCTTTAAAAAACCACTGTGAATTCAACCTAAGTAAAAGCAATACTCTCACGGATTGATACATTTTCATCAATATTTGCTAGATTTTAGCATTTGCATGTTTTCCAATGACATCATTAGAACATTAGAATAAACAGCATTACAATATCTTGTTTCACCTGTAAAATAGGATTTTATACTAAAAAGCAATGATTAAGATATTGGCATGTGTTATACGAACTCAGACTAAAAAGATGCTATCTGTAAAATATTTTGCAAATCCATTATTAATGTGAATAGCCAAAGAGATAACAAGCATCGGATCATTAGGTTCGTTAAATTATTAAATTTAAATGTTAGCACCTGATTCCATCCTACCATGTGTATTTCTATCAGTGTTTGTATATATACTTATCGTGTCAAAACGTCAAATTGAAAATATAACTTACAAATCCTTGTTTCCCTCGAAATATGTTTAACACGTTTAAAAACCACATTTCAAGGCATTTTAACTGGAAAATCTACAGGGGGGATTTCCGTGATACTATTGGAGTATAGGGCTAGCTCGTTAATGGTAAAGAAACGGTGTTTCTTATGATAGCATTTTAACGAAATTAAACATGAAAAAATATCAATGTAAATAAACTGCAATTTAATCAAAATAGCAAAAAGATACACACAAGAAGAATAATCAGTTGAAGTAGTGAAAGATGTTGCCGAGAGCAAAGGACAACAACCTGGTGTATCATTTCAACCTATCTCAGAAAACCTTCTAATTTATCCACTAATATCTCAACTGGTATATCGGGAAGTGAGATAAGCTGAGTGGTTCCTAGCTGCCCTTTTCCTGAAAGTTTTATATGGATAAAACCTGCGTTTTCTACTTCCTTCAAATAGTTCCAAAACATGGTATGCGCCCGAGGTTTTTCATCGTATTCTTCACAGGTTATTGCATATGTTTTCTCAACATCGCCAGTATTTGCATATGCAGCACCATCTCTATGCAACCGTTTAGCAACTGAAAGCAGTGTCAAAAGTTGATGTTTACCTAGGTTCTTCAACTTTGTCTCAGTAACAACAGAGTATGTGTCTGCTTTAGCAGCCCGGACGTGCTCTGGTACTACTTGCTGAACATGCTGTTGATCAGCACACATACCTGCCTTCCACAAAAGCTCTATAGCAAAACGTGCATCTCCCCATTCACTCGCAATATCTGCAATTAGGTCAATGCTATCTAACGATACCGTGCTGTTGTAAAAAGCGAGCCCTACTCGCTGATTTATAATATCAAATAGCTCGTCACGAGTATATTTATCTAACATTATTATATTACTTCTTTTGAAAGTGCTAATAACTGTTGAATCTAAATCTGAGAGTACATCTTTTTGAGAAACCATTATAACAGAAACAGGGTTATCCGTTTTCATTGTTTCATCTGTAAATCGTGTAAGATTATATATTAGATTAGAGCCGCCTTTTTTTAGAAGGGCGTCAGCTTCATCTAAAACAAGCAATAGCTGTGAATCTCTTCTCTGTAACTGTTTTCGGAGGATCTGTAACATTTCTTGAACAGAGAATCCTCTATCAGGAAATCTATCATCAAAATGATTTAAAACACCTATTAGCACCATTGCATCTGTTGATCGCTTTCTACAGTTTATATGAATATATTCGATAAACTTTCCTTGTTTCCTAGCAATATTTACCAGAGAATAACTGAACTTCTTTGTAATTACTGTTTTTCCAGTGCCAACAGGTCCCCTGACAACAGCGTTTTGTGAAATGCCGTTGAGCAGTGGTTTAAACATTTGAGCTAGTCTACGAAGTTGCTCGGTTCTATGTGGCAGTTCCGCCGGAACATAATCGAAGTCAAGAACACAAAGGTCTTTTATAACAGACGAAGAAAAAAGCTCATCCTCTATAATATCATTCATCAAATGTGGTAATAACTATTCTTCATAAAACTTTATCTCTCGTTTTGGATAAAGGTTATACCCACAAAAGCCATTGTACTTTTCGACAATGGTGGATTCATCTCAAAAATCACTAGAATTCCTCAAAAACACTTTTCACGATTATTATAAAAAGAATAAGATAGAATTACCAGATCGGTTTAGTAGACGTGAATTTGCATTTACATTTTTCGGCGGAAAAGGAATGATTAGACACCTATCCTTTGACAAAAGAGAGGATGCATTGACTTTTTTAGAAGAACGAATTCCTCAGCATGTGTACTATTCTTCAGCCTACTACCAAATACCAGATGCACCCACAATGCAGGATAAGAAATGGATGGGAGCAGAACTTATCTTTGATTTAGATTCTGACCATCTTCCAACTACAGAAAAAATGAGTTACAGTGAGCAACTGGAAGTTGTAAAAACCGAGTTTGAAAAACTCGTAAAAGAATTTTTAATGAGAGATTTTGGATTCGATGAAAAATATTTGGAGCTTTATTTCAGTGGAGGGAGAGGCTATCATTGTCACGTGAAAGACCCCGCTATTTTTGATTTAGATAGCAATGAGAGAAGAGAAATCGTAGATTATATTACAGGAATAAACCTTCAGGATTCTATTATATTTCGCGAGCATGTAACAGGCAAGAAACGATATGGAGACCGTTACTTTCCAAGTGGAAAACGTCTACAAATGCCTACCCCCAATCAGAAGGGATGGAAAGGGAGAATAAGCAGGGGAATAATTGATATCGTAAATGAGATAAAGAAAAGTGAAAACCCTGAAATTAGTCTTCAAGAATATGGCGTCAAAAAGAATGACGCTGAAAAACTTGTAGAGGAACTCTCCGATGAGAGGATACGAAGGATAAAGGATGGTTTTCTAGATCAATCAAAAATAATTAGGAAATTCTTTCTCAATAGTGCATTAAGAAAAACAGCAGTAACTCTAAGTGCGGGTGAAACGGACGAACCTGTTACCTGTGACATAAAACGACTTATCAGGTTGCCTTTTTCATTACATGGAAAAACCGGGTTCAAAGTAAATAAAGTCGATATTCACAAGTTAAAAGATTTTGATCCACTTAGGGATACAGTTGTATTCGATGAAGAACCCGTCAAAATTAAAGTAAATAAATCCTTTAACATTAGAATGAAAGAAGAAGATTTCAATTTGGAAAAAGGAGAGCAAAAAGTACCAACATACCTGGCCGTCTTTCTCATTGGAAGAAGCATTGCATATATTCAGTAAACATAAGGATGTAGCGTTCACCATAAAAAAAACCTGAATGTTCAGCTACACTGTACAAAAATTATACAAACCTTATAGTTTCCAAATTCATAGGGGCAACAGTGCTCACGTTATATCTTTTATGAACGGTGGAAGAGATGTCTAAACATTTTGATTCCTCTCCATGGCAAAAGATAATTCTTTCAGGACGTGGCGACATATTATTTATGTATCCAAAAAGTTGCCTGCGATCACTATGTCCAGAGAATCCGTCGCAAGTCTCCACATTCAGTTTTATCTCAAGATCGGCAATGTTGCCTGCTACATTTACTGGAATTGATTTTGCTCCTCTTTGAATCTTTCTTCCAGTTGTGCCTTCTGCCTGATATCCAACGAATACAATCGTGTTGTTGTTATCCGATGCCCATGCCTTGAAATACTCCATGACCGGGCCACCATTCATCATGCCGCTTGTTGCAAGTACAACGCATGGATCATTATCAGTAATTATCTTTTCTCTCATTTCTACGCTATCTATGCGTTTGAAAATTTCAGATAATAAAGGGTTCTCTCCCTTCTGGAATATCTGACTTCTTAGTTTGTTGTTAAGATATTCAGGATACGCAGTGTGGATCGCAGTCGCCTCCCATATCATACCATCAAGATATACAGGAATTTCTGGAATCTCCCTGTTTTTTACAAGGTTTTCGATAACAATCATTACCTCTTGACTTCTCCCAACTGCAAAAACAGGGACAATAACCTTTCCTTTCTTTTTCATTGACTGACGGATAATATCTTTTAGGCGCTGAGTAGCCTCTTTTCTACTGGGCTGATGGTCATCTCTCCCACCATAAGTTGATTCTAACACCAATGCCTCTAAACGCGGAAAATGATTGACTGCATGGTTAAAAAGCCATGTTCTCTCATACTTAATATCACCAGAGAATACAATGTTATACAGTCCTTCGCCTACATGGAAATGGCAGATAGCTGAACCAAGGATATGCCCTGCATTATGAAAAGTAAGTCTAATATCAGGAGTAATGTCTGTCGTATCGCCATAGCCCATCGTTATACAATGTTTAATCACATTCCGTATGTGTTCGGAAGAATAAGGAACTTTTTTTGCATCTGCAGCAGCAACCTTAAGATAATCCATTTGAAGGAGAGTCATCATGTCCCTCGTTGGAGTGGTACAATACACGGCACCGTCATAACCATATTTATACAAAAGTGGTACCAAACCGCTGTGATCGAGATGTGCATGGGTCACGACAACAGCATCAATTGTTTCTAATGGTAAAACTTCAGGTAAATGAATATAGGGCGAATTACTATTGTCCGAAGAAACATCAATACCACAGTCAACTAGCACCTTACTATCTTGTGTGTGAAGCATAGTGCAGGACCGCCCTACCTGTCTAAATCCGCCTAACGCTGAAATCCGTACAAATTTTTCTCCATTAGATACTCCACGATGAATTTTTCTTCCAATCTTCCTCAGTATTTCCTTCCGCTCATCACTCATTGATCTCAGATATCCACGGATCTCCCTGACTGTTTTTGATTGAATGGGTGGTGCTCTGATAATGCTAGGTGTCCAATTAATTTTCTTCCTTATCTCATTAAGAATCTGACCTTCCTTTCCTATGGCAGCCCCCGGCTTCAACGCTTCAATAGCTACTTCACCAACATCTGGCTGAAAGTAGATATTTGTTATCTCTGCATCTTTAGGAATTATTTCCTTAATCTTTTTTTCAGCCTTATCAATATCTGTAACAACAGATGGATCCGGGCGAACAACAATACGCTTTTGTAGTGTCTTTGCAAGGTTCTTTACAAGATCCTTATTTTTTGCAAACTTTTCAGGCGCTTTTGTATATAAAACCAGTAATGCCCCTTCAAATTCAACGTCTGATACATCTATACTCGCAGGTATTGCACCACGAATCTTTCCTTTAATTTCTCGTAAAACATCTTCGACTGTCATTTCTTTCTTACCTTGTTAAAATAACTTTATTAAACCTTATAATTTTAGACAGTTAGTAAATAACAAACAGATTTTATTTTCCAAATTTTTCCAACCGTGTTTTTATTTCATCTTCTGATATCATTCTGAATTTTTTTTCAGTGATGACGGCAACATCAATTCCATTTCCTGAAGCTGCGTCCCTTTCCATAGCCGCAGATATAGCTCTAACAGCAATATCAATACCTTCATCAGCTGTCAAATCGTCTTTGTACTGGTCTTCTAGAACACCAAAAACATAGGGTGAACCAGATCCGCCTGCAGTATATTTATCTGGTATCGCACCTCCTGCAGCATCTAATGAAAATATATGTCCGCCTTCAGAATCCCAGCCGCCAAGAATTAGCTGTACATAGTATGGATAAAATTTTCTCTGATTCAATATGTTAGACATTAGGGTTGCTGCACTTTTTATAGGTACATTTCTATCTCTTTTTAACCTATATAAGTTTACCTCTGCACTAAGATAACGAGCAAGAACCTGCAAATCACCGACTAATCCTGCTGTCCCTAATGCTAGGTGATCATCGATTTTGTAAACCTTCTTTGTAGCTTTATGAGCAATAAGAGTACCAGTTGTTGCTCTACGTTCACTTGCAATTATTACACCGTCCTTACACACCATACCTAATATTGTTGTACCGGTTTTCTTTAAATCCTCTGTCATAATTAATCTCCCATAAAACCTATAAAAACACAAACTACATTAATCACACATCTTTTATTTATACTTTGTGTAAGGTGGAGGGATATAAGACAACTCTTGCTGAAGCATAAGATACCGTTAAATTATATCTAATTTTTTACCCAGTTTTTCGAATTTTTCCAATGCAAAGTCTAGATCTTCTCTTTTTAATCCAGCATTCATCATAGTTCGAATCCGTGCCTTATCTCGGGCGACCATCGGAAAGACTATTGGTAATGCAAAAACGCCTTCACCAAATAAGAGGTTACTAAGCTCTTTGGCTATACTTGATTCTCCAACAATGACAGGTGTGATCGGTGTTTCGCTGTCACCAGTATCAAACCCCATTGATTTTAATTCTTTTTTGAAATAGTTGGTGTTATTCCATAAATTTTTGACGTGTTCTGGCTCTGTTTCAAGTACATCGATTGCAGCAAGCTGAGCTGCTGCTACAGCTGGTGGATGTGAACCACTGAGAAGCCATGTTCGTGATTTATTATATGCGAAATTAACGAGATCCTGACTCCCAGCAATAAGACCACCAACTACGCCGTAGGCTTTACTAAAAGTCCCCATTTCAACATCGATCTGTCCCTCAATGCCAAAATGTGCTCCAATTCCTCGCCCATCTGGTCCTATGACACCTTCCCCATGGGCATCATCTACATAGGTCATTGCACCATACTCACTCCCAAGTTTGACAATTTTATCCATAGGAGCAATGTCACCATCCATACTGAAGACGCCATCTGTTATTATGAGAATTCTATTGTACTTTTTATCTGCGTTATTCAATGCCTTCTCAAGTTCTACCATGTTACGGTGTTTATAAATGGCTCGATCGGTCTTCGTTAGTCTCACTCCATCAATAATACTCCCGTGATTCAATTCATCGCTGATGATAATATCGCCCTTGGCTGCCAATTGAGGTATAAGACCGGCATTTGCTGCAAAACCGGTTTGATAGATAAGAGAAGACTCGGTTCCTTTGAATTTTGCAAGTCGCTTCTCTACTTCCATATGCAGTTTCATTGTTCCTGCAATTGGTCTTACTGATCCAGAACCTGCTCCATACTTTTTTGAGGCATCAATGGCTGCCTGGATAAGCCGAGGATGATTGCTTAGGTTTAGATAGTTATTAGAACAAAGCATGATAACTTCTTTGCCGTCAACCACAGAATGAGGTGTTGAGCCTGTTTCCAATATACGGAGTTTCCAGTCGAGGCTTTTCTTAACAAGTTCTCCATATTCCTCATTTAGAAATGCGTTTGGATTTCTTTTCATAAGTCTATTCCCCCCAACATATGTAACAAATAGTCTTTGGAGTGTTCAGTGAAACAGATGAGCATATTAAAAGTTGTTGGTTTGTATCTTCACAACCCTGCTAAAACGATATCCTGTGACAACCATTATATATTCTAAATCAGCAAATTGTTTATCCAACGTTTTATCTCCCGCATCTACTCTTATTACAGGAGTGTGCACAAGCTTTGACGGTGTTGATATAACTATTATATTGTCAACGCCTATCCTTTTTATTACCCTGGGGCTTAATTGCAGATTTCCTCTGCCAAGTATAAAACCCTGTGCTCCTATTGGGCTAAGAATAACTTTAGCATTTTGGTACTTGTCTAATAGTTTTAGGATTTTTTTTTCATTAATATCTTTGCCTACAAGTTTTTTTTTGTAAACTGCATCGATACCTAGTAATGTATTATCTACATTCATTTTTCTCGCAATATAGTCAATTGTCCCGCCAGGTCCAAAGATATACAGATAATCATTGTTTTGTTCAATTTCATCTATTATGTGTTCTGTAAGTTCATCCTTAATTTCATCATCAGATACCGATTCGTAAAAGGATTTTCCAACCTGTATGTAAGTAGGTTCCACAATGCCTTTCGCAATTCCAAACAATCGAATGTTCCATTCTCCTTTTCTGTAAAGATCCTCATCCAGGTCCATAATTTCAACATCACCAATAGTGAGGTTCTTGTTCACAAATTCATGAAGCATCTTTGCGGTAGCGCTAGTATTTATTCCAAAGGCTCCGGAATGCATTTTTACTCCTGAAGGAATGCCCAAGATAGGGATTTTGTTATCAACTATTTCAAAAATGTCACGTGCGGTTCCGTCCCCGCCACAGAACAAAATTAAGTCGACATCTAAATCCAAAAATCTTTTGCAAGCCTTTTTTGTATCCTCGGCAGACGTATTTTTATCAGCTGTCTCATAGACGATCTCAATATCTTTTATGCCAGCATTTTGTAGTTCATTACTCCCCATATCTCCTTTACATGTAAACCATTTTATGCCTTCATTCTTTGAAAAATTTGATACAAATTCCTTTAACATTTCCTGTGCCTTCTTTGGCGCCAATGGTTTTGCACCCAATTCAACAGCTTTTTTTAAAACACCATCTGTCCCTTTAAGACCCACACGTCCACCCATTCCTGCAATAGGGTTGACAATAAAACCGATCCTCGATTGCATTTTTACTTCTATAAGATATAACAATCCATCAATATTTAAATACTATTGGAAAAACAAATTCATTATTGGATTACTCTTGAGAGTGCCTTCCGTATAAAACAGGCAACAATGGAAAAACTGGTTTGAAGGATATAGTTTTATAAGGTAAGACGCATTTTGGATAAGCAGTTGGTAGGGTAATAAGATAAATAAAAAAAAAATTAGGAGAAGGGATGGGTCATGAAAATAAAAAGATTAGATAATGCTATAACGCAAATTCTTGCAGCCACTTTATTATTATTGATGGCGTTGGCGATTCTATCCACCGTCTATATGTATGTCTTATCCTATCCTTTACCTAACTCTGTCCCATATGTAGATATTGTTGGAAGTTTAGATGAGAGCAATATAACACTACTGCATCGGGGTGGAGAATCATTGGATTTGGATACAGAACTCGTGCTAGATATAGGTAATACAACGGATATTACAACAGTTGGAAATCTTTTAGATAGTGAATCTAAGAATGACGGTTTTTGGAATATCGGTGAGGCATTAGTGTATCAGGTAGGAGACGTGACAGGATTAAAAGTGGGGGCATTCATTTCTCATATGGAAAGTGAATCTTTAATATTTCAAGTGTGGTTACAGCCGACTTTTAGTGACACCATTGAGTATTATATTGAAATAGGTAAGGAAGGTAATATGGTTATTATCCCTGGCACTTTAAATGTAATCATAGTGTATACCGATAAAGATAATGATGGATGGGTGCAGACCATTGAATTAGAACCTGATGGAGGCATCGCTGCTATTCTAGATACTTTGGAGTTTGATCCTAACTTTTGCAACAATCCTAACCTAATCCATGTCTCGGGCAGCACTTACGCAATATGTTACAGAGCGCAGGGTAGTGATGGCACCCTAAAGACGGTGCAGATAGCAGCCAACGGAAGCATTAATGACACGATTCAGGATTCCCTAGTGTTTGATTCTAATAATTGTTTTGATCCCGATATCATACATATCTCTGGTAATGTGTATGCCATCACCTACACGCAAGACGAAGAAGATGGGTTCATAAAGACAATAGAAATCCTCCCTGATGGGGATATCACCACTGTTCAAGATACATTAGAATTTGACGAAATTGAGGGAAAATTCTCCACCATCTGCCATATCAGCGGTGATATCTACGCAATCTTATATGAAGGGGATGACAGTGATGGTTTTCTATCCACAGTAGAGATAGCAGCCAATGGAAACATCACAGACCCAGTCATCGACACCTTTGAATTCGATTCGAATATAGGGAAAGGCCCCGATATGGTTCATGTCTCCGGTGACATTTATGCCATTGCATATGAAGGACAAGGTCAACAGGGATACTTGAAGACAGTGGAGATCGAGGAAAATGGATTTATTAACAATACCGTGATTGAGACCACTATGTTTGATGCTAGTAAAGGTAATAATCCTGAACTCATTCATGTTTCTGGAAGTATCTTCGCAATAGTCTATAGTGGTAACGGAGATATGGGTAGATTAATAACGGTAGAGATTGCAAGTGATGGAAGTATTGTTGACCCAACTGTGGACGCCTGGGAGTTTACGGCGTATTGTAAAAACCCTCACATAATCCGTGTTACCAATAATTACTACGTAATATCATATCGTGGCATTGGGAACAAGGGGTTTTTAACAACTGCGCATATAGCTAATAATGGTGATATTTACTAGATTTTTCCAAAAAAAACTCCCTACGAACACAGAGCCCGGCTCATATATGATGGTGGAATAACTGATGGGGAAACAAATCATTTCTGTAGGTTTTTTGTTACTTGAGTTGCAATTCATGAACAAAAGAAAAGTATAAATTATAGTGAATGATATTGTTTTTGTAGCAGGATGGGATGAGCATGGGAAAAAATGATAATATATTTGTAAAGCTTCAGATAGAAAAGGATAGAAATTCTAGAAAGTTAGTATTAAATGTACATTTTGATGCAGATACGCCAAATTTCTTTACAGATAAAAATGTATTAATATGGTATCCTACAATTGAAGAAATAGGTTTCGTTAATGAAGCTTTTGAAATGATATCACACCATAAGAACGTAAGAAAAAATAAAGAAGATAATAAAATTAGCACACATATAGAAAATAAAAAAGAAAAACATACCAAAACATCTAATGAAGAAGAAGTTGCCTCCAAAGCTAAAGAGGAAAAGGAGGATACTGAGGAAAACTCCTCTCTTTCAGATTCAGAAAAAAAAGAAGTGAATGAATGGTTTGTTTAGACGGGAAACATCTACCATGTATAATTATGGGATATAACATATAAAGTTAGTAAAATTGTTTGTTAACGCTTAGCACAACTGTTGATGGGAGAACCTGTACAATAGTATTTGGAGGGAATAAAGATTAAAAAAAATATTCCATCTGAAATATATGAGTCTTTAAATAATAAATTCGATAAGTATTGCATCGTTAATACTTACGAACTTGACGACGTTTATTATCTCTGCGTTTATTCAAACAAATGTTTTTATTTTTGTAGATTTAGGCTTGGGCATGGATACCCCTATAAGCAAATATTCATCGACCTTGATAATAAGGTTACCTTGGCTGATATTAAAAGTGAGATGAACAAAATAAAGAAAACCAAGTGATAAAGTGCATTAATCTTGAAATTATCAAAAGAGAACCCCTCCGTTTGGTATCAGACAGACTTTTCTCCGTTTTGACTATTTTTTATCAATTATAAAGCAATTTTTAGGATCTGACACTGTGTTTCTGCCTTATCTGATTTGTTTTTTTTTAGCATTTCTCTCCTAATTTTAATGTGGTTTTATTGGATGAAGTTTTATCTCAGAATGAATTACAAAAAATAGAAAAGCATATATACTATAAATTATACAGTATATTATAGGGGAAATAAAAATGGTGCAAATAGAAGGGGGGCGCACTCGCATACACATTATAACGTTAAATGAACTATCAAAAGCAATAATACATAGATTGGGCATCAATAAAAAAGAAGCGCAAAAAATCGCTGGATACATCCTGGATATATTTGGATATGAAGACCGAGTTATAGATAATATTCTAGATGTAGAGGAGAGACAATTATTTTATATTTTAGAGGAAGAAGGTATGCTCACATCAGGACGAGAAGAAACAACATTGTACAATGGAAGAGAATGGTTAACGCATTATTGGCAGCTTAATAGAAACTCCATTTTGAAATTTGCCAAGAATGGGGGGAAAACAATTGGAAATGTAGGCGCAACTAGAGGAGTATCCATAGAGGCATCGAAAGAAAATAATATATACAGTTCTCTTTCAAAGGATATGTGGAATGCGAGAAAGATAAGTAGAAAAAAACCTATCTGTTATTTTTTAACAACTGAAAAGAACTAAGGGCCTGTAAAATTTCAGCAATCCAACAAGAGAAAAATCCGACCAAAACATAATAGTATCTTCATGGTTTTTATTTTATACCAAACATTTAAATTCAAATACTATATATTATAGTATAATAGTATAATGTAAAGATGATAATTTTGGAGGAAAAATATGAACAAAAAAATCTTAAGCATTGTTGTATGCATGCTGATGTTCGTTACTGCTTCATCAGTAACAGGTGCCATAAATATTGAAAAAGATAATAATTTGTCTTTGATAACCAAGCCAGCTTCAACCGGCATATTCTGGGAAGATAACTTCGATAATTATTCTCTGGGTCCTTTGCATGGTCAAGGTGGATGGGAAGCATGGGACGACAACCCTGCAACAACTGGATATGTGACGGATAACCAATCCCGCAGTCCCGATAACTCGGCGGAGATTGATTGGTTTGGGGGTGCGTCCACAGATATAGTGTATCAGTTCTCAGGTGTGAGCTCGGGCAACTGGACGTTAACAGCTTGGCAGTACGTCCCCAGCGACATGGAGGGATCTACGGATTATCTTCTGCTAAACACTTATAATCATGGTGGTCCATACCATTGGTCACTTCAGCTATTTATTAACGCTACTCGCATATGGGACTATAACAACGTGGACGATTGGTTACCGATTGTAAACGACGATTGGGCAGAGATACGAGTTGAGATAGATTTTGAAGCAGACATACAGAAGGTTTACTATGACGGTGAATTTCTGCTTGAAAAAAGCTGGACTGAAGGTGTGCGGCCCGGCGGTGCGAAAAACCTCGGTTGCATTGACCTATATGGTGGCCAAACTTATTCTTCCTCAGTTTACTACGACGATTTTGTCCTTGAGGGAGAAGCGGCTGGTCCTGATTTACACTGCGAGGGCAATCTAGTATGGACGAATGTGAGCAGGGGTGCAACATTAACTGGTAATTTTACTGTTAAAAACGTTGGCGGCACTGGTACAGAGCTAGACTGGGATATCACGAAAACTCCAAGTTGGGGTACATGGACGTTTGATCCAGATGGTGGCGAGAATCTAAAACCTGAGGATGGGCCCGTAACAGTAGATGTAACTTGTGTAGCACCAAATCAGAAAAACGAAGAATTCATTGGAAAAATAACAATAGAAAATCTGGAGAATTCTGAAGATACCTGTACCATAGATGTTGATCTTACCACGCCGATGAATAAAGCAACTTATGTATTTCAATTTCTACAAAATATTCTCCAGCGATTTCCAATACTGGCACGGATAATCTCTTCATCTCCGTTTTTCAGCTAATTGTTAAATCTCTAGTAACATACAAAAACCTCTCTTTATTTTTTATTTTTTTTAATTCAACATTGTCTTGATTAACCTAAAAATCGTTTCAGCATGTACTATAAATCTATGTGGATTGAATTTTTTCGTAGCTATAGAATTGTAGAAGGTGTGCATTTTTTGCTGGTTGTCTGGATAGTGGTTATTTCAGGATTTTACCAGTCTCCATATACCAGAGGTAAAGGTCAAGCTCAGCTAATGTAAGATTTGTTTTTTTGGCAAGCTTTCTCAGAATGTTTTCAATTTCTAAGTATTTTATTTTTGTAAGAGTCTTTGGTCTTCTGATTATGTTATGACTAGTAAGAAGGTCAACTATATGAAAATCAATGATAGCAAAATTGTCAAAACCGATGTTTCTAAGAAAATGACTAGACTCCTTGTATCCAAGTCCTTTGATATTTTTAATTAGCCATTCTCTTAATTCCTCATCTCTGTAAGAACAGATAATATCTTTTAAAGATTTGTTGTATTTAACAGAGTCTGAGATATATTTTGCTCTAGTATTTGGATAACGATGACCTAGTTCTGAAAGTTTCTTCGCTAAATCTTTTTCAGAAATCGTTAGAAAATTGGCTCCAATTTCTTTTTGGATTCTTATACATTTTTCAGCATTAAAATTGGCAGTGAGAAGGCAGAAACACATTTCTTTAAAAAGTTCGTCAGAAGATTTCTTATTTATATTTTTAAACTCTTTTATTCTATTATTGACTGAGTTGCATGTTCTGCTTTTCTTAAGTGATTCAATTTTGTCTATTAGATCGTTCATATCCTTAAGGCCTGAATCAATCCAAATGGTATTTTCTCTCATTTTTACCCAGATACTAGCACAATTTCAATAACACTCCAAATGTTAATAACCCCATACATCTATTTTTCATTGTAACGTCTTTAAAACAGTGAGTATCTCCTCAATATCAGGTAACCCACCTAGCTCATATAAACTTACAAACTCGATGGTAAGATTTTCATTAACTATTATATTCGCCCGCTCTGAAAATCCTTCTTTTTCTCTAAATAGACCATATAATTTCGAAACGTCTCCATGTGGCCAGAAATCTGAAAGAAGTCTCGTATGAGTTATATCCAGAGTATTTGCCCATGCTTTTTTCGATGGAACCGGGTCGACACTTATTCCAACCGCTACCGTGTTCAATTCTTCAAATGTGCTCCAATTTTTTTCCAAAGACTTCATCTGATCTGCACATACAGGAGTCCATGCCAAGGGATGAAATGAAAGCAATATCCGTTTTCCCTGAAAGTCTGATAACTTAAACTCTCTGTTGTTTTGATCTTTTAAAATAAAATCAGGAGATTGTTCCCCAGCCTCAATACATCTTTTTTGTATCATGATATTATATTCTCCCTAGAGCCATTCTTCTTTTAGAACCTCGCCTTTAATACCTACGACAATTGATTTTATTGGTATTTTTCTTGAAGCTTTTTCAGAAGCTTTCTGAGCGAGACCCAATAAACCACTGCAACAGGGAACCTCCATGGTCATAACAGTGATAGTATTGATATTCGCTGTATCTATTAATTCTGCCAATTTATCAATATATATATCCAGATTGGAGTCTAATTTTGGGCAAGCTATGGCAAGGCTTTTACCTTTGAGATAATCTTTATGAAAATCTGCTAGTGCATAGGCAACACAGTCTGCAACAAGCAACACATCCTTTCCCGTGAAGTAGGGAGCGTTTGGTGGTACCAAATGTAATTGAACTGGCCATTGTCTAAGTTGAGAGCCCCTGCTTCTACTTTCTTCTTTCTCATGTTCATGTGAAAAGTCCATCACTTTTGCACCAGGACATACACAGGCTTGATGCGTAGAACTGTCATCAGTCTCTTCATCAAGATTTACCTCTATTCCTTTTTCCTCTAAAACTTCTAAAGCCTCTTTTAGATATCCTGTTTCCCCGTGTTCTTTCAAATGTCTTAGATGTGCAATAACAGTATTTTTACCCGCTTTTACGATATTTTCCATGGTTTTTCTCTCATCATA
>CP070798.1:416210-441351 GCA_020343515.1 Thermoplasmatales archaeon | reverse complement strand
ACCGTTTATTAATTACGCTGACCCCAGCTTCCATTACTTTTTCCCCTTAATTGATATTATTGAAATGCCTCTTCCAGTTGTAATCTCAAAATCTGGACTGCCACATTTTGGACACCTTGTATGAACAAAAACAACCTCCGGGATAAAATGAATGTCCTCAGCCTCATCGTCATCGAGTTTCTTCTTCGCATCACCGAAATTCCAGGTATGTTCACAGCTTTTACATTTCAAAATGCTTCTCTCAGTTTCAATGCTAATTTTTACATTTTTCAACTTGTTGCCATGTGATTTAATGATTTCTCCAAGTGCAAATTCAAAAATATCCTGTTCGATTTGCTGCAGCTCGCCAATACCTATTTTGATTTCTGTGACTGTTTTTAGTTTTTCTTTTTCCGCTGCCTCAACTGCTGCCGAAATTATTGCCTCAGCTAATGCCCATTCATGCATATGATTTCTCGATACCAAACAATTTGGTTTAAAGTTTACTGTTAAAAAAATTTTATTTTTAGCTATTTACCTTTTCTCCTCTTAGGCGATAATCCAATGGACAAAGCAAATATGATTGCTGAAACAACCACAATTGATGCACCAATTGGAAAATCAGTTGACAAAGACAATAAAAACCCAAGAAGACAACTAGATATACCAATTAATGGAGAAGCAATCAATATTTTCTTAAAATCATAGAAAAACTGATATGCTGAAGAGGTAGGATTTATTATCAACGCAAAAACCAGCAGCCCGCCTACCAATCTCAACGAAAGTGAAACAGCAAATCCCGTGAAAAAAAGCACGGCAAAATAAAAAAGTTTGGTATTAACACCAGATGATTCAGCTAGTTTTCTATGAAACATTACAGCAAGCAGTTCCTTATAAAACAACGTAACAAACAGGATTAACAAAAATGAAAGCATCAGTAAAAATATCAAATCATTGTAACCTAATGCAAATACACTACCCCACAAAATACGTAAAGCAGTCCCCCTAGCAGCTTGCCCAGGGATAAAATTTAGAAATATGAATGCCAGGGCAATCATTACTGAAAAAAGGAAACCTATTATCACGTTGCTTTGAAGGCGTGCTTTTTCAGCGAGCGGACCAAGAATCAACGCTGTTCCAAAAGAAAACACAACTGCGCTAATCAATGGATCAGTTGTTAGCATCACTCCAAAAGCTGCGCCGGCAAAGGCAGCATGAGACATAGCAAACCCAATTGAAGAAAGATTCATGCGAACAACAAAAACACCCATTACGGAGCAAACAAATCCTGCTAGCACTGCTCCAAAAATAGAAGTAAGAAGCAAGACCAGAGGAAGCTCTATCATTCTCCCCCTCTTTTTTCGTGAAAAATTGTATCAATTATTGAAGATGTGAGAATTTTCTCCTTCTCCCCGTCCATTACTATTCGCCCCTTGTCCAGTATAATTACACGAGAGCATCTCGATGGAATAAAACTGAGATCATGAGAAACAATCACAATAGTTATCTTCCGCTGCCCATGAAGCCTGTTTAAAAGGGTTTCTATTTGTCTTCGTGCAGATAAATCAAGATTGGAAAATGGTTCATCCAAAAGTAACAATTTCGGCTTCTGTGCAAGCGCTCTAGCGAGTAAAATCTTCTGAAACTCGCCACCAGAAAGCTTCCCAATTGGACGATTAGCGAAATCAATCATGCCGACAAGACCCATGCTATGCCAAACGATTTCCCAATCCTTTTTAAAAGGGAAACGGAACAAACCAATTTTTCCAGATCTACCTGACATGACAACATCTTTACAGAGGAAAGGTGCAAGTGGATCAAGCTCAAAATTTTGAATAACATATCCTATCTCCTTCCGAATAGCTGTTTTAGATATTGCAATCTCTTTTTCAAAAACAAATCCCTGCCCATCAGTATAGGGAAGTAGACCGTTGATTGTTTCAAGAAGCGTGGTTTTTCCTGCACCATTTGGTCCAATGATGGCTAGAAACTCACCAACTTTAACTGTTAAATTAACATCGTGTATTACGGGTATTCTCTCCCCTTCATAGATAGTTTCAATGTTTCTTAGTTCAATAGCATTCATGTTGTTATTCATACGTCTAATAAAATATCAAACAATTCTTCATTGGGTTTAAGATACAGTTGGCTAGAAAAACTAATGATATTATCCTTGGTCACCACGGCATCGATTTCCTGTTTAACCCGCGTTTTCAACCTGATTTCTAGATGTTTACCATTATTGTCTGTAAACTGGGCTTTTGGAATTCCATCCATATTTACCGTAATATTCCCCTTACCAAGTGTGCATCCAGAGCTCATTTGAATGCCATCAATGATGCAAGACAGAGGAGGCTTTGTCCCGGTACATACAATTGCGTTCTTAGAAAAAGGATCACCTCCAAATAATTGATTCGCTATTTCTCCCATTTTATAACCAATCACAGCATAAGGTCCGATATGACCATGGAATTGTTCTATCTTCTTCAATGCTTCATCCATAACCAACATCAACTATTTTTTCTTATATAATAGGAACAAAATAACAACGAGTAAACCAAGTATAAATATCAATATTAGAGACGCATTTCTTTGAAGTTCCATACCTGATAACGTGCTTTCTAGTTCTTTTATCCTACCCTGCTTGTATTCATAGGTTGAAATACCATTTATAAGTTGTCTAGTATTATAGGTGATCATCTCTAAATACGTATCTGTACCTGGTAGTGCCTCCGGAAAATTTGTAAAAATAATGTGACTCACTCCAGACTCTGATGCAACATGAGCGCCGAATTCTGTACCACTCTGTAAATTATCAATCACAGCACAAACATCCTTATCTGAGGCGGCATTCATTATATCAATTTCGTCTTGTAATGAGAGAAACTCTGGGGAATCATAATAATACGTAACATTCAAACCAAGCCATTCCAAAAAATCTTTATACCATTGAATGCAGATGATTTTTTTGCCCTGAGACCTATTATTTTGTACCATCTCCAAAAGTTGTTCAGCGGTTTCATCAATACGTATTATGTATTCTTCTGCGTTTGTTTGAATTGTTACATTATGATCTGGAAGTAAAAGAGCAAGTCCATCGCGAATTTTCTCTACATATTTTTTTGCGCCTAAGGGTATGTTCCACTCGCCCATATATGTAGATTCGATTAGATCTGCATCCGGATTATATGCTAAAAGGGCTTCTAGCCAACCATCCATTTTAGGTGACCCAATTGAGATAATGATATCTGCTGTGACAATTTTATCAAGATCGCTAGGGGTTGTATCATATTGGGCTGGGCATACGCCGGATGGCATAATGTAGTCTATGCTGACATTCTCGGTCAACAAATTAGATGTGAAATCAGCGAGTACTGAATTTGTGCAGATAATGTTTATCGAGGTTTTTTCTGCTTGTGAAGGCACAGGGAAACACGTCAATATTAACAATAAAACTATGGGGAACAGCAATTTTGTCACTCTTTTGATTGATTCATGTTTAACACCATTGCGTGGCAATTTTATAAATTTCATGTCACTCAGATTATTAATATTCTTAAAAAGTTTTTGGTAACAAAAAATTTAAATTCGTGCTACAATTACCTGTAAAACGTGCTACCATGGAAAAAATTACAAGATTCGGCGTATCAATAGAACCAGATTTATTGAAAAAATTCGACAAAGCCATCAAGAAAAAAGGATACACTAACCGCTCAGAGGCAATAAGGGATATCATAAGAAAGAATCTCATCTTAGAAAAAAACAAAGACACTAACCTAGAAGCAATAGGCACGTTAACAATGATATACGACCACAATGCAGGAAACCTCACAAACAAACTCCTTAATCTGCAGCATAATCATACCCGGGAAATCCTCTCGACAACACACATACACATTGATCATCACAACTGTCTTGAAGTCCTCGTTTTAAAAGGAAAAATCGGTAACATACAAAAACTAGCAGACAACATCAAATCATTAAAAGGAATAAAACATGGAGAGTTGGTAATTACAGAGAGCCAAGTGTAATTTTATTTGTTTTGTACTACATCGTTCAAGTCCTTTACCAAGGCTTTTACATCCGTTCCATGAACGGCAGCAATATCTTTAACTCTCTCAAATGATGCCGCAAGACAACCGACACAGCCAATGTTGTATTTAGAGAAAACCAAAGCTGTTTCAGGATACTTTTCTAATACCTCGCGTATTGTCATGTCTTCTGTAATCTTATTTTCAGCCATTATTTCACCTATAAATTAACGGTTGTTATAAAACTTTTCCATATAATATTTACCGTTATAGTGGTGAGGAGGAACCGGACGGGGGATTTAGGAGGAGGAAAAAAGTGACATTCAAATGACTCCGTCCGGCGATTGCTTCTGAAATAGGAACAGAATTATGAATACTTAAACAAAAACATGGGGTGGCCGAAACTATTAATTGGTTTTGATGAGGTGCTTAACTCCCATTAATTAAATATCAAAGAGAACCTGAACGTAATACGGTTTTTTATTGTGCACTTCCAGCATATGATATGTTACAGCCTTTATTTCGGCACCCTTTTTATGCTTAGAACTATCAAATTCTTCACCACGTACGTGTGCAGAAAGATGATTGTTATCAACGGTAACATCAAAAGTACCAAACACTAGGTTTTTTGCACTGTTTAAAAATAAAAGTTCAGATAGCCAATCGACCAATAGTTGCTCCAAATCTGGAGCTTTCAATTGTATGTTGTATTGACCAACATCATCAATTGATGAGTTATCAGTAATAATGTCAAACATGCCTATAGCTGCGTTTTTAAACGCCTCTGAAACAGTTTTGCCATATGCTTTTATGGCGACGTCTGCTGTGTGTTCAATAAGTTCATATTGTTTCATAATGCTGCCTTTGATAAATCGTTTTTACAGTTACAATTTCTTTTCTCATCAATAGAATCAACCGTCAACTGTAAAATTTTTGAAATAACAGGCTTTTTCTCACTGTAAATTAAGGAAATTTCTTCCGCAGTTAACTTATTTTGAAGCCCTGTTGCCATATTGCAAACAACACAAAGTGATGCAAAACATATGCCTTTCTCTCGTGCCAACACAACTTCAGGAACTCCTGTCATGCCAACGATATCGGCAAACTTTGAAAAAAAGTTGATTTCGGAGGCAGTTTCTAACCGAGGCCCCTCTGTTGAAAGATAGACACCTTTTTCATGGGAAATAACTCCACGGGTTTTCTTGCAATTTTTTATCAAAGAATCTCTCAAAGACGGACAATAGGGGTTTGTCATATCAACGTGAACTCTTTCACTATCAAAAAATGTCAGCTGTCTCGATTTTGTAAAATCGATGAAGTCATGAGGAATCACAAAATCCCTCGGTTGTATACCTTTTTTCATAGATCCAACTGTACCTATAGATAAAATACATTCAACATGGCTTGAAGCAAATGCTTGAATGTTCCCGAGATAATTAACTTTATGCGGTGGAACATCAGATTTTTCTCCATGTCGATTAATGAAAAAAAGGGCATGTTTCCCCATTCTCGATACTTCGGCCGAGATATCGCCAAAAGCTGTTTCAACTGTAATCTTTTCTGGTTTTTTTATTAGATTCGATATTCTATGTCCACTGATAATTCCTATTTTCATCCTAGGTCTCCTAAATACTTTTCAGATTCTAAGCGATTTATACAATAAATGTTTATTTGTTTAAAGAGATACCTATTGTAATGAAAGTAGCTGCTCTCTTTTCTGGCGGAAAGGACTCCATCTTTGCCATTTACATAGTTCGGCAATGGGGATGGGACGTTACTCATCTTATAACATTACAACCTGAAAAAAAGGATTCTTGGATGTTTCATTCAATTAATATACATCTAGCTGAAAAACTAGCTGAAGCGATCAGTATTCCTATTATCAAAAAACAAACAAAGGGTGAAAGAGAAGAGGAACTTGAAGATTTGAAACACGTCTTAAAAGATCTTAAAATAGATGGCGTTATAAGTGGAGCTATCGCATCTGAATATCAACGAACAAGAATAGAAAAAATCTGCAATGAATTGAGAATAAAATCATTTACTCCAATATGGCACAAGAATCAAGAGTTAATTCTAAGAGATCAGATTAGTGCTGGTTTCAAAATAATCATTGTCGGTGTGTTTGCACAAGGTTTCGATAAGACATGGCTTGGGAAAAAAATCAATGAAGAAGCTATAGATGAACTTATAAAATTAAGAAAAAAATATTCAATAAACGAAGCGGGGGAGGGCGGAGAATTTGAAACATTGGTTTTGGATGCCCCTATCTTTCAAAAGAAGCTTGTTTTGGACGAAATATCAAAAGAATGGAAAAGAGACAGCGGTTTCTTAATTGTAAAAAAAGCACATCTTGAGTAGTTTAAAGATCAATATAGTTCAGGCTTTTCATTTGTTGGAGAAATAGAAAGAGTCGTTGATCTATATTTTTTTGTTCTGAAAATTCTTTTTTTATTATTTCTAAAATCTGTTCTACCGTATTTTTTCCATCACAATTTTTCCATACAAGAGACCCAAGTTTATCTAAATTAGCAGTAAATGTATCCTCTTTTTTAATTAATTTACAAAAAGATTTCCCAAAATTGCTCTTGAACTTCGGTACATTTATCCTAACCAGGCCTTCCTCATTAGTATTCCATTCAAAATCTAATCGTTTTGGTCTAAATCGAAGAAACTCTTCAACTGTTGGACGTTGTTTATCTGTCTTTTGCAAAGATTTCCCTCAGCGGGATATACGCCAGGAGAACTGCAATAAAAATCCACACAAGAAACGAAGGCCAAACTGGCGGGAATTCAAACACAGCAAAACTAATACCGCCTATAATTAGGAATGCGACAATCACACCCATCAATGCTTCTCCTGCAATTAATCCTGCAGTGAGAAGGAGTCCCGTTCTTATAATCTTTTCTTTTGGTTTTACTCCTGTTTGTTTAATAGCAAGTTCCCAATCGCTCACTTCCTCCTCTTCCGCAGACCCATATTTCTTAGCAACGACATTGTTCGTAACGTGTCGCACAATACCGCCGGCAAAAATAGGTACACTTAAAGTAAATGGCAAATAAATGCCTATTGCTACAGGAAGTACCGGAAGATCAATGAGTATTAGCACCATGGCAAGCACAATACCTGCAAGAACAAATGGCCAGACCATCTCTCCACCGAGGACACCTTGCACAATTCCAGCCATGAGAAAGGCTTGCGGTGCAGGAAGATTTAGCGGATCTCCTATTCCATATGCTTTGTCAAGCGCCTGGATAACAAATGCAAGAACAGGGGCAACAGCAATAACACCAAACATCTCTGCTATTTGTTGCCTTCTGGGAGTTGCACCAATCATCTGACCACAGGCCATCGATTGAAGTACATCTCCAGATATCGCTGCAGCACAACAAATAACAGCTGCTATTAGGATAGCAACACCATAGGCGCTTACACTGCCACCTAATCCAAAACCAAGTAGAATCAAACTGGTAATAAGCAAAACCGATACTGTGACTCCAGATATTGGATTGTTTGATGAACCTAACAATCCAGCCATATAGCCTGCAATTGCACTAGCGATGAATGCAAAGAGTACAGCAAAAACCGCCATCAGTGCAGATACTGCCCACAAACTTGATATCCATACATAGATAAGAAAGACTGGAATAATAAGCGCGCCAATTAGGAGAAAAACAAATTTAAAATTAAGATCTTGATCAGTTCGTTTTTTAGCTTCAATTTGACCACCTTTAATACCAATAATTGCTTCTTTTAGTCCACTGGCAAGATTTGTTCGTAACATCCATATGGTCCATAACCCTCCAAACAACATAGCTCCAACACCGATATATCGTATCTGCGTTCCCCATATCTGAAAGAAACCCCATATTTGTTGTCCAATGACAAAATCACCGTTTCCTAAAGCAATAGCATCAGCTATCTGTTCTGCAGTAGTTGGAAATGGGAGACCCTGAGCAAGAGCAATAAGTGGAGCTATGATAACCCAACCGAGCAACCCACCAACAAAGACGAACGAAGCAATTTTTGGTCCAATAATCCATCCAACACCCAATAGAGCAGGTGATGCCGCAGTTCCTCCATAAAAATAGCCAGTCCGCTCTGAACCCAAAATGTTATATTTTCCAATGTCTACTATACTATGAATGGTTCCGCTAACGATTTTTAAAGCGACCTGTCCAAATTTAAATAATGCTGCCACCATCACTCCAACAAGGAGCCAAATACCGCTTACACCACTGCCTTTTTCCTTCTTTGTTGCTGTTTCTTCGCCGATTGTTGTCGTTAATACGGCTGCAACTGCAATACCCTCAGGGAATGGCAAATCAGTCTTGATAATTAAAGCCCGTCTTAATGGCACCATCCAAAGAACACCAAGTATACCACCAAGCAGAGCGACAACTGTTGTTTCAAACCATTGAATATTTTCCCAGGCTCCTAAAAGAACAAGAGCTGGTATTGTGAATATCACTCCAGCAGCAAGTGCCTCACCCGCTGCAGCACCCATCATACCAAGATTTACTTCCAAAATAGTTCCTTTAAAAGGTTTCAATAAGGCAAAAGCCATCACCGCTCCAGGAATAACTGCTGATACTGTCATCCCAGCGTAAAGCCCAAGATATGCGTTTGCTGAACCTAATATAATAGCAAGGATAGCTCCTACCAAGATAGCCTTAATCGTTAACTCAGGTATAGTCTTCTTCGCTGGGATAAATGACTTAAAATCCTCTCGTGATGCCATCGCTTATACCTGTATGAATAATATATTTCATTATTTATAAAACCATCGGTTTTATATTTTTCAGTAAAACAATTACTCTAAAAATCACTTTTATTTAAATCCCCAAAAAACCTTTTTGTGGAACATTGTTATATTTCTACAGGATAACGTAAGATACCTGCTAAGCCGTTAAATGCCAAGTATAATGAATCACCTTCTTCACTGTTCCTTGATATTAGATGAACTTTGGTTCCTGTTTTCTCAGCGAGATCTGAAAACTCATCGACGAGATCTATTTTTTCCTGTATTTCCATCTGAATAGATGTATTGCATTTTGGACAAGTTGGTGGCGAAAAACTCTGTAACGCCTCTTCATCAACTATCCTATCCTCTGTATAATCACATGATTGACACTTCATCTTTATTCGGTATTTCCTCAAATCTTCTGAAAGTAACAGTATATCGACGACCCCCATCTCTAATGCCCTTCTCACCTGTGCTTCTCCATATATTGCAAGACTTCTTTCTGTTTTTGTTACTTCTTTAAGAAATCGTTTCATAACCTTTTTTTCCTTGGAGATTTTTAGTTCAGTCATAGTTTCTGATGCTACAGAAACCAGTTCCTTCAACCCAAACTCATCAGTATATCCGGTATCAAAAGTATCGATAACCTTATTTTGAATTTCATAGTGCAAATACCCTTCGTCAATAAAATATTGTTTAGTTGGACCAGAGCCTCCTACAAAAATTCCCTTTAGTTTTTCTTCTGCTAGAAATATCTCGCTTACCTTCTCACCACATTTCACAAACCACTCATGGGCTGCAACCTCAGTAAGACGCTCAAATCTTCTCTGAGACTGCCCACCTTTCCCATGTTTTCCTGGCACCTGCGAAGTCATATATTTAAGTAACTCTACTTTATCACCTTTCAAAATGCCAACAGTGCATTCTCTTCTGTCAATCAAAAAAAGTCCGTATATTTCCTTTTCAGTTAAAAACTCCTCTAAAGGTTCAACATAAAATGAAGAATCACAACGATAAAGAAACGTTGTAATTGGAAGAGGTGGTTCTATTACGTATGCTACCATCTCGGTCTGGTCACCCTCGATGCTTTTATGACCAACAAAAAAGACAACTCCGTTTTCAGGTGGCTGTTTAAAATATCTCAACCTACTCATTATAGACTCTATCGCAGAGAGTACGTTTTTCCTTGTTGTCTTTGATTTAATATTTTGAGATTGAGAGAACTCATTCTTGAGATATGAATTGACATCAAAGATTTGTTTAGACGGTGGGACATATAACGAAATTAACTCTGTATGTTTACCTTTACATAACTTAAGCTCTTCAATTTTCCGCTTAAGATTGTACCTTTGTCTTTGTGTCAATTCATCCATCGAAAGTTCACCTACTATGTGCAATTGTTTAATTCAAATAATTAATCCATGTTAAAGATGTAATAAATTTCTATGCTATAAATTCAATATCTCCCCAGTGTTAGGAGTATAGACTTCTGCAAAATTCTTTAGAGGTTCCACAAGCGTTTCTCTTTTATCGCCATGGAAAAGCACAATTTTTTCAGGTTTACAAGCCTTCGCAAATTCAATCAATTCAGTGTGTCCAGCATGAGCAGAGAAGTCAAAATATTGTACCTCGCATTCCACATTTTCAACAACGCCATAGAAATCTAACTTCCCTTTTTCAATAAGAAGTCTACTGTTCGTTCCTTCAACTTGATAACCAGTGAGAAGGACAGCACTTTTTGGATCGTTTTTCAACTTGTTCATATAGCTCAAAACAGGTCCGCCATCCATCATTCCACTAGATGTAAGTATAACCTCTGATTTCAATGCTAATTTTCTACCATGGTCTGAATGAACGAAATTTAGTTTATTTATTGCTTTTTTAAGGCTATCTGCAGATCTTAGATAACTCGGATATTTTATAAATATCTTAGAAACTTTTTTACCCATGCCATCAAACCAGACATCATACCCCGAATTTTTTAGGACAATCGCAATTTCCTGAGATCTCGCAACCGCAAATGCAGGTATTATTGCTACCCCTCCTCGATTTACAACCTCATTAATTTTGTCTAAAAACGCATTTTCTAAATCTTCTCTTTTAGGATGCTCCCTACCCGCATACGTGGTTTCTAAAAATAAAATGTCACATGTAACTGGTTTTGTTCCCATTATAAGTTTTGTGTTAATAACATTTAAATCTCCAGTAAACAAAATTTTTTTTGATCCAACAAGTTCAAACATCAATGAACCTGGTATATGTCCCGCTGAGTGGATACGAACTTCGTAATCATCTCCTATGTTTTTTCGTTGTTTTGGTTCAACTGGAATAAAACTGTGGTCGGCTTCTTTTATATCTGCATTATTATAAGGAGAGGCGTAACCTTCTGCCTTTGCGATTTTTGCCGTATCCTTAAATAATATATTACCGATTTTTTTTGTTAATTCTGTGGCTAAAATTCTGTGGTCTTCTCTGGCACATAGCCAAGGAATCATACCTGAGTGGTCAAGATGCGCATGTGTTAATAACGTTAAATCAACAGGAGGTGGTGGAAGCGGAAAAGAAGGCGGATTACTTGGAGTCATACCATATTCAAAGAGCAATCGCATACCATCTAGCTCTAGTACCATTGCTAGGCTTCCTACTTCATTGCTACCGCCGAGAAACTGACAGGTAATACCATTATTCATCGAAATCAGACCCTTTAAGAAAGAAGGGGTTGATTAATGTTTGGTCATCTCTCCCTTGGTTTTACAGGTTTTACAATTAATATTGATTCGTCCTTTCCTGAGATAGTTACCTGCCTATTTGCCTCAATTGTCGTATCAGATTTAGCTTGCCAATATTCGCCTTTAAATCGAACATATCCTGGCTTGTCAGGGGTAATCCTGTCTATTGTCTTGGCTTTTTCTCCAATAAAAATACCAACTTGTGTCCTTTTCCGTCTGATTTGTAATATTTTGTACAATAAAAAAACAAAAAAAACAGCAAGCAACCCAATAACTACCAGCACAATTGTTAATGCAGTATTCATCCATTCCATCGATATCAACCATTCTCTAGTAGAGTAAGTTGGTATTAGGAATACCGCCCCCATTATTAAACATATCATCCCTCCAATACCAACGACACCGAACCCTGGCAAAACAAATAATTCAATAATAAGCAATAAAACGCCGATAGTTATAAAAAATATGCCCAATGTGGAAACGCTGAAGCCTGATCCAATTAATGACAGTAAAATTGCAATAACACCAAATACCTCTGCGCCAAAACCTGGCGATTGGATGCCAATTATCAAGGATATTATACCAAGTACTAATAGTAGAGACGTGAGTATTGGATTTGAGATGAGTTTAAGAATCTGGATTTTAAAAGAAGGAGAATAAAGTTTTTGCTCAGCATTTTTTGTGTGTAATGTAATATTTCCTGCTGATGTGTTAACAATTGTGCCATCGACATCATCGAGAAGTTGATCTATGGAATGAGAAACAAACTCAATAACTTCGTATTCCAATGCTAGAGTTTCATTTAAATTTAGATTTTTAGTAATAAATTCTCCAACAATTGTTTTATTTCTTCCGTAAATATCTGCTCGTTCCTGTAACCTTGCTACCAATGCATTAATTGTTTTTGAATCATTTATCGTTCTTGTTCCCTCAAAAGAAATTTCTACTGGCTGTGCAGACCCAATTATCGTATTATCTGCCATTGCAGCAATGTGTGTACCAATTAAAATAAACGTACCTGCTGACCATGCTGCTGCTCCTTGAGGATATACATATCCGATAAATGGTTTGGTACTGCTCCTGATCAACTCCCAAATCTCAATAGTTTCTTGTAGCCCACCACCCGGTGTATCTAATAGAAGAATTACGGCCTCAGAATTTCTAATCTCTGCTTCTCTAATGCCCTCTTGCAACATTTCAACAGTAGATTGATTGATGGTGCCTGATATTTCTACAATAATTACATTCGAATTTTGAGCAAATGCACTGGTAGATAAAAAAATAAGTATAAAAAGTAGCAAAGGAAGAGAGAGTTTTAGCTTCATTCCACTACTTTTTTGTTAACTGCTTTTGCTATCCCAGCTACTTTCCCTATGTCTCCACCTGGAACTATTATAAGGTTTTTCTCTCTAGCTATTTCTGCAAGGGTTTGAAGCTCTCTCAGCCTTAGTGCAGTTGGTGTTTTTTCGTAAAGTTTTGCTGCATCAGTCATTTTCTTTGATGCCTGGAATTCCCCTTCAGCTATGATTATTCTTGAGCGCTTTTCTCTCTCTGCTTCAGCCTGTTTCGCAATTGCTCTTAGCATTTCTTCAGGTAATGCTACATCTCGAATTGTTACCGCAGAAACTTTTATTCCCCAAGGATCTGTACCTTGGTCTATTATTGATTGTAGGCTTTTGTTTAGCTCTTCTCGTTTTGACAACAGGTGATCAAGACTTTCTTGTCCAAGGACATCTCTAAGTGTGGTCTGCGCCAGTAAGCTTGTAGCAACATCATATCTTTGAACTTCAACAACTGCTTTTTGTGGGTCTGTTATTCTAAAATAAACTACCGCATCAACATCGACAGTGACATTGTCTTTAGTGATAACTCTTTGTTTTGGAACGTCTATCACTCTAGTTCTTAAATCAAGTTTAATTATTTTATCAATTATTGGAATGATAAACACGAGACCTGGACCTTTTATCCCTAATAACCTACCTAGTCTAAATATGACAATTCTTTGATATTCTGCCATTATTTTTATTGCTGAAGCGAGCAACATCAGAAAAAATATGATTATAATAATAGCTATACTTATTGTATTAACGTCTACCACTCATATACCTCCATTTGAAACAACTAATTTGTATTTTTAAGTGTTTCTGTAGAAAAATGGAGACTGTCAACTTAAGACGTTTTTAACATGAAATATCAGGAAGAAATGTTGGTTAGAAATTGCTTAAGTTGACAACCACGAAAAATGCAATCAACTTAAATATCCATATATTAAAAAGAAGCTTCCATTTTTTCTAAATATATAGATAAAGTGCCATTACTAAAAGATCACATATTATCTTAAAAAATCATTCTCTTGTGAATATGGATGGATTGCAAGATTCGCATTGAGGCAGTTCTGTTTCTAGATATGAATTATTAAAAATATAAATTACATCAATTCCAAGGCCTCTGAAATCACAACCCCTTATAATGTACTCTGTAAGATTCTGTGGATAGGGAAGGTTATTTTTCATTATTGTCCCATTGCATAAAATCTCATCTCCAGAAAAAAGGATAATGTCACCATTCTCTCTTACAATTCGAATATTCTCTGTATTTGTTAGATTTTCCTCATAATCATAGTGTCTTAAAATCCAATCTCCCCCAATGCGGGGATAAGATTCAGTAGGAGTTTGAACACAACCCAAAGTTAAAGTTATACTTAAAATCAGCCCTAAACATATGAAATTTTTATTCATAATTTTTGTTAAGTTAAGGATGTATTAAAATATATCCAAAATACATGTTTTTCACTGTAAACATAAAAAGAAGGAGGGGGAAAAATTAGGGAAAATTGTGAAGGTATTTGAATTTCCCTCCTCCTCTCCTCAACGTTTATCTCACTGTCAATCTTTTTAATCTATGTTTAGTTGACTCCGGTTAAAAAACCAACTTAAAACAGCTAGTCCACCGCAGGCAATCAACAATTTAATAACAAATAGTAACATGTTATTACACCTCTCCTCATGATTTTATCCATATTTTCCTCACCAAATGGCAATCTTCAAAAATCAGAATAATTTAATTCAATTTAAATATTTTGGAAAAATACTGCAACATTTGTTACATTATTAAACCAATCCCCCCCTTCATAATTAGTATAATCTATTCTCATTAATTATGATAAAAAGTTGTTCAGATTAAAAAAGATAAAATTATTTTTCGTCCTTAACAGACCCCTTACTTTCACTTGTTTTTTCAGCGGTTTTTGTATCTTTTTTTTCACTATAAATTCTACTTATTATGGCAAGAACAATAAAAAACAATATCGCAGATCCTATCATTAGATAAAAACCAGAATACCAGTAATAGCTTGCGGAAAAACCCTCAATTTCTTCAATATTTGACAAGTATGCCAGTTGCATAAAAACTATAAAGAAAAGTACGGCCATTATGGATGAAACACCAGCATGAAGAGAATTTTTACTACGTTTTCTTTCAACCTTTTTATAGGCGGCTATACCTGTTACAAGAGAAATCAGTGCAAGAGGAATAATAAAATACAAAAATAGCGTTCCAAATGCGAACCCATATACCTTTGGAGAGCCAGTTATTCCTGAAGAAAAGTCTGTTGGTGTAAGGTACCATTCTTGTACACCAGGAAATTTCGGAGTTAGATGCAAACCTCCCCAATGGTAAAAGTAAATATTAATACTAACATTGGCAAAATCATCCACGGGAAATTCCTCTTGGATTTCTTCCGTGATTCCCAATTCAAGTCTGCCCCATGGCAAAATCTGTGCAATGCCACATAAAATGATTCCACCAATTAAAATAACTTTAGAAATTTTCTTCAGATTTTTGTTCTTCATTTTATTTCCTACTTAAACTGCAGTTTTGTAATATCTAGTTATTTAAAAACATACCCTTACAAACCTATTATAACCCAATCTGTCAACACAATTTATATGTTGTAATAACATATATCGTAAATGTGGGGATAGATAATGTCTAAAATTACCAAGATAAAAGCTCGTGAAGTTCTTGATTCAAGAGGTAACCCAACAGTTGAAGTAGACGTGATCACTGAAAATGGGATTTTTAGGGCTATGACTCCAAGTGGAGCAAGCGCTGGACAACACGAAGCATTAGAACTCAGGAATGGGGATAAAACAAGATTTTTTGGAAAAGGAACGTTAAAAGCTGTTGAAAATGTCAATAAGATATTTTCTCCAAAAATCATTGGATTGGACTGTCGCGCTCAAGAAACAATTGACAATGTAATGATTAAATTGGATGGAACTGAAAATAAGGATAAATTTGGCGCTAATGCAATTCTCCCTGTTTCAATGGCAGTCACCAAAGCCGGTGCAGCTGCGAAGCAACTTCCTTTATACTCATACATTGCCGAACTCTTTGGAGTGATTCCACATAAACTACCTGTCCCAATGTGTAATGTCATAAATGGTGGTAGACATGCAGGACAGGAAAACTCAATACAAGAACATATGCTAATGCCTACTGGAGCAAAATGTTTTTCTGAAGGTATTCGAATGATTTCTGAAAGTTATCATCATCTTGCAAGGCTTTTAAAGAAAAATTTTGGCGCTATGGGAATACTGATAGGCGATGAAGGTGGTTTCGCCCCAGCTCAGATAACTGACGTAAATAAGCGGCTGGATTTAATGCTGAGAGCAGTAGAGAATGCTGGATATGACGATATGATGAAAATATCATTAGATCCTGCATCGAGCGAATTTTTTTATGATGGAATATACAAGATTGGTAACAAATCATATTCTGGAGGAGAAATGGTCGATTTCTATGTTGAACTTTGTAAAAAATTTCCTATTGTAAGCATAGAGGATGGTCTTGCTGAGGACGACTGGGATTCATGGGTAGAGATGACAAAAAAACTGGGAACGACTATCCAGATTGTTGGTGATGATTTATTTGTTACCAATACAAAACGGATCCAGAAAGGTATTGAAATAAAAGCAGCCAACTCTGTTCTAATTAAACTCAATCAAATTGGTACAGTAACTGAAACATTGAATGCTATAAAAATGGCACAGGATGAGGGATGGACTGCAGTAGTAAGTCATAGGAGTGGAGAAACTGAGGATAGCTTTATTGCTGATCTTGTTGTTGGAACTAGTGCAGGGCAGATAAAGACTGGTGCTCCTGCTAGAAGTGATAGAAATGCTAAATACAACCAACTAATACGAATCGAGGAGGAACTTGGAGAAAAAGCCACTTACCCCGGTATTGATTTCCGTATGAATTAACCAACGTAAACGTTTTTATATTGTTGTGTATACCAACATTGTGGGATTTTTATGAAAATACTTATCACAGATAAAACGGCAGAAGAAGCAATTCAACTTTTGAAAGATGCAGGTCATGATGTTACATATGATGAAATGGATGGAGACACTTTACTGAATGAAATTGCTCAGTATGATGCATTAATGGTACGAGGGCGAACAAAGGTTAAAGGAGAGATAGTAAAGGCTGGTGCAAAGGGAAAATTAAGGGTGATTGGAAGAGCAGGCATTGGTGTTGACAATATTGACATAGAAACTGCTGCGAAAGAAGGAATAAAAGTTGTCAATGCACCAACTGGAGCTACTACTAGTGTTGCCGAGTTGGCAATCGGCCACATGTTATCGCTATCCAGGCATTTAGCTAAGGCAGACTCAACGATGAAGAAGGGGGAATGGGCAAAAAAGCAACTGAGGGGAACTGAATTATATGGGAAAACACTTGGTCTTATCGGCTGTGGCAACATCGGAAAACTAACTGCAAAATATGCTCAGGCATTCAACATGTCAGCCATCGGATTTGATCCCTTTATCTCAAAGGAAGACATGCAGAAAGCAGGAATAAAGAAGGTAGAGGAGCTAGAGGAGCTCATGGAAAATGCAGATTTTATTTCGCTTCACCTACCACATACATCAGAAACACACTATATTGTCAATAAAGACATGCTCTCAAAGATGAAACCAAATGCATATCTGATCAATTGCGCTAGGGGTGGTACCGTCGATGAAAAAGAGCTCTATAATGCATTGAAAAATGGCAAGATTGCAGGTGCAGGCATAGATGTATTTGAAAATGAGCCGCCCAAAGATAACCCCTTGCTGAAGCTTGATAACGTGGTGTTGACACCGCATATCGGAGCGAATACAAATGAGGGGCAGATACGAGCGGGAACCGTTTGTGCAGAGCAAGTGATTAAAACATTAAAAGGGGAAACACCTGATTTTTGGGTTAATAAATAATTAATGTAAAGGAAAATTATAATTACGGGGAATGTTTTCCTTTGGTCAATGAAAAATTTAGAAGACATCATCAAAAAAATAGATAAGCATATCAATGAGAAAGACAAAATTCGAGAAAAAGCGTTGCGGTCTTCTAGAGACATAATTATTGGATGTAGAAAAGCAATTCAACTTCTCCATAGAGAACTAATAGAAGAAGCTAAGAGTCATATAAAACAAGCCTCCGCTAAGTTGACCCGTTTATATGATTTAACTAGAGAGTACCCCGATCTTTTTCACGCTGGTTTTGTTGGAAATGCTGCACAAGAATTAGCAGAAGCGCATTGTCTATACAACATAATACGCGGTAAAAAATTGCCCGATCCTGATGATATACAAACAACGTATAGTTCATATTTAATGGGCCTATGTGATGTTGTTGGAGAGTTAAGGAGAGAGGCATTGGATTTCATCCTGGAGGGAGAAGCTTCAAAAGCAAATAATTACCTAATTTACATGGATAAAATATATGATGCTATTATGAGTTTAGATTACCCATCAGCGTTGATTCCAATAAAGAGAAAACAGGATCTGGTAAGATCTTTAATAGAAAAAACAAGGGGTGAACTTGCCATTGCAAGCTGTGAACAAAGAATTGAGGACAGAACCCATGAGTTCTGTGGATTACTTGATAAGGTCAACGTGGAGAAAAAAGTTAAGAAAAAGGAAGCAATGGATATCGACATCGATAAAGTGTGGTAATATTTTGAATTATTTTTCTCAGTAAAATTCGAAATCTTTATAAGAAGCCTTTATATACTTCGGGAGGGGAAATCTCTTTTATGGTAGACATAAAAATTGAGAATATCGTGGGCACTACTCAGATTGCAGAATCGCTCAATCTCGACAAGCTATCCGAAATCCTTCCAGATTCCAAATACGATCCTGAAGAGGTTCCAACCCTTATCATACATTTCGAAAAGCCTAAAACCGTTGTAATGCTTTTTTCCAATGGAAAAGTTGTTTTTACAGGTCCAAAAAATATGGACGACGCCCATAGGATAATAGACCTAATAAGTGAGAAGTTGAACCTCGTTGGAGTGAAGGCACATGAGAAACCTAATTTACAGATACAGAATATAGTCGCATCGGCAAGTATTAAAAAGAATCTTGATTTGCGCTCAATTGCAAGTTCAATAGGAAATGTAGAATATGACCCTGAAAGATTCCCCGGGTTGATTTATAAAACGGATGACCAAAATACAGTTATACTTATTTTTGATTCGGGAAAAATCATTGGTAATGGAACTAAATTAGAAGAAATATCAACCGCTATTGATGGAACAACGAATTTACTTTCGTCTTTAGGAGTGTTATAGAAAGGAGGAAAAAATATGCCAGAAGTAATTGTGGAAAATATTGTGGCGTCTACATCCTTTGCAGAAAAATTAGATTTAGACGTGATAGCACAATCTTTAGAAGAAGCTGAATATGAACCGGAGCAGTTTCCTGGATTAGTTTACAGATTAGCGGATCCAAAGACTGCAACACTTCTTTTTAGAAGTGGAAAAGCCAACTGTACTGGAGCAAAAAACATTGAGGATGTTAGAGCTACTATAGAAATAATCGCTGGAAAGTTGAAAAAATTAGGTGTGGACGTTTATAAAGATCCTAAAATCGTAATACAAAACATAGTAGCTATATCTGATCTAGGTGGAGAACTTAATCTCAATGAAGTTGCTATGGCTCTTGGTTTGGAAAATGTGGAATATGAACCAGAGCAGTTCCCTGGATTGGTTTATAGAATAAGAGAGCCGCGTGTGGCCATGCTGCTCTTCGGCTCTGGAAAAATTGTATGTACTGGCGCGAGAAGGATATCAGATGTCTCTCTTGCAGTAGATAAATTATCGAAAGAGCTAACTTCACTCGGTCTTATTCGCTAGTTACATCTTTTTTTTATTTTATGAATAAATACGGGCGCTCTAGTAAATATCTTACCCTGGTGAATTCGGAGAATCCATAACCATTCAATTCTACAGTATGGCCAGACCATGAAAAAGTTCCGGTTGCATAACAAGGTCCTTCAAACATTCCAGTACGTGCTCTTTTCCAAACAATTTCGCAGTTATTATATATCTGTATATCAAGTGTTAGTGCCATATCATCTCTTTCTGCCTCTAAGCGAACTTTCTTGGGATAAAGCATAGATGGTAACTCTTGTGGACTAGCAGATTCAACAGTTATCAATTTAAATTTCATGAACTCAACCAGATTCCTATTGTTTGGAGATATTACAATTGCGCCTGCGTAAACATCTCTTAACCTACGAAGGTTGAATTTTGATATATACATCTCCCATCCGTTTTCAAAATGGAGATTAAACCAATCCCATCCTCTTGAGACAAAACGGGGTATGTTAGATTCCCATACATGATCATGGTAGCCTACCCCAAAAACTTTATACTCGTTTCCATCCCATACAATATCCCCTTCTACCTTGCATCGTGGAATATAATAATCTCCAGCCATATATCCTCCTATGGGAAGGTTTGAACTTCTTCCTTCCACCCAGACAGGCATGAAATCCGCAGTGAAATCAAGATCCGCAATAAAATCACCCAGATCATATTCTGCGTGTACATGCCAATTAGGGTATCGCCCTTTTACCCAACTTTTCTCAAACATGAGATTAACACCAGCCCCCTCAGCCTTAAAAGTCCCTCTTGGTTTACCTAATGTGTTAAAACTATAACACTTATCATTATCATCAAACAAAATGATAAAGAGACTGTCTCGATCCAAATACCTAATATCTAAACGAGCCATCTTGTTGAATGTTACTATCATTGACCAATCTTTAAGATCACTTTTTGGATCATTAAAAAAGACATTAAAATACCACCATTCACGTCGACTAATTTTATGAGGGCTCTCATCATTTACCTCGAGGACATGTCTCCCTGCATCGATTCCCCGATTGCTCCCTGGCGGGGTAGGCGGCTCTTCCTCAACTGGAGGAATAACTTCTTTGAGTAGTCCTTGGCTACCCCCTTTTTCATCTCTTGCATTTGTACCAATAATATAGCTCAAAGATAAGGAAAGTATAATTATACATATCAATAATATTATGGATTTTTTCAATGTACTACCTCTCAAAATCCTTGTATCTCTTCCAGTAGTAACTTCGTCCACCGTATCTCCATAAAAACCCTGCTCCAATGACAAACATTGGGACACATGCCGCTATTGGAAGATATATTAGTTGCATATCCAAAGCCTTCACCTCGGCAATATGTTTGGCTTGCGAATCTTCAGTAGTCTCGTAAATCAACTCAGCCGCCTCTCCAATCGGATCATATGAATTCAAAAATCTGTTTAAATATCGAAAACGCGTGATATCAGGATGGTATATTTCGATGAACTGTGAAAGATGTGCAGAAAGCACTAAATGTCTATAGACATGAATCACATATCCTGTCCTTGGTTCTACAGTCAACCTCAGCGTTTCGTCGCATATGTAAGGTTCTCCATGCCACGTTATTTGTCGGTTATAGATATTTGATTCCCATACATAGAATTCTATTCCCTCAATAAAGCCTGTTCTTATTTTTTTCATATCCCGAATAACTACGATGTTTTCTCGCCCCTCCTTTTCACCATTTGACTCTACCCATCCAACTCTTATGCTATTCATCCCGTTATGATTTGATGGAATTCCCATGCGTCCTGCATCTACATTAAAATATTCCAGACTTGACAAACGAGTATCTACCCCATACCATTCACTTACTTTTTCCCGTCCATTGATAACTGTAAGTACCTCACCCTTGTCATCGTATAGAGCTTCGTGTATAATCGCCTTTTTTTCATCTTCTTCATAATGGCTTACATAAATTACTTCTTTTCCCTTGAATTTTTTTTCAATTGGCTGACGTTTAGACATTAATCTTTCTATCCTGTATGGTAACCTAAACACATGTTCCTCAGTTGAAACAACGCTGTTTTTTTCCCAATAATATACATCACCCTCGTCCTCCCAGATATACTCTTCCGGGAGTATAGCATCTTGAACTACTTCATTCGGAATTATATAAAAATAGGTTACAAGGCTTAAAACAAGTAAAAAAACCCCTATTACCATACCAAATTCCTCAAACCTTCTAATTTTTATAAACAAGATTGTGATTAGACTCGGAACTAATATCGATATTCCAATTACGATGCCAATTGTATCTAGCGGTAGCATGTTCAAGGGTAGCATTTTTTACTCCTCGAACTCCTTGTTTAGTTATATTTATAAAGGATTTGTTGTACAGTTGTTATCCAAAAGTTCTACTATTCGATATCAGTTGATATTACAGACTTACAAACCTAACTATTTATATTCAATCTTTGCATCCAATAAATGAAATTTGGAAAGAGTGTCTGGTGATAGGGTATGAGAAAAATACAAGAAGAGGCTATTTGGAGGGAACCCAGAAAAGAATATGAGAAAACAATGAAACGAGTGATCAAAAAAAAGGTAGGAACCATAACAATAGTGGTAACGGAGGACACGTATGATAAGGCGTTAACTGCATTTAATATCGGAGTCGGAGGAGTTCAAATGGGAATGAAAGTATATATGTTTTTTACTTCACGTGGTGTAAATATATTAAAAAAAGCATATAAACCAAGACGTGCACGATGGGGAGAGGCACCAATTGGATGGAAAGAAACGTTTATAAAAAAGAGAGGAGGTCCTATTCTCGCTAATTTGATGTATCAGGCTAAGGACATGGGCGTGCATTTGTATGTTTGTTATACATCCATGATTTCTATGGGTCTAAAGGAGGAGATGTTTATTAGTGACATAAAAGCCATAAGGATGGCTGAGTTCTTGGAATTAGCAATGGAATCTGATGCGCAATTTGTTATAGGTTAGGGAAAAGGATGGATTTAGAAAACATACTTAGAGAGAAGGCAAAGATATTTGATAGTGCTTTGAATGGAAATCTTACGCCCAGGGATCCAAAAATATTTTATGAGGCCCTTCGCTGGATTCCTTTATCTGGCGGAAAGAGGCTTCGGCCAATTATTACAATGCTCTCCTGTGAAGCGGTTGGGGGCGTGCCCGAAACTACAATACCTTTGGGAATAGCATTGGAATACATGCATAATTCAACTTTGGTACATGATGATATTGTTGATAGGGATAAATGGCGCAGGGGTTTGCAAACCACGCATGAGAAATTTGGTTTATCTTTAGCTATTATTGCTGGGGATGCGCTTATCGGTGAGACCTATAGAATGCTTTCATACATGGCCCCACCAGAAATGGAGTCAGTAACATTCAAAGAGATCATTAGATCTATCGCTGATGCTGCAAAAAAATTTTATGAGGGCGAGGCCATGGACATAGAATTTGCTCATCGATTTGACGTTTCTATCCCAGAGTACATGGTGATGGTAGAGAAAAAAACAGCTCAGCTTTACTGGTTAGCTGGAAAAGGTGGGGCCTTGATTGGCAAAGGGACAAAAAAGCAAGTGGAAAACATGGCAGAATACGGAAAATTATTTGGTTTAATGTTTCAAATCAAAGATGATCTTTTAAACATACTGACTGACCAGGCCGAATTAGGCAAACAAAAAATTGGAAGTGACATCTTAAATGGAAAACGTACCCTAATGGTTGTGCATGCCTTATCAAACGTATCTGATGAAAACAAGAAAAAGATGATATCAATAATAGGAAACGAGAAGGCAGCTCAAAGCGACATTATGGAAATCATAGATATTTTCAGGGAGACCGGTTCAATAAATTATGCACAAAATAATTTAAAAGAATTAAGGAGAAAAGCAAAATTATGTCTGGACGTCTTAGAAGAATCAGAGAGTAAAGAACTTTTAATGGCGCTGGCGGATTATAGTATAACAAGGAGCTACTAAATAGTCTCTAGTATAGAAAAATGGCCCAAATTAAAATAATCAATGCGACTATGACCAAGATATATGCTACTGCATAAGGATTGTAAATTATCATTTTCCAATCCATGGAAGATCATTTGTTTAAGTTGATATAAACATTTTGTTTATCTGATTTTTGAGAACGGAAGTGCTACGTCCTATTTTTTTTCAATAGAAAAGATTTTGACTGAGGGTTTTTTAATACCCATTTTACAGAAAATTTACCATGCAAACCCTCCAGTTTAAGGACATCAGCGATGTCGTTTTTGAAGCTTTTGCACATAACTTTCGCATCGTCCTTCATATGGTAGTATATATGTTTAAGAATTGAGTCAATCGGCCAAACATTTATCGCAATAAAAATCACATCAAAATCTTGAATTGGATAATTTAGACCGTCACCGTATTCAATTTTTATCATATCAGTTAATCCTTTTTTATTGATATACGATTGTGCAAATTTGAGCGTTTTCATACTGTTATCTATACCTACTACCTTCGCCTTTGTCTCCTCTGCAATTAGAATGGCCTCATAAGGAATAATACCGCTGCCAATAAAGAGTACTTTGTTTTCAGATGAAACTTCGGCCATTCTAATTTCGTTTAAATATACTGGTTTTCTCCATTTAATTAGCAACCGATTAAAAAAATCTATTCTTGTAGCTAAAAATTCTAAGAAAATAAATTTACAGCATGAAATTTTCCTCCTCCAGTTTACCTTCGCAGAAGATATTGTCGCGCTTACAGATGTCTTCAACAGGCGCCCTCCGAATCAATTTTATTACAAATGATGTTGTCTGCACGTTGGTTAAAATTGGTAAATTCTAGAAATTTAGTATATGATGCCAAATTTTTATTAATTTCTGTTAAGTAAAATTAATCTTTTTTGGTTTATAGAAGATGAAAAGCTATTGAGTAAATGGTGTTTTAAGAAATTATTTTGAAGAACGAGGACGATTTATATAAGTTGATTTCACTTTTCTTCTAATATTTTTTCCATCTTGTTTATAAGAGTAGCGATGCGGATGCCTTTGTCTGAAAGACGATAATATTTTGCCTTTCTATCATCTCTTTCTCTTTCGTTGATGAGATGATGTTTTAAGAGTAATGCTAATGCTCTTTTTGCTGTTGAATTATTACTAATTTCTACAAATGGTTTATTATTATACAGCTTCCCATATAATATTTCTCCGTTTCTCTGCAAAACAAGCATGATCTGTAGTATGCCCCGTTGCCCTTCGATTTCTATGAGTTTTTTGCTTACGGTCATATTTCTCCCATCTTTATACCATATAGATGAAAGCATATTTAATAATTATCGTTTAACGTTAAATGGAAAAATTTATATACCAAAAATACATTGCATAATTGCATTTAACGATAAACGTTAAATAGTAAAAATGAGGAGTGATAAAAAAGATATTTGTTAAAGGATTGTTTTGTAGGTGTTAAGATTTATTTATTTATTT
>CP070798.1:390498-416110 GCA_020343515.1 Thermoplasmatales archaeon | reverse complement strand
CCATTTAAGCCGATAGTATGAACCCATCCTGTAGCATTAGCCGATAGGTTATCAAGAATATACGTTGCTCCTAATCCTAATCTGGTTCCCCTTGCAATTGGGCTCTTAATATCTTGTAATGTGCCAAGTGCAAAAAAGATTAAAAAAACAACAATAATGAAAAATGGAACGAACTTTATTTGATTCTCAAGTATCCATAGAATAAAGCTCCAGAAAAACCATGACATACGTCCCTCAAAGAAAGTATTAGTGGTTCTTCCTGCGATTAAGCAAAACCAATTTTCGTTTTTTTCAATACTTGTTTGAAAGTTATTGTACATTTTCTCTAAGAATTTTGTTGTTCTCATATTCTGATAGGATCCCGTCACCAACTTCTGTGCTTGTTTAACACTTAATCCACCAAGCAATCCAAATTTATCTAGGTCCACTACTGCCTCTTTAAATATCTCAACTGTCTCTTTTCTCGAGTCAGATTCAATCAACCGCTTTCTGATAGAATTAAACAACGTCTTTACTTCCTCAGCTTGCTGCTTTGTTAGTTTGACTGTATGTTTAGCTCCAGGATTGCCACATGCTTCTGCGGTAAACTCAACAAGGTCACTTTCTTCGAATATGTTTGCATTTATACTTGATGCAAATGCTACTCCAATGAACAAAAAGATAACTCCAACTGTTAAACCTTTTTTGACAAAGCAATTCTTGTCCATATAACCTCCGAATTACTATCTAATATCAGTTGTTTTAATATCTGTCCTAGGATTTGCAATCTCTCCAGTTGCTTATGGAGTTATGATCATAAACAACATGGAGATGAGAATCGTGAATATTTTTCTTTTCATTAATAATCCTTTTATAATAGTAAATGAATAATTTATATTTAAAATCTTCCCATTAGCTTGATTTATACCATTATCTTAATTCATCGGATTTCTTTAATCATATATTCCTATTGCAAAATTTTTATCATCAGTCGCTAAGGGACTAAATGATAAAGCGAAGAAGGAATGAGAACCTTTGAGCGAAACTATATTTATTTTTAGGTGGGGGGAATTTCAAAATACCAAAAAAACAATTCTCCCCAGATTTCTGGATTAGGTATAAATCCACCTTCATCAAGAATCCAACTGTCCTCAATCCATGAATTATCTGGTTGTGATTTGAAATCAATTGGTCTATTCGTAAATCCTGATAACCATGAATATGTAATCATACCTGTCCCATTTATTTCATCATAATTATTTAAGAAATCTAAAAAGTCATCTTTATATCTTAATTTTATAAATAAATCCGAATACCATTCTCGAAATTGATGCAATCCAAACCAAAGTACAGTTCCGGGCATAATGTAAAATATTGTTAATTTTATAAGATTATTAAACCAAGCTTTTTCAAAACCAAATTCATCTATATTATATATCCAATCTAATGTTTGTTCATGATTATTACAAAACATTATACAGGTATAATTTTTTCCTTCTGGTGAGGAGATATCAATCATACTCTTGTAACCCCCACTTATGCCAATATCTTCATAATAGGATATTAAAGAATTCTTATATGATGTTTCAGCATTGGAAATAATTGATTGTGATGATGTTCCAGATACAGGCAACGCATATGACATCAACAGCATACAAAATAAAATACCAATTATTTTCTTTTTCATACCTTTTTGCCCCCTTTACTTACCCATATATCCTTTAGTATTTAAACATTTGTATTAGATTAACATAGAGATTAACATAGGATGATATTTCCTTTTTTAGTTACTTCAATATATGAACAATTCATAATTAGTGCAAGTTGAATCATTGATAGTAGGTGGTAAAAACAAATAGATTTTTACAATTGGTCATATCCTTTTGAAAATCATACCTGTGGTCTAAAATAGGTTCCCCAAAGCGCTTTATTCCATGTAGATAGCCAGAGTGCTACAAATACAAATATTAGTAAAGGCAAAAACGGATTGATTATCATATATATTGTACTTATTAGGAAAACCGATGTAAGCTCTTGAACAGCTATGTAGCGTTTCATTTTCTCTCTATTTGGAGATAAATTCTTAAACATTAGGAGTCTAACTAGGTAATTCATAACGAAAAGACCACAAGCTACTACTATAAAATATGTGCTAGCTTTTTCTAATATTAATATAGTAAAAATCAATAAAAATATAAAAATTTTTAAAACTTCATTTAGAATGTAGAATTTTAGCGTGTTGACCGCTTTTTCTCCTCTAAATCTTACTCCCAAGCTTTTTGGAACATTAACGATATCCCCTTCGAAATCTTTGAAATCGGCTTCTATTATGTTTAGATACACCCCATTAACGCCAATTACAATGGCAGAGAGAAACACAATAAAATCAAAATCTACTATAATTGACATACCTATTAAAACAGCAAAGCTGGCATACAGTTGACCTACCACATTTATGAACATATTTGACTTGTTGAATCTGTTGTACAAATAGGCGAGAGAGGCTGCGCAGAGGATGAATATTATGGTTGACACTATCCTTGGAGATATGATTGTTGAATGAGTGGATTTAGATATGTATGATGCATATAGTATTGATCCAATAAAAATTAAAAAAGCTATAGATTCAATAATTTTAGCGTTTTTTAGTAAGATACTCCCAGATACCAAGGGTTTGTGAAACGCATATTTGGCTTTTTTGTCAATGACGAGATCCAATCTATCGTTGTTATATGCTCCACTTATATGGGCAAAAATACCGGCAATGAATAATGCAAATACAATTCGCATATCTATTTGCACATCGTATAAGCTCGCACTTAGCAGATAGGATAGAACGAAAATTAATGCCAATATTTCTGCACTAAAAATACGCCCGAGTCGAAGATATTCTTTTACTCTTTCGTTCACTTTTATCACTTTAGCTTTTTACTCTTCACTATCAGAGTTGCAATTTAGTAGTTGAAACACGAATGATATAGATAAGATAAATATTTTCCTTTCAACTTTCTACGATTTTTGTATAATTTTTGGGATAATCATAAATATTACCTATTGATACACTGATATCTAGAAATGAAAAGATTGCTTGCATGGCTTAGAATCATTCGCCCCCCAATCGTCTTTATTAGTTGCCTAGGTGCTTTAGTTGGGGCTCTTAATGCTTCTGCATATATTAATGATGGAGGCATCAGCCTTTCGATATTTCAACTCTCTTTGATTATCATTGGAGCTGCTTTTCTTTCATCTGGTCTCATGATTCACAATGATGTAACCGATTTAAAATCAGATAAGGTAAATAGGCCGCATAAACCACTTCCTATGGGAAGCATCGGGGTAAAAACTGCACAAGTAACTGGCTTAGCTCTCATGATTCTTACAATTTTCATTGCTCTTCTTATTAATTTCAAAGATAATGGTACGTTAAATTGGAAGTGTGGAATTTTAACACTTTCAATTGTGGCCGTGGGAGTGTATTATAATCATTATGGGAAATACCATGGGATATTCGGTCACATTGCTGTAGCATATGGTGTGGGGGCAATTCCATTTTGGGGTGCAATAGCAATTGCACCTGAACATCTTTTCCTTATGTTTCCATTAGCTCTCGCTATTTTCACTCAAGAAATTGGTAGAGAGATAATGGTAAATGCAGGTGATTTTAACGGAGATTTAAAAGCAGGGTACAAGACCTTGCCAGTTTTGCTGGGTAGAAAAAAAGCTATGTATGTTGCTATAATTTTTTATCTGGCATTTATCCCCATCTATCCCATTCCATATTTTGGTTGGTTAGGGGCAAAACCGGTGTTGTTTGGCCCATTCTATTTTGCAGGAGCTACTATTTTCGCTCTTTCCCTCCTTATTACCTGGATATTAACCTATAGAGTGGTTTTACAAAACGACGAGAAGAAGATTTGGAGTGCCTTTGAAAAATACGAAAGGACGGGCACACGTGTGGCCGTGATATTCTTTCAAATCATGCTCTTTTTAGAAGCTTTCTATTAAGTTAATACTTTTCTGACTAAATTATTAAAACAAATTTTTTCCTAAAATTAGAAGATGATGGAAGGTTTTTAGATAGGAATTATGTTACTATGGTTGAGAAAAACATAAAGGTTAATTGAGTGCGTATAAAGGTTAAATGGAAAAATAAGCTGAGAATACTATTTTCCTGATTTAATATAACTATCTATTGCTTTTGCAGCCTGTTTTCCAGCTCCCATTGCCTGAATAACTGTAGCACTCCCTGTTACGATGTCTCCACCAGCCCAAATACCCTCCATACTTGTTCTCCCATTTTCATCAGCAACTATATAGCCCCACTTATTCAACTCTAAGTCAGGCATGGTTGAAGTTAGTAGAGGATTTGCACCAGCTCCAATGCCCATGATTACAAGATCAGTATTAAGAGTGAATTCTGAGCCTTCAATTGGAACAGGCCGTTTCCTCCCAGATTCATCGGGTTCTCCTAGTTTCATTTTGATGCATCTCATCTTTTTGACAGCGCCTTTTTCATCACCAATAAGCTCGACAGGGTTGTTTAAAAGTTTTAAAATAATTCCTTCTTCTTCAGCATGATGAATTTCCTCTCCTCTAGCAGGCATTTGTTCTCTCGCACGTCGGTACACAATTGTGACCTTCTGAGCGCCAGTCCGAAGAGCGCATCTGGCTGAATCCATTGTAACGTTTCCACCTCCTACAACAGTAACATTCCTCCCCAGGGCAATAGGCGTATAGTGTTCTGGGTATAGATACGCCTTCATTAAATTTATCCGGGTTAGATATTCATTTGCTGAATATACATTAGAAAGGTTTTCGCCTTCGATATTCATGAATCTAGGCAAACCTGCACCCACACCTAAAAAAACGGCATCAAATCCGTCCCGTTTAAAAAGATCCTCAACTGTTCTTGATGCGCCAATAACCTTATTCAACTTTAGTTTTACTCCTTGTTTAACTAGATAATCTACTTCAGCTTCTACAATTGCTTTTGGCAAACGGAACTCAGGTATTCCATAAATTAATACTCCTCCAGGTTTATGAAGGGCCTCAAAAATGGTAACATCATAACCTAGTTTAATTAGATCACCAGCTACGGTTAATCCTGAAGGACCTGAGCCTACAACTGCAACTTTTTTGTTTTTAGCGGGTTGTTTCTTAGGGATTTTTATCAGATTATTCTCTCTTTCATAATCTGCTACAAATCGTTCAAGCCGTCCAATAGCTACGGGATCACCCTTTTTTCCTAAAATGCATGTCGCCTCACATTGGCTTTCCTGAGGGCATACACGACCGCAAACTGCTGGTAGAGCATTTGTTTCCTTAATCTTTCTAGCTGCTGCAGCAAAATCTCCTTCCACTATTAATTTTAAAAATTCTGGTATTTTGACGTAAACCGGACATCCTTCTTTACATTTTGGTATCTTACAATTCAGACATCGTTGTGCTTCTAGTTGAGCAGTCTTTGTGGAAAAACCAAGGGGTACCTCCATAAAGTTTTTTGCTCTAACGCTGGGATCCTGCTCTGGCATCTTTTGTCTAGAGATTTTTAGTTTTTCTTTTACATCCATGGTTTTCATACCTCCCTAGATTCACATGAATGAAACTGATATATCATTGCTTCTTGCTGGCTATATGCTGCATTTCTCTTGAACAAAATATCCCAATCAATATCCTTTGCCTCAAATATAGGGCCATCAACACATGCAAATTTTGTCTCCCCATCAACCAAGCAGCGGCAACAACCACACATACCTGTACCATCAACCATAATTGGGCTCAATGCAACAAAAGTAGTTATGTCATGATTTTTTGTTTCATTAAAACAATTCATCATCATAAAAGTACAACCAATAAAATATGCCCTGTTGATTTTCTCCTTCCTTTTTATCATAATTTTTACAACATCATGGACCTTGCCTTTCTCACCCTTTGTACCGTCGCCTGTAGTCACAATAAACCTATCAGAATATTTTCTCAGCTTCTCTTTATTATAAAGAAGATAAGAACTTCTAGCTTCTATAATTGTGATGACAGTGTTGCCCGCCTCTTTCAACGCCTTTACAATAGGGTAGATGCCACCGATGCCATAGCATCCACCTCCTAATACTATTGTACCAAATTTTTCTGCAGAGACAGGTTTTCCCAACGGCCCAATAACTGCAGATATATTTTTCTTATCAAGTCTTGCTAAAGTCATCGTAGATAGCCCTACTTCTAAGAAGTAAATAGTTATTGCCCCCTTCTTTGCGTCCCAGTCTGAAAGAGTAAATGGTAAACGCTCACCTGCTTCATCAATCATAAGAATAACAAATTGTCCAGGTTTTGCCTTTTCCGCGATCTCAGGGGCTTTTATAATTAGTTCATAAATATTAGGGACAACCTCAGTTTTACTTATGATTTCATACATATTACTTGCCTCCCGCTCCCATTTGTATCCGAAAATCATCCACTCTTTCCATGAGATCTGCTCCCCTATATCGAAAAAGTGGTTTGGATGAAGTTAAATCTTTCATTTCTCCAGTTTTCATGAGTGGGAACAATGTTGGCTGTTTGCTTCCGAATTTCCAAATTCCCATACCAGATATAAAAGGTACTATCTCTTTGATTTCTTTGAAGATCTGCTGAAAATTCTTATAATCAAAACCTTTAGCATCCATTTTTCTTGCTAAATTACAAATTATCTTCCAATCAGATCTTGCACCCTCTGGTTCTTTAACAGCTTGTTTAATTTTCTGAACTCTGCGCTCCAAAGAAGTAACAGTGCCATCATCTTCAGTAAAAGCACGAGCAGGTAAGACAACATCTGCCTTATTCATGATTTTATTTGGGTAGATGTCCTGAATTACCAAGAATTCGATTTTTCCAAGTTTTTCCTCGGGAATAGTGTCGGTAAGATACAAAGCTTTTAATTTGTCTTTAAACATTTCACTGTATCTCTTACCTTTTTCTCGAGGTAGCTTTGTTCCCCATAATCTCTCAAGTTTTTTAATACTCTCCAGATTAGAAATCGATGAATAACCTGGCAAGTGTTGAGATATTGCACCCATGTCACAAATTCCTTGATCATTTCCTCCCTCATAATAAGGAACAAATCCATCTGGATTTTCAGATAATATTAGAACATTCAGTATAGCATTCATTAGTTTCTCAGGAGACGAACAATGGATAGCATCTGGGTCTGCTATTATGCATCCTTTTGAAGAGTTTATTAGTTGAGAGAGTTCTTTGATTTTATTTGAATAGGTTTTTCCAAATTTGCTAATCTCTAAGTTTTTCACAGATTTAACAAAAGCACCGTATTTACCGTAGCTTTTTTTTACGATGGAAGGATTAGAAGAATAAAGCGAGTGAATGATACCGTAAAAAAAATCCAGTGTTTGTGAAACTCCAAGCTCAAGATGTACATCAATTATTCGGGGTGTCTTACTCTTACCAGGGTCTATAAGTATTATCTTTGCACCTTTTTTCTTAGCACGATAGATACTTGGATTAAGCGCAGAAGAAGGATTAAAGATTCGTCTTCCAAGGACAATAATCCATCTCGAGTTTTCAATGTTTTCAATCTTGCCAATATTTGAGTTTGCGGTTTTGCTTTCCATAATAGTCTTCATTACTGGTCCAACAAAATCACTTGTTGTGGAATCAATGTTGTTTGTATTCAAAACTGCTCGCGTAAACTTTTGTAAAACATAGGCAGATTCGTTCGTCAAAAATTTTGAAGCAATTACTCCTATCTCTTCTCCTTTGAAATCTTTCAATTTATCAGCTGTATGCGTTATCGCTTCATCCCAGCTTACTGGAATTAACTTTCCGTTTTTCCGTATCATCGGTTGTTTTAATCTATCTGTACCATTGAGCAGTTGAGGCACACAGAATCTTCCTCTTGAACAAACTTGGCCTTTTGTAGGACCTTCTCTTTTTGGGATAGCAGCCATAATTCTATCCCATTTAGATTCAAAACTAAAATTGCATCCGATACTACAGAGTATACAAATAGAATCGATACAACTATCAGCATCCCCATGCCATTTACTCCCACGTGCAGATAGAGCACCAGTGGGGCAGACATCTACACATGCCCCGCAAAATCCACAGTTCGAATCGATATGTAGTTTATCAAAAGCCGTACCTACCTTAGTTCTAAAGCTCCTCTGTGTAAATGCCAGGGTTCCTCTCCCTCTAATGTCTTGACAGACACGCACACACCTGCCACAGAGGATACACAGGTTGTAGTCCCTATCAAAGAAGGGGTCATCCCTCTCAAGGGGGAGGTTTTTGTATTCGAATGGCAGTTTTAGATCTTCCAGTCCTAGATAATCCGCTACTTCTCTGACTTCACAAATTTCTTTATTTGGGCAGAATCTGCATCCTGTAACTCTACCTGCCTTTGTTGGTCCAAAATGACATTCTTCACAAATATCCTTATCTTTACAAATAATACAAGTATTTGGATGTTCAGAAAGGAGCATCTCCAATACATTTCTTCGTATTTTCTGTAACTCGTCATCCTCAGTAGTAATCACCATTCCATCTTTCACCTCTGTGTTACAAGATGTTGGAAACCCTCGCATTCCCTCTATTTTCACTAGACAAAGCCTACATGCTCCAAATGACTCCAGCTCTGATTGGGTACAAAGCGATGGAATGTAGATCCCTGCTTCCAGTGCAGTTTCAAGAACGGTTTCTCCCTCTTTGAATGGGATCTTTTTACCATTAATAGTAATCATTTACTCCCTCCTGAAGTCTTAAAAACAGCTTTTCCTTCAACAGGGCAAATTTGATAGCAAATACTGCACTTGATGCATTTATCCAGATCAATAACATGTGCTTTTTTTGTCGCCCCACTAATTGCTTCTACAGGGCAATTCTTTTTACATAAACCACATCCGATGCACTTCTTTGCATCGATGTTAAAAGCTATTAAATCTTTACAAACCAATGCAGGACATCTTTTATTTTTAATATGCGCTTCATATTCATTTTTGAAATATCTTAACGTAGTAAGGACAGGGTTCGGTGCGGTTTGGCCCAAACCGCATAAAGAAGCGTTTTTTATAGTAGGTGCAAGGTCTTCAAGAAGTTCTAAGTCGCTTTCCTCTCCGTCACCTTTTTTAATTTTTTCCAACATCTCTAACATGCGTTTCGTGCCTATTCGACAGGGGGTACACTTACCACATGACTCCTCCTGAGTAAATGTCAAAAAGTAATGAGCAATATCTACCATACATGTTTCTTCATCCATTACTATTAAACCACCAGAACCCATTATTGCTCCTACAGATGTTAATGATTCGTAGTCAATTCTTAAATCTATTTTTGATGCAGGAATGCATCCTCCAGATGGCCCTCCAGTTTGAACCGCTTTAAATTTCTTGTCATTTAGAATGCCCCCGCCTACATCATAAACAATATCTTTAATCTTTGTTCCTAAAGGGACCTCTATTAATCCCGTACGTTTTATTTTACCTACCAGCGAAAAAGTTTTTGTTCCCTTAGCAGTCTTAGCACCAAATCCTGAATACCATTTCCATCCCTCTCTGATAATTGTCGCAATCGTTCCAAGAGTTTCAACATTGTTAATAACTGTAGGCTTGCCCCAGACTCCAGATGTCGCAGGGAAAGGTGGTCTAGTTCTTGGCATACCTCTCTGTCCCATAAGTGAAGCGAGAAGTGCCGTTTCTTCACCACAGACAAAAGCCCCCGCTCCTTCTTTAATCTCGATATCGAATGAAAAGTTAGTATCCATTATTTTTTCTCCTAACAGACTGTAATCATGCATTTGCTGAATCGCTATTTTAAGGCGTTCAATTGCCAAAGGATACTCCTCCCTGATGTAAATATAGCCATGAGGTGCACCAATAGCATATGCAGCAATCAACATTCCTTCTAGTACCGCATGTGGGTCTCCTTCAAGGAGACTACGATTCATAAATGCCCCTGGATCTCCTTCATCGGCATTACAAACTATGTATTTTGGTTCGCCTTTTGCATTACGGCAAAGTTCCCATTTTAAAGCAGTTGGAAAACCAGCGCCTCCTCTACCTTTAATACCTGATTTTTTAACAATTTCAATAACTTCCTCAGGTTTCATTCGAAGAGCTTTGTTTATACCTGCATAACCGTCTTTTGCAATGTAATGGTCAATATCATTTGGATCTATTATTCCACAATTTCTTAGAACAATCCTTACCTGTGATTTCATCATAGGATGTTCATATATAATTGGTATTGAACCATGGGCTTTTTCTCCTATCACCCCAAGCGCCAAATCCCTTCTAAGATCACCTTTCTTAAAAATATCTTCAAGTAGTTTCGGGATAATTTTAGGACTTAAATTTGCATAACAGATAGGCGGAATCTCGTCTTTTTGAATATATACAATCGGTTCAAAGCAGCATAGACCTATACAGCCGACTTCTAAAATATCTGCCTTAAGATTATTTTCCTTTAGATATTTGCGGATAGCCTCAGTAACCGCATCACAACCAGCAGCTCGACCACATGATGCAGCACCAACATAAATTATAATTCCTTTTTTTGTCTGTAGCTTTTTCCACTTTTCTGAGGCAAAAGTCTGACGTTTGTTTAAATTCATTAGTTAACGTCCTCCGTTATTTTTGTATTTATTGAGAATCTGTTTTACCTTGGTAGACGTGGTTTTACCATAAATCTCCTTATCTACAACCATTACAGGTGCAAGAGCACAACAACCCATACAGGCAACGCGTTCGAGACTAAATTGCGAATCTTTTGTTTTTTCTCCATGTTTAATAACCAGTTGCCTCTCTACAGTTTCCATAAGTTCATGCCCACCCCTAACATGACATGCGGTTCCTAAGCAAACCTTGACTTGATGTTTTCCTGGTTTGTTAAATTTGAACTGTGAATAGAATGTTGCCACGCCGTAGATTTCATTCTCTGATTTACTAAGTTCATCAGCTATAGTAGAAATTGTCTCCTTAGAGAGATAACCATATTCTTTCTGAACATGCTGTAATATGGTAATTAAAGTACCTTTTTTGTCTTTGAAAGGTTTAATGCTCTTCTTGATACTAAATTTCTCGGACTTCATTTTTTATCCCCCTATTAATCACTGGGAAGGCAGATATCATCAGATTTTTCCTAATTGAGGAAATATCGAGGTTTTGGCAAGATATGAATTATGAAATAATCAGAATTTAGAACCTCCTTTAATAGTTTATTATGAATTTGAATCAACTCGTTTTGTAATCAACGCGCGACCTGATCTACCGTCGAGTTTAACATTTAATGGGCTGGAAAGATGTACATGTCTCACATAATGTAATTCATTTTTTGTTTTTTGCTTATAAAGCCATTTCCAATCTATGAAACCCTCTCTTGGGTTAAGAGAAATGTTTATGTAGCTTATTCCTCTAGAGATTATATTTTGAAAAAAATGTGTCCCTTGAGAGGGTTTAATATTAAAATTATCAAGTGCGGTTTCTATCATTACTTTTACACCTGAAATTTGGCTCCATCGAACGGGTATGCCAAGCCAACGATCCTGCGACCCCCACCTACCTGGGCCTATCAATATATATTGCGAATTAGGGCCTAGTTTTTTGTTAATAATGCCAATTTCTTCTGCAATTTCAAAAGTTTTTGAAGAGATGAAATTTTCTGGATGCACATATACAATGTCATGAATTGAATTAATAAGTCCATTCCCTAAGGCTTTCTCAGATTTGATGAAAATATTTTCATTTTTTTTATCTTTTTCATTCCAGACAATCTCTTGTTGTTCTTGTGACAAAACTAAAGGGCGTATTTGAAGAATTGCAAAAACTGGAGGATTATTTTTCTTATTATCAATATTCACAGCAAATTCAATCTCTACAGGGCACCCCATTCCTACTTGTCCAATCTCTAATAAGTCTCTTAAGATAGGAGCTAGTGGAAAAGCATCATATTTTAAGATTCCAGCAAAAGTGATTAGATAAGGGCCTTCATAAGATATCCCATCTCTTATAACGCCATCGTTTCTATCATATGTACTCGAAATAAGATCTAATGTACCATCCTTTTTTACATCAGGAATATTTAATTTTACTAAGTTATCCTCTTGTTTCTCGGATAAATAAAGATATTTTTTTGAAGTGTCTAAGGCATAAAGTTCCCGTTGAGTGTTTTCAATTACTAATTGAGGAGTTGAAAATTCAGGCACGATATTTGGATATTTGGGGGAAAATCTTAATACTTTTTCGCCACCAACTACAACGTTTCCAAGTCCTACTGCAACACTAACGATTCCGTCTTCTCTTTTCTGATGGGAAACAGGATAAAAATTATATGATTGAGCCACTCCTGAAAAAGTTGGATAAAAATGCCCTCCATAGTCTTTTCCAACGATTTCTTGTATAACGATTGCCATTTTTTCTTCTTCAATTTTTGATGAAGTGGATTCAATATAAGATTTAGCGTCCTTAAAAAATACTGAAGCATAAATCAGCTTTATTGCCTGGCAAAGTTGCTCTAACCTTGCTTTTCTTGATTTATTGTTGTTAGGTAATAAATATGTAGAATATAGGCCTGCGAATGGAAAGTTTTGCGAATCTTCAAGTAGACTTGAGGACCTTACAGCTAAGGGTGATTTAAACTGTTTTAATAGTTTTGAGAGTTTGTCTTTTAGATCAATTGAGAGTTTGCTATTTATGAACATATTTGCAATTTTATGATCAGAAAGCTTAACCTCATCTTTTATTCTATGTAGGTTATTATCTGAAATGAACTTGTCAAATTCTTCGGTTCCTATCACTATTGTACTTGGAACAATTATGTTAGTGTTTTTGTATCTTTTTTCGAGGTTATATCTTGCTAACAGAGCTCTGATAAATGCAATTCCCCGTCCTTTTCCACCTAGCGAATCGCCTCCGAGTCTAGTAAAAGATGAATCAAATTCAAATTTCTGTTGAGAGAAATCAGAAATTACACCCCGTTGTCTTTCTCGACGGCTTTCATTAAAAATGTTTGTAAGATGCTTGCGTATTTCATCAATATTTGTAAAGTCAGATGCTCTCTTTGGGCGTAATGTCATTGCAAGTTTAAATTCACCTCGTGCCATTAGCCAGTTAGAAAAATCGTTTCTATTTGCGTGGAATCTTATTGATTCAAGTGGCACTTTTTGTATGGCTTTTTCAAATTCTTTCATATTAGAAACTCGGGAGATTTCTACTGTTGAAGTATGGAATAAGTTTTCGGATATGATTTGTTTTCTTCCTGTGTAAGATATTGTTTTCTTTGGTAGCAGAAAGACGAAATCTCCAAAACCAAGATGTTTTAGAAGAAAATGATGTAAATCTTGCAAAATTGTAGGTGAATTCTTATCAAGGAAATATGCTCCTATTTTCTCTGCTTTTTTTCTGTTTTCAGGCTTTGAAGACTGAAGCATGACAGGCATGTAGCTAAGCTCTTTTTTTATAAGAGAAATAAATTTATGACCTGCGTCATGGTCAATCTTTCCCTTATGTCTAAAGCTTACATCTGAAATAATCCCTAAAACATAATCTTTGTATTTTTCGTATATTTTTATGCCCTCCTCAAATGTTTCGGCTAATAAGATTTTTGGACGTGCTCTCCTTCGCAATAATCTTTGTATCTCATTAAGATCTTCTGAAAGAGATCGTTGGGTTTGTTCAACGATTTCTGTATAAATAATCGGGAGAAACATTGAGTAGTATCTAATCGAATCTTCTAGCATAATCAATACACGGACGTTTCCATTAACAGTGTCATAACGTACATTGATGTTGTCTTCGACATATTTAATGATTGATAAAAAAAGATTGTAATCTCCATTCCAGAAAAATATTTTATTAATACCTTTTTTATCAGATTTTTGTTGAACAATATTTAAATCCGCTGCATCTGTAGCCAAGAGAATAACAGGTAAATTAGGACAAAGTTTCTTTATTTTTATACCAAAATCAAAAGGATCCATTCCGATGTTTTTTGACATTGTAATTACTAAATCGTAATTATGTTTTTTAATCATTGAAAGCGCTTTTTCGCCATCAGAAACGCGTGTGACTCGTGGCGGCGAACTTAGAAGGAGATGCCTATATTCCTCAATTACCATCTCAGATATCAGACCCTCTTCCTCAACAATAAATGCATCATAAAGACTTGAAACAAGAAGAATTTCCCTTACTTTGAACGGCATCAGGTTATGGAAAATCTGACCGTGTATTTCCAACTCTTTTTCAGTTTTTTTTTGAAGCTCAGAGAGATTTAGGCAAGAGTTTTCATTTTCCATGTTTTTTCGATATTTAATATAAAATTATATGATATGAATTTTTTTGTTAAAAAATATCAAATTAAAAAAAAATTGAAAAAAGAATAGTTGGTTTTAAATTACTCCCTGATCAAGCATTGCATCGGCGACTTTTACAAAACCAGCTAAGTTTGCACCATTTACATAGTTGATATTGTTGCCTTCTTTACCATATTTAACGCAACTGTTATGGATGTTCTTCATAATCCATTGTAGTTTTTCATCGACTTCTTCTCGACACCATTGTAGTCTCATACTATTTTGGGACATTTCTAATGCGCTTGTAGCTACACCACCAGCATTAGCCGCTTTACCTGGACCATAGAGGATTTTTGCATCTAGGAAAACCTGTATTCCAGCTGGTTCAGTTGGCATATTCGCACCTTCTGCAACACAGATACAACCATTGTTTACGAGCATCTTGGCTTCGTCTTTGCTTATTTCATTTTGTGTTGCAGATGGAAAGGCCATATCGCACTCTATATGCCATGGTCGTTTATCTGCTTCATAATTAACACCATATTTCTCCGAATATTCCTTGATACGCCCTCTTTTTATGTTTTTCAATTCCATAACATATGCTAATTTTTTCTCATCTATTCCATCAGGATCAAATATCATGCCGGAGGAATCAGATAAAGTAATAACTTTTGCGCCAAGTTGAATCAACTTTTCGGTGGTATATTGGGCGACATTTCCTGATCCTGAAACAGTACATATTTTACCTTTAATGGCTTCTTTTCTAGTTTTAAGCATTTCCTCAGCAAAATATACACAACCATAACCTGTTGCCTCAGGCCTTATTAGGCTACCACCCCAGTTCAATGCTTTACCTGTGAGGATCCCAGCGAATTTATTGCAAATTTTCCTGTATTGACCAAATAGATATCCAATTTCACGGCCTCCGACCCCAATATCGCCAGCAGGAACATCAGTATCGGGGCCGATGTGTCTAAATAGTTCAGACATAAAACTCTGGCAGAATCTCATCACCTCATTGTCAGATTTGCCCTTTGGGTTAAAATCAGAGCCACCTTTTCCGCCCCCTATCGGTAGAGTGGTTAGGCTATTTTTTAAAACCTGTTCAAATGCGAGAAATTTTAGAATGCTCAGATTTACACTTGGATGAAAACGAAGACCGCCTTTATATGGACCTATTGTACTATTCATTTGAATACGATATCCTCTATTCATTTGAATTTCACCAGCGTCGTCCGTCCATGGAACCCGAAACATGACGACTCTCTCAGGTTCGGCAATCCTCTCAAGAATTTTGGCTTTCTTATATTTAGGGTTCTTATTAATAAATGGCATTAAACTTTCTGCTACCTCTTGAACAGCCTGATGAAATTCATTTTCACCAGGGTTTCTTGTGATAATTTCTTCCATAAATGCTTCAACATCTTTATCCATAAATTTAGGCCTCCTACTGGTTGATGGTCACCGTATCAATGGTCTCTATTAAAACTTTATTGATAACATTTATTAGCAAAATTTTATGATTTTTTATATCAAGTTAGTAAAAAAAATCCCTCTAACGACATAATCTATAAGCTTATAAGCTTCTTACAACAGCTCAAGATGTAATAGGATTTACTCCAAATGCAAAGATATCTATTCAGCGGTTTATAATGTAGTTGAAAATTAAAAACTAAGGTTGGTCAGATCAAAATTATTTTGATACCATCTGGACGTTTCGCTATCTCTTAGAGACAAGAATATGAGAGCTAATAAGAAAAAATTTGTTTTGGATTAATTATTATAGTAGAAAATACATGCGCTATACGGCCTAGGTTTTTTAAAAAGAGGAGGCTTTAAGATGGAAGTAGAGATTAAGACAGAAGGTGAAACATTGAAAATTAATCAGGAAAATGTAATAAAAATTGCTAAAGATGAAAATGTTATTTTTGTTCGATTACAATTTGTCGATATTCTTGGTATGCCAAAAAACATTGTGATCCCGGCTACTAGATTGGAAGAAGCATTTAACGATGGTATCCCTTTTGATGGATCATCTATCGCGGGCTATGCTACTATTGAGGAATCTGATACGATAGCTAAGCCGGATCCGACAAGTTTTGTGATTCTTCCTGACAGTATTGAACAAAGAAAAACCGCTCGTTTAAACTGTGATATCTATGAGCCTAATGGGCAGCGATTTGTTGGTGATACAAAATTTGTTTTAGAAAAAATAATGCAGAATACTAGAAACCTAGGGTATGTCTTTAATACTGGTCCAGAATGCGAGTTTTTTTTATTTAAGAAAGACGGAGAGGATTCCACATTGATTCCCAATGATTCTGCAGGTTATTTTGATCTTTCCCATCGTGATCTCGCAGAAGGAGTCCGTGCTGATGTCTCCCTTGCATTAGAAGAGATAGGGATCAAAACATATACTTCTCATCATGAAGTTTCCTTCGGTCAACATGAAATTAATTTCCATCATGATGATGCCATTACCACGGCGGAGCGTGTTATTACATTGAAGTATGTAACAAAGGTCATTGCTACTAAACATGGACTTCACGCCTCTTTTATGCCAAAGCCATTATATGGCGTCAATGGCTCTGGGATGCATACCCACCAATCATTTTTCACCTTAGATGGTAAGAATGCTTTTTACAATCCAGATGATGAGCATCAGTTGAGCGATGTGGCATATAGTTTTATTGCTGGTTTGCTGAAATATATTAAAGAGATTTGTGCAATTCTTAATCCAACGGTGAACTCGTATAAACGTTTGGTGCCTGGCTTTGAGGCACCTAACTATATTTCTTGGGCAAATCAGAATCGTAGTGCTCTTATACGAATTCCCTCAAAGCGCGGAGAGAGTACTCGCTGTGAGCTTCGTAATCCAGATCTCTCTGGCAATCCTTATCTTCAGTTTGCTGTTATGCTCGCAGCAGGATTAAGAGGCGTAGAAGAAAAACTACAACCACCAGCTCCAGTTGAAAAAAATATCTATTCTTTGTCAGATCAGGAGCTTGAAAAATATGGTATAGACCACTTACCTGAAAGTCTTGGTCATGCACTTTCCTTTATGAATGAAAGCGAATTGCTAAAAGAAACGTTGGGTGAACATATTTTCAACAACTTTTTGCATGTAAAACGTCAGGAATGGGAAGAATACCGTACTCGGATTACAAAATGGGAAATAGATAAATATTTGCCCGTTTTATGATGTCTCAAGTTTCATTTTTACTGTTTCACATTTAATGCTTCTACTTGTCATTGTTAAACAAATATTATAAATTAGTTGTTGCATTCACATGTTGGGTTTTGTTATGTCATTTGAAATGCAAGTCGTTAGCAATACTCCTTTAATTGGCGACGAGGATTTAGATAGCGTAACAAAGAAGTTTTTAGGGCAAATTGGTTATCTTTCAAAAGGATCAGATCCTACCATACCTTACAAGATTTTTGCAGATTTTTTCCTGAAACATCCGACAAAGGCATGGCTTGTTGACGAAATTGCTACTGAGATTAAAACATCTCGACCTACAGTTTATAGACATCTCAACAAGCTCAAAGGATTTGACATCCTTGAAGAGGTGCAGATTTTCGATGATGCAACCCGACAAAATAAGAAAGCCTATCGTATAAGATATGGAAACATACAAAAGGCATGGAATTTTGTAGAGGCTCATGTAAAAGTAGCGATTGAAAATTATGGTAAAACTGTTGAGCATCTGCAGAAACTTTTAGAAAAAACAAAGGAAGGGACAAAATGAATAAAAAAAAACAAGTGAAATTAACTGAGGGTTCTAGGTATAAAATAATTTCTATAGGGGGGAGAGAGAAGCCGCTTGAAACAGAAGGAGTGTTTAATGGATTTGCTACACTAGGCATTGATGAAATTGGGCTAATAATAAAACCTGGGAAATCACAAAGCGACAATAAAGGAAAAACAAGAATTGTTCCCTTACATGCTATACTTGCAATTGATATTATAGATGCAAAAGAGCATGAGAAAAAAGATGACACTCAAGATGCCAATCATTACTATGGATAATTTATTTTTTTAATGTGTACAAAAGCATACAGGTGTTCTAGCCATTATAAACCCAACATGGTATTCAAAAGAAAACAAGCGGTAGGGCTATTTCTGTTTTTTTGGGACGTTAATCTCTACAGATACAGATTTCTGGATTATTATGTCAGAGCTTCCACATATTACACAACGTTCCTTTTTGCTCTTGGAATCATTCCATGGAGAACCAAAAATGCTTCTACAATCGTTACAAATCCAGAGTTTTTCTGATTGTTTCATAAAAGTAAAAACTTTTCATTATTTATATTATTTTTCAGAAATATATTTATATTATATAATCAGAACCAAAAAGATCTTATTTTATCCTTGTTCTCGATATAGAAATTCATCATGTGAACAATATGTTTGCTATATGGCCGATGACCCCCCAACTACAATTCCATATCTTCTATCAGGAGTGGTTTATCTACATTTTTAGCTAGTTTCAGATGTAATAAGTATAAAAAATAGGGATAATGGAGAAACCAATAAAACAGTTATTACTAAGTATCCATGAAGGAAAACAATCAATAGTATTTCAATTATAACCGGGAGTATCAGATTCAAGATCAAAGCATTTTGATTTTTTATATCAGTCCTACCTCGATACAATAGGATAAAAGACATCGTATATTAATGCTATTCTCCAATAAATTCTTCTAGCTAAAACAATTTAGTGTGATAATTATATAGTTGCATAAACGCTCTAATTATATGAAAGGGAGGAAGTGGGGATCTGTTTGGAGAAAATTAGAAAAAGAAAAATGGCCCGTTGAGAATCCATTTTTGTCACACAAGACCCCCATATTAACAATTGTTAACTTACCTTTATAAACTTTTCGGTTTCTGAGGTGTTTTCATAGGTTTTTTCCCAAAAAATTAAGGAATAATTCAAAAACACACATCTACAGCATTAATCAAAGAGTGGGGAGATTCCTTTGGATCTAAGTATCTTACAAATCCTACAAATTTCTGGAATGATAGCCTTCTCTCCATTTTTAATAATCCTTTCAGCAGAGATATTGATTTCTATCATTATGTCTTTATCTTTGATTTCAATATTGCCCCGTTTTTCAGACATATACATACAGACTGACGCTGGTGTAATCCCTAATAATTTAGCAGTTTTTCTCTGATTGAACCCAAAATTATTAATGAGACACTTGGTAATTTCTTTTCTAATACAAGGCAACCCATGCCAAATCATGTATTCGCAAGGAAGTTGTTGTTTCATAAATAATAATTGCTTTAATGGTATATAAAATTAACGATTGTTAACTCTTATAAGGCAAAATTAATTCGTCTTATCTAATTAATATTGCAACATCTGTCTCAATTCTATACTATAAAGATATTAATTTTAAATTACAATTTTTACCACGAATCATGCTAACAATGAAAACTAGACTAGTAACTACCTAAGAACTCTAAATAGTAATTTTCTAATTCATTGTCTTCTTTTTCTTCCTTAGTTCTTCTATTTTTATCATGCATAATATAATATTTATAAATTTAAGTATAAATTATTGTCGATATATTTATCGTCTATTGACGGATATATTCGAATTATAGGCCATTTATGGCCAAACATCCTGTTCAAATTTGTTAGTTATTGCTTTGGTAATTGAAAAAGAGAAGATCTATTAAAGGACATAACTATCAAAATTGTTATTCTCCAAGAGGTTCTTCTAGATAAAAACTAAATATTAGAACATTTATGAGTTATATGAGGAAAGAATGATGAAAGGTAGAGTAATAATCAATTTCGAAAGAGATGAAGTAGCAGAAAAATGCAGTTATGATTTGAAGCAAGAAGGTAAAGATACTCTAGGTAATGAGGATCTCATCTCGTTATTCGAGCATATTATCAGGGAACTTATATCGGAAGAGGGCTGATTTTATTTCCCCACTATGAAATTAAAAAAGGAAAAGCTGAGAGAATTAAAAAGGAAAAGTGGGAGAAAATTTGACTATAAACATGTTTATTAGTATGTGACTAATGTGAAAGTGTTGGTAGATACCAAATATCCCCAATGCTCTCACATCGGTGAGAAGGTTCGATACCAAATATCATTCCTTCTACCAAATTCACATACCGTGTTATAATTTGTCATTAATAGTATTTAAACTTGTTGTGCAAAAAAGTCAAAATGAAGAAAATATCTTTGTTTTTTGGTACGAGTCTTTCATTTCCTTGGAAAAGTAATAAAAATAGGATATTAATCTGAAAATCTCGATAATATTCAAGTTCGATGTATAAAACTACTCGGTAGATAAGAACCTAAGAACGAGAGTGGTAGAGTGCTCTTTTCATTCTTTCCCCATGATTTATAATGCACATCTGATATAAGTGTATTTCCATGCCAGAGGGTAGCATTTATATACCACAGCATCGATAGATATATGTACCAAAGGGAGGTATCATTCTGAAGAAGGGTATAGCTGTCGGTATCATTGCCTTGTTTATCGTATCTACAGTCAGTCCTCTGGTTATTGGATATGAAGTAGATGCTATTAGGAAGGATTCTATAAAAATAGAATTAAAACCATCTAAAGTATCTTACAATAATGATTCTGCTTGGCCTATGTATCAACATGATGCAGCAAATACTGGTTTTTCATCATCTCCTTTCCCAGATTCATTGAATTTATCGTATAATCTGAGTTATTCAGAATTAACAAACGATTCTTTCATAACGATGTTTTCATCACTAATAGTAGCAAATGGTAAAATCTTTATTACAGGTCCAGGATTTAAGACACATATTTTTGCTCTAGATGAAAATAATGGAAGTTTAATTTGGAAAACAAGACTTCCGTTAACTTATAATATGGTGGCTGTAAATACCCCTGTAGTTTCAAACGGTAAGGTCTTTGTTTGTTTTGGGAGTTTATTAACTTTTCCACCTTTAACCGTACTTTTTGCCTTGGATGAAAATACAGGTGAAATAATTTGGGAAAAGAATATTATGGATAGTTCTTTTTATCCATCGATAACATTATCAAATGATAAGGTGATTGTTGGAGGACATTTTACTTTTATATTGCCCATTAGTCGATTATATGTTTTTGATGCTAATAATGGGGATTTGATTTGGCAAAACAAAATGCGCGGATTTTTTGAATCTACTCCTGTTGTATCAAATAATACAGTGTTTACAGCTACTAGTTGTAAATCACCTATGACTATTGGTTTTAATGCTCCACTTTTTTCTGGGAGAGCTAGAGTATATGCATTTGATTTAAATGACGGAAGCACAATTTGGAAAACTCGTGTTAAAGGACATGTAATTATCTCTTCGCCTGCAGTGTCAAATGGTAAACTGTTGGTTCCATCCGATATTTTCAAGGGTAATAAGTGTAATCGTAGAATTACTTCGCTAGATGTTAAAACAGGTGAAAAACTATGGCATTATCATATAAACCAAGATGCATTAAATTCATCTTGGCCTACGAGTATTTCAACACCCTCTGTTGGCTATGGGAAAATATTCATAATTGATGTAAGTGGATTAATAATTGCCCTGGATGAAGAGACGGGTGAGATGCTCTGGGAGAGTGAAATAATCGATGAAATAGAAGGTCAATCATGGTGTTCAGCAAGACCACCAGTTATCGCTGACAATAAAGTAATTACAGCATCCACGGTGGATAACAATTCATTGGAAATAAATAAGATTTGTATGTTTAATGTGAGCAATGGAGAGAAGATTTGGAGTGGCGAGGGTCCCGAATTTCTCTCCCCAATTGTACCCTACCCGTTTGCTATTGCTAATGGTAAATTATTTGTAAACGGTGGAGACAGTATTTATGTATACAGTTGAGCTATTAAATCTACCGTTGTAAACATAATCCATTCTGGTGGTTCCTGCGGTGGTTGGAGAGGTTTCCATTGTTGCAAAGATTGTTATTATTGTCAATTTTCAATCTGCAATTTTTAGGTTAAACTGAAATGTTTGTCTAATTAGACAGACTCATAATTTAAAAAAATAAAAAAACAAAAGTAAATTCACATTTAGTCAATTCGTTAACAATGGTAAATTAGTTATTTTTATTACATTGATAAGTTTTAAGTATAGGGTTTTATTGAACACTATCACAATTTAAAGTTGTTTTTATTGCATTGAAAAGTTTTAAAGATAGGATATTATTGCAATCAAAGAAATGGAATCGACTTTTAATCTATTAGACCCTCGAATAAGAAAAGTTCTACAATCAAAAAAAATAGAAAAACCTACCGAACCTCAAAGCAAATCCATTAATCATATATTGCAGGGAAAACATGTTCTTTTGATAGCACCTACGGGGCTTGGAAAAACAGAATCTGCACTTCTTCCTATTTTCCATAACTTTTTAGAGAAAAAGTCAGTCAATAAACTGGATCAAAAAGAGAAGGGTGTATCGATTCTCTACATTACTCCTTTACGTGCCTTAAATAGAGACATGCTTCGAAGGACATTTGATTGGGGGAAAGAGCTGAGTATTAAGGTGGCGGTTAGACATGGAGACACTCCAAAAAACGAGAGGGCAAAACAGTCAAGAAATCCTCCTGATATGTTGATCACAACTCCTGAGACATTTCAAATTTTGTTTACTGGGAAAAGGCTAAGGAAACATTTGAATACAGTGCGATGGGTTGTGGTAGATGAAATTCATGAATTAGCCTGTGATGAGCGGGGATCTCAGCTTGCAGTTGGTTTAGAAAGATTAAATGAATTAACAAAACAGGCAGGCCATGACTTTCAACGGATTGGTCTTTCCGCAACGGTCGGTGTTCCAGATGAAGTCGCCCGCTTTATAGGCGGTAAGGAAAGAGATGGTTTTCGTGATGTAATTATACTAGAAGTTGATGTAACAAAACATATTGATATTAACGTTGAGTTGCCATCTATTAAAAAAAACGATTATGTGTTTGCAAATCGTTTTTCAATCGAGCCTATTTCGTTTGCTTCACTGAGGAGATGCAAAAAAATTATTGATGATCATGTTTCTACCCTTCTATTTATAAATACAAGAGATGGCGCTGAAATCCTTGCTTCTCGTTTTCATATGTGGCAGGAAGGTATACAAATAGGCATTCATCATGGTTCTTTATCAAAAGGTGCTAGGATTGAATCTGAAGATGATTTTAAAAGTGGCAGACTAAAATCATTGATATGCACCTCTTCTTTAGAACTAGGAATTGATGTTGGAAATACTGATTATGTTATACAGTATAATTCTCCTAGAGAGGTTACTAGGATTGTCCAAAGAGTAGGTCGATCTGGACACAAGGTAGGTATGACATCTAAAGGATGCATTCTTGCCTCCAATCCAGAGGAGTTGGCTGAAAGTTTGGTGATTGCCAGGAAGGCGCTCGCTGGGGAATTAGAACATTTTAAAGTACGGCAGAATCCTTTATCTGTTCTTTCCAACCAAACTATTGCTATTGCCCTTGAATATGGGAAAATCAAGGCAAAAAAGATATATAAAATCATCAAGAGATCGTATCCGTTTCATAACTTGTCCTGGAAAACATTTGAAATTATTGTGCAACAATTAAGGAATCAGCGCACAGTTTGGATCGAGGAAGAAAATGGAGATATCCATCTTATTAAGCGAATGAAATCAAGAGAGTATTTTCTTGACAATATATCTATGATTCCAGATGAGAAAACCTACGCGGCGGTAGACATAAGCACGAGAAAAAATGTTGGTATACTTGATGAAAGCTTTGTTATGAGCAGCGGATTTGAAGGGGAAAAGTTTATTTTAAGAGGTAGACCCTGGGTTATTGTTAAACGAGAAGATGATAAGCTTTTGATTTCATCTATTACAGAAATAGGAAATGTTCCTACGTGGGTTGGGGAGGATATCCCTGTGCCCTTTGAGGTTGCTTTGGAGGTGGGAAAGCTTAGAAGGCTCATTTCAGAAAATAAAAAGATAAGCAACTATCCCTGTAATAAAGAATCACTTGATAGATTTATTCAGTATATATATAATCAGAAAAAACAGGGTTTTGTTGTTCCCAGTGATAAAGTAATAACACTGGAAGTAGAGGATAAAAGCATTGTTATCAACGCATGTTTTGGATCAAAGGTTAATGAAACACTAGGGCGGTTGATTTCTGCAATTTTGGCGCAATCTATTGGAGAAAGTATAGGAATAAATAGTGATTCATATAGGGTAAATCTTGAACTTCCGGGTAGGATTCCAGTTGAAAGAGTTAAAGATATTCTTGTTAAAACAAAGCCAGAATCTCTTGAATATTTGATGGAAACCATTCTAAGAAACTCTACTTATATCCGCTGGCAGCTTGTCCATGTGGCGCGAAAGTTTGGAGCTTTAAGGAAAGATTTCGACTACAAAAATGTTGGAATGAGACGACTTTTCGGTCTTTTTGAGCAATCACCTATCTTTGACGAAGCTCTTGATAAGCTTATGTGGGAGCGAATGGACATCGAGAATACAAAACAGGTTCTTCAGAAAATACAGAATGACGAAATAACTATACACATTCAGAGACTTTCGCCGATTGCCCTCGCTGGATTTGAAACTATGAGAGGGCTCATGGTTCCACAGAGGGCTGATCGATCAATTCTTATGGCCTTAAAAAAACGGCTGATGGATACCGATATAATCCTTGTCTGTACTAACTGCAATCATTCTTGGACTACAACTGTTGGTAGAGCAGATTTCCAACCTAAATGCTCTAAATGCGGTGCAATAAAAATAGCTATCTTGAGAGGATACAATAGGGATATGGCTAAATTGCTACGTAAAAAAGACCGGACAAAGGAAGAAGATAAAGAAGTAAAAAGACTTCATAAGAATGCAAGTCTTGTCTTAAGTTACAGGAAGTTTGCTTTACTTGCCTTGATGGGCCGTGGAATAGGTCCTGATACCGCTGCCCGTGTCTTGAGGAGATACAGTTGGAGAGAGCTTGAAAAATCTGAAGAATTAGAAATACAGTTCTTACGTGATATTCTCAAAGCAGAGCTTCTTTATGCAAGGACGCGTGGTTTTTGGGATAACTAAGCATTTTTAGCAATAATTATATATATTTGGTTTATTATATCAAATAGTGGAGGAAAAAATATGAAGAAGAAAATAATCATGGGTAGTATTTTCGTTGTTTTTATGCTGATGTTGCTTCCCTCAAGTACAGCATTACAGTTAAATACAGGTTTAAACGGGGCAAGGCTTCCAGGATTTGAAGAAATACAAAACATGGATATCAGTGAATTAATGGATTTTATTGTTGAAATATCAAAAGATTACCCCTTAATCCAAGAAGAGGTTGTTTGCCAAATTGACGAAATGGAAGATGA
>CP070798.1:362429-390398 GCA_020343515.1 Thermoplasmatales archaeon | reverse complement strand
GATATTGTATGTAGTATTCGCATAAATACCATCAGCAGTATTTGGGTTGTTTAAAAACCTTGGATAGTTTGAAGATGAGATAGCAACTCTAATTTTATGACCTGTGTTCCAAACATAAGAGGTACTCCATAAATCAACCTCTACTTCGTAGATTTCTCCTTGTTCCATTAGTTCCCAATGATCGGTACCATTCCTGTTTCTCATGCGAAGTATTCCATCGGTAATAAGCATGGAGCGTCCATCAGGATAGACATCTGTCAGTTTTACTGTGAAATCAGTATCAGGGCAATCTGAGGAGAGGTATAACCGTGCTTTCACAGGTCCAGTAGCTTCATAAGGTTCCTCCAAAACAGGGCTCGTAAAAACAAGGACATCATCCCTGCTTTCTACCTCTGATTGATCATATGGTCCAGGAGGCAAATTCAGATTCTGTCCACCAACTGTTTCAACAGGATCAGCAGGATCATAAGTATAGGTTAATGAATATCCATAATCCATTGGAGGATCTGTGATTAATGTTCCATTTTCATGGAAAAACCATTCTCTTGATGTAGATGGAATGGGCCAGTCTTCAGCTTCTCTCCACTCATTACCTGGGGCAATATTATCATCGACATCGCCCATAACATAATAATACACAGCTGGCCATTGATCATAATTACTGGGTTCGTTCATTGCATATTGGCCAACCATCTGCCAAAACAAATTCTCAGAAAATGTATCAATACAGTTTTCTGGATATGTCAATTGGCCTTGTTTAGTTGATTTTGCTCCACCATGTGTCCATGGACCTATAATTAGTTTTGATTTTCCTTGAGCTCCTACTCCTCCAAGATACTGGTAGCCCATATATCCATCAATAGTTCCTTGTACGAATATATCGTACCATCCTCCAATATGTATTGCAGGAACGTTGACATCTTGCCAGTTATCCTCAAGAGAAACATTTGTCCAAAATTCAAGTGTGTAGTTTTCATGTTCAAATAGTTCTGGTAAAACATAAATGCTACCTTGACGTTCTAACCATTTTTCTACAAGTTGTTTCCTGAACTGACCGCCTTGATATACGGCATGTTTATGGAAATTTGGGGTTGCAACTTGGACAAATTGACAAGCGAGATTTGGCGGGTTTGCACCAGCCATAAAATATTGGACTATTCCAAGAGCAGAGCCGCCGAATGTTGCAACTTTTCCATTTGACCAGGTTTGATTGGCTATCCAAGACAATGTATCGGGACCGTCTGTATGTGCATTTCTAAACACTGTGTCAATTCCCTCAGAGGCGAATCTTCCTCGTACATCTTGAATAATTGTTGGCCACCCTTTTTTTGCCCAAGTCATACCAATAAGAGATAGTGGATTTTTGTTGTATGGCGTTCTAATGAGAATTGCCCCATGCGGCAAATTTGTTCCTTTTTTTAGATAAACATCAGTCGCAAGATGTATCCCATCACGCATTTCCGCCATGTATTTAGTTGGTACTATGCACCCCGCTAAGCATACTGAAATCAACAGCAGGCAGAGTATAAAAACAACCATTGTTTTTTTATTATCCATTATCAATTCCCCTAGTACCATATTGAGTTTATCATATTTAAATTATTTTTTTATAGAAAATAAAATCGATTGATTGTTCAACTAATTTTTAGAAAGGAACGCGGGGAGGGAGATTCGAACTCCCGAGATCCGAAGATCAATGGATTAGCAATCCATCGCCGTACCGGGCTGGGCCATCCCCGCTTGAAAGAAGGAAATAAAACAGTTTGATAAAAAGGTTATGTCAAAACAAAAATTAAAATACAGAATTCCACTTATAATTAACAAATGGAAGACTGGACAGAGAAATACAGACCGGGAAATCTAGATGAAATATGTGGAAACGAGCGTGCTATCACTACTCTTAGAAACTGGGCATATAAATGGAAAGAGGGGAATGTACCAAAAAATAGGGCTTTGGTCATAGTAGGAAAGCCTGGAATTGGAAAGACAACCAGTGCTCTTGCTTTGGCAAATGATTTTGGGTGGATGGCGGTAGAATTAAATGCATCTGATGCAAGAAATGCAGCAATGATCAAAAGGGTAGCTACGCTTGGCGCAGTAAATGAAACTTTTGATGATTATGGCAGATTTATTCCATCAAACAGGGGAGGAAGGAAGCTAATAATTTTAGACGAGGCAGATAATCTTTATGAAAACATAGAGAAAACAGAAAAAGGTGGCGATTTTAGCGACAAAGGCGGTAAAAAAGCAATCGTGGAAACCATTAAGATAACAAATCAACCAATAATCCTTATAGTAAATAATTATTATAATTTGATTAAAGGTAAGGGCGAAATTTTAAAACAAATATGCACAGTTGTTCAATATTATGAGGTTAACTCAAACCAGATTATTGAATTATTAAAAAGAATATGTATAGAGGAAAATATATCCGCTGATATTAAGCTATTAAGAACTATAGCTGATAGATGCAAGGGGGATATTCGATCTGCGATAAATGATTTGCAATCAATATGTCTAAATAGAAAGCATGTGGACATACAGTCCCTTGATGTTTTAGGGTATAGAGATCGAGAGAAGATAATATTTGACGCATTACGAGATGTATTTAAAGGGAGAAATATCCAGAGCATTAAGGACAGCATTTATAATATCGATGTTCCACCTGAAACTTTTTTGCTATGGTTAACTGAGAATTTACCTAGAGAATATATGGATATCATTGATATGATAAAAGGATATGAAGCTGTATCTAAAGCAGATTTGTTTTTTGGCAGAGTTTTTAAAAGACAATACTATGGATTATGGTCCTACGCTTGTGACATCATGAACGGGGGGGTATCCACTGCAAAAAACCATAACTATGGGAATGTAAAATATTATCCTCCAATATGGATCAAAGAGATGATGAAGAGTAAAACAGCAAGGGGGTTAAGGGATTCCGTCGTGAAAAAAATTGGCGGATTATGTCATAATTCCACTAATAAAAGCAAAGAGTTTTTGTTGCCTCATTTCAAATATTTATTTAGAAATAATACCCTGTTTGCATGTAAAATGAAAAATAAACTTGATCTCTCAGAAAGTGAGATAAAATATCTTCTCGGTGAGAAACATATACATAAAATAAAAGATATTTTGCAACTTTCTGAAAAAACTGATGAAAAACAAATTGAGATTAAAACCTCTGATTCTAATAATGAGGAAAAAGAAGAAGATAAAAAAGAAGGGGAACAGGAGATCAAACAGCCCAGTATTTTTGACTTCTAATTATTTTTTAATGTCTTCTAGTTTTTTCATTACTTCTACTGCTTGCTGTTTATATTCTTCTTTTAGTTTGTCGTAGGTATCATCTGAAAGAGTTTTTGACCTGTGCTGCTTTTCTAGGTCCTTAAGTAATGATAGTAACAGTGCTTTTTTAGTGCTAAGTATTTCCTCAGATTCAATGAAAGAACTTTTTACTTTTGATCTTTGTTTTCTTAATAAAAGCAATGTAGAAGTAATAAGAATGACAACTAAAATAAAAATTACAACAATATATGCAATACTTAAAGGGGCCTCTGTTGGTCTGTAAAGCCGGAGTGAAAAAGATGATTCTGGTTGCGCTTTTTGTACTTGATATAATGGTTCTTTATTAAATGTAACAGATAAAGAAGAAGTATCATAAGATATTGTTTTTTCAAAATTTTCCGTATTGGTTGGAAGGATGTAGGTTAATTCCAAATCTAATGATTCCCCAGTTTCTAGTGTTAAATTATATTGAGTAAGATTACATTCGCGTATGTTTCCTGCTATAATTGGAGTTAAATATTCTCCGGATTCAACTGCGAGTATTTGCACATCCTGAATGCCTTGCTGTATCCAAAGTCTTACAGAAGTAGCATTTTCAATTCCACTATTGGTAATCAAGATGTTTTCTTCAACAAGTAAACCTTTTTCAGAGGTAGATATCTTTATAGTATGTTGTTCTGTAGTTATACCAGTATCAGATGCACAAACAACGGATGCAATGGAGAGGATTAGTAAACCTAGTATTATTGATTCAGCTGTTCGTTTCATAGAATATTCCTCGCTACCATATCTTAGATATTTATCTATTTTTCTATGAACGAAAGATGTAAAAGGAAGAAGTTGTTATTGATATAGATATGAAAATTAGAAACATTCGATTCAAGTCCATTGAAGCAAGACGGTATACTGATCACGATGAAAAGCCAAGACAGATAAGGATAGATCATAATAGCCAGATAACACAGATAAATAAAAAATCAGACAACTTGGCAACCATTGAATTTCAATATACAGCAAGCTATGGAGCAGTAGGTATGATAAAAATTGAAGGAGTGCTACTATACGAAAACGAAGATGCAAAAAAAATTGCAGATGAATGGCTTAGTAAACGTAAAACACCGGATCAAACAGCGAGTAGAATCCATACCGCAGTAATGCATTCATGTGTTCCTGAGGCAGTAGGCATTGCAAAAGACTTAGGCCTACCACCACCTATACCGCTACCGCAAGTAAGACTTGGTGCGAATCCAAAAAAAGGAGAAGCAGGTCCAGAGGTAGCATAAACCATTTTTTTAGTTGTATTAACTTTAAATAAATCAAAAAATATACTGTTTTTAATGAGAAGCATAGTTTTATCAATAGGTGGATCAGTGATTCTTTCAGAAAAAGGTGAGATTTCTTTTTTAAAGGAATTGGCTAGTTTGTTAAAAAAAATTAGTAAGCAATACAAGATGTTTGTAATCGTTGGTGGGGGAAACGTAGCAAGAAAATACATAAAACTAGGGAGAGACCTTGGACTTGACGAAGAGGTATTAGATTCTATGGGTATAGATATAACGAGGGTTAATGCAAAGCTTTTAACAAATATTTTAAAGAAGTCAAATAGGGAAATACCATGTACATTAAACGATGCAAATAATGTAGACAAACCCATTGTGGTGATGGGGGGAACAATCCCAGGACATAGTACTGATATGGTTGGTGCTGAACTTGCTGAAAAAATAGGTGCTGATCTATTTATCATTGCAACAAATGTAGATGGAATCTACGATAAAGATCCAAACAAACACAGTGATGCCAAACAGCTAAAACAAGTAAAAATCGATCAATTAATCGAAATATTTGGCACCAGGTGGACATCTGCAGGTAAAAACATTGTAATAGATGGCCCTGCCTTAAAAATAATTAAAAGAGCTAAATTGACAACATGTGTTGTAAACGGAAAAAGATTAGATCAGCTGGAAAGAGCCATCACCTGTCAACCATTTGATGGAACAAAAATAATAGTTTAAAAAATCTACTTCCCAAAAATATTCTCAACCATCCACTCTGGATTAAAAGGAATCTGATCGTCATATCCTTGACCAACTCCAATAAAGAGCAGTGGTTTTCCAATGGTATAGGCAATTGATAAGGAACTACCACCCTTTGCATCAGTATCTACTTTTGTAAGGATAACACCATCAATTCCAACAACCTCGTTGAAACGTTTTGCCTGTTCAACGGCATCATTTCCAGATAAGGCATCTCCAACGAATAGAATCAAATCAGGTTTTGCAACACGTTTAATTTTAGCCATCTCGTCCATAAGATTGTAATTTGTCTGCATCCTACCAGCAGTATCAAGTAAAACCACATCCTTGTGTTTCGCTTTTGCATGTTCAATGGCATCAAATGCAACGGCAGCGGGATCTGACCCAGGGCTATGCTTGATAATTTTAACGCCGAGATTATCTGCATGGACAGTTAGCTGCTCTATAGCACCTGCACGAAATGTGTCTCCAGCTGCCATAACACAGGTTTTCCCCTGTTTTTTTAACATATTGGCGATTTTAGCAATTGAAAGAGTCTTACCTGTTCCATTTACTCCAATAAACATTATCACAACTGGTTTCTTCTTCTGCTCAATAAAGTCATCAAAGTCAAAATCATTGGCTTTTAAAACATGAGATATTGCATTTTTTAACACTGTTTCTACGAAACCACTGGCTTTAGAACGAGAGAATGACACGTTTTTGAGTTCTCCTTTAATATCTTTTTTTATGGATTGGATAACAGAATATGCAACATCTGATTCTAAAAGACCCATCTCGAGATCCCATAACAGGCCATCCAACCTTCCTTCATCAATACCTCGAGCAGGTTTTTTATCTGTTTTTACAGCTTCTTCAATTCCTTTTCTTGTCCTTACAATATGTTCCAACTCGGTTTTAATACTCTCTTCAATCTGTTTATCAGCTTGTTCTTCCCGTTCTCTTTTTTCTTCACTCACCTTTTTTTGTAGTTTTCTTGCTCTTTTTCTTGCAGTGAGTATCTTTTCCTCTTTCTTTTCTATAGGGGCTGTAGGTTCTTCCACAGGCTTGGTTGGTTTTTCAAATACTTCAACTTTTTCTTCAGGAAATTTTGTTTCTGGCTTAGGTTCTTCAGCAATTTCTTTTTGCAATTCAGTTTCTAATTCTTCTTCAAGTTTTTTACCGAATTTCTTCAGTTTTTTCTTAAGAAAATTGAACATTATTTATACCCAAAAAATCATTTTTTTGTTTCTTCAATAAGTTTTTGTGTTTTTTGTGATAATTCGACACTTTCAGCCTGTAGTTTTTGTGCCGTCGACAAAAGTTTTTCTTGGTTTTTTTGTAAATTTTCTATTCTTTCGTTAATTTTTTTAATAGCATCATCAACTGTTTTTTCCGTTACCACTCCAGCGCCAATATCAACGAGGATCTTTGAGGCATCCTTGATGGAACCATTGATGAAAGTTCCTCCACCAATAGGAATAAGTATCTCGGAATTTTTATCTGCCTTTTCTAGCTGTTCAATTGTTATCTTTGCCTTATGGTAATCAGCCAAAGCAGCCTGCATGAGCTGTGTTTGCATATCCACTGCATTTAATTGTTCCTTATAGTATTCAATAAGCGTCAGATTTCTAGTGATTTCATCCTCTTTTGTCATAGTATATCCTCTGTAATTTGGAATATTTTATTCCCTATATAAGAAGGTTTTATTAATGTATGTATCATAATCCATAATTCTACTCATAAAATAAAGTAGATCAATATTAAACCTGTTTTGTAACAAAATGAAATTACCCAATAATATTTTTAATAGGAGTTTTATTCATGCAAGTCAGGATATGAGAATACTAGCAGCTGCAGATATACATGGATCTCAATACAGGCTTAATATTATTTTAAAAAATATAGAAAAATATTCACCAGATCTTGTTATCATATGTGGAGATATTACCCAGTTTGGCCCAGGAGAAACTGCCAAGAATTTTCTTGGTCAAATTGAGGCTGATGCAGTAGCTATTTCGGGTAACATTGATACGCCTGATGTTGACCAAGCAATAACAGAGAGTAAGGCGGATAATATTGATTTGAAAAAGGTTGTAAAAAATAGTCTTTCATTTGTTGGAATCGGAGGGAATATTTCCTCTCAATTATCTAAAATTGTTATCCAAAATAAAGATTCAGAAAAACCTTTAGAAGAATCGATTGATGAAAAAACCGTTTTAGTATCACATGTTCCACCGTTTAAAACGCAGGATAGGGTTTTTTTCGGTCATCATTCTGGAAGCAGAGAACTAAGAAAACTTGTCGACAAATGCAAACCAAGACTTGTCTTGTGTGGACATATACATGAAGATCCCGGTGTGACAAAACTTGACGGAAGCATCGTAGTAAATTGTAGTATTGGAAAAAGAACTGAAGGAGCCTTGATAGAAATAAATGACAAGATTAACGTTAAAATTCTCGACTGATTTCGATGATTCTTTAATAGAAAATAGCACCGGCTGGACTCGAACCGCTGTCTGAAGGCCCAGAACCTCCAATGATTGACCACTACACTACGGGGCTATGAAAAGTTGAGAACTATATAGATTCAATTCTTTTGAAGATTATTGTTGTGTCTCTTATCAATGCATTGTAATAAAACATCTATTGTTACTTCAGCCTTATAAGATAAAAACTAGTTTTGACAATGATAAACTATTTTGTAGATTTACTGAATACAACTTGCTAACAAGTAATTGTTTATTTGTTGAGGAAAATTGTTTGAGTTGGAAATGCCATTTCGATGCCTTCTTTTTCGAAGGCACCTTTTATTGCGAAATTAATTTGCTGTTGCGTGTCTCTATATAATACATAGTCTCCTTTTTTCATGTAAAAGACCACTTCAAAGTTTAGACTGAAATCACCGAATTCGGTGAAATGTACTCTATCAACCTCAGCTAGTTCTTGGGAATTAACAATTTTTTTAACCAAATCGGGAATTTTTTCCAGTTTTTCTATTGGAGTATCATAGGTAACACCAAAATGAAAAACAATACGTCGTTTCTTCATTTTTTTGAAATTTCTCACACTGGTACTAGTTAATTCCCTGTTGGATAAAACAAGTTCTTCACCCTGTAACAGTTTAACCCGAGTTGATTTCATACCAATTTTCTTAACGGTACCTGCATATTCACCTACAATAATAAAATCACCAATCTCAAAAGGTCTATCAAAATAAATTGAGAATGCACTAAAAACATCGCTAAGGACGTTTTGTAATGCAAATGCAATAGCAATGCCGCCCACTCCAAGACCTACGGCAATACCTGTAAGATCAATTTTATTTACCCACAAAATTACTAAAAACGCGATTATGAAGATAAAAGCGTTAATAATTTTCTTAAAAACAAAGAGAATATGTTCACTCATTCTTTTTTTGGCTTCTCTCTCGGCGTACCATGCAATAACTACGTTTACAACTCTTGTTATAATGAAAGTGACTAAGAGAATCTCAGCTATTCCAAAGATAAATACTAACTCTCCGGAATAATTCATGCTAAGATAATTGAAATTGATTAAAGCATAATATGCACCAATGAGAATAACAAAAAAATAGATTGGTTTCTTAATATTCTTAAGTATTTCATCATCTAATTTTGTTTTTGTTTTTTCTGCCCATCGTGTAAGATAACGCTGAAAAATATGATAGGCTATCCAACCAAGAATAATAAATGCTACAAAAATGCAAATGGAGACTATGCCCTGTGAGACATAATCCGGTGTGCCCTCTGGTAAATAACTATGAATCCAATCATTTAATCCAGCTAAATTTGCTTCTAGGCTCATATAAATCGCTTACCCTAAAAAAAATAGGTAATACTTTAAGTTTTAGTTCTCTTCCCGTAGTCCCGAACTTGACAAATGGGCCAGGCCGGAATTGAACAGGCGATCTCCGCGTTGTAAGCGCGACGTCATAACCACTAGACCACTGGCCCCTTTAACAGGAGTAAAACACGTCATCATTTTAGTATTTTTCTATGTTTCTTGATATTGTCCAAACTTTAAAAATCCTGCGAATTTTAGCCTTGATTATAATGTACAGATTAAATCCAGTTTTTGGCAGAATGCAAAAAATAACTCTGGTACTATTATTGTCTGATAGATGTGATAAATAAATGAATTTATAAACCACAAGTTAATTCAAAAACATAGTTATTCCAGTGGTAGAGGCATATTTGATATGAATTTATTCAACCTTAGATACATAAGCAAAATACAAAAACCTCAGCGTATCGAGGCTTTAAGCTAGCATACCCAATGCGGGCGCTATAAATATAATTTTATGTTTTAAAGGTTAAAACACTAGAGTGTTTTAGAGTTGATTGGTAAAACTTTGGTCGTTTTATAGGAATCTAATTCCATCGAATACATATTACTGGTATGAAAAGATTATTTGATACAACTAAGAAATGCAAAAAACCGCAAATATTTAAATAGACACAAGTGATAAGAATCCATTGTAAACAAAAAGGATGCGCTCGCCTGTAGTTCTTATTTCATATTGTAGGAATACATCATAGGGAGAATAACTATGAAGTCTGCAAAAAATGGAGATAGGATTAATATATTGTGTGAGGTAAAGTTAGAAGATGGAACTGTCTGCTACAAAAACGAGGAAAAAAACCCTTTAGAATTTGTCCTCGGAGAAGGAAATTTCCTCCCTGAAATAGAATCCACTTTACAAGGTATGAAGGAGGGAGAAACAAAGACGATAACAGTTGAACCAGAAGATGCTTTTGGTCCTTACATAGATGATCTAGTGGTAGAGGTACCAAAGGATGTTTTTGACCCTGAGGTAGAGCTGGAGGTTGGCTCAAAAATTAAGATAAATGTTCCTTCTGGAAAATCCTACTATGGTACTGTTAAAGAACTTACAGAGGAAAACCTCCAATTAGACCTTAACCATCCTTTAGCAGGAAAAAAAATTATAATTACTGTAACGCTGGAATCAATAGAGGATAAAGAAAAACCTTCAACAGAAAAAAAGTCATGGTTTCAATTGAAAAAACCAAAGAAGCAACATAATGTAAAAAAGAGGAAATCTAATTTTAACCCATTAAAGACCAAATAGGATATTTCCAGTGATGTCTAATATCATCAAGGCTTAGGTCAACAACTCTGTCATTGTTATCATGTATAACAACGGTGGTGCCTTTTGTTGATCCTATTTTTTTAAATGGGATATGATGTTTTGTCAGCAGTGATTCGAACTCGTGGTGTTTTTTTTGTTTCACTTCAAGTATCCACCGAGTATTTGATTCTGAAAAAAGCTTGAAATCAGTTCGTAACTCTGAATTTATTTGCGACAGATCAACCACTGCGCCAATGTCACCACCAATTGCCATCTCAGAAAGACAAACTCCTATTCCACCCTCATTTACATCGTGACATGATGCAACACACATTTTATCTATTGAGGTAAGAATTCCATTCATAGATTTTTTTAGTAGGGCTGCATCAGTCTTCGGAACGTTACCACCGTCAATTTCCAAAACATTATAGTATTCAGACCCGCCCAATTCTTTTTCGGTCTGTCTCCCTACTATATAGATAGGATTTCCCACGTTTTTGAAATCCGCCGTGACACATTTTCTGACATCGGCAGCAATCCCTATCCCTAGTACCTCTGGAGTTGGTGGAACTGCAGTTTTTATAGACTCATTGTAGAAACTTACATTTCCAGATATAAAAGGTAAGGAAAGCGCTCTTGCCATGTCTCCAAGGCCACGGCATGCCTCATAAAATTCTCCCATGCGTTCTGGTTTCTCAGGGTTTCCAAAATTAAGACAATCGAGAAGTGAATCAGGTTTAGCACCAACAGCAACAAGGTTTCGGCAAACTTCATCAACTGCAGAACATGCACCTAGATAAGGATTTCGCTCCATAAAACGAGGGTTAACATCAGCTGTTACTGCCAGTCCTCTAAACGAGTTCTCAAGAGGTTTCAAAACAGATGTGTCACCATGGGATTCAAAACCGAGCTTCCCTTGAAGTGGTTTGATAACTGTATTTCCTCTTACCTCGTGGTCATATTGTCGAATCACCCACTCCTTTGAAGCAATGTTTGGAGTACTCAAAATTTTTTTTAACATATCGTTGAGATCAGGCATAGGAAAACGTTTTTCCCTAGATTTATCGATTTTTGATAAAACATATGGGCGTGTGCAGCTATCATAGACAGGACCTCCTGTAAGAAAGTTTAAATCCATTTCAAGGATTTTTACATCCTTATAGTAGACCCTGATTATTTGATCCTTTATCACATGTCCAATGGGAACTGCTGTGACATCCCATTGTTTGCAAATATGAAGTACTTTTTCAACGTTTTCTGGTTTTACAAGGAACATCATGCGTTCTTGGCTTTCTGAAATCCAGATTTCCCAAGGATGTAATCCTTCTTCCTTTAATGGAATATCATCGAGATGGATTTCTGCACCATAACCAGCAGAATAAGCAAGTTCACCGCAGACACATGAGAGACCCCCGCCACCAAAATCCTTCAAACCCTCAAGCAGTCTTTTTCTATTGCATTCAAGTGTCACATGAATAACAGGCTCTTTTGTAATTGGATCTCCAACTTGCACAGCAGACCTACTACTTTCTTCACTTTCATCCGTAAGCTCTGCTGATGCAAACGTTACACCATGGATACCATCCCTGCCAGTTTTTCCACCGACATAGACATAGACATTTCCAGGGGCTTTTGCTCTGCTATAGATTAACTCATTTTTTTTCATAACTCCTACACAGCCCACGTTAACAAGGCAGTTACCAGTATACCCCTTATGAAAATACACCTGGCCAGATAATGTAGGAATGCCAATACGATTTCCATAGTCACGTATGCCGTCAACCACTCCCTTAAAAAGATAACGTGGATGTTTCACCCCTTTCGACAGCTGTTCAAATGGAAGTTTTAAAGGGCCAAAAAACAATGGATCGATAAAGGCAATAGGTTGACTCCCCATGCAAACAACGTCTCTCACTATCCCACCTATACCAGTAGCAGCGCCACCATATGGTTCAATTGCTGAGGGATGGTTGTGTGATTCTAACGCAGCGCAATAATAGTGACCATTATCAAATTCAATAACCCCTGCATCCTCACGTGCTACAATTTTGTCTTCCTCAATACCATAGATGTGTTGTTTCAATGGAACTTTTGACGATTTATAACAACAATGTTCAGACCACGCCTGCCCCAATGCCTGTAATTCAATATCCGTGGGATTCCTGTGTTTGGTTTGGAAATATTTTTTAATACGTCTCATTTCTGCTACATTGAGAGCCAAGCCCATTTTATTGCTAATTTCTTTTAACTGACTGTCTTTTGCAGAAGAAATATTTATTTCGTATACATCAAACATAGTAGGCTTTTTTTTAAATAAACTGTCTAAATACACCAACACTCCCCAATACCATTATTCCTCTTCGACTTCTATATCATAATTGTGAATCACTGGATTGGTAAGTAAGCGCTGACACATTTGTTCAACCTCTTTCTTTACAGAATTTTTATCTTTACCATCTATTAAAATATCAAATGTTCTGATTGTTTTAGCAGCCCGTACATTATCAAAACCAAGCAAATGTAGCGCCTTAAGCGTGTTAGCACCTTCAGGGTCAGAAACACCTTTCTTAAGCGTTATTGTCACTCTTGCTTCAAACATTGAAATCTCTGCGCAAAATAATAGAATGCATAGATATAGTTATCGCTTTTCAGAGTTTTTGTAAAACCTGTTTAACCCTTATTCGAAATTCATCAATATCTCTTTCATTCGAGATAACAATGTCAGCCAATGCAATGACATCACCAATGCCCCACCCTACCTCTCTTTTGTCACGTTCCTCTATATCTTTAATATCATTGCTGTCATCTTTTCTTCCACGAGATAGAGCGCGTTTTTTTCTTAACTCATGAGAAGCAGTTATGGCGATAATGACAAAATCGTTGCTCAATTCTTTTTTAAAAAGATTAACCTCTTCAATATTACGTATCCCATCAACAACAATAATATTGGCTAAATTTAGTGATTTAATCTTATCAACTGTTCTTCGTGCCCAGATATTCCTCCCATGCTCCTTGCGCATCATGTTGGCTATAGCTCCAACATTTTCATCATTTAACTCCAAACCTTGGTTTTTAACCTCCTCCCATACCATATCTCCCATTCTAATCACTGGGATGCCCAAGGCTTTAGCAATTTCTACTGCCTCTGTTTTCCCGGAACATGGCATACCTGTAAATGCAACAATCTTCATATATACAACACATCCAAATAGTGCATAGTGCAGGGGGAGCGATTCGAACGCTCGAAGACCTGCGTCACAGGGTTTCTTAGTGCTAGGGATGCCTGTAAGCACACCTAAGCCCTGCCCCTTAGACCACTCGGGTACCCCTGCTGTTTGGAAAACACTAATATACACAACACTGAAAAATCTTTTTGAAGAAGTTTTTTTAATCTACTCTTTCAACCCTTTTAGAAGAATACGTTCGCCGAATTTCGCGTAGCAATTAGAGCAAAATCTCCGTGCAATTAGTGAATGAATATGTTCTTTTACTCCCTCCTCTAAATAATAAATCTCCTCAGGTGCTATCTTAATATCACAATAAGTACAAACAGCGGGAAATTTTGACTGCTTTCTAACTAAACGAGTTTCAATTTGATTTTCTACCACTTACTCCCCTATCCTCCATTTATATGGGGCTTTATAATATTTTCTTATTTTCGCAATCATTTGTAACCTAAATTGAATCGGCCTACTTAATCAAAGAGACGATACTAAAACTGGTTTTACAGAAATATATCATCATTTTTGATTAGGCATTTGGAGATTTTAAGAATGGGAACTAGATTTAAGTACAAGAAATAATATTCACGAAAGACACTTCGTGTATATGGCGGGGATATTGGGCTACCCATCATAGCGAGCATCTTTCCATAAGGAGGATGCCTATAAGGGTGGGGTAGTCAGGAAATCCCGACGGGCCCATAACCCGTAGAGCAGTGGTTCAAATCCACTCCCCGCTACTACCTTTTGGGAAATATCGCAAGGGTGAATGTTAATAAAATGAAGAACCTTCTGGGTTTTAGTGACTAAAAATATAAAAAGAAGGTTTTGGGAGATAGATCTTTTACGCGGCATTGCAGTTGTAATGTTGATTTTTTTCCATTTCTTGTATGATTTAAACTTTTTTGACATCTATAAACTTAGTTTGTATTCTGGATATTTCCTTATCTATGTATATACAGGTGGTGCACTTTTCCTCTCATTGATAGGTGTTTCTCTAACACTAAGCTACGCCAGAGCAAAGAAAAATTTCACCAAAAAACAGCTGCAGTTGAAATATCTGAAGCGGGGGCTGAAGATTTTTGGATTGGGGATGATAATAACGCTTGCTACGCGGATCTGTTTAGGTGAAGGTTTTATTGTGTTCGGTGCACTCCATTGTATCGGGGCATCTATAATTTTAGCATATCCTTTTTTAAGACTTCGCTATCAGAATTTCCTACTAGGAATTATTCTAATTTTAATTGGTATAGTATTAAAAAATTTCACCTTTGATTTTTATTGGTTGATCTGGCTTGGCTTTACACCTACACAATTCTACACCGTTGATTATTTTCCACTTCTACCATGGTTTGGCGTTGTATTAATAGGTGCATTTATTGGCAATAGTTTATATCCAAAATATAAACGTCGTTTTGCTTTGAAAGATTTCTCCAAATTTAGATTTATTCAGTTGTTTTGTTTTTTAGGACGCCACTCGTTGATAATCTATTTACTGCATCAGCCAATATTGATAGGACTCATCTATGTCTTATTGTTATAAAAAAAATAAAAAAAAAATTAAAACACCAATCCAAGCGAAGGCACCGCAACCCCTTTTCCTTTTTCGATTATTCCTATAGTTTTAACCTCAACTTGGGAGTATTTTTTTAGAGTCCTGATTGTTTCGTCGGCCTCTTTTTCAGATATAACTACTGTAAATCCCATACCCATGTTAAACGTTTGATACATTTCTTTATCTTCAATATTTCCCTGTTTTTGCAGAAACTTAAAAATAGGATGCGGTGCAAGTGGATCTTCGATAACAAACTGGATGTTTTTGTTGAGTCTTGGAAGATTTCTTAGGCCACCACCGGTAATATGTGCTAATCCATGTGCGTTTACATTTTTTAAAAGATTTAATACTTCTTTGACGTATATTTGCGTTGGTGTGAGAAGAATTTCTCCTATTGTTTTTCCAGGGTAAAATCCACTGGGAAATTTATCTTTATATGATAAACCGCTGCGTTCAATAATCTTTCTAACTAATGTATACCCGTTAGAATGAATACCACTGCTCTCCAGTCCAATGATGACATCATCAGGGGATATCTTTTCACCTGTTACAATATCGCTTTTTTTAACATAAGCAAGACACGTTCCTGCGAGATCAAAACCGTTAACAATCTCAGGTAATGAAGCCGTTTCTCCACCAATAATTGAAATATTCGAAAGCTGAGCCCCTTTTTCCAGACCTTTTCCAAGTTCTTTTGTTATTTCTGGCTTCGGGTCATCTATTGCCAAATAATCAACAAAAGCGATAGGTTCTGCCCCAACACAAATGGCGTCGTTAACGTTCATGGCAATGCAATCAATACCTATGGTATCCCATTTCTTTAGTTCAGATGCAATTTTCACTTTGCTGCCAACACCATCAGTACATAAAACAAGTGCATACTGGCCAAACTCTATCATTCCTGCATAATGTCCGCCAAGAGGTTTACCAATTCCCTTCCTCTGTGATTTTATAGTTGAAAGTATTCCTTTTATTGCTTGTTCTTCCTTTTCAATGTCAACACCGCTATTTGCATATGTCATTTTTTTCAAAATATCGCCTCGTTATTACAATGCGAAAACGGTATTTTTGTGATAAACTTTTTGAGTAAAGACGATCTTGTCGTATAATATGAAAAAACTTTCAGAGTTGGGAGAAAGAAAGGCTATTCGTCTTGTTTCAGATATTTTATCTAAAGGAGATGTTGCCGTTGGTATTGGTGATGACTGCGCTGCTTTTGAGTTTGGAGAGAAATACTTGCTTGTTTCAACAGACATGATTTCCCAAAAAGCGCATATGCCCAAGGAGATGACGCCATTTCAATTAGGATGGTTTATTGTTGCAATTAATCTTAGCGATATAGCCGCAAAAGGAGGAGAACCGCTTGGTCTAGTTTTATCGTTTGGACTACCAAAAAAAACATCAGAGGTTTTTCTAAAAGATTTGACAAAAGGAGCAGATGCCTGTGCAACAGTGTTTGATACAACTATTGTTGGTGGCGATATGAAAGAGACAAGCGAGATTATTATCTGTGGAACAGTTGTTGGCGTTGTTAACAAAGATGAATTTATGCCGCGGAAAGGAGCTAGCCCAGGAGATATTATTGCTGTAACCGGTACATTGGGAAAAGCAGGTGCTGGACACTATAATTTAAAAAATAAAATTCTAGACAATGACCTGTCTAAGCAATTACTAGAACCAACGCCAAAAATAAAAGAGGGGAGAATACTGGCGAAACAAAAATGTGTAACATCATGTATGGATATATCCGACGGTTTATCTTCTTCCCTATATCAACTTCAGGACGTAAATAACGTGGGTTTTGAAATAAATCTCAATAGCATACCAATTTCTTCATCATTGATTCAACTTCATCAAAAACAAACCAATTTGAATATCTACAACATGGCATTGCATTTTGGTGGAGATTATGAACTACTGGTAATTATTCCACCGCGTAATTTTAAGAAAGTTAAAGAAGAGCTGAAAAAAAATGATTCAGATCTCATATCTATCGGTAAGACTACAAGTAAGAAAGAAATCATTATAATGGATGGTAACGTCAAAAAAACCCTTGAAAATAAGGGATATGAACACTTTATAAACCATATCTTTTGAACTTTTTTCAAGATTTAGTTTACAAAAAATTATATTAGAACGTATGGGTAATAGTTGTTACATAAAGGTTTTAAAGGAAATACTACAAACATAGTATATGAGTTTAATGGATAAAAAGCTGATTGCGGTAATTATTGTAGTTATATTATTTGTCTCCATATTATCTGGATGTTTAGGCCAAAATAATGAGGGGTCTAATATCAAACCTAACGTCACGATTGACTATCCAACTAATTTGATGATAGTTAATAGTTTTGTGATGATAAGCGGTACTTCTACAGATCCTGATGGAGACGATAGTTTAATAAAAGTAGAAGTAAAAATCGATGAAAGCGAATGGTATTCAGCTGATGGAACTATAAAATGGAGTTATGACTGGAATACATATGAATATCAAGACGGGGTTTACACTATCAGTGCAAGATCATGGGATGGAGAAGATTACTCTGATGTGCAAACGGTAACTTTAGAGGTTGACAACCTTGAAGCTGTTGAATCGGATTCCCATAAATGGGCAATTTTTATTGCAGCATCAAATTTCCCAAAAGATAACGAAAGCAAGCTTGGAAACGGCGGATTATATCTTGCTGAAGAAATGGCAGCATATCTTATCGAGAATTCTAACTATGCCACCTCTAACATCATTATATTGTTTGATGATGGGTGGATCAGAAAAGACAATGGCTATGGCGAAAGACTAAACACACTGCAAGAGAGAACCCATAAATATGATATTACCTATGGCGGGGCTACTAAAAACAATGTTGTAAACTCTTTTAACCAGCTAATAAAGGAATCAAATAAATACAGAGACAGCGAGGTCTTTATATGGATTTTCAACCATGGATATGGCAATTTAAACAATACACTTACTGGTGGTAAACTTTTTGAAAGAAGCCAGATTTTCCTCTGGGACGATATGATCAGCGATAAAGAGCTAGGTGACATATTAGGTCCCTTAAAATCAACAAAAGTTTGTATAATCATTGATGCATGTTTTTGCGGTGGTTTTGCCGATAAAACCATACTTAACCTACCAACCTCTTTAATACTTAGATCTGGTATTCCTCGTCCTGGAAGAATAGTTATCTCAGGAGCAAGTAAATTTAGAAAAGGATTCGCAAGTACAACACAAGGTCCATTGTTTTCCCTGCTCTGGTTTGAAGGATTCAAAACTGGTAAAGCAGACGGGTTCAAACCGGGTTTATTGAAAACCGGTAGACCGAGCATTCTAAAGATTTTCAAAAATGGAAAAGTCTCGGTTGAAGAAGCATTTTATTATGCCCGCTATACACTTTGGACTGATGAAAATTTCAAGGAATATAGATCTATGCAACCCCAGATTACCGATAGATACCCTCTTCGTGGTCGATTCTTAAGTCATAGAGAAATGTTTCTTGGAGAAGATTAATAAACATATATCCCATGAAAAGTTTGGTATGAAGAAAGAGGCTAGATTTTGGAAACCTATTGGTAACCATAAAGTCCAATGTACAATATGCCCACATAATTGCAAAATACAGTTGGGGAAAAGAGGGGTTTGTGGGGTACGCAAAAATGAAAATGGTAAACTATTCTCCTTGATTTATGGTTCCTGTTCCTCGGTTGCAGAAGATCCTATCGAAAAAAAACCTTTATATCATTTTTATCCAGGCTCAACTGTTCTTTCTTTAGGCTCAGTAGGATGCAATTTCAGATGTGATCATTGTCAAAACTATGGGATTTCTAGAGCTCTTCCAGAGGATGTGTTTTTGAATGAGATTCCTCCTCAGGCAGCAGTGGATCTGGCCAAAAAGCGTAAATGTGGGGGTATTGCTTGGACCTATAATGAGCCAATAATCTGGCATGAATACAGCCTCGATTCTGCAAAACTGGCAAAGGATGCAGGCCTATATACTGTTTACGTAACTAATGGATATTTTAACGAAGAACCCTTTAAGGAGATATCTCCATATTTGGATGCTATGAATATCGATGTTAAAGCATTCCATGAAGATTTTTATAAAAAAATATGCAAAGCACGGTTAGAACCAATATTAAATACATGTGAAATCGCGAAAAACCTAGGCATCCATATTGAAGTAACCTATCTTGTTATACCGGGGATTAACGATTCTTTAGACGAAATTAGAGAATTCTGTGGATGGGTCGTTGAAAAGCTAGGTGAAGATACTCCAATTCATTTTTCTCGTTTTCATCCAGATTATAAGATGATGGACGTGTCGGCAACTTCAATTGATACATTGTTGAAACTCTATGATATTGCAAAAGACGTTGGAATTTTATTTCCCTATCTTGGAAATGTCCCCCATGGAGAATATGAAGATACTGTCTGCCCTAGCTGTGGTAACAAAATTGTTGAACGTTATGGTTTTACTTCACATGTAACTGGTTTAAAAAATGGCAGATGTAGGCAATGCAACAGAAGCATTCCAATAGTTACTGCTTGATATAGAAAAAACATCTAAACTAATTAAAATTTTTATAAATATATTAAATAAAGGAAAAATTTAATAAAGAGAGAAACATACTTATAAATACAGTTAGACCAAATGACATGTAACATGCAATAATAAAGGGTGGTCTTATGATAAGGCTAAAAAAGAATGACAAATTAATTATTATTATCGCAGTTGTCATAATAATTATTGCTGGAATTGGAATTGCAGCATACAAACCTCCAGAAGAAGAAATTGAAACACCAGAGACTGGCGTAAATATGTACACAGTTGGTTGGGAGAAAAAAACCAGTTCATTTGCCATTTCAGAGTTCGCCAGTAAAAATACCCCTTTTAGTGAATCATACGTCATTACTGCGCCAACTGGGAGTATTTTAACGAATGTTGATTTTGAAATTGCTTGGCATGATGACAAGACCATCGGCATATTTCTAAAGAGAGGCCTCGATACTTTAACCGCAGATATCGTCATGGACGGTGAAACTAAAACACATGAAAGCCGTGGTGAAGGAAACGAGACATTGTCATTCAGCATAAATGATATTCCTTATGACGATACTATAGAAGCAGATGATCGTTCTGATGCAGAGCAAAAAATTTATAATATGTCTAATGGCCAGCATACTAAAACTTATGAGATTACAGTCACCGTAAAAACAGGAGAACCACTCCGCAGACCTTTAAAATATCTCCGTGACAATGGAAACGACTTTGAGATTAAGGTAACCTATGACTATTATCATGTTTCTTTAATAGAAGAAGAGACCAAAGAAACCGGGTCAGAGGCTTCAGATGAGACAAAAGAAGAAGAATACACACCCCCTTACTTATCTATGATAATTGGAACTGGATGCGGCAGATACATCTAAATTATAGTTTAAAGCGAAGGAGGGCAGCAACACCACCAATACCCTCAAATTTTTTCCCTGCCTCGTGCATTGTATTTATTATTGTAAATTTACTTTTTGCTGCTCTTGCTAGTTGTAATAGTTTTTCCCCATTTTCACTCCTCGTTAAAACATCAGAGATAAGAAGCCTCTCTACCGCTCCTTTGCTTAGAGCATCTGTGACTTCATCTAGTCCATAAGCTGCCAATCCATCTTTTTTTATTTCTTCAAAAAGTTTTTCAATAAACTGAGTCTCCAATGACACCCTATTTTCCTTTGTTATTTGCTCTACAATACCTGTCTTTAATGTCTCATGTATACCATTTATGCCAGGTTGCCCTGTTCCATGGCTTATACAATTTTCAAAAAGTTCAGGCATCCTTGTTTTACCATATTTTACAAAATGCTCTCTAGCAAAACCAGATCCAACAACTACTAGAGGAGATTCCTTTTTCTTACACGTTTTAATAACAGAGATGATTTCACCATAATACTCATGCTCTTTTTCTGTACTTTCATACATTTTTCCAGATCTCCTCGAATCTATATCTGTAATAAATTGTATACCGCTTTGGCGTAGGATTGCAACAGTAGCCTTATCTTCATCCATGGATACAAAAATTAGAATAGGTTGCAATCGCTGCTTTACTGCCTCGTTAATTCTATCTAGCTGATGGGGTTTCCATTCATTTTTTACAATTGACAATTTATCCATTTTTTCTGAATCAACATTTAACGTATGATATGAGCCAAGATCCTGAGGGCCTTCTTCAATAGTTCCATGTATCCGTAACCTGTTCGAAAATTCATGAAAACCAATTTTTTCGACCCTCACCCCTAACTTCATTCGTTTTTTTTCAGCTTTTTTTGACCGGATCTTATCATCTTTTTGTTCACCAGTTCTAAAGGTAACGGCACGTATCAAGTCCCCATCTTCAATTATGTTATATAAATGCCAAATGTCATCAAGATTTTCAGGAATAAGTTTAATTTCACCCTTCTTGAGATCCTTAAAGATTACCTTCAAAGCAACCACCTATTTGATGCCGAAACCTATAGCTTTTACAATATTTACATCTCCAGGTGGGAGGGCACGTTCAATTGCCTGTGCAGAAGTATGAAAAACATTTGATAGTTTCCTTGCAACAACACTTTTTTTCGTAACTCCAGGTTTCAAAACCACATATTTATCCGACATTGCTTTAACTGATTCTAGTGGACCTCCCATTAGTTTCTTTAAATCATTAATTAGGGCTTCTCCAACTGCCACTTCTAATTTACATTTAAAGTAATTTCTTTTTCCACGAACAACAAAAGCCCCTTTGGGCAGAAATTCACCACTTTGAGGGGTCTTGCTCACCTGTTCAGGCAGGACCCAATATACATGTGCCTCGCTAAATTGTTTCCAAGCTTTTGAATAAGAGGCAGCAAACCTGCAGGCCTCCTCAAGTGTTCTTTCAGATATTGGGATTTTCTTGTCATTTATGTCCATACCTTTTACAACACAACTAGGTGCACCATGGATGTCAGCATGCACATACCTATCTCCCTCTTTGAGATATTTTTTTACTACCTGCTCATTACTCTTTGCATCTCTACCTGCCACAACGATGTTACCCTCGATTGATATAAACCATCTAAACCGTTCAAACCAAAACTGTTTTTCTTTTTTGATCTCTCTTTCTTCTTTTTTTAAAATAACTTTCTTTTCATATACTTTAATTTCATTTTTTGTATTCTTTACCGCCACTTCCGCACCTTTTAATTTTTCTTGGAACTTTTTACTAGCACGATATGCATTTTCTGCATTTTCTGAAACAGTTTTACGGAAGTCTAATTCAATTTCTCTTGTTTTTCCTTGGTCATCTTGAAGCAAAACAATAAGTTCGTTTGATGTAGGGTCAAAATTTTTTACAATATTTCTCTTATTTATTTGTTCAATTTCTTCTTTCTTCTCTTTTTTTTCCAAGATTAGAACTATATCATGTAGCAATTCTTGGCATGATTGAAAGTTTAGATAGATGGTATCCCCTTCAATCTTTTTTTGCGTAATTTTTTTCTTGAAATCCTCTATAGTTTTTCTCTGTTGTAATAACTGTCTTTGTAACTTCTGGAGTTTTTTCTGATATGTACTTTTTTCTTTTGTTTTTCGTACATCAACAAATTCCTGAAGTCCTCTGCTGAAGCTCCCAGTTTTTACAAATTCACTTTCAGTATAACTTTTAAATGGTAATGGCAAAATATCTGTTGTTTTCCCCTCTTTTTTAACAAAGGTAGGTTGGAATTTTTTTTCTTTAAAAATATCTAATAGCTTTTGTAGTTCAACATAAATTTTTTTGAAAGATTCTTCTCTCAATTCCTGTATCCCTGTGTTTTTATCTATGCCAGCTCTAAAACATATTTCCTCAGCATAAGTGCCACCTAGATTGACATACACCGCCAATGTTCTTACAAGATCTTTTTTACTTTTTTTCATCAAATCCATGAACTTTTCTTTATTTAAATGAAAAGGGTTAATCTGAGACGGTGGCGGGACATATACTTCATGAGGTTGTAATGTTCGATGCGCCCACCGCTGCTTGATTAAAGGCAATATTATTTTTCCTTCAGTGTTCAATAATATGATGTTTCCATTGGCAAAAAGTTCGAAAATAAGGATGAAATCCCCTGCCTTCTTTTTGACCTTCATTCTTATTATTCTATCAAATTCGTGTTGGGTTATTTGGCTTATTCTTCCATTTAATAAATATTTACGCAAGGTCATTGCAAACATTGAAGGTTTTTCTGGTACAACAAATTTTTTTTGTGTTGTACATAATAGCTCGCCATTTCTAACAAAAATGATTTCTTTTTGACCTGTCTTACGATTGTTCACTCTAATAAGTAGCTCGTCACGATTAAGTTGATATATTTTATCTATGTAACTGCCTCTAAGCTCTTGCAATTCTGCAACAATTACATAGATATCAAATGATGATAATCCTCGTTTCATTTTTCTAAAACATTATGTGTTTAAACGTTAAAAAGGAATGGGATTATTGATAATGTTTGAGCAATACTAATACGACATTGATCATACTATCTAGGTTGGCCTTGATTATACCTGAGAATCTTAAAAAGACTAGTTGGTGTGGATATTGGATGGGTTGATGAACATAACGACGCATCACTTAGGATTATACAGAAAACTGGTGCAAAACCCTGCAAAAAATTCCGGGTTTATGAGAAAAATATTTAATTTGACAAACAGCCCTTTATCTAATTTCTGATTCTCCAGTCCAATTGCCTAAATAGAGGGGAAGCCAACAAATTGTTTTAGAATAATTAGGTATGCGGTCAACAGGATAGTTTTTAAAGAAATAGCTGTTATTGATTTGTAGTCTGGGGATGGGAAAATGCCAAAAGATGCGAAATTACCTAGAGCGGTAGAGCTCCCAGTTTGTCCTCTTTGTGATGGCAAAGTGTATTATACTCAATGGATAACCCACAAGATTTTTCAAATGGAATGCGAAAGTTGTGGGGCTCACTGGCGTACGGGACTAAAAGAGTCAACTAAGAGAGATATTTATGTAGAACTTACTAAATCTATGTCAAATAGTAAAGGTAGAGAGTTTCTAGGTAAGAAGCTTCCTCTAGAGTTCTGGCGAGACATGATAAGAGAAAGGATACGAATATGAATAAACCTCTTAATAGCCGGATATTATTTTGCTCTTTCTTCCCATTCTTTTTATATTAATCAAAATTTTGTACCATAAATCATATTTGTATTAAATTACATAGTTATAGCAGGGAGAAATCATATTTATCCCCCCAGTGAGGGACGAGAGAAGGGTATTGTCCTCTTTTTTTCCTCCCACCCCTTCTCCATTGTTATTAAATTCTATGTTACAAATGTGTCAAATGAGAAATTATAGAAACATTAAAACGTATTAGAAGATTAAAAGGGGATAAAAGATGGCAATAGATAAAAAAGAAATTAGTTGTTATTTTTATAGGTTTGTTGGTTGAGGCCGCTAACGGTTTTTTAACAGATTTATAAAGCGAATGTCCCTCCGGTCACTTGATTTTCTTCCAAGATTATCATATACAACAACTGTAATTCTGTGTTTTCTAATGGATAATTTGTTTAAATGCCATTTAAACGGTGGCTCATTATCGGTATATTCTAGTTTATTGCCATAGTAAAATTCAGCACGTTCAATCGGAACAGTTGCACATTTCACATCTATCCATATCCATATATCATCTATTACAATAGTTTTAAGGTCATCAATATTGTGTATCTCTCTTCCTTCAAAGTAGAGTTTTCCAAATTTTGGTGATACAATCCTTACTTGTGGATAGGTTTCATAATTATCTGCAAGGTAAGCTAATGTTCCAGCGAGTATTCTTGTTGTATTAACAAGATAACTAAAGTTTACATTATTGATATCGTCTTTTGGGGTATGCATGTTTTGGTCGTGTTCCCCACCCCAACAGGCTAACGCTTCATATCCGTATTCAACAAAAGGATGATAATCGCCCCATCCACGACCTTCTCTGTCGATTTCCCCTATATTTATTTGGAAATTGATACGGCAATCAGTGTTTATGTTCTCAACTACATCCAATATCCACCCAGCATCTTCAGTTGCAGTTATTCCCATCCTTCTCCCCCCTTCAGCAGTTTCTGCGTGTCCTATCATATCAGCATTTATTTCAACCATAATGTTGTCATTCTGTTCATATGCCTCTTTTGCATAAACATGGCTACCTAATGTACCAACTTCTTCTCCAGAAAAAGTAATGAATTTTAAAGTGTGACTAAATTCAAAATTACTTAAAACATAAGCTGCAGCTAGTACCGCTGCTGTACCTGACCCATCATCATTAGCACCTGGTGAAGCCTTAACCGTATCATAGTGTGCATTAAATAGTATGATTTTATCACTTGTTAAATCACTCCCCTTCAACTTTCCTTCAACATTTTGGCTTTTGAACAGCCGAGGATGATATCTATTCCCAAATGTAGTCCAGTTTTGATATCGTGTCTTGAGCCCCATTTTTTTAAACTGTTGATATATGTATTCAGCCGATTTTTGGCAACTATAGGTTCCTGTCAATCTTGGCCCATATCCCACCAATATTTCTAAATACTCTCGCAGTAAACTTTCATTTATCATTTCAAGTATAGTCTCTATCTTGGGATCATTATTTGCAATGTCTAATTGATTAATTTTCGTTGATGAAACAAAAGATTGTTTTTTTGCATCTAAAAAAATTGCTGTTGATGTAGTTACAGCACCTATTAACAGAAAAACAATTAAAACGCTTAATACTTTGAATTGTAAATGTTTCATTCTACCTACATATTAAAAAGATTTATAATTTTATAAATTTATCTATATTAAGCTTTGTAATATTCTTAAATGAATGTTGATAACATGAAAACTCAAGTCAAAAAAGGAAAGAGCCAAAAATTTGTTTTTTTTGGATGGGATGGAGGTACCCCTCAAAAGGGAGAGATAGGATGCATAGGGAGGAAAGAGGTACCTCATTCTTAGGAAGAAGGGATGCAAGCATGTTCTTGAGATACTGGAATCACAGAGATGGGGTTGTTTTAATTCTGAGGTACAAAGCATCTCGATTATGTTCCACCTAGTTTTACTTGACTTGATTTGTATATGGATTGTAGGGTTTGTGCTTAGTTGAAGTGGTCACTGAATAGGTGGAAGGTTTCTTCATATTTTATCCCTTCACCACTTTCGCCATGCTTTATGTTTAACAAAACCAAATTAATTAATTGATATATAAACTTTTCTGTCTTTGCATGGCATAGCCGATAATCATAAACGTAATGCATAAATAGTGATGTTTTGATTTATTTCTGTGGAATTCTATCAAAATGAAATGGCTTTAGTCAAAATAATCCTCAAGGAGAATCCCAGAGGTATGACTATAACAGATATATCAAGAAGAATGAAGACCAATAGAAATTCTGTCGCAAAATATCTGGACATACTTTTGATTTCAGGGCATGCAGAGATGATTACTTTTGGTCCAGCAAAAGTATTCTTCCCATCTCGGAGAATCCCCCTATCCTCAATACTAGATTTTATATCAGATTTTATAATAGTGCTTGATAAAGATCTTAGAGTTGTACAGGTAAACGAAAATTTTCTAACCCTACTAGATATCGAACGTGAATCCATTTTGGGCAATAAAATCAATGATTTTTTAAAGGATTTTTTAAAAATTACAGAAATAATGCCTAAAATAAAAAGCGCTCTAGATGGAAAAAAATCGAAAATCGAAACAAGTTTTCAAAATGATTCTGAGAAACTTCATTTTAAAATAAAATATATTCCAACGACCTTTGATAATGGAGCACCTGGAGTGGGGTTAATTATTGAAGATATCACAAAGCAAAAAAGAGCAGAGAAAAAAATGTTACAAGCAATTAATGAATGGAAAACAACGTTTAATTCAATAACAGACATGATTTCTCTACATGATCAATATCTCAATATTGTCAAGGTAAACAAAGCGTTCGCCGATTTTTTCAAAGATACACCTGAAAAATTCGTTGGAAAGAAATGCTATGAGATAATCCATGGAACAAAAAAACCACATCTAAATTGTCCATGCCAACAAACCCAATTAACAAAAAAAACTGCTACTTTTGAATCTTTCGAACCACACATGGGAAAATATTTTGAGATTTCGGCAACTCCAATTACTACCAATGAGGGGAAAAATTCTGGCTTCGTCCATATTATTAAAGATATAACTGACCGAAAAAAGGCATGAAAAAAGTTTAATATTAAATAAAATTAGTTACAAAGAGGATAATAAAGGAACGTTAACCAGCACTAGCAGTGTTAATAGAACTAGCAGTGTTAATACGGAGTTTGTTTTTAAATCAAATATCCTTACCCATTCTAGTATAGCCAGAATTACATAGGATAAAACAATAATTAGAACAAACTGAAGAATGATTATGCCAGCTGCATTCACTAAATTTGAATAGTCCAGATTGAGAATTAAACCCCAAACAGTTGCAAAATATGCCAATAGCCCTATTGTTATTTGAGCCTTGGTTAAATCTCTCATAAGCAGTGGCAGTATTTTTTACCTTATAAAACTTTTTAACTAATTTTAAACATTCGATAACAAAGGAGTTTATTTACTTCAAACATGTTTTAATTGCCAGTTTAACTGCTTCAACCATCGTCTCAAGATCCATGCCATTGGGGTCCTGAGAAGACAAAAGCGGGACATGAATAAAACCTGATTTTGTAGGGAGTTTATACTCTTCAATATGACCTAGTGTCCCATAATATACAGCATTACACACA
>CP070798.1:333491-362329 GCA_020343515.1 Thermoplasmatales archaeon | reverse complement strand
GAGCCCACTTTGAGAATGATTTTTGTAGATAAAGGTTCCCTAATTGTTCGATGGAAAATAGGCTATAATGATATCTCCTCACCACACAACAAGCATAGAATCTAAAACCATATAATTTATAGTACAAAACTTTTATTAAAGATGGGTCTGACCAATTAGTCAGACCCAAAGATTAAACCTCGGATTTTCAAAAACTTATAGGTCCTTCTATAAGATACTGAAATTTTTCATATAAACCACTATTTTGAGTCGTACTATTACCAATAGTTATCACAACTTTGAAATAGAACTCACTCTTTCCCCCCACTCGTGAAAGAAAACTCTCCTGTAGAAACAGATTCATTATCAAAGCACAGCACACAAACTAAAGGTGTCCAAACATTACTTGGTGATCCAAAAAAGGCCATTATCCAACTTTCTCTACCAATGATAGTGGCAATGTCAGTCCATACAATATACAACCTTGCAGATGCCATTTGGGTATCTGGTTTAGGAACTGATGCTCTCGCCGCAGTAGGATTCGTGTATCCATTTTTCTTTACAGCAATGGCTCTGTCCACAGGCCTGGGTATGGGAGGGGGATCTGCAATATCCCGCAGGATAGGAGCAAAAGACAAAAAAGGTGCAGACAACGTAGCAGTTCATACAATAATGATAATGATCTTAGCCTCAGTTGTCTTCTCCATACCCTTATTTATTTTCGCTAGAGACATTTTTGTTTTAATTGGTGCAGCCGGCACAACAGGCATGGCAACAGTTTATGCCCGTATTATCTTCGCGGGAAGCATTATCACATTTTTTTCATTTATTGCAAACGCTATATTACGTGCAGAAGGAGACGCTAAACGGGCCATGTATGCCATGTTATTGGGTGCTGGACTAAATATCATTCTAGATCCGATCTTTATATATACACTTAAACTGGGTGTAGCTGGAGCTGCGTGGGCTACGCTGCTATCCCTCAGTATTTCATCTATAATACTCGCATATTGGTTGTTCTTCAAAAAAAGCACCTATGTATCTTTTGTCTTCCGCGGATTTAAATTCAACAAAAATATCATCAAAGATATCCTAAAAGTAGGTTTGCCAGCATCTATCTTACAGTTGTCTATGTCTTTCACGATGTTGATAATCACCATCATTATAGCAAAGGTCACAGGTAGCACTGACGGAGTAGCTGTGTATACTGCTGGATGGAGAATTGCAACCATTGCAATACTACCACTACTTGGTATAGCCACTGCCGTAGTATCTGTCACAGGCGCGGCATATGGAGCAAGAAAAATAGACAAACTCAATATGGCTCTTATGTACGCGATCAAAATAGGACTAATAATAGAGATAATTATGGCAATTTCAACATTCGTCTTAGCTCCGTTTATTACAGTAGTTTTTACACAAGCAGAAGACACAGCTCGAATTGCAGAAGATTTAACAACATTCCTAAGAATAGTATGTCTATACTATCCCGGGGTCGCATTTGGAATGTTATCCTCATCATTGTTCCAGGGAACAGGAAAAGGAATAAATGCCCTCATGGTCACAATCTTCCGCACCCTCATCTTAACAGTGCCCTTGGCATTAATATTCTCAACAATCTTCCAATTGGGACTAGTGGGAATCTGGATGGGCATCGTAGCAGGAAACGTAACGGGTTCATTAACTGCGTTCACATGGGCAAAGATTTATATCCACAAACTCCGGATTTTGCAGGTGCCTTCAGAAGGATAAACGTTAAATCATTGAACATTTATTCATAATGTAGTGATGAACGAACCTTTTCTGAGCCTGTGAGGCTGTGATGAAGATCTTGAGTGCTGAAATATCTAATGGATATGCCTGGCAAGCATATTCGCAATTTTCTCTAAAAAAACGGCATCCTTACTGTCAAAAGCATTTGGGATATCTGAATCGATGTCAATTTCACCTACTATTCTACCATTTTTCTTTATGGGAATAACAATCTCAGATCGTGTAGAAACAAAACATGCAAGATATCGATTATCCTTAGAAACATCAGAAACTATCTCGGTTTTACCAGTTTGAGCGGCGGAACCACAAATTCCTTTTCCGACGGGTATTGTTTTATGTTCTGTCGGTTGTTTTCCCTTCCAAGGGCCAAGAGTCAAATTATCGCCTTCCACAAAATAAATACCTAGCCAACTGTATTTAGCGAAATTTTCATATAGGAACTCTACACAATTCTGTAGGATTTGTGAAGGGTTACTTTCCATAATAATTTTTTTAATTTTCTGTTCAGCAATATCATAATCCAAAAAATATCACCTTGCTTTAAAAGTCGAAAAGACTCGTTTGTTTGTCTCCTGGACCTAATGACACGGTGGTTGCCTCTCCCTCCTTTGGAAGGTTTATTGTCCCATATTGTCCCCCACCACCTGGTTGAATGATGACCTTGTTTTCACGGAAAGCCTGTATCGCCTCAGTAATGGCGGGGGCAGTGGCCTTTGCAATATCCCTAATATCTACATCAAGCAACACATTTATCTCACTTCCAAATGTAGAAACCAATTCATCCCAACGCTTCGTAACAGTATAGTTAAACGGGTTGCGTTGCCCAACAGCTTTTGTAATGATCTCAGCCATAGGAATAAGAGGAATATATGAGGGGCGATGATCGGGATGCTGTGATTTTTTAAAATCGGCTCTCTCATTAATTCTATCCTTAACTCCCTTTTTTATTCGTTTTCCACATCTACATTTCCAATGCCTCCGTTGCGCTTCTTCAAGCGTATAATGAGTGTAACAAGATATGCATGCTGACTCATGGTATTTACCTTCCTGAGGAGGTAAACCAACGTTTAATACTGGTTTATTTCCGCCTGTCCTAAGAATTGCTTTTCTAATCTCATCAAACGTAGCATCGTTTACCTCAAATCGATTAAATTCGCGTGCAAGCCTCACAGGATGTGGACTATGGCAATCTGAATTTGTCAAAAAAGTCAACTGGTGTAACTCTTGAATTTTATCTGCAAAATCAGAATCAGCACTCAATCCTAACTCGGCAAACGACACATAATCTGTAAGGTCGCCATAACAATCCTTAAGTGAATCATAATAGGCATACAATGCAGTATAGGGGGTAAAAGCATGCGCAGGGCCAATCAAAGCATAAACATCTCTTGCAAGTTCTGCGAGCTCTTCTCCACTCATATCGACATTTGGCCTACCATCAGTTTCAAGATTTTTTGACTTGGATTTGATTCTTTCTTTAAAATCCTCAGCAGCAGAAAAACTAGGAAAATAAACCAAATGATGCACTCTGCGTTGACCTTCGATTTCAGTGCTCAGTATTAAACGAGTTCCATTAAGCTCAAAAGTCCCTTCATCAACAACGCTGCACTTTTTTATCTCTTGCATCCAACCACTGTGCAAGCAATCCCCCGTAGCTACAACCTGTACTCCCTTAAGAGGTGCTTTTAAGGAAATTGATTCAATGTTCATTTTGTCACTTGTCGCTCCTGAAAAACGTGAATGAATATGCAAATCAGCGTTAATAATCATAAATCTCCTCATTTTTGATATGCAGAAATACGTTTTAGCATTTACGAATGGAATGTAGTTGGTAATGTATAACCTATCATTTTCCTCCCTAGTAATCTCTTCTACAATGGACTCATCTGACGAAGATTCTGCCAGATTTTTTTGACTCGTCCTGCATTTCTTCAATTGATTTTTCAGCTGTTTTGCTCTCAAAGAACGATATATTTGCGGCAATCTCCATTAAGCCAGCTATGATTAGGATAATGCCTGCATACACAAGAAGAAATAATCCTGAGCCTAGTCCCCACTGCAAATAGATTTGGCCATTAACATCTGAGAGGGGGATAGTCTTTTCACCTCCCAAAGGAGAACCAGAGACTGCACCTACTGCCGCATCTACATCAAAATTACCACTCACGTTTACTGGAGAAATTAAGGGAACTAATAAAGCCAAAGCCATTATGACTATTAATATTATAACAAACGGAATGAGAAGGCTAATGCCACGCCCTAGGAATTTTTTCCCCAGTTTTTTACTTTTTTCAAGGCCTATCGATGCGATAACAAGAAAAATAATTCCAACTGCAATAAAAAATGAGAATGGAACTGAAAATGTTCCAAGCGGGATAGGTCCACTTGTGTCTGGGAGAGTTATCTGAATCCCATTGATTCCATCAATAGAAAGCAAATCTATTAAACCTGTTGTTCTGTAGTCTGGAATATTTACATCAATGGATATTCCGTACCAGGGATTAAAAAGTCCGAAGAAGGCAATAATTATTGCAACAAAGCACATAATATTTCCAATGCTCTTCAAATTTAAGCTGTCAATATACAATATCGAAACAATTCGGGGTCCCAGACCAGTTTTTTTATGGCGTCTATAGATACGAAACACCATATAGGCTATAAACGCGAGAGTTATTATGATAAACAGGGTAACAAGGTTATACAGTATCCATTCAAGTAAAAAGAGAACATCGTTTACCTGAAAAAGACTAGTACTCCATACAAGGGGGCTGTTCCACATATTTCCGCCTTGCCTAAACTGTGGGCCAAATGGACCTGTCTGTCCAAGGAGCCCAGCCTCTGTGGCTTCAGCTTCGTCACCGCCATTCCACCCCCATCTGCCAGCAAAATCTAACCACGTTTGATTCTCAAGTAGCTCCAAGTTATAGTTATTCGGCCTTATTATTTTTCCATCAGCACTAACAATATCATTAGCTGCCCCAAGTTTTCCAGAATAGGACCTAAGATAATTTGCATGACTACCTCGTGCTACATACACTTTGATATGATTTCCATCTTTTTCAACCTGGTCCCACGATGCCTTTTGTCCACTATAGTGTTGACTATATGTAGCCTGAGTAGGTGTACCACCAGAAACTATAACTTGAACCATCTCCCAATCGCCCTCATGCTGGTTCAACTCTCCTTTATTGAATGCATAAAAAAACCAATATTGAACAATTGTTGTGTCGCCGTTTGAAATGACATGAGCATACACCTTGTAACCCAGGTTATTCATCTTGCTGCGATAATCATTAATAATGTAATCATCATTCACTGATCCTTTCTGGTTATCAAGATAGTACTGATTCGATGTGTTTTCTGAAATACTTATTTTAGATGGTGAGGTGTCAATAGGTTGATCAATTCCGATCTGATAGAGGTATGAGTTATCAATATGATATGAAACGTCAGCTGGGAAACAGGTCTCATCTTTTTCAAAATATAAGATAGGAGCATATTGCTGTGCAAGATCTTGATTTGTCTGTGCGCTTGCTATGGTTCCAAATAAAGGTACAAATAGTAAGAACATCACTATACACAAAACAAAATTTCTTGCATGAATTTCTTTCCACAAATATGTATTTTTTTTCCTAATTGTCTCCCTCACAAACTTTCAAATGTAATAGCATGCATTGTTTTAAATATTTTTTTAAAAATTAGTTCCCATTTTATAGTAACATTTATTAGCGTTTACTCCATATGAAATACCATAAATTTACTCCAGGAGATGGGATAGAAAAAATCCTCGAAAAAACTAGCTGAATTAGTCTATGTCTTCAAACGATGTGAAATGCAATGAATAAAAAAAAATCTCAAACCAATAACGGTTACGATATCGATACGATACAAGTCCTAGAGGGGCTTGCAGCTGTAAAGAAAAACCCAGCAATGTATATAGGGAATACCGATGATCGGGGGCTCCATCATCTGTTATACGAAGTCGTTGATAACTCTATTGATGAGGCTCTCGCTGGACACTGCACAAGAATCCAAGTTTTTTTGAACAAAGATGGATCAGCAACCGTGATCGACGACGGTAGAGGCATCCCAGTAACTATACATAAAAAATATAAAAAATCAGGTGTGGAACTTGTAATGACTACGCTCCATGCTGGAGGAAAATTTGATAGTAAAGCGTACAAAGTATCAGGCGGTTTACATGGCGTAGGTGTATCAGTAGTTAACGCTCTTTCCAAATGGCTCGAGGTAAAAGTAAGAAGAGATGGTATTGAGTATTATCAGAAATATGATCATGGTAATACAGTAGCACCCTTGAAAAAAATTGGAAAAATAGAAGCGAATGGTACAACTACCACATTTTTACCAGATCCTGAAATATTCGAAACAGTAGATCTAAAATATGAAACAGTAGCAACTAGACTGAAAGAACAAGCATTTTTGAACGCTGGTTTAGAACTAGAAATATCAGATGAGCGCAGTGGAAAAAAACAGACCTTCAAATATGAGGGGGGTATCCAAGAGTTTGTTCAACATATTAATCGAAACAAAACACCTCTCCATCCAAATCCTATATATTTGAAAGCTGAAAAAGAAGATGTAGAGGTAGAGATAGCAATCCAATACACCGATGGATACACAGAAAATATCTTTACTTTTGCAAATAACATTAATACCCATGAAGGCGGAACTCATCTTTCTGGGTTCAAAGGTGCACTTACCAGAGTTTTAAATGATTATGGAAGAAAAAATAAACTTTTTGACAATGGTAATTTTGCTTTAAGCGGGGAAGACTGTAGAGAAGGAATTACTACTGTTATATCATGTAAGGTTAGACATCCGCAGTTTGAGGGGCAAACAAAAACAAAGCTTGGTAATTCTGAAGTACGTGGAATTGTTGAAAGTTTAACAAATGAAAAACTAGGTGAGTTTTTTGAAGAAACACCAGCTATTGCTCGAATCATCATCGATAAAGCAACCACAGCAAGTCGTGCCCGTGAGGCTGCAAGGAAAGCACGAGAATTGACCCGTAGAAAAGGACTTCTTGAGTCAACTGCTCTTCCTGGAAAACTAGCAGATTGTGCAAGTAGGGATCCTAGTAAGACAGAGCTATATATTGTAGAAGGTGACAGTGCAGGCGGCTCGGCGAAACAAGGCAGAGATAGAGAATTTCAGGCTATTTTGCCTTTGCGTGGAAAAATCCTTAATGTTGAAAAAGCTCGTATGGATAAAATTTTGAAAAACAATGAGATTCTTGCTTTGATTACTGCAATTGGTACTGGCATTGGCGAGGAATTCAACATTGAGAATGCTAGGTACCATAAGATTATTTTGATGACTGATGCAGACGTTGATGGTGAACATATCCGTACATTGTTGTTGACGTTTTTCTTCCGTTATATGCGACCACTTATCGAAGCGGGTTATTTGTATATCGCTCAACCCCCACTTTATAAAGTAAATAAAGGCAAACAAATTGTTTATGCATATTCTGAACGAGAACGATTGGAGAAAATTAAAGAGCTGGGTGAAAGCGGAGTAAATATCCAACGTTATAAGGGTCTTGGGGAAATGAACCCAAATCAACTTTGGGAAACTACGATGGATCCTGAAAACAGAATGACTGTTAAAGTTACCGTTGACGATGCAGTAGAGGCAGACGAACTGTTTACAATTCTTATGGGCGAAAAAGTCGAACCTCGGAGAGAGTTTATAGAAACTCATGCAAAGGATGTAGTGAATCTTGACATTTAATGGTGACATTTATGAGTGACGAATCTAGTAAAAAAGAGTACATCCGTGCCATAGAATCTGAAATGAAACGCGCTTTTATTGATTATTCAATGAGTGTTATAATGAGCCGTGCTCTTCCGGATGCAAGGGATGGATTAAAACCAGTTCATAGACGAATTTTGTATGCAATGAATGATATGGGACTTACCTCTGCTAGGACATATAAGAAATCCGCACGTGTGGTTGGAGAAGTACTTGGTAAATATCACCCACATGGTGACCAAGCAGTATATGACAGCATGGTTCGTATGGCTCAGGATTTCTCCCTCCGCTATCCGTTGGTTGATGGCCAGGGTAATTTTGGAAGTGTTGATGGCGATAGTGCAGCCGCTATGAGGTACACAGAAGCACGTATGTCAAAGATTGCAGGCCTTATGCTCCAAGACATCGACAAGGATACTGTTGAATGGTCTGATAATTTTGATGGATCGCTAAAAGAGCCTGTGATGCTTCCATCTATTCTTCCCAATCTTCTGATTAATGGTGCCTCCGGTATTGCTGTTGGTATGGCAACAAACATGGCTCCGCACAACATAAAAGAAGTTATTGATGGTACAATACGCGTTATTGACAACCCTGAGATTTCCACAGTTGAACTTATGGAATCAATTCAGGGTCCTGATTTTCCAACTGGTGGAATAATTTATGGAAAGGGCGGCATTCTTGCTGCATATACTGAAGGTAGAGGGCTTTTACGGGTTCGTGCAAAAACACACATTGAAGGAGAAGACAGGAAGAAAATCATTGTAACTGAGCTGCCTTACCAGGTAAACAAATCAAATCTTTTGAAAAATATTGCAGAGTTAGTAAAGGACAAAAAAATCGAAGGGATTTCTGATCTTAGGGATGAAAGCGACAGAAAAGGTATGCGTATTGTCATTGATTTAAAGCGCGATGCCATTGAAGATGTTGTTATTACTCAGTTGTTTAAACATACAGATATGCAGACAACTTTTGGAATTCTGAATCTTGCAATAGTTAAAGGAGAACCAAAGATTCTTGCATTGAAAGAAATCATTCAACACTATATCGAATACAGAGTAGAAGTAATAACTCGTCGTACAGCCTATGATCTTAACAAGGCAAAGGAAAAAATTCATATTCTAGAAGGGTTCATGATTGCTCTTAAAAATATTGATGAAGTCATCAAGATAATTCGTGGAAGTAAAACAGTTGAAGATGCTAAAAATAGATTAATGAAGAGGTTTAACTTTTCTGAAAAACAGGTAAAGGCAATTCTTGATATGAGACTACAAAAACTAACAGGAATGGAAATAGAGGGAGTAGAAAAGGATTATAATGAAACAAAACAGCTAATAGAGCGACTAGAACAACTCTTGAGCGATAAACAAAACATTCTTAACGAAATAAAACGGGAACTTCTTGAGATCAAAGAGCGATTTGGAGATGAGCGTCGTACTGAAATTGTTGAAGGTGAAATTGATATTGAGGTAGAGGATCTTATACCCATCGAGGAGGTTGTTATCACTATCACTGATAGTGGATATATTAAACGTATACCATGTGAAACATATAGAACTCAACATCGTGGTGGAAAAGGACTAATGGGCATGAGAACCAAAGAGGAAGACATTGTTGTTGACTCTTTCATTACTTCTACACATGATTATATCATGTTTTTCACAAACCATGGAAAAGCATATTGGTTGAAGGGGTACAAAATACCTGAAGGAAGTAGACATTACAAAGGTAAGCCCATAATAAATCTCTTACCTCGATTGGAGGGAGGAGAATATGTAGAGACCGCGATTCCTATACATGAATTCGACGATGAACATTATCTTGTTTTTGCCACCATAAAAGGTATAATCAAAAAAACCACTCTGTCGGCATATAGTAACGTAAGGGTTAACGGTATCAGAGCTATCAATTTAGATAAGGATGATGAACTTGTCAGTACAAAACTCTCTGACGGTAAACAAACCATTATGATAGCAACTGCAAATGGGCAAGCATGTAGATTCAGCGAAGAAGAAGTTCGCTCCATGGGACGAGTGACCCGAGGGGTTATAGGAATTCGACTCAACAAAGGTGACAAAGTAGTTTCTATGGCCGTTGTTGGAGAAGGAGGAAACCTTCTAACAATAACGGAGAATGGATATGGAAAACGATCGCCCATCCAAAAATATCGTAGAACACACCGCGGTAGCAAAGGAGTAAGAACCATCGTTACAAATGAAAGAAATGGAAAAGTACTCTTTGTAAGAGAAGCAACTGATGAAGATGAGATTATGCTTGCAACCAAGAATGGGATGATGGTACGAATACCCGTAAAGGATATTCGCATACAGGGAAGAAATACAATGGGCGTTAGGATAATGAGACTCAATGAGACGGACAAGGTTGTTTCTGCGGCAAAGATAGTAGAAAACAATGGAGATGATACAGAAGTAACGAGTTAGGGAAGCTAGCTACTTTTTTTTAGTGAGGCAATCAGAATTTAGACATAGTTTCCATGGTTTTTTACCTTTCATTATTACCTTAACTATGGGTGCTCCACATGTGGTGCATGCGTTATCGGTAATGGCAATGCTCCCCTTCTGAGGTAGAGAATAGGTGTTTTTACACAGAGGAAAGCCGGTACAACCAACAAAACGTTTCGCGTTTTTAGACGTTCTTATTATCATGTCCTTTCCACATTTTGGGCATTTCCCTACCGTATTTTGCTCTTTATGGGCTTTTTGAATACTTGTTTTGATTTTGTCTTTATCTTTTTCTAAAGATTTCATTACCTGAGTAAGCATTTGTCTCGATTCTCTTACTGTATCCTCCAAAGTTTGTTTTCCATCAGCAATTGCACTCATGTCTTTTTCTAAAGCTGCTGTCATCTTGGGTTTAACGACGTCGCAATCTGATAAAGCATCAATTACTGCAATAGCCGTGGATGTTGGGACCAGGGGTGAACCTGAAACATATTTTCGTCCATATAGCTTATTAATTATTTCGTGACGTGTTGATTTTGTACCAAGGGAAAGTTGTTCCATTTTAGTTATCAACATTCCTTCGGTGTATCTTTTTGGAGGTTTTGTTGTATCTTCTTTTAACCTAATACTAGAAATCTTAACTGTTTCTCCTTCTTGTAGTTCAGGAAGTTGTTTTCTCTTTTCCTTTATATAGATATATATTTTTTTCCAGTTTGGTTCAATCAGCCTATAGCCACCGGTTTTAAAGCTCTCTCCAGAGATATCAATCAAAACATCGCTTGTTTCTGATATAGCATCTTTAGCCAGTGTTGCCAAAAATCGTCTACATATAAGCTCATATATTTTTTCTTGATCAGCGGTTAATTTATATGATGGTACACCAACAGGATGAATCGGAGGATGATCTGTTGTCATTTTTTTGCCCCGTGTTGGGTGTTTCCTACTATTACCGATAACCTCGTGTACTTCGTTCGAAAAAGAAGATTTTGATAGTTTTTCTAGAATACTCCTGATGTTTAATGAGAAAGGGTAAACAGTGTTGTCTGTTCTTGGATAAGAAATTAAACCGGCGGTATACAATTTTTCAGCAATCTCCATGGCTTTCGCAGCTGAAAAACCAAGAGCGGATGCAGATTGAAGAAAAGTAGTTGTACTGAAAGGAGATGGGGGGTATTCTTTGTTGACAGTTATTTCTATTTTTTTTATAGTTGCTTCTTTGCTATCTTTAACCCTTCCGTAAACTTCTAATGCTTGTCTTTCTTCCCAGAACTGCCCTTCGCTATGACTTGCAGTGAATGCCGTTTTCTTTTTTAATGTGGCGATAAGTTTCCAAAATGTTTTTGGTTCAAAATTTTGAATTTCTTTCTCTCTATCCACAAGAAGTGCCAGGGTTGGAGATTGAACTCTCCCAATGGAGAGAAACTCTTTTCCAAGTCGATGGGAGGTCAATGAAATAAACCTTGTTAAAACTGCACCCCATACAAGATCTATAATCTGACGTGCTTCTCCTGCATTTGAAAGATTATAATCAACTTCTACTAACTTCTCAAAAGCAGTTTTAATCTCAGAATTTGTTATTGCGCTAAATTTTGCTCGTTTTATCTGAATAATGTTTTTATTGTAGTTTTTAAGTAGGTTGAGAGCCTCTACGCCAATAAGTTCACCCTCTCGATCAAAATCTGTTGCAATAATGAGAAAGGGATTTTTATTAGCAAGTGGTATTAACGCCGATGCGATTTGTTTTTCACTGACTTTTTTACATGGTTCCACATCAATGAGTTTGTGTGGAGGGATTTTTGTCCATTGATTAAAGTCAGCGGGATAATCAAGGGATATGATATGACCTCTCAATCCTATTATCTTCCATAATTTGTTATCTTTCGTAAATTCATAAATAGGTGTTTTTCCTAACGTTGTCGTTATTGCTTTTCCGCTAGAAAGAAAATATGCGATTCTTTTTGCAGCAATGTTTTTTTCACATACAACGAGAGTATTTGACATTTATGATTCTTGAAAGCTTAACATAAGAAGGTTCTATAATTAATTTACGATATTCAAAATGTATAGTTGAAAGTATTTATATGCTAACGCTATTTTCTAAGTTGGAAACATGAAGGTACAAATAATAATGGGTTCAAAATCAGATATGCAGGTTGCTGAAAAAGCAATGGAAATACTGGATGAATTTAAAGTTGATTATTCTATAAAAGTTGCATCGGCTCATAGAACGCCTGATGTTTTAAAAGAGGTTGTTGAAAAAAGCGATGCAGATGTTTTTATAGGTATAGCAGGACTTGCTGCAGCATTGCCTGGTAGCGTAGCAGCACATACAACAAAACCTGTAATTGGAGTTCCTGTGAGTGGAAAAGTAAATCTTGATGCTATACTTTCTATTATTCAAATGCCTCCAGGTATACCAGTTGGAGCGGTTGGACTTGACAGGGGTGATAATGCAGCGTTACTGGCTGTTGAAATACTTTCATTACAAGATGAAAAACTAATGAAAAAACTTAAGGAATATAGGAAAAAAATAAGGATGAAAGCAGTTTCAAAATAGAGGTTAAAAAAAATAATGTTTGATGCCGAGAAATTCATTGAAAAAACGATTGATACACTACAGACAGAAATAAAAGGAAGGGCATTAATTGCGTTCTCAGGGGGAGTAGATAGTACTTGTTCCGCAGTTCTTGCCAATAAAGCTATTGGAGATCGGCTAATAGCAGTCCATGTTGACACAGGATATATGAGGAAAAATGAGTCAATAAACGTCAAAAAAATGATGGAAGAACTATCATTAAATCATAGATTTATAGATGCTAGTCAAGAGTTTTACAATGCCCTGAAAGACGTAAAAGATCCTGAGAAAAAACGTAAAATAATTGGTGGAAATTTTATAAGAATATTTGAAAGAGTTGCAGAAAAGGAAGGAATAGAATATCTCATACAAGGCACCATTGCACCAGATTGGATAGAGTCGGGAAATCATCTAAGAGATACAATAAAATCCCATCACAATGTTGGTGGGTTGCCAGAAAACATGAAGTTAAAACTTGTTGAACCTCTGCGCGAAATCTATAAAGATGAGGTGAGAAAGGTTGCCCGCGTGCTAGGACTAAAGATTTCTGAGAGACAGCCCTTTCCAGGACCAGGGCTTGCAATTAGAATAATTGGAGAAGCAACACCTGAACGGACAGACGTTGTCAGAGAAGCATGCTATATTGTAGAAAATGAAATCGAACATGCAGTGGACAAAGGACTCATGGAAAAACCTTGGCAGTACTTTGCAGTTCTCCTCCCAGTGAGAACCGTTGGGGTACATGGAGATAAAAGAGCATATGGCAATATTATTGCAGTTCGTGCAGTTCAAAGCATTGATGCAATGACTTGTGCATACAGTGATATTCCTCAAGAGGTACTTGATGGTATCTCTACTAAAATCACCAATACCTTGGGAAATAAAATAAATCGTATCGTCTATGACATAACAAATAAACCTCCAAGCACTGTGGAATGGGAATGAACATGGCGGGGATGCATCGTGGTACGAATCTACGTTATTGATAACGGAGGGCAATGGACCCATAGAGAATGGCGTACATTGAGAGACCTAGATGTTGATACAAAAATAGTTCCAAATACAACTGATTTTCAAGAGTTATATTCTGAGGAGATAGATGGCTTGGTTCTCTCTGGTGGCGCTCCACGAATTGGGTTGACTAATCGACTTGGTAAATGTGGAGAATACCTAGAAAAAGCGGATTTTCCCATTCTGGGTATCTGTGCCGGTCATCAATTCATGGCACGTTTTTTCGGTGGAGAGGTAAAACCATCTAAAATACCTGAGTTTGGAAAAATTGAACTTACATTGCTCAGAGAAGATGAAGAGATTTTTGAAGGAGTCACGAAGAAATCAATTGTATGGGAATCGCACAATGATGAAGTAATTGTTTTGCCAAAAAAATTTTTATTACTTGCCGAAAGTGAAAACTGCAAAATACAGGCAATGCGACATAAGGGAAAACCACTCTATGGATTGCAGTTTCACCCTGAAGTTGAACATACTGCATACGGTGAACAAATTTTCAAAAATTTTGCTAACCTGTGTAAAAAATAATAAATAAATATTGTTAGGATTTTTCCAAACATTTTCTCAAAATATATAAATGAAAAGTAACATAACAATAATAGAGGGGTCTAGTTTGAAAAAATTATTTTTACCAAACTATTTTGCATTATAATTTTCCTCCCCAAATTCTAGACCTCTCATAATTAATAATCTTGCAAAATAGGTTTAATATTTAGGTAACTATTTAAAAAAATATTTTGTCAGTGCTATGTAGTATCTTTAAAAACTTTAAAAGAGGGCAAAAAAGGATAATTTCTAAACGAAATGTATGCTGCAATTGATATACGCCAAGTACATTTACCGTTTTTCTTCTATTCCTTCTTGATAATAACATTTGATGGTAGCTAGTGCTTTATCTATCTTTTTTACTTTCTTTACTTCATTATTTTTCCCATAATAGTCAGATATAGCCATCAATAATGCCTGAATCGATGCTGGTGGACAGTGTAGTTTCTCTTTTGGTATGTCTTTAAATTCTCCAATTATCAGTTCCATTAGCATCTTTATAGGATCGCTGCTCCCCAATATCTCATCTAGTTTTTTTTCCTTAACTGCTTCAGACAACGCAGATGCAGATGCAATGGTAACTAGACAACCAAATGTCTTAAATTTAACATCTTTTACTCGCTCGTTTTCTACCTTTATATACATATCTGTCAAATCGCCACAGACGGGATTTTTTACTCTAGCATACCCATCAGCATTTTTAATGATGCCAACATTTTTTGGATTTTGGAAATGCTCTAACAACTTCTTACCTAATTCATACATTCTTTTATTGCCTCTAAGCGTGATTTGCTTTAGGTTTTTTTATTTCCATCTCTTGAAGAGTGAATGTCTAATGTCGAATTGGTCTAAAACCTTGCCAACAATAAAATCTACGAGTTCCTCTAGGGTACTTGGTTTATGGTAAAATCCTGGCATCGCTGGCAGGACAATTGCTCCACTTTCCCTTGCAGATAACATATTTTTAATTCCAGGTAGATCCAATGGTGTTTCACGTATTACAAGAACTAGTTTTCTTCCTTCTTTCAAGCAGCAACTTGCCGCCCGTGTAGTAAGTGTGTCGCCATATCCATTCGCAATCGCAGATAAGGTTTTCATACTACAGGGAGCTGCAATCATGCCATCGATTTGGAAGGTGCCGCTTGCTGGAGGAGAAAATAAATCAGCATTGTCATACCAAAAAGGTGTTTTTTTCTTCAAGTCATCATAGGTATAATCTGTTTCATGTTCCAAAATTTTCTGTGCATTCTTAGAAACTACTAAATGCACCTCAACATCTGATTTGATTAATTCATCAAGTAATCTTATTCCGTAAATACATCCGGATGCTCCTCCGAGGGTCAATAAAATCTTCATATGGTTATTCCTCAATCGCATTGATTATATCAGTCAATGTTTTTTTCAGGTTTTTTTCTTTTTCAAGGGCTGTACCGGTTATTATTATGTCAGCTCCTGCTTGTGCCTTTTCTCGCGCAGCATCTGCAGTTCTTATTCCCCCGCCCACGATGAGGGGTATGTCGGTATTTTCTTTAACAGAGGTTATAATTTCGTCTGAAACTGGGTAGTGTGCCCCTGAACCTGCTTCTAGATAAAATAATTTCATTCCTAAGTATTGGGCTGCGAGAGCATAGCCAATCGCGGTGTCTATATCGTCTTTTTTTATTAAATCAGCATCTCCTATTTTTCCAGCAGTCATGCCTGGTTCAACGATGACGTACCCCATTGGTATTGGTTCTAACCTTGATTGTTTTACAAACTGTGCTCCTTTAACATGCTCGCGTATTATATAATCCACGTTTCTTGAGTTTAACAAGCTCATGAAGAATACAGCGTCAGCGTATTTGCTTAAAAATTTTGCACCAGATGGAAATAATATAACCGGCAATGATGATTTGTCTTTAATTGCCTTAATTGTGTCGTCAACTTGTTTTTGTGAAAATATTGTAGATCCGCCAACCATTATTGCACTACTTCCAGCTTCTGTTATAGTTTTTGCTATTGCACCTGCAACTTTAGGTTTTTGTTTATCGGGATCTATCAATGAAAAGTGTAACTTTTTTTTCTGGGTTAGTTTAACAATATGATCTCCGATATTCATGGGTGGTTGAATGTGTTGTTTTTGTATTTATTTTTTGTGTCTAGAAGTAATATTATGAATAAAATCTTCTGAACAGGATGCAACAACACTTGTTCTCTCATCGAGAGTAAGACTCATATCTAGCTCCTTGCCAAAGATATTCCTTACAAATCCTCCTGCCTCTCTTACAATAAGGGTAGATGCAGCGATATCTACCACGCGCATGAATTCTCTCCCAACAAAATAGAAATCGAGGGCGCCTATTGCAACCATGCACATTTCGAGAGAGGCGGATCCGAGTGAACGAACATTATTCTTTTTGGCTAATGAAAGTGTTGTAGGGTCACTATTTTTACCAAGTACAACAGAATGAAGTATGTTTTTTGCAGGTATCTCTGAAACGCTGATTTGTGTATTATTTAGAAAAGCACCTTGGTTTTTCTCTGCAATAAATGTATCCCCAGTTGGAATGTTTTTAACGATTCCATATTCAACATCACTAAGCCTTTGCTTACCAATAGCTAAAGAAACAGAATAAAACGGTATACCCCGATATGCATTACGGGTACCATCAACAGGATCCAAGACAAAAGTATATTCACCACCATGGTCCATAAAGCCAGATTCCTCACTAAGAAGATTCGCCTTGACATTTGATCTACTGATAAATCTCACTGCGGCATCTTCAGCAACCTTATCAACATATTTCGTAGGAGTACCATCTGCACCTATGCCTATATTAGTTCCTAGCCTATGGAACTCGGTTAAGCAGGTTCTTCTAACTTTTCTATTGATTTTATCAACGGTTTTATGAGCTAATAGCTTTATTTTCTCGTCCATATTCACGCCCTTCAACATTATCATTAATCTCAGCCGTTAAATGAAAACCAAATATATTGCCCAGTTAAGGTAAGAATAGTCATCACAAGTGCAGCAATAATAACTCCAATAAATATTGTGAGCAGGGATTTTGAAAACCTCAAATCAAAAAGATAAGCAATCAAAGAACCTGTCCAAGCACCTGTAAACGGTAACGGTATAGCCACAAACAAGATTAAACCAAGGTATTCATACTTCTGTATCTTCCTATCTGCTCTTCTCCTGGTTCTCGAAAAAAGCCAATCCATAATTTTCGTCCAAAATTTATAATTCCGTAAAAACTTCTCAGCAAATTTAAAAAACAGGAGAATAAATGGAACAGGAAGCATATTACCCGCAACAGCAATAGGAAAAACCTGCCACCATTCCCAGCCAAAACTCGATATAGCAAAAGGTATAACATATCGAGATTCAAGCCAAGGTATCATAGACAAGAAAAATATCTGAAACCACTGAGGAAATATGGCTATCATTTTTTATTCTCCTACAAATCTGCCGAATCCTTGTTTCACCAGGATTTCCTGTCCTTCTATAAGTTTTTCTCCCCTAACAAAAACACAGCTTGGAAATATTGCTGGCCAACCCTCAAATGGAGACCAACCAGATTTAGAGTGAAGCTTTTCTGATTTGATAGTGCTCATTTCCTTGAAATCGACTACAATTAGATCTGCATCTCTACTCTTTTCTATCCTTCCTTTAGGTATATTCAATAACTCAGCCGGTTTTTCACACAGAAGAGAGATCAATCTATTAAAGCTCATCTTTCGTTTTTTTACTTCAGCTAAAAACAGTGGAAACATTGTTTCGACAGCCGGGACGCCTGAAGGGGCTTTATCGAACTCAGCTTCTTTTTCCTCCAATGTATGTGGCGCATGGTCAGATTCTAAAACATCGATAAAACCGTTAATGGCGCCATGCCAGAGCGTTTCTCTGTCAAGTGGTGATCGTATCGGAGGGTTGACTTTGTAAAACGTATGATTGGAATGAATGCTTTTAATATCAAAAAAAAGGTGGTGTGGCGTAACACCAACGCTGAAATTTTTCGGATGTCCCCTTAGAGCTTCAAAGCCTTCACAAGAAGAGAGGTGGCATATATGTATTTTCGAAGAGAGATCTTTGGAGCTCTCTAAAACAGTTCTAACGGATATTTCCTCGCATTCTGATGGACGGTGATAAAGATGATCTTTAAGGTTATGTTCGACTCGCTCATGTTTCTTAAGGCAAGATTCATTTTCAGCGTGAATTAAAGTAATTTTCTGTGTTTTACTTATTTTATGTAAAGCCTTTTTTAACTGCTGAGAGCTTAATTGCAAGGAGTTTGTTGTACTACCTAAATATATTTTAAAGCCACTACATTTTTTTGCAAGTTCTTCAACATTCTCTATATTGTCGTCTGTAATTGCTGCATATAAGCCGTAGTCGATAAAACTCTTTTTTTTGGCTATCAGTGTCTTTTCAACAAGTGCATTTAGAGTTATAGCGGGTGGTTGTGTATTAGGCATGTCGAAAACACATGTGATTCCTCCATAAGCTGCAGCTAATGAACCTGTAGAAAAATCTTCCTTTTGGATAAAACCAGGGTCTCGGAAATGGACATGTATGTCTATACCTGCAGGGAGAATCAACTTGTGACCGAAATCAATATGTTCATTCCCTTTCAATATTTTCTTAACAGCGGATATTTTACCGTTTTCGAATCCTATACAACACGTTTCGAATGTCCCATTGATATATGCTTTTCCTTCAATTGTCCGATCCATCGAGATTTTTCTCCTTTATTTTTCCTTTTGGTTCAATCTCGGTGAATATTTGTCCAGTGAATTTGGATATTTTTGTATTTTTATCGACCCATGTGTCTGGTAAAAGCCCTGCTTTCATGCAAGTATGAGATAAAAATTCCTCTTTCTCCCATCCCTGTTCTATCGGGACCTGAGGGAGAAGCAAGCCTTTATAGAATCCTTGTTCAACTATTAGACCATCTCTCCCTATTTTAATGTGTGACAGATAGTCTTTCGGTTGGGTTACTTGTATAAGTTCTGGTTTTGTTAGAATAGTGACTTCGATAATGATGTGATTTGCTTCGTTTTCATCTAATGGAAGGAAACGGGGGTCTCTTGTTGCTGATTTCGCCGATTCAATTATTGCTTCTTTCAAAGGCATTATTGGGAGAGGAAAACCTATGCATCCTCGTAAGTCGTGCTCGGGAAATGTATGAAGAGTGGTGAAGACGCCTCGTTTTTCTGAAAAAGCTCCTTTTAACTCAGAGGTTAGGGTTGTATTATTTTGTACATATTGCTCTACAGCGTTCCTAGCTAACTTCACAGCTTTTATTCCTTCTTCTAAGCTAAGCATAGTAAAAAGTATTTGTTGGGGTATTAAATAAAATTTGGTAAGGGCGTTTATACTCCCTATAGTGTTTCCTCTTTTGTCAATGCAATATCAAATGTTTTTGCACTTTTTACTTCCAACGAGCCAGAGAACGTATACTTAACTATTTCACCGGTTTCATTAACCGCCTCGTCCACTTCCACCGTATATGATCCAGGTAACAGTTCAGCAATGTATGATCCGTTTTCGTCAGATGTTGTTCGTGAGAATGCCGCGGTGTTGTTCTCTACTGCAGTGTCTGGTGAAAAGCGAATTGAAATATTGCCTATGTTGTGAGCATTATATTGTGTATTTCCAGTGACGGTGTATGAATGCTTAATTAGAGATATGTTATAATATTTTGTTCCTTCGCCCATTTGTATCTGCAACTTTCCCTCGAAAGTAAAGGCTCCCCTATTCACAGTTACATCTACTGATACATTGTAATAACCAGGCATTAGATCGGCTATATACTGTCCATCTTCTCCAGATGGTACTGAAAAGTATTCCGCTGTGTTGTTTTCAATAGATTCATCTTCAGAAAAGCGTATTGAGATGTCTCCAATGGTTTCGTTTTTGTGCATAGTGTATCCATTTACCTGGGTAGTTCCGTATTCCATTGAAATATTCATTGTCCTTGTTTCGTTTTCACTGAGTGTAAATGATTCTTCTGTTGTGTAATCAGGGAACCCAGTGGTAATGTTGAGTTTTGCAGGATTGAGAATATAGTTTCCGGGGATTAAGTTCGAAAATGAGTATCTTCCATTTTCATCCGTTACAATTTGATCGACAAAAACTCTGGTATCGGCAGGTTTTAAATAAATTAGAGGAACAGTTACATTGTCCAACTCTTCTCCCGTATCATATTCAGTGTTCTTATTTGCGTCGAAATAGATGATGCCTTCAACTTTTGCTGGTTTGGGCTGTGAGATGTTGTATGTGTTGTTTCCAGAGTAAATAAACACGTAATTCTCGTGTATGACGAACTCATCTCTTGTTTCAGCTTGCAATAGATAAATGCCAGGTTTAAGGTCAGATACTTTATAATATCCATTTTCTTTTGTAGTTAATTCTTTACTCTCGTCATATTGTGAAGGTTGTCCTTCTTGATCAAATTCTTCTATTTCAAATAAACGGATTAATGCATCTACTGGTTCATCAATTGAGATGTTGTACTCGTCGTTACTATCCTTGTTCTTATACACATATCCTTCAATTAATGCTGGTTCTATCGTGATATTTACTGTGCGTTCATAGTTTGTGCCATTTTTTCGCATTGCTTCCTCCTCTGTGATAGGAGCCAATTCAAGGTTACTTGTGCTATTGAACGTCATCGTTTTCATGACGAATGCATTTGCACCTAGCTCTGTGTTTCTCCGTATTTGTAATGATATGTTTCCAGCAGGTGCTATAACATCAAATGATCCGTTTACCATGTCGCTTTTATCATGATCTATTGGAAACGGAATACCATATAATTGCAAGGGAGTGGTTTTTTGAACAACGACTTGACCCTCTAATAGTTCTCCCATAAATTCAACTGAGCCATTGATTTTTGCGCCTTCATAGTATTTAGCTATGACAACGGCACTTCTTTGAGCTCCATAGTATGGATATATTGAGGTGTACTCAGCTGAGAAATGCCTCATATTCCAACAAGGCAACTGCGAAATTTGTTGTTGTAGTTCTTGTGGTATGTCTCCAATGTATGTTCTGTAAAACATGGTTTTGAAATAATCTTCTTTCTTAACTGAGGGAGTATCAGTGATGACAATCCGTCTTCTATCTGAATCAGACATTTCATTGAGTTCCTCAGCAGTCCATTCTCCATCATCTCCCTGTGATCCATCAGTATTTATACGGTAACCTGAGTATTTTATCTGTATAAAATCATCTTCAGCATTTGGGTAATCTGTTCCACCTGCCGTTCTTAAAGCATACAAGATCAGGCTCTTATCCCCTAAAAACGCGAAGATATTGAAAATCCCAATATCGTAGCCTTCCACGCCATAATAACGGATGCTATAGCCTGTTGCCTCCTGAAGATCATGATAAAGCCAGGTGATGTATTCGTCGTCAAATGTTGTAAACAACAATTCAGCTATGTCATGGTAAAATGCGTTTTCTGGCCATTGTTCCCCAACCAATAGATCTTTACTCAGTTTTTCATCATATTCTTCCCCAATTGGGGTATTATATGAGGGTGATAAAGTTGGGTTTTCTATCCATGTTACAATATCTTCGGTGTAATTTTCACCCACGTGCTCTCTAAGTACTTCGACAACCTCGGTTGTAAGCTTTCCGTCGTTGTTTATACTATTTCCCTCCAACAGACGAACTATCCACACCGCTACAGCTTCTTCTTCACTTTTTGCCGTATGGAAATTAGCTGCAGTAGGGATGCCATCCTGGAAGTTATCTGCAACAGTGGGATGGCCTCCAACAGCTGCTTCATAAAAACCATAGTCCCACCATGATATGTAAGCAGGTCTTTTGGTGGGGTCTTCTATCTCAATATCCTGGTCATTGAACCAATCATATGCATCAACCCAGTATTGTTCTTTATATGGACTTGATCCAAATGCACCAAGAAAATCTTCGCCGAAATAATCAATTTTCATATTACTTGTGCCGTTTTTTGTTATTGCTGAAGGCACCGCTGCGTCAAGGGCGAGAAATGAATTAGGCATTATAATCAACAGTACAATAAAAACAATACCTAATACATGATATACTTTTATTCCTCTTCTTAGCCCACGCAGGCCCCCACCTGCGTGTCTTATGTTTCTCACCATTTGTTTATAATCGACCTTTTTAACGACAAGCCATGTTATCCACCCTGCAAGTATGGCAATTAATGGTACTATATCATTTAGAAAACGACCTGCGGTTCCAGCAAGCCAGATGTTTATTAGGAAAAGTACAAAAATAAAAAGATATTCTCTCTGTCTTTTTTCTTTGAAATAAAAATACAGTAGAAGCACGAGACCTGCCCATGCGAGCCAATAAAGAGCGGGACCGTAGGACATCACGGTTCTACTAATGCTAGAGGTGCCTGCCTCCGCAATAGTTAAATCAACTTTTTTTCCATAGATGCCAGTGCCATATAAAATAGATGAAATCCTTTTGAGAGGAGAAAGAAATGGAAATATTGGCACTAAATCATTGAAGAAGTAAAGAACAGCTGCAACAGCGCCGCCGGCACAAAAAATAGTAGGTAATGATACAATCCAGGGTACCTTTTTTTTATCGAGAATGATATATAACGCTCCAAATAATGCCACACCCAATGCTAACATCAATTGAAGATCAGGTTCAAATCCACCGAATTTCACGAATCGGACAGGTAAAGAAATAAGATAACCTGTGAATAAAACAACCACAATACTTCTAACTATGTTCCAATTCATCTTATTGTTGAAAATGTCCATAATCATTTGTATAATAGCATAGACCGCTATGACGGCGAAAAGAAATTGGGCCTCAACCCACACCATATTTAGTGCGGCTAACGAAGTTCCTGAAAGCAAAGCAAACAAGGTTGATCTTTGCAGGTTGTTGTCTTTGATGCTTTTAATTAAAAAGAAAAACGTTAGGAAAAACAACAACAGGTTGAAGGAATCATGATCGAACAATCCATATGCTGAACCATGTCCTGAGCCGATATGGATTGGAATTATAGCAACGAACAATGCCGCGAGAAGTCCCTCTTTTTGGCCAAAAAGTGTTTTTCCTAGGAAATAGACGGGGAATACTAATAAAGCGCCAAATAAAGCAGGGACGAACTGCATAGAATAACCTAATGCATCTGATTCACTCATAACAGGCATCAGAAGTCTACTGAAGCCTATGGCCATCATGTTTAACAACGGTGCTCTTCCCCCAGTTCTCCCAAGAGGATAGTTAAGAAGCGGGTCAACATCTTCAAAAAACGGATAACGACCGGTTTTAGCAGTTTCCTCGACTAACCGCATGTTGTAATACGGGTCAGGACCAGATAGATAGTACGTAGTAGAAAGAGAATTCCCCTCTGGATTAATGGCTGACTCTGAGACAATATTAAAATAGGAATTGAGAAACAACACCATAAAAAAGATTGCCACTAAAGAAAACGCTACCCACCAATTCTTCTTCAACTTAATCTTTTTTTCTTCGGGTTTAGTTCTTTCTATTGTATGTATTGGCTCTGTTGACAGTACATATCTTTGTGCTCGTTTCCGCATAGGCATCACCAGGGGATAACGCAACTATAAACCTATGGCCTTATATATAATTGACTATAATAATATTTGATAAACGGCATAGGTATTATGGTGGCAAGGTATTTTTTTCTCATATAAAAGTATTTTCGTGAAAATCTTTGTGAATAATTTTTCAGTTTAGGTAGTATTATTATATAGTTCCTATTAAGCGTTTCATCCTTTACTAACTTTAGATCCGGCGGGTCTGCCAGGTTTTACATTTTTTAATGGGAGGAGTTTCTTAGAGGTGTTGTATCGGGTATTATCGTTGAAAATTATGGCGGTTAATGCTTTCTCTGCACCTCCACACATTCAAAGAGATTGTTTAGCCATTTATTTATCATGGAATTTGTGAAAATTCTTTAGCAACCCGACGAAATATAATTACATGACATTTATTCTGGAGAAGTCTGGAAAAAAGAAAATTGAGATATGGATGGGATGCACACCTCTAACTTCTCAAACCAGACTCCCCCAATACTAGTAACTGCTGTTTGTATAAAAACATATTCTCACACTATTTTATAGAATCAAAAAGTTCAGTAACTGAAAATCTTTAATTCTACTGTAAGGTTTCCAGGGCCACTTCTAAGAAAAACAGATTAGGATTTTAAATAATGAGAGCTGATACGTGAATTGCTTTTTCCAACTATGTTTATCGCTGGAGATTTAATAGTGTATTGTGAACACGCGCTAATGGTTAAAAATTTCTAAGCCCAATATTGGATATTCGTCGCGAGTTTAATGTAGTTTTTTCAATAAAATTTCTGCAATACAAGGTGCTGCTCTTACCTTGCTAAATTCATTTTCGATGGTATCGGTAGAGATGATTTCGTCGCATCCTGCTGAGAGGAGTTTTTCTTTTGCTTCACCTACAAATAAGCCATGAGTGCATGCTACTGATACCTTTTTTGCTCCCTGTCTTTTTAGTTCATTTATTGATTGCGCCATTGTCCCACCTGTTGAAATGATGTCATCGATAATCGCTACTTTTTTATTCTCGGCATCTAGGTTCTTTGGTTGTAGTTTTACTGTTGTACCATCTATGCGTGTCTTCTCCATGTAATCATATTTGCATCCAATAATGTCAGATGCTTGTTGCGCCCGTTTTATGGCTCCCTTGTCTGGTGCCAGGACAAAATCTATATCTTGTTTTTTAAGATATTGTGCGATCTCTGCAACGGCAGAGCAGCTGTACGCTGGTACCATAAAAAAATCAAGTAGGTGTCCCTTGTGTGGATCAACAGTAATTATACAATCTGCATGCAGGCTAATGTGCTCCGCAATGGCTCTTGCGCTTATTGGCTCTCCTGCCTCGAATTTCTTATCTTGTCTACTGTATCCAAAATAAGGGATAATAACCGTGGTATTTTCTGCTCCTGCTTCAACAACAGCGTCTTGAATCAGTAAGAGTTCAACAATGTTTGTATTAGGATATGTCGTTTGAACAATTATTACATCTTCTCCAGATACATCAGTTCCTAAGCGGATGTAGCATTCATCATCCGGGAAACGTTTAGAAATCATTGTCGCTAGAGGGGTTTTTAGTTTTTTAGAAAGATCCTCTGCAACTGATTTTGATGCATTACCACCTATAACAAACATCGTATGACAAATAGAAATTATAAATGTGTTTTTAGTGATTTCGTAAATTTTGTGTTGTTTTTAAACGCCTTCAAATATTGGTAGAGGTAATTGTATCTCTAAAGCTCAATATTGAACATTTAGTACTTTTAAAAAATTCAAGTTCGATTTTTCAACCACTTTTTCTCCCCTTAAAACCACATATAAAAAATTAGGTTTTTTAGTAAAGACAACCACGTACGGTGGTAAGGGTTGTACAACATCATTTAAATAATGTTAAAACAAAGTTAGAATACGATATGAAAAAGAAAGATGATGTTAAAAATACTAAAAAGAAATTTGACATCGAAAATGAAGATGATTTCTCCAAGTACTTCTAAGGAAGAATTAACTAAAATTAGGCATTTTACATTCTCTTTTTCTATTCAACAAAACTATTGGTGATAGATAATATTATAAGGACTCTAAAAGAAATAAATATCATAATGTGCGCCAAACATTATGGGAAACTCAAAAATTATTCATAACATATGTTGCAAAAAGTTTTTATACTAATCATGCATATTTATATTATAGTAGGGGGTCTAATCTAATAGAAAATAATTTCTGAAAAAGCTATTTTTCATCCTTTCCTCCTCACGTAGGCCCCCTCATAACCTCCCCATAAGATAAAAATTACCTTTATTTAGATTACCTTTTTCCCCCGCCTTCTCAAAACATAGAAAAATTAAAAAATTTAGAAGGGATTTACCAGGCGATAACTATTTTAATTAAAAAATAGTATTTAATATAGAGGAAATATAAAAAAAATGATTAAGTCAAATACATTTGGAAAAAGAATTGAATTGAAAATTGCGTTGTATGTTATAGTGACATTTTCTGTTATCTTGCCAACTGGAATAGTGGAGGCAGAATATCAGCGAGATAGCTTGCAAAAAAGTCTTGAGTTAGAAATTGAACAGCAGATTTTTTACAATTACGGATGGAGGCAATTAACTGGCAATGGGTTTGGAAAAGAAACTAATTTAGCAACAAGGGGAATGGCGATATACAATGACGAACTGTATATTGGAACGCAGAATGCTAAATTGCCAAAGGTATTTCAGAATACTTTCCCAAAACTATTACTGAAGCTGTCTCAATTATTGCCAAATAAACTCCCAAAATTTTTGCAAAGGACCCTTCTTTTTAAAACAATTTTTAGGTTGGTTCATTTCCTTCGCGGTTGTACGTTTAGAAGGGGGCTGCATTTAGTCGTAAGACCTAGTGAGGGATGTGAAATTTGGAAGTATAATTACACCACAGACTCGCTAATTCAAGTTGTAGGCAACAGTTCAATAACTGGGATGAAAGCAGGTTTTGATTATAACTTTAATTGTCTCGCCACAGTAATCACTGAGTTCAAGGGTAAATTGTATGTAGGGACTTGGAATACCCCTATTGGAAGTTTACAGGATCCTCGTCGAAAAGGAGCTGAAATCTGGAGATATGATGGTACGACATGGGAGCAAGTGGTTGGACATAATGCTCCCCTTGTCAAAGGTGGATTTGGTAACTTTAATAATGCAGGTATATCCAGTATGGAAGAATTCAACGGCTACCTCTTTGCAGGTACAATGAACTGGGGTTCACCCCTACACGGTGGCTGCGAAATCTGGAGAACACGAGATGGGGTCCAGTGGGAACAAGTTGTTGCGCGGGGATTCAAACAAAACATGTCAACAGCTGATTTAGTAAAGGGAGTAACCAATACATATGTCTGGAGTATGAAAGTATTCCAAAATCAACTATATGCGGGAACATTTAATTCTCGTTATAGGTTTATTTTTAATGCTGGTATGGGTTGTCAACTATGGCGAACCAGCTGTGGAAGAAACTGGAGTAAGGTCAGTCTCCCAACGGGAAGATATGGTGTTTATCAGGATGGTTTCGGTGAACCAGAAAACTATGGTACTCGCACCATGGCTGTATATAACAATGAGTTATACGTTGGTACTGCTTCGAATCTCATCCTTAATAAAGGCTGTGAAATCTGGAAATACGATGGTGTCAATTGGATGCCAGTTATTAGCGCTGATGTTCCTGGGGTAAAGCCTACTGATGTAAAGTATAGTGGCTTTGGAAATCCTTTGAATAAGTATGCGTGGTCTATGATTGTTACTTCTGATAACAAACTATATGTCGGCACTGCAAATGGTAAAATTATTAATCTAATTGAACCAAAGACCAACGGATGTGAAATCTGGTGTTACAACGGAACAGAGTGGATCCCAGTTGTAAAGGATGGAAAAGGTGAAAAACCAAATGGTTTTGGAAACATAAAAAATGAAGGTGCACGGTCGATGATAGAATACCCACGTGGAAGTGGAAATCTCGTAGTTGGAACATTTAAACTGATAAGTACTAGACCTCTCATGCCTCGGGAAGGATGCGATCTCTGGATGCGGATTACATAGATTGGTTTTTTAAAGTCATTTGTCATCTTTTCTCTTCTTTAGATTATATTTCTGTATATGATGAAGTTATCAATCTCTAATTATCTTTTAATATTCTCATAGACTAAATTGCTTTTATACTAAAACAGTAACTTAGTTGGCGTATCGTAATTTTTATATATAGATGCAATTATCATATATCGATAGATTATGATTCCAAATAAAATCTATGAAATTGCAGCCACGCTTGGATTAGAATATAAAGACATTAGAGATCTTGAATCAGATAAACCGGATAAACTGGAATTATCAATCTCTCCAACAGATACCTATAAAGATGGAATAAAGTACGGAACCGTTAGCCTAAAAGATTTTCAATAACTCTCTATTAAATAGCCATATGATCACTTAATAAAAAAAGATGTTTTTTACCTTTTTAGCGAATAAAAACTATGTTTCTTGGTAAAATAATGCTAGTTAGATTTGAGAGGGAATAGGACCTTAATCATACTAAGCCTATCTCGCAACATCTGTAATTTAGGGATTATTAGTTTTTAGTTTTTTCACTACTAGTTCGAGCCCGTTTAACTTTTCCACCACGATCTTTTCTCCCTTCTCAACCCTTCCGTCAATAGATTCCGCAGTCCAGATTTCCCCCTTTATTCTTACAGTGCCAATTGGATTCAACATTTCCATCGCTATCCCAGTTTGTCCAATCATCCCTTCAGGACCCGTAACTGGTTTTTTAAGCTGAGGCAAAAAAACATAGGCCATGAAAGAAATTATAGCAACAAAAATTACAAATATTGATCCGTAAATCCATAAATCTAGTCCAAAATAATACAAAAGAAAAATCAAAAAACCACCGATCAATATCTCGTCTGTGATTATTAACAGAAATTTTACTGATTGTCTCATGCCCAACCACCCTTATTTCTATTCATTACACAACTATCTCGTTTTCTATAAAAAAGAAAAACCATAAAAGATTAACTATCTCATATTCTTCAACGAGACCAGTATGGCAATTTAATAGATATTCTTTTTATTTTTACCATAACATTTAAATCTGTTTATATGATATTAATTTGTATTGGGGGCAAAAACGTGAAGAAAGCGCTTTCATTAGTAGTA
>CP070798.1:303965-333391 GCA_020343515.1 Thermoplasmatales archaeon | reverse complement strand
TTCTGAGCGATTTAATTATGTCTTGGGGGCTTCCCGCGCCATCATCTGAATATTGTGAATGAAGATGTAAATCCAATTTTAACATGGTTAAACGTCCGGCGGCAATCGGTAGTTAAATTGTATATTAGAAATTTCCGGTTACTATCGTGTTAAAGTATGAATGTGAGAAAATAACGCTGCTACAATGTAAAAACAACAATCCATGTAATAATGTTTATCACTAACGCAATAAAGCCCATGCGAAGACCGTTGGGCCAACTAAATTTAAGTAAATATATTGAAACAAAGACAAAAGATAGAAAAATAAATACCAACGCCAGCAATAATCCCCCAATCCATGCCCCTAAAAACAATTCCGATAGTAAGCCTACCAAGCTGATAAGAAACACTGACAAAAGTAACTTTGTTCTAGAAAAATCAAATACATTTTTGATTGAGATTAGATTATAGTGGTGCAATACATAAATTCCACCATATACGATTAAAATGTTTATAAAAAAATCCGTAACGAATGCACTTGCAATCCACGTACCATGTAGGCTGCTAACGCCACTTGGACCATAAAAAGCTGGTTCAGGGTCTGGATAAATTGGGATCGGATTTCCAGCAGCCATTGTAACAAAAAGTGGCATAAATAGTAAGAATGATAAAGCCAATCTGATGTGATAACCCATATTTTTATGATAAACCAAATCCATTATATAAAATTGGAGGTGACAATAACGTAGGATGTGTCGTCATGTAAACAAAAAAGAAAGTGTTATATAATGGAATTTTATTGTATCGCTTGGAGGAGGCAGATTATGTTAAACAACAAGAACAGAAACCTCAACAGTTACTATTTTGGCGAGTTAGAACTTGTAGATAAGGAATTATTTTTTATCTCTGCGAATAGACGGGATAATTAGCTCTTCAGCCTTTTTGAATCTGAAATTAAAGTTAGATAGTAGAGAAAATGATGGCTATTTTATATTCAAGAAGAGAATTGTGAGTGGACAGTTGAGAATCGAGTTTTTAGATCCTCATGATACAAAAGATAATCACGATACAAAAGATAAATAATCTATTTTAGTTTATAGAGTTATAATGGCCGAAGACAAACCATTATATATGCCCTTTCAAACATTTTTTGTTTCAAGGGAAATTAGCAACTGCCTTTTAATTGCAGATATTATTAAATTAGGTAAAAAAATAAATGGGTTAGAGATGGCAGATAACAAAAAGTGTAGTATCAGTCTTGCGTATGGTAAACGTATACTGATTAACGCGGATAATGTTGATGTTGAAGGTATGAGTCAGCAAGACATTGTAGAAATCGTGGATTATGACCCCGTGAAGAACGTTGTTTTGGCGATAGGTAAAAAACATCCATGCATTGAAACATCGGTTCATTGGCTTATACATCACGCACGAGATGATGTGAACGCTGTTATTCAACTAAACGGGGAAAAAGTTGTAAAAAAGTTTTCAAAAAATCTACCCACTACTAAGGCAGAATATCCATATGGATCACTTGAACTAGCAAAAGAGGTGTTAAAAACACTTAGAGCCGGTAAAAAAATCGTTATTAAAAACAGAGGATGTTTATTCGTAGGTATTAGTTTAAAAGAAGTCGAAAAAATGGTTGAAGACATGTGGGGATCCAAATGAAGATTAATGGAAGAGATTATAGGGCGTTATGGATAGAGAAAAACTCTGTGAAGTTTATAGATCAGAGAAAGTTACCATACTCTTTTAAGATTTTCACAGCTAAGAATGTTGACGAAGTGGCATTTGCTATAAAGGACATGGTAGTGCGTGGTGCTCCAGCAATTGGAGCTGCAGCTGCCTATGGCATGGCTCTAGAAAAAGATGTTAAGAAATCAGCAGAAAAATTAAGAGCTACACGACCAACTGCATATGATCTCTTCTATGCTATAGATTACATGATCGATAAAATAGATTGTGGCGAGAATGGATTTGATGCAGCTAGAGAATATGTTGAAGATATCATAGAACGATGTAAAAAAATTGGAGAAAATGGAGAAAAATTGATTAAAGACGGTATGAAAATCCTCACGCATTGTAATGCTGGTGCCCTTGCAACAGTAGATTATGGTACCGCACTTGCACCTTTTAGGTTAGCCCATGGAAATGGGAAAAAGTTTTTTGTATACGTTGATGAAACAAGGCCTCGGCTCCAGGGATTGTTGACAGCTTGGGAACTAAAACATGAAGGCATTAAACATGCAGTTATCGCTGACAACGCTGCAGGGTACTTCATGAAAAATAATGAAGTTGACATGGTTATTACAGGTGCAGACAGAATAGCAAAAAATGGTGATTTTGCAAATAAAATTGGAACTTACGAAAAAGCAGTGTTGGCTAGAGAGAATGATATCCCTTTCTATGTCGCCGCTCCGATTAGTACCTTTGATAACAAAATCAAAGATGGTAGCTGTATAATTATTGAAGAACGAGAGAAAAGCGAGTTATCAGAAATCAATGGAAAAACTATTATGCCAGAGTGGACGGCTGTTAGGAATCCTGCTTTTGATGTTACAACTGTAGATTATGTAACTTGTTATATAACAGAGGAGGGAATAATTAAAAAATAATTCAAAGAATTCTACTTTAGATGTCGATTTCTTTTTTTTAATCCAAAAAAAGTAAAAATATTGCGATAATTACAGCAATTACAACAATAATAAGGAAATATGAAGATTTCTCTAATGGATTAATGGCATCTTTTTAATCTTCTTGGTCGTAATCTGAATAATGCAAATCATGGCTTAAACAGTCTTCATTATCTTTAAATTAAGAATTTTTATAACTATTCAAAACAAATATTCATAATTAAGAATAAATTTTAAAGATAAACGATTATATAATCAATTAAACCTGCTTCACTCTCTTATTTTAAATTCATCAAGTTGACGGAACCGCTTATTGAGCGAAAAACTTAAATTCTATTATTTATAATACTTATAAGCAAATATAATACTTGGGGGGCTTTAAAAAAATGAACAAGAAAATCGTAAGCATCTTTGTATGTATGCTGCTGTTCGTTACTGCTTCATCAGTAACAGGTGCCGTGAACATTAATAAATTTTATAGCATCTCAACACCCCGGCACGCTCAAACCTCTGCCGACTGGTACGAAGATTTCGATAATTATACACTCTATCAGTTTTTAGATGGAGACCCAGAAGACGGTGGATGGGAAGGCTGGGGCGATGACCCAACCGTTGGCGCTTACGTGACAAATAATCAATCCCGTAGTTCACCTCACTCAGTGGATATTTTATGGCGCGATAGTGTGTCTACGGATCTAGTGCACAGATATTCTGGAGTTAGCTCTGGTAACTGGACGTTTACAGCATGGCAGTACGTACCAAGTGACATGGGGGGGAATTCATACTTCATCTTGCTAAACACTTACGAACCTCCGACCTACCACTGGTCAACCCAACTAGAGGTTAACGCCACAGATGGTGTAATAAGGGACTTTGACAACCTAGATATAACGCTGCCACTTGTAACGGACGATTGGGCTGAGATACGCGTCGAGATCGATTTTGAAGCAGATATACAAACAATTTACTACAATGGCGATGAGCTAACACAGAAAAGTTGGACTGAAGGTGTGCGACCCGGTGGTGCTAAAAACCTTGGAGCTGTAGACCTATACGCTGACATGAATCCATCTACCTCTGTCTACTACGACGACTTTTCCCTTGAAGGAGAAGCGGCCGAAGAGCCTGATTTACTCTGCGAGGGCAATCTAGTATGGACGAATGTGAGCAGGGGTGCAACAGTAACTGGTAACTTTACTGTTAAAAACGTTGGCGGCGCTGGTACAGAGCTAGACTGGGAGGTCACGAAAACTCCAAGTTGGGGTGAATGGACGTTTGATCCAGAATCAGGCGAGAATCTAAAACCCGAGGATGGACCCATAACAGTAGATGTAACTTGTGTAGCACCAGACAAGAAAAACGAAGGATACATGGGAAAAATAACAATAGAAAATTTGGAGAATTCTGAAGATGTCTGTACCATAGATGTTGATCTTACAACGCCAATGAACGAAGCATCTTTTGTATTTCAATTTCTACAAAATATTATTCAGCGATTCCCATTGCTAGAACGAATACTCTCATTTTATCTGTTACGGTAAGAATACTGGAGATTATCCACCTCCTCTTTTATTTTTTAAATAATTGTTATTCTTAAATAATTTGTGTTAAAAAAATAAGTAACTATCCTTTTTTTAGATGAAAAACATACCTTGTGGGGATTCTTTTTTTCTTCCCGGTCCAGTACCCACAACTAGAGCATTGGAACGAGATGGTGACCTTTCCTCCCCAAATAGTAAGATTTTTTACTCTTTTTAACGGACCATCACATACAGGACATCTGGCAAGTATCTTGTGAGGATCGCCCTCTCGGCTATGAATTTCGATATTCGCCAGATTACTTTTTAAAACAATGTTACGTAACCTACTTTCACTTACATGAAATATTTTTTTCTTAGTTTTTAATTCTTTCTCTACAAGCCCTTTTAATTTATGTTGTGAAGAAACACTATGATATTTTTTAAAGACCTCCTTCACAGCTTTTCTGACTTTTTCATCAGAAGGGATATGATAGGTCATGATAAATAGAATCGTATTGAGTACTTATAATCTTTTATTACGACATAGTTTTCAAAAGATCTGTTCTAGTAACAATACCAACAAGATTGTTATCTTTTAAGATGGGTAACGCTCCAATATTGTACTTTAACATAAGCTTAGCTGCATCAGCTGCAGTAGTAGATGGCATTGTCCAAATGACAGGAGATTTCATGACATCTTTTACTAATAATTCATCAAGCTGATGCTTCTGATGTCCCAAAGAAAAGGATCTCTTTAATAAAGCGAATGCGTAGGCTATTTCAAAATCAGAGATAATTCCAACTAGTTTTCCTTGGTCTATAACAGGGAGTCGCGCGACATCTTCGTCTATCATAATTCTTCTAGCATGAACAACCCGGTCATCAGGTGATACTGAATTAACAGCTGTCTTCATCAGAGATTTTAGAGATTTTTTACTATCAACAAGAGGTAAAAGATCAGCTTTCGTGATAACTCCTACTAGTTTATCATTGTCTACAACAGGAAGCATAGTAGGTCCTGGCTGACCTACTGTTTTTAAAATCGTTTTAACATCAGCATTTGGAGAAATAGCGCTGATTTCTTTTTCAGTAACCGATGACGCGTGTAATCTAGATGTAGAAACACCTCTTTTTCGTATCGATCCCAACTTATAAGCTATAATATTGTCAGTTACTATGCCACAAAGTTTTTTATTTTCTACAACGGGAATTTTTGTAATATTGTGTTTCTTCATTAAATCAAGAACATGTTTTAAATCCTCGTCTTTGTCAACATAAATAATATCTCTTGTCATTATATCTTTTATTTTCATAGTATCCTCTGTCGATCAAAAAATATCATTGATATTTTAACGCGTCTACACAATCCTCACACAACAACCGTCCATCTACATTTTTTAGATTAGTAGAAAGTGCATTACAATCCTCGCATTTGCCAGAAAAGACCTGGTTTCTAAGGTGAGATTCATCTTTCTTGGAGATAGTGTGCCATTCTCTAGCTATCTCATTTAATACGGGAGATATTCGCGATATATCTTTATGCGTAATAATACCAATTAATTTGCCATTTTCGACAACGGGTAGCCTTCTTATATTACATTTACCCATTGTTTTCATAGCTACTTCAACTGGTATGTAGGGATCAGTTACTATAACTGGGGTAGTCATGACTTCTTCAACTAAAACAGCTTTTGCGTTTCTTCCTTCAGCCACAACTTTTTTTATAATATCACTCTCAGTCAAAATGCCAACAGGTTGTTTTTCTTCTACTACTAGTACGTTTCCAATCTTTTTTTCTTTCATTAATTTAGCTGCTTCTAGAACGGTAATTTTAGGTTTTACCACCACAGGGTTACTTTTCATTGCTTCCTTAATAATAACTTCCCCTTTCATTTAGAAGTCACCTAAAATTGTAACTATAGAACAATCAGCCCAAACATTAAAAGATTTCCAAGTATTTTACCTTTTTCATATGAGCATTAACTGCGAACGAAGATTTGGAGATACATTAGAAAGAAAAAACAATGTCTTTACAAGTATAACTACTTCGTGTTCTACCATAGCTGTAGATTTGAGGCAAATGCGAATAAAAAATGGTGAAAATGACTATGGTAACATTTGTAATTAAAGGAATTCCAAAGGTGAAACAAAGACCAGTGTTTTCTACTCGAGGTGGCAATGTCAGAATATATACTCCAAAAACAACAGCAACCTTTGAGAACTTAGTAAAACTAAAAGCAGAAGAACAATTTAAACATCCACTTGACGGATCTATAAGGTTAGCTATACGATTCTACCTACCAAGACCAAAACGATTAATCTGGAAACGTAAACCCATGCCTGAAATTTATTCAAACAAAAGACCTGATATTGATAATCTTGCAAAAGCAGTCATAGATGGACTGAATGGTGTTGCCTTCAAGGACGATGGGCAGATAGCAGATTTACATATCACAAAAAAATTTCACTCGGGAGAGGATGAACCAAAAACAATCGTTATGGTAAATAACGTGAAAGAAGACATCAATCAACATCGAGAATTTAAAGGCATAATGAGTGATACAAAATCTTTTTAGTTTGTTGTATATTACTACTTCGCTGATTACAATGAAAAAGTTACTCATTGCTTATGATGGATCAGAGGCCTCAACAAAAGCTATCGATGTGGCGCTAAAATGTTCTAATAAAGAAGATGAGGTAATACTTCTTACAGTTATACCTGCTGCATTGGTAGAATCAACTTTTACAAATATGTTACTTCCAACAATTGATCTAAAGTCTGTAGTGAAATCAGGCAGTTTTAAAGAAAAAGCCATGAAAAAGATGAATGAAATTGCAAAACAGATGGAAGGTAAAATAAGCAAGGTAGATACTGTTGTGGAATCGGGTGATGCTGCAGATGAAATACTATTGACCTCAAAAAAACATGAGGCCGACATTATAGTCATTGGATACAAAGGATATGGAAAAGAAGGAAGATTTCTACTTGGCAGTGTTACTGATAAAGTGGTAAGACACGCCAGCAAATCAGTTCTTGTTGTAAGATAAAAAATTTGTGATCAAATGCATCCTGCAGATGAGATACGCGGGATTAAGAGTAAGAAGCTTTCTAAAAAAAGTATTGTTCTTGGTGTAACTGGTAGCATAGCAGCTGTTGAATCAATTAAATTATCAAGGGAGTTGGTTCGCCATGGCGCAGATGTCTACCCAGTCATGTCGAAAGCGGCAACGAGAATTATTCATCCTAATTCTTTAGAATTTGCTACTTCCAATAAACCAATTATTGAATTAACTGGAAAGGCAGAACATGTTTCATTTTGTGGCCTTACGAAAGATCGCGTAGATTTATTACTTATTTCTCCATGTACAGCAAATACTATCTCAAAAATTGCACTTGGTATTGATGACACGCCAGTAACAACATTTGCCACAACAGCAATTGGATCAGGCATATCAACAGTAATTGTACCAGCCATGCACCTTTCTATGTATGCTCATAAAATCGTACAAGAAAACATCGATAAATGTAAAAGAATGGGCATTTCTTTTATTGACCCATTGATTTCTGGAAATAAAGCCAAGATGCCTAGTTTGGATGAAATAGTTGAATACACAATACGAATAATAGGAAAACAGGATTTGAAAAAAAAGAATATTCTAATTATTGGTGGCGCTACTGCCGAACCATTTGACGACATTAGGATACTTACAAATAGAAGTTCTGGTAAAACTGCTGTTGCACTTGCAAATAATGCGTTTGAGAGGGGTGCAAACGTTGAGTTATGGTATGGACATGCAAAGGAGGAGGTTCCACTACATATACCAGTTAAAAATTTTGAAACAGTTAAAGATTTATTGAATTTATTGAAGAATAACGCTTTGAAATTTGATAGCATAATTGTTTGTGCAGCGATTGCAGATTACCTTCCAAAAAAACAAAAAGGAAAAATCTCTTCTGGAAAAAACAAGCTTGTTTTAGATCTTTCTCCAGCGCCAAAGATTATACAAAAAATAAGATTAATTATGCCGAAATCTAAAATTATCGCTTTTAAAGTGGAAGAAAGTAAAGAAAATTTACAGGAGAAATCATACCAACTGTTGAAGAGAAATCAACTTGATTTTGTTATCGGCAACACAATTTCTGCTTTTGGTAAAGATGAAAATGAAATATTGATTATTAATAAAAAAGGCGAAAGTTTCCATAAAAAAGGAAATAAAGAAGAACTTGCTAATTATATTCTAGATACTATAAAACGCGATTAACATGAGGGCTATATCATTTGCTCCAGGACATGTATCAGGTTTTTTTGAACCAATTTATAGAGGACATGATGCTGACAGATCAGGTTCTCGAGGTTCTGGCATTAATGTAACTCTTGGAGCTATCAGTGGGACAACTATTGAAAGTTCTATAAAACAGAACATTAAAATATATGTAAACAACAAGCTATCAAATGCGCCTGTTACAAAATTGGCTGTGAAACATTTAATTGGAGATACTCCACTCAATGTTACAGTAAACACCAAACTGGGTCTTCCATTAGGTCAAGGATTTGGCATGAGTGGTGCAGGTGCTCTTAGTGCTACAACCTCACTTGCAAAATTGCTAAAAATCCCAAAAGAACATGCAATCAAAACATCCCATTATGCAGAGGTGCAATTACGTACTGGACTCAGTGATGTTATAGCTAGTAGCTTTGGCGGCATTGAAATTAGAAGAGAAGCAGGACTTCCTCCTTGGGGGAGTATTGAACACATTCCAGGTAAGTATGAAGTGGTATTGTGTGTTGTAGGAAAAAAGATGGATACAAAAAAAATACTATCCGATTCTTCAAAAATAAATGAAATCTCTTCTTATGGACGGTATTGCACCAAAAAAATACTAGAAAATCCATCTATAGAAAATTTCTTTTCACTCTCGCAGATGTTTACCAGAAAGATAGGTTTAGCTGATAAAAGAGTCCTTAAAGCTATAGAAACTGCAAATCATTATGGCATGGCAAGTATGTGTATGTTGGGTAATTCTGTATTTGCGATCGGCGATACAAATATGTTGTGTAAAACCCTATCATCATTTGGAGAAATATACGTCTGCACTGTCGATGACCAGGGTGTGCAGGTTTTAAAAGAATGAGAAAATTATTGTGGCTTACAATTATATCTCTTGTGATGTTCCTCTTGCAAGTTCTATAAGATGCTTTTCTCCATCTTCAGGTCCTTTTGCAAATAGGACATCATCAGGACCAATTTTTGTGTTTTTATTAGGGCCATAGAGCCACCTATCTCTGTGTCTCATCGCAATTACCATCATCCCTGTTTCACTAGCTAATTTGAGCTGCCCCAGTGTCTTTCCACATAATATAGACTGAGGTGAAACTTGTACTCGAGTAAATACGATATCAGATTCACGAATACTCATCTTAAGTATTGGATGTAATTCCACATCTCTTAGTTCCACATCAGCTATTTCCTGGGCAGCATCAGCTATCTGTTCTCCAGCATGCGCGATTCTCAAAAGCGTGAGTGTATCATCGATGCTGTGTACTCCTTTTTTCACGTCTTCCAATGATTTTTTTTGGAGGGTTCTGTAAAGGTTATCAACGAGATTCTCTAACTCATAGACTTCTTCCGCTATTGTTTTATTATCATAGAGGACCGAGGAATAGGCAAGATCTACCATCAACTCCGATTTATCTTTGATTTCTAAAACAATCTCTTCTGCTGCTTTCTCTTTCATTATAACACCTTCAGCTCCCCTGTTAAAAATTTATAGATCTCTTCATAACCAGCGTCGGTGCCTCGAATAATCAACCAATCATCGGCTTTAATACTTGTACCAGATTGAGGGTTGTATATCCAATAGTTCTCACGGCGTATTGCAATAATTCTCATCCCTGTCTCAGATTCAATCTTAAGATCACCTATTTTTTGATTACATGCTTTAGATTTTTCTAATACTTTAATTCTGAAAATTTTCTCATCAGCTTTACTCAATAGTTTCGGCAAAATCGGCCTTGTTTTTTCTTTTAGTGCTAAAAGATTTGCAATGTCTCCTGCAGCATTTGAAATACTTTCAGCAGCTTCTGCAATTTGCAGTATGCCAGCCAGCTGCTCAGCATCTTCCTTCGTACGAGCAGCCATCATAGAAATCATCCTAATATCATAGTTCAACTTGTCCATTCGCACCTCAAGATATTTGACCTCCTCGGCTATCTCATCATTATCTAACAGAACTGCAGAATATGCAAGGTCAATAATGAGTTCAGATATATCCTTCATTTCTGTTAAAAGTTCTTTGACAGTTGTAGGTTCATATTCAATTTCAGTGAATTCCTCTTTTTTCCACTTCGGCGTTCTTTGTAATTTTCCAAAAATACTTTTTCTTTTTTTCATATACCAACTACTCCAATTAACAAAAATAAGAAAACAATTCCCAGTGTATCACCAACAGTTGTAACTACTGGTGCAACCATATCATCGGGATCCAGTCCTTTCTTAAAAGACCAAAAAGCTGTAAGGACACTAATTATTGAAATCACAAAAATAAGTAAAATCCCAGTTCCTAATATCACAAATACAAATTCCATTAGGCCTAAATTCATTTGTATATTCCCAAAATATGCTATATAATATATAAGTATAGCTAGTATTACGTAGCTAATAAACCCCAAAAAAAGGGAATTGAGAAAATTTTGATGCATATTTTTATCTCTAATATTTAATCCTATATAACCCATATGCAGACCTGAAGCAAGTCTTGCTCCTAAAATACTACCAATATTGCCACCAACCCCATTTATTACTGGGATAGAAATAAGAATGAGCGGAATAAACAACAACTTTTCTTGATTGCCCTGGAGAATTTGGCCTGCAAAGATTTCAATGAGAATGCATATGGTAAGTAAGGGAATACCGTTCCTAACAATTCTTTTCCAGCTATAAATCATGTTATTCCTCCTATAAGGACAGCACTACCAAAAATGCAAAGCATGGAAAAAACATCTCCAAATGTGGCTAAGGCGGGACCAGTAATATTATCTGGATCGTATCCCCGCTTGAAAACAAAATATATAATGATAATTGTCAAAAGTGTTAGAATTATGCCTGACATTACGCCAGCCAAAACTACAATAGTAATCAATTTTAATGGATCGGGTTGAACGTTTAAAACTAAAGATGTTACATAGGCAAGAACCCCTATAATAAAAGACATAAGAAAACTTAGTAATAGGGACCCAACAATATTTTGTTTGAGTTCCTTGTTCCACAAATTATTTACATCAATTATACCAAGATGATATGCCGACCCCAACCGCGAACCCAATGCTGTGCTAATGTTTCCTCTTAAAGCTATAACAGCAGGTATTACCACAATAAGTCCTGGAATATCCCTAAGTATGCCTACCATTGCGCCAAGAATATTTCCTGTGACAATTCCTCCAATGCCACAGGCAATAAGTAGGGGGAGGCTCTGTTTCAACATTTCCTTTGCAAACATTTCTTAAAGCCTCCATTTTACATTCACACTCCAGGTATTATTGGTAACATTTTCTATATCGCTCCCACATCTGATCTATATGATCTTCAATGGCCTTAATTCTCTTAATATCCTTCTTTGGTTTAAAAAGATGCCTGAAGCGACCCTGGTATTTAATCCAATCCTCAATAGGTTTACGTTCAATCTTCCCCTCAAGGATTAATTTACTCCTACCGTTAAAAGTAACTTTATCATTTTCAACCTCATATAAAGCCCAAGCGCCTGTTTCTACTGCCATTGTACCCATCTCAACTGTTTTCTCCATTGGGAAACGCCATCCCGGTGGGCACGGTGCCATTATTTCAACATACTTTGGACCATGGATACTTTTTGCCTTCTGCAGTTTTTTGAAAAGATCCTCAGGATAGGCAATACAGGTTTGTGCAGCATATGGTATATGATGTGCTTGTATTATTTCGCCCATTTCTTTTCTAAATTCTGTTTTACCAGTAACCGTTGTAGTGGTCCATGCACCATATGGTGTTGCACCACTACGCTGAATCCCAGTATTTGAATATATTTCGTTATTATAACAAATATAGATAAAGTTAGTATTACGCTCAAGCGCGCCAGACAAAGCTTGTATACCAATGTCATATGTTCCACCGTCACCTGCCCAGGCAACAACAGTTATATCTGTTTTACCCTGCATTCTAAAACCTGCCTCTACACCACTTGCACCCGCGGCTGCTGCTTCAAATGCAATGTTCATAGTTGGAATATCAAACGATGTATGTGGATGAAGACTCTCAATTACAGCTGTACAACAAGCAGGAATAATTTTCACAGTGTTTCTACCAAGAGCCTTATAGACAACTCGAAGCGCCATCGTGGCAGGACACCCTGGACATGCTGCACAACCTGGAATATAACACTCTTCAACGGGTAAATCTTTAATCGCCAAATTTTACACCCCCTTAAGACCAAACCATTCAAGGTGTTTTGCTTTACTATTTACTACTTTTTTGCACATTTTCTCAATGTCGCCGAATGGCACGTCTTTTCCACCAAGACCTGCAATAAAACCATACACTTTTGCATCAGTGTAACCATACAATGAGGCTTTCACCTCAGTAAACAATGCACCTTCCATTCCTGGTGAAATATTACGATCGATGACAATAAGACCCGCTTTTTTACTGAGTTTTTGGATTTCTTCTCGTGGGAAAGGCCTGAAACATCTAACCCTTGCAAGACCAACTTTTAAACCTTCTTTTCGAAGGTTATCAACTGCAACCTTGCTTTCGGCACCAATAGCACCCATAGAAAGGAGAATGTAATCAGCACCATCACACTTGTAAAACTCCAAAAGATCACCATGATAACGTCCGAAACGCTGCTTCCATTCTTTTGAAATCTCAGGTATCAACTTCTTTGCATATTCATGAGATTTCTGCATATCGAAACGTACTTTTTCATACTCAGCAGGCAATATTATATTTCCAAAAGTAATCGGATTATCAGGATCCAATTTCCACTTTGGCTTCCTCTTCGGCAAGAAAGCATCAACATCTTTTTGATCAGTAAGATAAACAGGCATACTAGTATGGGACAGAATAAAAGCATTATAACTAATCATTACAGGAAGCGATATTTTCTCATGTTCACCAAGTTTGAATGACTGAATCACGGTATCAAAAATCTCCTGATTACTACTACAATAAAACTGGATCCAACCAGTGTCGCGCTGAGAAATACTATCATTTTCATCAGCCCAAATATTCCAACCAGGGCCCACGACCCGGTTGATATTACACATAATAACCGGGAGCCTTGCAAGAGATGCCCAATGAAGCATCTCGTGCATCAATAAAAGACCATGAGAAGAGGTACCTGTAAATGTTCTTACCCCTGTTGCACTAGCACCAATACATGCAGCCATAGCAGAATGCTCACTTTCAACACAGATATATTCTCCCTTGTACTCACCAGTGGCAAGATATTTTGCGATACCTTCAACAAGAGTAGTCTGAGGAGTAATAGGATATGCTGCAACCACATCAGGTTTACATAGAACAGCTGCTTTTGCAGCAATATAATTTCCAGTGTCGATCATAACCTCACTCATTTTTTCTTTCCCTCCCGCTCAAGAGTAATAGCCTTTACTTTGCAAACATTTGCACAAATCCCACAGCCTTTACAATACACGTAGTCAATATCAACACTATCATCCTTGTTACGAATGATTGTAGCCTCTGGACAATAGATCCAACAACGCAAGCATTTCACACATTTTTTCTTGTCAAGAATTGGTCTGAAAACACGCCAGTTACCTGTTTTACCCATCGCACCTTTCTTGGGATATGAAATCGTTGTTACAACATCGTATTTTTTCAAGATTTCACCACCACCGCATCATATGCATTTTGAGTTGCTTTCACGTTCTGTTCAGCAAGTTCACCTTTCCATTTACTGCGCACTATACCTTGTATTGATTTCAGGGTAACTCTATTAAGTATTTTTGGTACAGCACCAAGAATAGGAGTATTGACGACAGGCATTCCACCAATAAGGATATCATGTTTGAGTGCTACACCTGTCGCATCAACAGTTGCAACAATAAATTTTTTTGAAAAATCAAATTCACCAGGTTTTGCCCTTGTGTTAATTAAAATTTTACCATTTTTCTTCAAACCCTTTAAAACATCCACGATATCCATAATGCTTTCATCAAGCACAATAACTATATCAGGAGTATATACCTCACTACGGAGATGTATCTCATCGTGTGAAATGCGAGCAAAAGCACGTACTGGTGCACCGCGTCGTTCAGCCCCAAAAAACGGGAACGCTTGAACGCCTTTATTACCATCTTTTAAAGCCGCCGCTACAAGTAGGTTTGCCGCAGTAACCGCACCCTGGCCGCCACGTCCATGGAATACAATCTCAACTAAATCCGCCGAAGTCACAACAATACACTCCCGAAACTCGGAATGAAAATGTTACATATAACTGTTTTGAATCTCTAAAAATTTTTATTGAACAGATTTCAGTTTGGTTTTAATTGTTGCATTTTTATCTCTTCTATCGTCGATTTTTAATTCTGTTATTACTCTCTCAACTCCAGATGCTAGCACCGAAGTGTGTGCTTTTTGAACTATGTTGAATAAAGTATCTAAATCTTCTATCTCAAATACTGTTGCCATCGCATTTGTTTCAAATTTTATATTTTCTTTCTTTAGCGTTTCAATAGCTATTTTAACATATCTGCTTAAGCTAACACTTTTTCCAACAGGTGCAATACTAAGTTGTGCAATAATCATGTTATTACCGGATGCTTTAACCTTTTGCTACTAATTAAACTTTTGACTATGACATTTTAGGAGAAAATTGTATAAAAAATCTGGTATTTTTAAAAAAGCCCTTAGAACGAATCTTGTATCCTTTTTATAGCGACATCGATGTTTTCGAGAGTCGTTGCATAGGAAAATCGGAGATAACCCTCACCATATGGGCCAAAAGCGGTGCCTGGGAGAACGGCTACACCCGCCTTGTAAAGCAGATGCTCAGAACATTCTTGTGAACTCATCCCAGTTCCTTTAATATTAGGAAACGCATAGAACGCACCTTTTGGCATTAAGCAATGAAAACCTGAAATTGAGTTAAGACCTTTAACAATCCTGTTTCTCTTCTCTTTGAACCTTTTCATCATGTCAGATATGAATCTTTGATCTCCGGTGAGTGCCTCGATGCCTGCCCATTGCGTAAATGCTGCGGTACATGATACAGCACTGACAAGGAAGTTTTGTAATCTGTCGACCATCGTATGAGGAGCCACCATGTAACCCAATCGCCAACCGGTCATGGCATAATATTTTGAAAAACCATCTAAAAGCACAGTTCTTTCTTTTGCTTCGTCCCTTGCTGTTGGCGTGTAATGGCATGTATCGTATGTCATTTTCGAATATATCTCATCTGACACTACATAGATGTCGTGTTCCTCCGCCAGTTCTGCAATAGCTTCTATCTCAGATTTTGTCATCACCGAGCCCGTAGGATTTTGAGGCGAATTTACCACTATAAGATTTGTTTTTTTGGTTATCCTGTCCTTAATGTCGTCAGGATTCATACGGAACTCGTTCTTCTCTGAAAGGGGAACCATTATGCCTTTTGCCCCAATAAAAGATGTAACTGATCCATATGTTGGATAGCCAGGGTCCTGGTATATGACTTCATCACCTGGGTTAACAATAGCTAGCATTGAAAAGAATATGCCTGGTTTTAAACCAGGAGTAATAAGGATTTGTTCAATATCTGGTCGATAGTCTCTAGTCTTTTCTACTTCATCCTGTACAGCTTTCCTAAGTTCCGTAATTCCAATCGATGGAACATAATGGGTCTTTTTATCTTGGATTGCTTTTATTCCAGCCTTAGCAATGTTTTTAGGGGTTTCTATGTCTGGCTCTCCTATCTCGAAGTGCAATATGTTCTTACCCTGCTCTTCTAATTCCTGGGCCTTTGCAAGAACCTCAAATGCCGCTTCCCCATATATCCTACTTGCTCCTTCACTTAATTGCACCATTTTTTAATCTCCTTCTTTTCAAGTTCATTGTCTTACCTACTTGCTAACGCGTATTTGGCCAAGCCAAGCTCTTTGATTCTTTTTGCAGTGGGAACACCATTTTTGTCCCATCCGCGTAAAGAGTAGTATTCCTGTAGGCTTTGCTGGAACTCATCAGCAGGTAGTATAGCTCCTTTTGCAGGTCCTTTTGTGAAAGGTCTTTTCAAGAACCTAGTTGGGAGTTTGTCCTCAGCTGGATTTAGACCCTCCCGAATGTTGAACAGCCGGATAATGTTCCATATTCGTTCTCCGGCTAGTAGATAACTCTCCACTGTGTGATTAAACCCGGTGGCTAGGTTCCACATTTCAACGCAGTCCTCCTCAGAGATTGGTGCAAAATCGCAAAACACCAGTGAGAAAAACGCAGCTCGTTCATCCTGGGTTTCTATAACAAGCTTCGCCTTCTTTTTGAAAGAGAATCTGTCAAGATTAGGATCCATAACCTCAGCCTTAACTGTCCATGCTCTCTGATGACATCCGCCTCTATCCGATGTCGCATAAGCAAGGCCCATGCCAAAGGCACCTCTAGGATCATAGCCTGGTATTTCAAGTCCTTTAGCGTGTACAGCATATTCTTTAGAATCTTTACCCATCTTCTCTGAGGCAAGTTGGACACCCCCAGCCAGAATGTTCCCAGCGCTGCTTCTTCTATGGGCGATGTCGTCGATGAGGCTTGCTATCTTTTCAGTTTTTCCCCAGCCTACATCATTGCCACCAAGATCATCTTTTGTAATGACTCCTTTTTCATAGGCTTCGATGGCAAAGCCTATCACACCTCCCAACGAAATGGTGTCCATGCCAAGTTCGTTGCATCTTTCATTGAGATATGCTACATCCTCAACTGTACCAACATCCAAGTTGGAGCCCATGAGCGCAAGGGTCTCGTATTCTGGTCCTACCAATGTAACACCTTTATGGGGTCCTGTTTTAATGGACGATTTGTTCCAACATGCAATGACACAATTCCAACAAGCTCCAGAGCCATCCACTATTTTCTTCTGCATGGTCTCTGCATTTATTGCATCACCATGCTCAAAACAGCCTTCCTGATAATTCCTAGTTGGAATGAAACCCCAATCGTTAATGGGTTTAACCCAATATGGGGTTCCAAGCTGTCTCCTTATAGGAATGAAACTGTTTTCCTGAATCTTCCTCAGTACCTCCTTTGCTTTCACACGGAATCCTTCTGGGTTATGTATTGGTACTTTACCACTGCCATTAATTGCAACAGCTTTAAGATTCTTTGAACCCATTACTGCTCCAGATCCACCTCTACCTGCATGCCTATGCCCATCAACAGTGATGGCTGAGAACTTTATGAGATTCTTTCCTGCTGGTCCAATAACAGCGGTTCTTACTTTCCCCTCTGCCTGCTGAATCGAGTTATGAGTTTTAAGGCATTCCTTACCCCATATTTCCGAGGCATCTTTGAACTCAACAAAATCATCCTTTATTACGACGTAAACGGGGTTTGTAGCACGCCCTTCGAGGATTATTAAATCCCAACCCGCTTTTTTCATTTCCGCAGCAAAGATACCACCAAAATGAGAGTCCAGATAAAGACCAGTTAGGGGAGATTTAGTTACAACAGTGCCTCGGCCAGAGGTCTGAGCAAGGGTTCCAGTTAGAGGTCCGGTTGTGAACATCAAGATATTCTTTGACGATAGAGGATCTGTACCCCTTGGTAATCTGTCAAAAAGGATTTTTGCCCCAAGTCCTTTAGCTCCAATGAAATCTCTAGCGGCTTCGAGGTCTGTTTTTTCTACTACCGTGTTACGAGTTTTCAAATCGATAATCAGTATCTTTCCTGTGTATCCACCACTCATTAGACCACATTCTTTATCAGATGATATTGATTTCATTTCTTAGTAATAATCTTCTCGCTTGATTTTCGGTTTATCTCTAAAAGATCGATAAGCAATGAGAAACCAGTTTCCCGACGTCCAGCACCAGGTCCAACAATGGTGACTGGCCCCAATTCATCGGTGTAGTAGGTTAATGCATTTATAGCTTCACTGACCCCTGCCAGAGGATCGCTAAGAGGAAGTTTTTCTGGCCAAACCTTTGCTTTTACAGATCCATCTCGCTTGATCTCTGCACTTCCTATAAGCTTCCATCGTTTTCCCGCTGCTTTTGCCTTCTCAGTATCCTCCTTAGTGATTTCCGTTATACCTTTTCTTTCCACATCTCCCCAAGATAGGTTCTTCCCCAAAACAACATTGGACAAAATAACAACCTTGCCAAGAGCATCCCAGCCTTCTACATCCCCTGTTGGGTCTGCCTCGGCATATCCAAGTTTTTGTGCCTTCTTTAAAGCTTCCTCGTAAGACATACCCTCCTCCATCCTAGTTAGAATGTAATTGGTGGTTCCGTTCAATATTCCTCTGAAACCATTAATTATGTTCCCTGCCAGGGTGCATTTGGCAAGATTCAATGCAGGGGTACCAGACAATACAACACCCTCAAATCCATAATGTACATTATTGGTCATTGCCATGTTTAAGAGATCTACGGCCTGCTTTACTACAGGCCCTTTGTTGGTAGATACAACATTTTTCCCTGCCTTAAGGGCAGTCTTGATGTGTGTAAGGGCCGGCTCACCTGTCTTAACATCTGTGAACGTGACCTCTATAACGGTATCTGCATTGGTCTCTTTGATAGTAGTCAAGCTGTTCATTCCCTTAACGCCAGTAGGATACTCATCCAACTTTTTACCTGCTTTTACAAGATCTAATATCTTTGCCATATCTAGACCGTTCTCATCATAGATGGAGCCTTTCATGATATCAGATATGGCCACTACCACAAAGTGGAAGTTGTACTTTTCTGCAAGCACGTCTTTCTTTTCCAGAAGTATCTCACTTAGACCCTGGCCTACAGTTCCAAAACCAATAAATGCTAATTTAAAGTGCAAACTTATGCCTCCCTATGATGTAGTTTAGAAGCAGCAATGAATGACAAACCATTTTCAGTTAAAGCACGAGCGGTATTGTTTACAGCCTCATGCTTATCCAAATAATTTTGGATAAGGAATGGCATTAACCCCTTTTCATCTATATCAGTTTTGGGAAGGAAATAGTCAAGGATATCTGACGGATGTTCTCTTTTCTCTTCAATAGTGATTTCCCCGCCTTCGTGTTTAGCACTAATGTTTTTCACCTTTGGGGCAATCTCCAAAAGCTCGTCCCTTCTGTCATAGGGTTGAATAACGATGCTCTTCCATGTTTCTAAGATGTGATGTTCGAATCTAACGAAGTCCTCCAGCCCTAGAGATTTTCTTATGTCACTACTGAATTCTATTGTAGCGTTGTTTACAGAATTTGAGAAATTGAACCCAATGAGCGATGTAGAACCATCATCCCGTGAGAATAGCCTTGCTGCCATAAGTGTCCAAAACACTGCATATGGATTGTCGTTGCCCATAAACACAGATATCTTGAACTCGATATCTATCCCAAGTTTATGCAAAAGGTAGCCTAGGAAAATGGTCCCAGGATTAATATTAAGTACCTGCTTAGCACCATAATTGGTATAATAATAGAGGAACTCCTCCATCCATTTGATTGGGTAGTCGTTCGGTTGACCAACTCCTCCAAAATAACCTGTAATCGTCTCTGGTCCACCTAGATGAACGTTGGAACCATCGGTACCCTTTGTGTCAAGTGTTTCACACCAACTCGCCCCAATAATTTGCATGGCAGCCGTCATTGCTAATAGATCATTGTCCACCTCCTGTTCCTTCATGCAACGCACTCTAATAAAACGGCCGGGCATCAACTCTCCTTTTTCAACAGCCTGTCGGGCCTCTTTCATGAAGAAGGAAAATTGTTGACAAGCACTTATTTCTAGAGTGACTGCAAAATCCTCGTTGAAATCTATTTCCTCTGCCTTGTCACCTAATACCTTTTTACGGTATTCATCAACGGTAATGAAGGCTCCCTTTTCTCTCTGTTCTATCAGCCATTTCAGGTCTTTCAAATAGGGGGAATTATTTTTATTTAGTTTCGCTATTAAATTTTCGATCTTGCTCGCTTCCCTAGCCTTTCGGTTTATCTCCTCAGGCCCGCCGTATTTTTCAACCACAGATATAATATCATTGACAAGCTTGTTATTTGGATCCATCAAAAAGGCGTTTATCTCGTCTAGCCTTTTACCATCTATGACCAACTTGCTTCGTATGTCTATAGGCACAAATAATTCCTCCCATGTGATACAATTCTTTAGGATTGTAAATCGAATAAAACAGCGCTATAAATAATGTTTGATTTTATGATTAATAGAGCGTATGTGAATCATATGCTCTCCGCCCATTCATAGAGAAATTTCACTAAAAATAATAGTTACAAGTAAAAAGTCGTCTTAAAATTTATTGATGATTGTTGAGACGACTTAACTAATTCTTTTTTCCATAAATTGCTCTAGTTTATCAAATGCTTTCTCCAATGTTTCCATTGGCGGGAGAATAACAGCTCTAAAATGTCCTTTACCATAGGTAGAACAAAAACCTGACCCATGAACAACCAAAACATGTGCTTCATGTAAAAGATTCAAAACAAATTCTTTGTCGTCTTTCCAAAGTCCTTTTTCCATTGCTTCAATCTTTGGAAATATATAAAATGCCCCATCTGGCTTTGCGGTAGATATTCCTTTTATTTCGTTGAGTCTCCTATAGGAAAAATCACGGCGCATCCTCAACTTTTGATTCATCTTTTCAATATGATCCTGTGGACCTTTTAGTGCCTCGATGCAGGCAAGCTGACAAACAGAATTTGCACATAATCGCGAACGAGCTATACGCATGAATGCATCTTGTATTTCATCAAGTTCTCCTGAATGATGAAACATTATATATCCCATACGCCATCCTGGTACAAGATAGACTTTGGAAAAACCATTGAAAGTTATAACTGGAACATCTTTAGCGAGCGTGGCAGTTGCATATTGTTTACCATCAAATGTTATATCATCATATATTTCATCAGAGATAACAGGGACTTGATACTCACCAGCGGTATCAAGAATTTCTTTTATCACCTTTTTTGAGTATAGAGCACCTGTTGGGTTATTTGGATTGATAACTATAATGCCTTTAGTCCGCTTTGAAATTTTTTTGCGAATGTCATTTACATCTGGTTGCCATCCTTCCTCTTCTATACAACGATATGCTATTGGTTCTGCATCGTTAAAACTAGTAATCAGTGTATATTGTGGATATGTAGGTCCAGGTATCAAAAGTTCATCGCTAGGATTTAGAGAGGCGTTTAGAAGAATTTGCAGGGATTCTGTCACGCCAGTGGTAATACAAATGTCATCAGGTGCATAATCAACATTATTTCTTTTATGTTCACGCTCAACTATTGCATCTCTAAGTTCTTTATATCCTTCAGAAGGAGCATAACCATTATGCCCTTCATTTGCAGCTTTATAAAGAGTGTCTTTCATATGTTGTGGAGTGTCAAAATCATATTTATTTGGGTCCCCAATGTTGAGATGCAAAACTTCTATCCCTTTTTTTTCCAATTCCTTTGCAGGCAATATTACCTCTCTTATGGCATAAGAAACTCCGTGCGAACGCTTCGAAGCTTTTATCATAAGTATCTACACCGGAGATATGAAATCAACATAAATAGTTGATGGTTAATTAAAATCATACTAATAGGAACGTGGAGAGAAATTACCCATCTGTATTCAAAAGTTTGTATGGTTTTGTTAACTTATACTAGAGGATCTTCCCTTACAACGCATTTAAACATGTTTTTATCTTTAAGATATTGAATGGTCTCATTAACAAATATTGAGGAGCCGTTTTTCTTTTTATGTATAGTTTTGAAATTAATTTTTCCACACTTTTTTATTTCATTTATTTTATTTTTAATATCTCCATTAGTTTCAAGATAATCAAAATCTGTGAGATTTAGCGAGAGCATCTCTTCTTTTTCATAACCCAATTTCCCATACATGTTCTGATTACAGCCGATGACATTGGCATTTTCATCGAAAATAAACACAGCGTCAAATTCATGTGCTATCAATTTGTCTATTGTTTTTTCACTTGAAGGTTTGTCTTTGAATTCTTGTCCACTAAGAATAATACGTATTCTTTCTTTCATATCCGCTAATTTTTCGTTTAAATCTTCAATTTTTTCTTCAGCAATTTTGGATTCAGTTATATTTTTTCCTATGCCTTTAAACCCGCGGAAATTTCCTGAATCGTCGAACACAGATTCAAAGCTAGCGAGAACACATACATTATGTCCATCTTTATGAACCAACTGGGCCTCAAATTTGCTTGCTTTATGTTGTTTTTTTCTTACCGTTTCATTGAAAATATTTTTTACTTTTTTTGACTCTTCGGGTGCTAAGAATTTAAAAATGTTTTTTTCAATTATTTCGTTAGGTTTGTATCCTAGTGTGTCAACAATGTTTGCTGAGCAAGATTTACAAACTCCTTTTTCGTCAATTTCCCAGATCCACTCATCTATATTTTTTAATAGAGTTTCGTATTTTTCTTCCGCCATTTCTTTTGCTTTCACGGTTTCTTCAAATATCTCTCCTCTTTTCACACCTACTTTATGTATTGCTAATTTTAAGCTAGCCATAACTCTATTCAAAGAATCTGTCAGTTTATTTATCTCGAATATCTCACCTTTTCCCAGTTCAACACCAAGATCTCCCTTACTTATCTCATCAATATTTTCTGCTAATATTTCTAAAGGCCGAGTGATAAAATAAGAAACAAACAGTGAAACAAAGAATGTAACTACAATAATGAGTCCGAGGAATGCCGTTGCAATTTCAAAACCTTGAAAACCTCCAATTATAGCAACAGGTATCATTGAAATTACAAGACACATAATTATTAATAACACTCGCAATCTCATCATTTCACCTATTTAAAACCTCTTTTTCACGTATTTCGTTAGAAACATAATCGCCAAAGATTTTACCAATATTTGTCTTAAATTCATCCGCATTTGAATTACTTAATATACTTAGCTCTTTCAATGAGTCAATATAATTAAATAAATCATCCTTTCCTATCGCGTTTTTGTTTTTTAAATCATTAAATTCAATAATTCCCATCGGTCCTAGTAAGGATATAAATTCTTCTTTTAATTCCTTTTCTATTTCGAACCTTAATGAGAAAAGCACCTTTATCGGCTCAACATCTATTACGGGTTCAAGCGGAAACGTAAAATAGAAAGTACTACCTCGACCTAAAGCACTTTCAGCCCAGATTTTTCCTTTTTGCGACTCGACTATTCCTCGACAAATCGGGAGTCCCAAGCCTGTCCCCTCATGTTCTCTATTAATCGTGCTTTCAATTTGATAAAAAGGTTCAAACACTCTTACTTGGTCCTTAGGATTCATACCTATGCCATAGTCTTTGACACTAAACAAAATATGATCTTTTTGGGGAATTGCGTTTATTTCAATTTCACTATTATTTTTTGAAAACTTTATAGCGTTATGTATTAAGTTTCTCAAAACCTGACTAACGCGATCAGGATCCGCCTCAACTATTGGTATAGTACCAATATTTGAAATAAGTTTTATGTTTTTTTCTTTAGCAAAGCAGGTCATTAAACCAACTGTTTCTTCGATTGTTTCTTTTAGATTAGTTTCCCTGAAATTAAATTTTAACCTAGCGGCCTCTATTCTTGAGATTTCCAAAAAATCCTCTATCATCTTACCTAGTCGTTCAGTGTTTCTAAGGACAATGCTAAGGCTTTCTTTCTGTTTTTCAGTGAGTTCCCCAAAATATTGCGCCTGTAACATTTGTATTTGTGCCTTCACTGGAGTAATTGGTGTTCTTAATTCATGAGATGTCATACTTAGGAACTCTGATTTTGCTTTCTCTAATTGCTTTCTTTCTTCCTCTATCTTACCCAATGCAATGGCGCTCATATTTAAGGCATCACCTAATTTTGCTATCTCGTCATTTGTTTTAATATCTACCCGAAAATCAAAATTTCCTTTTTCCATTTCCTGTGCCATATTATGTAATTTCTTAATTGGCTTTGTAATTGAACGTGAAACGAAAAATCCCACTATACCTATATTTATAGCTATAAGTACTATTATTAACATAGTGGCTGTGTCAAGTAAAAAAATTTGTTCAGCAAAAATCTCTTGATCTGAACTAAGAAGAGAAAATGAAATTGAATAGAAATAATAAATACCTATAGCCGGAGCGATTATTCCAACCAGCAAAAAAAGGATAGTTAATCTGTTATTTATCTTACCAAAGAGAAATTTTTTAATGTCGAATGGCTCCTCAACCACGCCTAACATCCCATCCTGAGCATTTGTGAACTTTATACTATAATGAATTTTTGCCTATAAAGTTTTTATGTAGAAACTTACTAAATTTTTCCTATACGACATTGATTGCATATACCGTGTTCTTTATCAAGACAACTAGCACACACAAGTTTTCCGCACATGTGGCAGGTAAACATGGCGCCAGGTTTTCCACATATGTTACAGAGACCAAGTAAATCAACCATTCTACTTCACCTTCCTAACGAACCAAGTTTTTTCCTTAATTCATCCAACGGCAAATTTGTTATAACAAGTGGCATATCCTCTCGTTCAGCAAGTTGTATCGCCAGAGGATCAACTGCACCAGGTTTGTGATAAACAACAATTGATGGTTTAACAGGGTGTATCCTAATAGCAATCATAGGACTTCTTCCATACTTTATATTTGTAAAAATCAAAGCCCTCTCGGTGCTCCAGCCGTAAAGATTTGGGTAGCTTGCAGAACTTATTGTCTTAATTGTCTCAATACCATCTATCAGTGTGAATCCCTTAATATTCTTTTTAATATCAGTGACTTTAGAAGTTAATAACTTTCCATCAATTTCTTCAATAAATTTTTTGACAGGAATTGAATATGGATATTCCTTGATGTCCAATATTCCTTCCTGGTTCTTGGAAATAAACTGATATTTGCGTAACACTTTGCCGTTGTTTTTCTTTTCATCTATCTCTATAAAAGCCTCAATTATCCTTTTCACAGCCTGAATGCCAGGTGATTTTCGTCGTCCTGACTCGTAATCACTTATCACACTTGGCGATAAACCTAAAAAATCGGCTAGTTTGGTTTGTGAGATACCAAATTCAGTACGCCATTTCTTTATGGTCTGACCTGGTTTAGGGCTTAATGTAATTTCTCCAGCTATTTTTTCAGACAATATGTCTTTAGCGTTCATAGTAAATCAAAGCCTAAACATAATTCGACTTTATTCTATGTCGATAGATATATCGGCAATATGTTAAAAACTTTTCTAAAAGGATGGATTTAAGATATTACTAGTTGCTTTCCCATCCGTGTTTGAAAATCCAAGATTTAAAATCTTGACCAGGATATACCATAACAGAGCCAGCGTTAATCTCATTTTTCCCGTCGTTGTCGATATCACCAATAGCGACGACAGCTAATGACCCAAATGTTTCATCGATAACTGCCTCTTCAACATACGTGGAACCATTCCACTCCAAGATGTGAATATTGTGTGTTCCTGCACAGACCTCTGCTACGCCATCATCATCAACATCTCCAACATCTAGACCCTCTATAACAGCCCATTCGCCAGACCATTCTTTTTCAAATTTTGTCACATAGCTATCTCCATCCCATTCAAAAATAGTTATCTTAGGAGTCCAGTATCCAACATGAATCTCATTTTTACCATCCATGTCACTATCTTTACATACGCATGCAAAAGGATAGTCATCTCCAGATGTGTGTTTAATTATTGTTGAAACAAATTCTTCATTTTCTTTATCCCAGTCCAGTACTATTATCTTGTAGGCTGAGCCACATACTATCTCGTTTTCGCCATCTTCGTCAATATCACCTAAACCTGCCATGTAGACATATCCATTAGGATCAGAATCATACCATTCTGCCACTTTAACAAGTCTCCAGCCATTCCACTTAAAAACTACAATTTGGGGAGCCTGACTCCCATGTCTCATAGGACCGCCACTCATAATCAACTCATTTCGTCCATCGTTGTCACAATCTCCTATGTAGCAATCTGCATTTCCCTTGCCATTCTGAAATACCCAAGGATTAAAACCTATAATCCTGTATTTTCCACCTATCCATTTGTGAATAGCCGCATACCATGTAGCAGCGATCTCGTTTTTTCCATCTCCTGTTAAATCGCCAATGGCAAAGCCAGCAGCATCAATTGGTCCATTACTTAAACCTAACCTTTTAAGAAAAGACAGCCAACGATAAAAAGGACAGCGTAGTGCATAGGTTTCCTCATATGTTTGTTTAGCTTCATCCCATTCCATAACCCTAAGAACAGCATCTCGTCCACCAATTAGCAATTCATTATCGCCATCATTATCACAATCACCTATAGGCTGGGGGCCTTCATATCTTGCCCCATAAGACCAATCAGATCCATAGTTCATTTCCCACTGAACGGCATAATCTTCACTATTGCCAAGCGACACAGATGTTGTCTTTTTTCCAGCCACACCAACGTCATTTTCATAAGCGCTAGCCATACCAGAACTTAATATAGTAAGAGATAGGATGAAAAATATTACAGAAATTTTCTTGTCCATGATATACATCATATATTTATACAATGTTTTCCATATAAAAGTATCGCCTATTCCAAATAATTTCTTTAACGATTAATAAGATAAAACTTTAAACCTTATGTACATTCCTGACAGGTTAGTAATATGATAGATTCACTGCCTAGTCAAGAATACAACTTACAATTCTTCCATAATAACGGATATACTCGTAAGAAATGTAAATCTTGTGGAGCATATTTTTGGACATTAGATAACAAAGCAGAACTTTGTGGGGATAGACCCTGCGTAGAATTTAACTTTATTAACAACCCGATAACAAAAAAACGTTTCTCTCTTGCAGAGGTTCGGGAAAGTTTTTTATCATTTTTTGAAAAAAATAATCATTCAAGAGTCAGCTACCCCGAAACGGGAGATCGCTGCCCAGTTATTGCACGGTGGCGTTCTGACATTTATCTAACAATCGCATCTATTGCTGATTTCCAGCCACATGTAACTTCTGGTGAAGTACCTGCACCAGCAAATCCCCTAGCGGTGTCTCAGCCATGCATCCGATTGAATGATCTCGAAAAAGTGGGAAAAAGTGGAAGTCATCTTACTATGTTTGAAATGCTAGGACATCATGCATTTAATAAAAAATTAGATGAAATTTACTGGAAAGAAAAAACAGTTGAATATTGCAATGAGTTTTTTAGAGAAAACATTGGGATTCCAAGTGAGAAAATTAACTACAAAGAACAATTATGGAGTGGAGGAGGAAATGCGGGCCCATGTTTTGAGGCAATTGCTGGTGGACTGGAGATCGCAACACTCGTTTTCATGAACATGAAGGAAGATGAACGTGGAGAGATGACTATCAGTGGAAAAAAATATTCAAAAAATCCATTAAACATAGTTGATACAGGTTATGGTTTGGAAAGAATAGCATGGTACACCAAGGGTACCCTAACCATATATGAAAGTGTATTTCCAGAATTGATAAATTTTCTGTTGGATAATACTAGAGACGATTTTGATATGGTAAATATCTATGCCTTAGCTGATCATTCAAAGTGCCTTGCGTTTATGCTAGGAGATGGTATTGTACCCTCAAATGTCAAAGCTGGTTATCTTGCTAGGCTTATTATTCGAAGATCGCTTCGTTTCCTTGAAAAACTTAAACTTAACTTATCATTGAAAGAACTTGTAGACTTGCAATTGGATATACTTGAAAAGGAGTTTCCTTCATTAAAACAAGGAAAGGATCAAATCGATGAAATTTTAGACATAGAAACGAAAAGATTTTTTGAGACACTTTCTACAGGTGAAGGATTAATTAAAAAAATTCTTAAGGAAAAAGAAACAATTGACAAAAATGAACTTATCACCTTATATGACACACATGGTATGCCTCCAGATGTAGTAAAAAACATTGCTAAAAAAGAGAAGGTAAATGTTGAAATTCCAGAGAACTTTGATTCAATGATTGCAGAATTACATTCATACGAAAAAGAGGAGGAGTCAAAGGAGAGTATAAAAACAAATCTTCCAGAAACTGAACCTCTTTACTATATGGATCATTATACTAAGAAGTTTGATGCCAGAGTTATATGGAAAGAAGAGACAGGCGATATAACGAGAGTAATACTCGATAAAACCGCCTTTTATCCTGATGGGGGAGGACAACCTGGAGACATGGGCATTCTTTCAACTGGTAAAAAACAGTTAGTTGTTAAACATGTAGAGAAAGAGGGAAACGCCATCATCCACCTTGTCGAGGGAATTTTAGAGGTTGGAGAAGAGGTCCATGGCAAAATAGACTGGGAACATCGCTACACGTTAATGAAGCATCATACTGGAACACATGTGGTAAATGGTGCCCTTCGTAAGTTATTTGGTGAGCATATATGGCAGGCAGGATCGCAATTAAGAGTAAATGAAGCACGTTTTGATTTTTCTCATTATAAATCGATTACTGAAAAAGAAATAAAAAATATTGAAAAATTAGCTAACGAGTTTATCAAACGGGAAATTCCCGTTGAAAAAAAAGTAATGACAAGAAATGATGCAGAAAGGGAATATGGTTTTAGATTATATCAGGGTGGAGTACCTCCAGGTAACAAAATACGTGTTTTAAATATTCCGGGGATTGATGTAGAGGCCTGTGGTGGAACTCATTTAAACAATATTAAGGAAATTGAAAAAATTCGGATTTTAAAGACAGAAAGAATACAAGATGGTGTAAATCGAGTTATTTTTGCAGCGGGTAGGAGGGCTGATATTATCGAAGAAAAAAGTAAAAAAAGAGCTAAAAAAATTCAAAAAGATGATCTAGACTCAGAGTATGACATAAAAAAATATCACGATTGGACAAAACAGTTGCAAGAGTCGGCGAAAATCTTTGGAGTACCAGTCCAACAATTGGAAAAAACCATACGTAGATTTAGAGATCTACAAGACAGGGTAAAGTTACACTCTATACCATTTGAACAACTTCAAAATACAATACAAAGTTATAAACAATTACAGGACGCTTTAAAACCATTCTTGGAACAATTCAAACAACTACAAAAAACAATACAACCTTCCATACAATTAAAAGAAGCATTAAAACCATCCTTGGAACAATTCAAACAACTACAAAA
>CP070798.1:270084-303865 GCA_020343515.1 Thermoplasmatales archaeon | reverse complement strand
TAATATCATCTATTTATTTATAAAACCAATCCTTGGTTTTAAGAAGAATAAAAAAGAGATTGAAAATGGGAATAACTTTTACTTAAAAGCGCATATGCTCCTCTCTATAAATGTTATAAGGATGTTTTCACCTTATCCCCATATTTAGAATGTAATCCCATTATAATTTCAATTGTATAACAAAATATATATATTTACAACCCTAATATATACCTGGGAAGGGCGATAGCGCGAGATTTTTTGAAATCTCCTCACCACCTCACTGCTTCCTCCTTCCTATATTAAAAGCCTAAAATGGTACTTTTTAAAAGAATATTCCTAATCTTTTTATAACTCCTTAAATTTTCAATAAAGTTGGAGTTTTGTGGAGAACTAGAAGATGACACCGAACAGACTTACTTAAATATCTCTCTCTTGACTTATTAATTGTCCTTTCACTAATAGCATAGGTTCCGGATGAAGAAAAATAATTAATATCTGCTAGAACTAACAAGCCTTGATTTTTTGAGTTGGAATAAAAAGAAACCGAGATATGGATCCCACCTCAAAAAACTAGAAATAAGGTAATTTCAAATTCATATACAAACACTCATACTGTTAAATAAAAAAACTTATGTGCAATAAGCTATTACTTCACCGCCACTGTGAATCAATGAAGAAACTACCTCTTAAAAAATATTTAAAAACGGCAGAATATGCCTTTTCAAATTATTTTGCAGGAGAAAACATCTATCCATTTTATGCATCATTTAAAGTAACCCACAAATGTTCCCTCAAATGCAATTTTTGTAATGTATGGATGGAGAAAACACCAGATCTCTCTAAAGAAGACGTTTTTAAAGTTTTAGATAATATAGCCGACTCCAGTATTGTTGTCTTAAGCATTGAGGGCGGGGACCCCCTTGTTAGAAAAGATCTAGGTGAGATTCTCGACTATGCCTATAAAAAACCCTTTTATCTCTTTTTTACTACTAACGGAAATTTGCTAGATAAGAGACCCATGGAAGAATACGGTAAACATATTGACTATCTTCATATAAGTATTGACGAAGGACATGAGAATCTAAATTTTTTTAACAGATTAGAAGAATTTCAAAGTTATGGTCCGGAGATATGTATACAGATCGTGGTTACAAAAGACACTTTATCCGCTATCGAAGAAAAAGTTAAAAGAGTGCATGAAGTGGGAGCAAGAACAGTTGTTATGCCGGCATGTCACCTTGATGGAACAGATGATTATTATCCAGACTCTAGGAAATTTAGTAATGAAATTACTCGTCTAAAAAATATATATAAAAACACTATTACTACACCAAAGGGATTTTTGAATAATATTAACAAGCCACATGGGTGTTCCACATCTTCAATAATTATCGACTCTGATGGTGGTCTTTTTTATCCGTGCAGAACTGTGGGTAAAAGAATCTATAATTTTACTGAGGAATCATTTATGGATTTTTTAAAATCACATGAAGCAAAACAAGCAAGGCAGAATATGAAAAAATGTGATAGAAGTTGCGGCTGGTACCAGTATTTCGCAACCGATGCTTTTGCATCACCGTTTTCACTCTTTTCCTCTTTAAGCCCCTATATTTTTAAGTGGAATCATTCCTGAATTTGCATTGTGTTTTTCTTCTGTTTAATCACGGTTTTATATAAATCCCCTGTTTTTTTCGATATAATATCCCAACTGTATTTATCCTTTACAAACTTTCTTGCTCTTTTCCCCATCTCCTCTGCTAATTTTTTATTAATTAATAAATACTCAATCTTTTCTGTCATTTCATCTTCATTATTTTTTTTAAGAATTATGCCTCGATCTTCTCCAATAAGTTTTTTTGCTATTCCCACATCTGATGTTATTACTGGTAGCCCACATGCCATTGCTTCCCCTATCACCAAACCCCAGCTTTCTCCTCTTGATGGTAGAACCGCTATGTCTGCACCTCTTGCATACTTTAGCAAGATATCATCTGGAAGATAACCAGTAAAAACTATATTTTCATTTTTGTTAGCTAGCGCCTTCAGTTTTTTTTCCTCGGAGCCTCTACCAATTATTACCAGATTTGTATTTGGTATCTTTATTTTATTGAATGCTTTTAATAGAGTTTGAACATTTTTTTGATAATTTAATCTTCCCCAGAAAATCACCATATTTTTGCATTTTAGTTTTCTTTTTATATCTGATTTTCCAGGTGAAAACTTTTCTGTGTTAATTCCATTTGGTATAAATACTATTTTTTTTCTTTCAATCCCCCAACTAGTAAATATTGGTATGTGTTCTTCATTGACACAGATAACTTTGTCAACTTTTTTTGCAACATATCGAGTTATCCATCTTATAAATCTATTATATAAAAATGTCAATATTCTATTTCCTTTAAATTTTAGGATATAGTGTATAGTCATAATTCGAGGTGTTTTTATTTTTCTTATTAGTCCATCACAAAACGTAAAAAGCGGTCCATGAATATGTACTAAATCTATTTTATGTTTTTTTAGAATCTTTTCTACTTTTTTATATGATCCTATTGAATTTATGAAATACCAATCCCAAATCGATAATTTTGCTGGTATATGAAAAAATGTTAGACCGTCTTCTTCATGGTAACCTAATTTTTTTGTATTGCCCGAGATAATCAGTATATTTGCCTTGATTCCTTTTACAAGTTCTGCTACGTGTGTGTATGCTCCCCCCTCTCTATATGTTGTTATTTCTGCTATATTCATTGTATCAAAGATTATTCAAGAGGATGTTTGAGGTATTTTTCAATATACGTCCAGTTAATTTCATATATTTCTGCCCAGTGAACCTCCTCCATATTTTCATTAATTGTTTTGTTTCTATAAGCAAGTTCAAAAGGTTGGTATGAAAATTTTTCATAAGATTCATTTGTCATATAGAATATTTGTCCAAAGCCTACATGTACTACTTTATCTTTCATTATGTCATCTATTATAACATGAGTGATTCTACTGTGGTTTTTACCTATTCCTTCTAATTCATATAAACAATCAGTAAAATTCTCAGAGATCCAGACAATGCTTGATTCATCTAAAGTAGTGTTAAATCCAACTGCCTCTGTAACCCTTGCCAGTCGATGATCTGAAGCTATAACGCAATCGTTTTTATTGTAGTTTTCACCCATCCATTCTATGACTGCAAAGTCTTCATCTGTTATAGCTTCATATGATGCATTTAATGCTACATGAGAAGGATAAACAGACACTGCATTTGCAGTTACGAGCAAGAGGATTACAGCGATATATAGAGGTTGGCGTTTTTGTAAGAGACTCGATTTTTTAAAGAAATAAAGAGAAGGTTTTTTGATATGACGAAACCTATCAGTAAATTTGGAAATTCTTTCGTAGTTTAGGTTCAAAAAAATTCCTCTTATGCCATATAATGAGATAATACTGAGAGGTGCCATAATGTATTCAAAATGTCTATGTGGCAGTATGGTTGAGCTGTTTGTTAGTACACCATATACTAATGACAGAAGAATTGCTAGGAGCCACCCTCTAATAAAACTCCCATTTGGTATGAATCTGGTATATCTAACGCCTGCCACTCCAAATGCAAAGATAAGAGTCAATGGCAGTGAATAGATGATCGATAAAGGAGTGAAACTAAAGTTTGTCCACGGTAGTTTAACTACAGAAAAGACACCCATGGTTGTTAAAATTATAACTAGTGTTAAAGAAAACTTTACAATGGCAGATTTAGCGGTAGGTTTATCCTTGATAACGAATAAATTATATCTTCTTTTTAACCAGATAATTCCAAACATTGAAAAGAACAATATGTAAAATAAAATAATTGTGTAACTGGAATTTATGCTTATAGGACCCACTCTTAGTCCAACTCTCATAAAGCTCTCATAAACTGGTGTGGCAATAAAAATCCAATATGAAAAAATCAGACCACTTGTTGCCGATATGTACAAAACATCTTTATTTAGTGAAGGTGTCCACTCCTTTTTACTTGCGTTTTCAACAAATACAATTGAAATAAGGGAAATCAGGTAAAAATATGTTGTAAGATGATGAGACATAATGAGTAGAATTGTTGAAATAAAGAGAGGGATTATAAATCTCACATCCTCTCTGAATTTAATGAAAAGATAAATAGAAAGCATCATGAAAAAGTGACCGATGGTCAAAGGTGAAGCATGGCTCGTCTGATAAACATGAAATGGCAGAACTGCAAGAAAAAGACTTGAAAGGAGAGCCATTTTTCTATCGCCTAATAATTTGTATACAACAAAGTAAAAAATAAGTACGGAAAGACCACCAAAAATAGGTGCAATTTTAGGCATGATCGTTAAAACATCGATACCTGTAATCCAATGCGCAACTCCAGTTACAGCATATAAAACTGGGAAATATTGATAGGAACCACCCCAGCCATAATATGGGTTAAACAAATCCTTATTGTCTACAAGAGAGTTTGTGAGGCCATAATATATCCCAAAATCACAACCCCATGCAGCATTCGTCCAAGCGGGGAGTGATCTTAAAATTATAGCTATAAATGTGATTACAATTAACCAGAAACACCAATTTTTTATTAGTTCACAGGGTTTTGGTATAATCTTCATAGCCATCTCTCACTCGCCCTCACTCGTATACCGTTTATAATATTTAAATACGTCATAATACACATTATGTATTTGAATTTATTACGTTCATGACATTCTCTACCGTCCTATTTACATCACAATTTCTAGTAACACCCGTGGTTTTTTTTACATTTTCGTTATCTTTTTTTAAGTTAATTTTGTTTTGATTTACTGAATAAAAAGTACCTTTTTTGTTATGATACTCTGACAGATATTCTTGCTCTACTTGACCGGGTGTAGGAATCAGCAAAGCCTTTGAATTAATTATCGCAAGGTCCATTATTGTAGAGTATCCAGAGCGTGAAACAATAATTTTTGCTCTATTCAAAAGCTCCTCTCTTTTCTCTCTTGTTAGAAATGAGTAAGTGGTAATGTTTTTCCTATCTACTCTAGAGTTTTTCTCTGCTTTTCCTAAAGTCATTACAATATTTCCATCTAAATCTCGAACCTGTGTTGATAATTTTTCCTCTAAAATACTCCTTTGCGGCTCAGGACCAGAAATTGATATCAAATAATTGATATCTTTTTTCATCTTCCTTTTTTTAAAATCAGAAAGAGCGCCGATATAGTGAATCTTATTCTCATCAATTTTTTTTAGATTATGAGACAAATCTCCAGATAGACTGTCCTCTTTATAATCTGGTACTAATACTCCAGAGAATCTTTTGAAAAAAAAGAGGTTGAATAATTCACTGCCAGATTCGAACATCTTTATTCGAAGCGGATTCATAATCCGTATCTGATGAGAGATAAAAAAAGAGGGGATCTCTTTGCTATACATATCATATCGGGCATCAGAAATTATTAGATCATATTTTTTTTCTTTTAGTAATTTTGAAAGTTTAAGCAAACCAGACTCTATTCGCTTAATAAATAAAGGCCAGTAAATTACACTTTTTGCCATAAACTGTCGTGTATTTTCCGATAGTAACATTGGGTAGTCAGGTATATCTATGTAAAGGGCTTTTTCCCCAATTTCCTTTTTTAATAGTTCTAAGGATCTACCGTTTGATATTATGGTTAAATTGTTGTTTTCCTTAATCAATTTCCTTATTATTGGTAATGAACGTGTTGAATGCCCAAGTCCCCAAGAACAAACTCCGTATATTATTTCCATCTAGATTTTGTATTTAACTAGACGTTAAATAACTAACTGGATAATATCTTTTTATATACGAAATTCTATTTGCATAGAGTTGTATGAACTTTAAACAAAAGTTTATGGGCACCTCTCACAAAAACAATAGCCTACTGTGTGTAGGTTTAGACATAGATGAGGATAAAATACCTAAATCTCTGTTTGAATCAAGTAAACATCCATTTTTAGATTTCAACAAATCTATTATCGATGCCACAAAAGATATTGTTTGTGCATATAAGTTGAATATGGCTTTTTACGAAGTTTTTGGAAAAAATGGTATTGATTTATTAGAAAAAACAATAGAATACATACCCAAGGACATTGTTGTCATTTTGGACGGAAAACGCAATGACATTGGCAATACTGCATGTAAATATGCTAAAACGTTATTTGAAACATTTAGTGCCGATGCAGTAACGATTAATCCGTATTTGGGTAAAGATAGTGTGACTCCGTTTCTGGCGTATAAAGATAAATGTAGTTTTATTCTTTGTAGAACGTCCAATGCGTCAGCGGTTGATTTTCAGGACCTTAATGTATCATCTCTACCACTCTATCAAATCGTCGCTAAGAAAATTAAAGAGTGGAATGAAAATGATAATTGCGGTGCAGTCGTTGGTGCAACCTACCCTGGTGAGCTAAAAATAATCCGCACCATTCTTGGTGACCATATCCCCCTACTTATCCCTGGAGTTGGTAAACAAGGGGGAGACGTTGAAAATACTGTGAAGAAAGGGACAAACAACAAGGGTGAAATGGCAATTATTAACTCCTCTCGGGGCATAATTTTTGCTGGAAATGATGAAGATTTTTCAGAGATCTCTAGGAATAAAGCTTTATCTCTTAGAAATGAAATTAACAAATATAGATAAAAAAAGGCGAAACTTTAATTAAGAACTTTTATCATAATTTTTTATGCCTTGATTCGAAGAGCTTCATGATTTGTGATTGGAGACGCAAGGTCAAGGTAACATTTGATATCGGTTAGGGTCCCTCTCTGATCGAATAGACGAAATGTCAAGATATGAATAAGAGGACAACCACGGTATCAAACATCTGTCGCGATATGAGTTACATTTCCATTCCACTGCTGCGTTGTTTGGATGGTTCTGTAATCACACCCAACTACTTTGTACCGTTGGGTGACAGCGACAAAAAACTGATGTTTCACAGCAGCGATTTTATGGATTTTAGATAATTATATTCTAAAAAAGCATATTTTAACTAGTTAGTAGTTAAAACCATTATTTCAGAAATGTAAAATATAAATACTATTAAGTCGTATTGTAAATGAGCGAGAGGTTACTGTATAGTAACCTTTTAAAAAGACGGTATAAAAAAACGAAAAGTTTATAGATAAAAGTAGGTTTTACAGCTAACGGGTTGCCTTGCTGGAGCAGAAAGATTGATACTAGTCTGTCCAAGAGTAGAAAGGAGAGATGTAGTTAGCATAATTGCTCAATCTGTCCGCTATGAAGACAGTACCTTTAGGTGAGGAAGAAGGATAATGAAAGTGGCGATGATCGGATGGGAATACCCACCTTTTAAGGTGGGTGGCTTAGGTACCCATTGTTATGGGCTCACTCGTAGTCTTGCCGATAAAAATGTATCTATAGATTTCTATATGCCGAAAACCAAACATAGCTTAAAAAGTGATAAGGATAATTTAGTTATAAAAGAGGTTGGAGAAACTGAAATATTTCCTTATGATCGCCTCGGTAATAAAGAACTTGCGGGTCAATTTTTTGAAGCTGTTTATAGATATAATGATCTTTTAGTTCGGAAAGTAAACGGAAAGTATGATCTTGTTCATTGTCATGATTGGTTAACAATGAAAGCGGGAGTTGTATTGAAAGAAAAATTGGATGCCCCTCTCGTTCTTACTGTTCATTCAACTGAGTATGATAGATCAGGTTGGCTTTATCCCAACGATTGGTTTATCAGCATTGAAAAAGAAGGAATGGAAAAAGCAGATAAGATAATTGCAGTTAGTCATTTCACGAAGAGAGTTATTGTTGAAAAATACGGTATAAATCCTGATAAGATAACTGTAGTACATAATGCCGTATACCCAATTGGGGAGAGTGAAAAAAAGAAAATTGTATTATTTTTAGGCAGATTAACTATCCAAAAGGGTCCAGAATTTTTCCTCAAAGCAGCAAAAAAGGTTCTGAAGCATGAAGATACAAGGTTTGTTGTTGCTGGTGTTGGAGACATGCTCCCTGACCTGATAAGTCAAGCTATAAACCTTGGAATTTCTAATCGAGTTATATTCACTGGTAAGCTTACTGAAGAAGAGGTCAAGCATATCTACAAAATTTCTAGTATTTATGTTATGCCTTCCGTAAGTGAGCCATTTGGTATAACTGCACTTGAAGCTATTTCCGCAGGAACTCCGACAATTGTTTCAAAAACAGCAGGCGTGTCTGAAGTATTTCGTAATTGTCTAAAAGTTGATTTTTGGGATACAGACGAGATGGCCAACAAAATAATCGCATTGTTAAGATATGACGCTCTAAGGAAAACAATGAGTGAACAGTCAAAACAAGAAATTGAATTATTTACGTGGGATCGGGTTGCTGAAAAGACAGTTGATGTCTACAGAGGAATAGCGTAATGACATCAATATGTTTCTATTTCGAAGTCCATCAACCAATGAGGTTAAACCGTTTTTCTGTATTTAATATTGGGGAGAAAAATGATTCATTTTCCACTTATTTTAACCATAAACTGAACCAACAGATATTTGAGAAAGTAGCGAAAAAAAGCTATCTTCCAACAAACAATTTGCTGCTTGATTTAATTCATGATTTTGATGGTAAATTTAGAATATCGTTTAGTCTAACTGGAACATTTGTTGAATATTGTGAGCGATTTGTGCCTACAGTTCTTGATAGTTTTAAAGAATTGTTTAAAACAGGTGCCGTTGATTTAATTGAGGAGACCTACTTCCATTCATTATCTGCATTATTCGATAATCTAGATGAATTTGAAGAACAGGTAAAGATGCATCGCCAGATGATCAATAGGGTATTTGGTTATCAACCAAAGGTTTTTAGAAATACTGAAGCAATCTATGATAATCGTATCGCCAAAAAAATCGAGGAGTTAGGATACAAAGGCATTATTACTGAGGGAACGGAAAAGATTTTAGGGTGGCGTTCACCGAATTTTATGTACAAACCAGTCAATACTAACCTCAAAGTGTTTTTACGACATTATAAACTGAGTGATGATGTTGGTTTTAGATTTTCAGCGCATGGTTGGCCCGGCTTTCCTTTAACAGCACATAAATATGCGCATTGGCTATCCTGTTGTGAAGGAGACATTATTAATTTGTTTATAGATTACGAAACATTTGGAGAACATCAGTGGACAGAAACAGGTATTTTTGATTTTATAAGACATTTGCCTGGAGAGGTATTGCGTTATAAAAACCTTGATTTTGTTACTGTCAGTGAAGCAGTTGAGCGATATGAACCAGTTGGCGAGATTGATGTCCCTTGGGCGATATCATGGGCTGATGAAGATCGTGACGTGTCTACTTGGCTCGGTAACGATATGCAGATTGCATGTTTTAATGAATTAAAAGATATAGGACAAAGGATAAAAGAACGTGGTGACAAAGATTTATTGTATGTTTGGCGGTTACTTCAAACCTCCGACCATTTCTATTATGTTTCTACAAAAGGATTTGAAGATGGTAACGTTCATGCATATTTTAGTCCGTATGATGCTCCTTACGAGGGTTTTATTAATTATATGAATATCCTCCAAGATTTGAAGCAGAAAGTACATTGATATAGTGAGGACACATAGTGGATTATGAGAGAATGGATAGTTACGAACGGTCTTGGAAGCTACGCTTCTTTAACTCATTCTAACGATAATATCAGAAAGTTCCACGGTTTATTGGTTGCAAGTTTGACCCCGCCGACGAGAAGATGGATGTTTGTATCAAATGTATACGATAGAATCACTTTTGAAAATAAAGTTCATGATTTAAGAGACTACAAAGGTAGATTTGTTTTTGATGTATTTCCCTCACTTCTTTATGATATGGAAGGAGTAAAACTCAAAAAAACGATTTTTATGGAGTATCAAAAAAATACTACATCTGTTAAATATGAAATTAAAACAGACAAACCAATATCAGTTATTCATAGTCCTGTCATAAATTCCAGACATTTTTATGATACAACTGAACAAGGATCTATATCATTCAAACAGGACTTTTTTGAACATGGTGTTCGTATAAAACCAAGCAACATAGATAAAACACTTAAAATTATACTTAGAGATTCTATCTATAAACCAGCAAATTACTGGGCGGAATTTCATTATAAAAAGGATCGCGAAAGAAACGATTCTTGGATAGATAATAGTGTTCATATTGGTGAACTTCATAAAACTATCAAGAGTTTTAGTGAATATTACCTGATTTTTACACTCGAAAATAATGTAGATAGTAACCCTTCAGAAATTTATTTGCATGAGATTCAAAGGAAAAAGAGATTACTTGAACGAGCAGATCTTCCAAGTAAGTTTGAAAAACTTGTTTTGTCAACTGATAATTTTGTTGTAAAAAAAGGTATTAAAAAATCGATTGTAGCCGGTTATCATTGGTTTGGCGATTGGAGCAGGGACGCGCTGATATCACTACCCGGAATTGCACTTGTTACAAAGAGGTTTGATGATGCAAAACAAACGCTTTTAAGTTTTGGCGAGTACTGTAAAAACGGCCTACTTCCAAATGCATTTATGGATCGAGATGCCAAAGCAGTATATAATACAGTAGATGCTTCATTGTGGTTTGTAGATAGAGTATACCAATATCTGAAATATACAAATGATCTAAACTTTCTCGAAGAGGTATGGAGAATATTACATTCTATTATTGATAGCTACAAAAATGGAACTGAGAACGATATTCACATGGACGATGATTTTCTAATAAGTCATGCGGAGGGGCTTACTTGGATGGATGTAAAAATTGGAGATTACTATCCTACGCCTCGTTCAAAAGAGGCAGTTGAAATTCAAGCTTTATGGTACAATGCACTTAGAATAATGGGCAATCTAGCAAACATATTGAATAAGGAAGACACATATTCTGACCTAGCAGAAAAAGTAAAAAAAAGTTTTAATAAACAGTTTGAAAAGCAATACGATGTTATTGATGCCAAAGATTTGTCATTTAGACCTAATCAAATCTTTCTTGTTTCTCTTGATTTTTCTGTGGTAGATAAAGGGTTGCAAGAAAAGATAGTTAATGATGTTCAAAAAAATTTGCTTACTATCTTTGGGTTACGAACTTTATCTTCAGATGATCCAAGATACAAAGGAACATATCTTGGTGATTATAACAGAGATATCGCTTATCATAATGGTACGGTATGGCCTTGGCTTATGGGGCCATTTATCAAAGCGTTCGTTAAAACAAAGAATCATGAGTTGGCATGGAGAGAATTTGCATTTCAGAATTTTTTAAAACCAATGTTTGACGCTTTTGGCGATAATTGGGACGGTTCTATATGTGAAATATTTGATGGAGATCCCCCTCACCTTCCACGGGGATGTATAACACAGGCATGGAGTGTAGCAGAAATACTTCGCTCGTGGATAGAGGATATTGAGAACATATCTCCAAAATATGAGAATATTTTACTACATAAAATAGGCGTTTAGAACGTATTGTTGAATCATTCTGTTTGTATTAAAGAATGACGCGTTTATTGCTATGCAACTTCTCATAGTTCTTATCCAATTATCTCTGTCATTGTAAAATTTTGGCATTATCCAATTTTCAAGTTTGTTATAAAGATCATTTCTATCGATTTCATCATCAGATTCTTCCTCTTCTGTCTTTTCTGGTCCTATTGCCCATCCTGTTATGTTTTCGACACATCCTTCCAGCCACCAACCATCTAACGTACTGAACTGTGGGACTCCGTTATGGGCAGCTTTCATCCCGGAGGTTCCTGAAGCCTCTCTCGGTCTTCGAGGTGTATTCAGCCAGAGATCCACACCCGAAGTCATCATTTTTCCAATCGTCATATCGTAATTGTGGATATAGGCAATTTTTATTTTCCCATTTATTGCCTTCATAGAATCAAAAATTTTTTTGATAGTTTCTTTACCTGATCCATCTTTGGGATGCGCTTTTCCAGCATATATGATCTGGATAGGTCCTGTTTTTTCAGCAATATGCTTAAGTCTTTCTGGATCAGAAATCAACAGATCAGGTCTTTTGTATGCGGTTTGTCGCCTAGCAAATCCTATAGTGAAATGATCATAGTTCATACCGACTTTGTATCTGTTGTTGACAAAATCTATGAGAGTCTTTTTTGCCTCCATGTGGGCAGCCCATACCTCACGCTTCTCGATGCTAAACGTGGCTCTAAGTATGTAGGGATCAGAACGCCAACCTGTCATATGTTTATCAAATAATCTTTGAAATGGTTCCGAAACCCAAGTAGGTGTATGAACACCGTTTGTAATGGAATCTATAGAGTAACCGGGAAACATTGATCGTGAGACTTCGCCGTGCTTTTTTGCAACACCATTAACGTAGTGACTAAAAAAAAGGGCTAGTCTAGTCATATTTAATTTGTTTTCAAACGTAACGTTATCAAGAACAGGATCAGGTAACATATCTCCCAACATAGGTTGCGCAAAAGATAAATCAAATTGATCATGACCTGCAGCAACTGGAGTGTGCGTTGTAAATACACATTGTTCTCTGACTTTTTCAATATTTTTTAATTCTCGAAAAAGTTCAAGGGTGCCGAGAGCAGCGTGACCTTCGTTCATATGGTACTTATCAATTGTTTTATAGCCAAGCGAGCGAATTGCCCTAACCCCGCCAATGCCAAGAACAATTTCTTGAGCAAGACGATATTTTTCATCACCGCCATATAGATATTTCGTAATCTCTCTGTCCGATTCATTGTTTTCTTCAAGATTCGTGTCCAGAAAAAAAACTGGAACTATATATCCGCTTATTCCTTTAACTAGGTAATGCCAGATACGAATGCTTACTGCTCTATCTTCAATCATCACATTTGTTTTGCTTGGAAGCAACGTAAGAAAATCATTGATATTAAAATTAATTGGGAGTTCAATCTGATTTCCCTCCTCGTCAATTTTTTGATAAAAATATCCATTTTCGGAAAGCAGTGTAATTCCTACAATTGGGACATTTAGATCTGCACATGATTTTAAGGTGTCACCAGCTAAAATACCAAGCCCGCCGCTATAAGTAGGTATCTGTTTGTCTAACCCAATTTCCATGGAGAAATAGGCAATTTTCGGCTTTCCATTGAGCGCGGGTGCTTTACTTGCCTTCTCAGCAGTATCTAAAGTGGATACCTCCATAGCTCTCCTTCCACAGTACAAAGTAATATCTATTTCATTTTAAATCTTGTTTTATTCCGGAACAATTTATTAGTTTATCTTTTTTTTCTATTGCTGTAAATTTTTTCAACAAGGAAAAAATTGGTTTTTTCTAGGAAAACATTATACCTTCATATTCACCTGGTTCTTCTCTCTTCTTTCCGGTATGATGTTTTATGAATTTTTTCTGTCTTTTTTTACCTACGAATCTGAAATCGTTCCTTGACAATCTGATATATATTTTGTCCGGTAGAGGTTCTAGTTGTACTATGCCTTTTACTTGAAATTTTTGTAAAACTCTCAAAATCATCTTCCTTGAAATATGAAGTTTTTTCTCGACATCAGATACAGTTATTGGATAGGTTTTTTGCAAAATTTTTATAATTTGCTCTTCAATTGTTCCAGTGGTAATTTCAATCATGATCTCATCTTTCAATATGGAAGGATAATGATTTCTACATACATTCATAAGCTCGTATGCCTTTTCTATCATGTCTAAAGAGTTTCATGACATCTTTTTGCATCTCAACTGGATACCCGTTTGGGAAATCTATACAGCCACGGCATATGTCAAATCCTATAGCCTTTTGAAGCCCTTCCATGCTTATATACGCTAGCGAATCCGCGCCGATCTCCTTGGCGATAGCGTCCCCGGTTTTGATCTCGCCGTTGCTGTCGCGAGCGATAAACTCCTTTTTACTACGCATATCTATGCCTAGATAACAGGGGGCAACGAGTGGCGGACAGCCTATTCGTATATGAATTTGTTTGGCTCCTGCGTTTTTTATTCCGCGTACGAGTTTCCGAATATTTGTCCCGCGTACAATAGAGTCATCAACCAAGACAATGCGTTTGCCTTGGAGAACAGAACGGAGGAAAGATAACCCTTCTTCGACAACCTTATCTCTAGTCTCCTGCGTCTGCTGGATAAAAGAGCGTTCAGCTTTATCTTTCATCAACCCTTCATCTAAAGGTATGCCGGATTCTCCTGTGTAGCCAGTGGCATAGTGTCTTCCCGACTCAGGAACTGGGACAACGATATCAGCTTCAACTGGATGCTCATTTGCGAGTTGACGACCGATATCGACACGGACATTATGGATGGATTGGCCGTTAATGCGAGAGTCAGGCTTGGCGAAATATACAAACTCAAACATACATGGTTTTTCTGGTTTACTTATTATATGTTTTTCGTAAACATTTCCCTCCTTGTCTATAGCAATTACAGTCCCTCCAGGTATCTCTTTAACATATTCAAAATTGATCTTCTTAAATACTCGTGTCTCTGAGGCAATACAGTACATTCCATTTGATTTTCCAAGGACTAGTGGTCTAATCTTATAGGGATCAGTCATTGCAAAAAGAAACGGATTCTCACCGGAGTCGGCAAGGAATAATGCCGAATAGCTACCTTTAACCTGATGCATTACTGTTTCACACGCGTTAAAAATTGCATTAACCTTCAGCTCCTTTTTGTACAGGTTATCAGCCATAGGCAAAAGTAGCCACTGGATATCACTATCTGTCCGTGGCTTACGTTTTGTTTTCTTGACCATCTCTGAACAATTATAAATATTTCCATTAAAAACAGCTGCAAGGAAGGGATTTACCAGGTATTCAGGTTGCGCGTTGCGCTTTAGAGACTCGATATCATCCAATCCTGCAGTGGAATATCGTGTATGACCTATTCCAACATTCCCGGATGTATCAATCTTTTTTTCATCATTAAAAACATCCCTTACCAGCCCAGCCTCCTTTGTCACATGGATATTTCCATCATATGTCAGCTTGCCAGCAGATGATTGACCACGATGTTGTATAGAAAACAGACCATGATAGACGAGACGAGAAACTGGTTTTCCCCCTATAATGCCTATAATGCCACACATAGTAATAAAGATAATGAAAAACCTTATTTATAGGTTTTTTTGAGTAACAACTTCTCAACTATTTTTATTAAAACTTACTAATAATATGCCTATTCTTTTATATATTTAAAGGATGAGAGAAAAAGTGTTTGATTAAAAATACTTTCGAACTAATATTGCATCGCTGTTGTAGTTTCCAGCCCTGTCAATCGCAACAGCTCTAACGACATGCCAGTGTTTTAAGAAGGACTTTCTAGTCCAAGTCCAGCTATATGGTTCAATATAATCTGTTTCTTCTGGATTATGATTGTTATCTAGGTAGAAAGCAACCCCTTCAATTCCGGATTGATAGTCTGATGCCTCAACTTCTATAGTAATGCGTCCAAAAATTATTGTTCTTTGTCTGATTATACGATGTAGCAGCCTAAGGTTCATAATATATAATCCGTTCTGTGGTGAAATGATTTCTACGTAGGGTGGAATTGTGTCGGTACTGATGTAAGGTTCCATTAGAGGATATCTATCTTTGTTTATTCCATCAGGAATTATATATGGTTTATCTCCTATTCCATCGCCGTCACAATCCTTCCCTGCATAATCATCCCAGTAGTTCCCACCCGAGGGATAGCCATCATCCCATATATTGTTAGAATCATCATATGCGTTATGTCTATTCCCTATGAAATTGTTATGGTACGCCTCGTTTTGGGAAGAACCAGTTATGGCGATACCTGCATAATTGTTGTTTTCAATGGTATTTTCTAAAATGGTATTTCTATTACAGTAATGTTTTATATAGATTCCATTCCAATCGTTATTTTGAATAATGTTTCCCAAGATAACGTTATCATCAGATGAACATAGAATGATTCCATGATAGTTATATTCCAGTATATTTTCGGTTATGTTATTTTCATCCGAATCCACTACCATTCCTGCGTTATGTAGCTCACTTCCACTATGTTGAACGGTGAAACCAGAAAAAGCTACCTGGTCATAATAGATTTTTACTACGTTACCAAATCCTCGCGCATCAATTATAGTTTTTTCCTTATTTTCACCAATCAGATTTATTGTTTTGTCGATAACTAAATGTTCATAGTATACATCGTTTTTAACATAAATTGTATGTCCATCATAGGTACCATAATCATTTATCGCGCTTTTAATTGTTAGAAAGACGTCCTGTGTATCTAGATTTATAACTGAGCCATAAATGTGGAGTAATGGACGCCAATCCTTGTTGCTATGGCCCGTTATATCATATGGTGCATCAATAATACCGTCTTCATTATCGTCTTCACCAATGTGGCCATCCCAAAAGTTGCCTCCACCTGGAGAAGAATCATTCCATGTATTGCTGCATTCGTCATAGGCATGTTGGTTGTTATTCATGAAATTGTTGTATAATATTGTATTATTTGATTTTACCAATCGAGTGCCGTAGTTGTTGTCTACAAAATTATTTACTTTAATAAGGTTCCATTCAGAGTTAACGGAAATGCCAGCATTATTTGGACTGCTGCCACTGTTTTTTATGGTGAACCCGGTTAGGGTTACTAGATCAGTTGTGATTTTAACCACAGTTCCTTGCCCTTCACCATTGATAATGGTACTGTCCTTATCTTCGCCTTCCAAGAATATGGATATGAAAATAACGATATTTTCGTAATAGGTTCCGTTAAAAACATAGACTCTGTTACCATTAAGTGCATTATCAATTCCATCCTGTATAAATTGATAAGGGTAATCTATGCTTCCATCCCAGGGGCCATCTGTGTTGTCATCATCTACATATATTATGCCGGGCATCCCTGAGGAAGCCATATTTTTTTCCAAATATTCTTTTTCTACATTGAAAAAAGTCGCTGAACCAGGCATCATAAATGCAGATGCGATTGTTATAACTATAACTGCTTTTAACAAGTTTTTAATTTTGTAATTATCCTTCATTGACGTTTCCTCCCGATTAAAATTTTTTTTAATTATTTTTTATTTTTATAATTTGTTATATTAAGTTTTATATTTAAATATTTCCAGATAATTGGGCTGTGTTTAAAATTATATATTCAAAAACTTACCGTTTTTATAAATGAGCTCGTCATTAGCATAGACTTCGCCATTTTTACGTAAATCACACATCATGTCCCAATGCAGGCTTGATTTGTTCTTACTCCCTGTTTCAGGATATCCGCTACCAACTGCGATATGGATAGTGCCTCCGATTTTCTCATCGAATAAAGTGTTTTTTGTATACTTTTTAATGCCATAATTCGTGCCAAAGGAAAATTCTCCAATCCTTCGTGATCCTTTATCCATATCAAGCATAGAATTTAGGAATTTCACACCCTTAGATGCCTTTGCCCTAACAACCCTGCCCTTCTTAAACCAGAGCTGTATGTCATCCACCTCTCTGCCGCCATGAGATGCAGGGAAGGAATAGCTAATATTGCCTTCTGCTGAATTTTCTATGGGCCCTGTAAATACTTCGCCATCAGGAAAATTCTCTTTCCCATAGCAGTTTATCCATTTTCTATCAGCAACAGAGACTGTTAGATCAGTGTCTTTTGCTATAACATGCAATTTTTTCTTTGACTCCAGCAACCTTCTAATTTTCTCCTGTTCTTTGAAAACTTGTTTCCAATGGCCGATTGGATCTTTTTTTCCCACATGAGCTGCTTTGAATATAAAATCTTCATACTCTTCCAGGGACATTTCGGCATCTTGAGCAGCGGCATTGGTTGGGTATTGAGTGATGCACCAACGCAGCTCTTTCTTGGCAGCTCTATCAAGAAATATCTGATGTATCTCTCTATTAGCAACACTACTCATTGCTTGTTTTTTCGGGTCAACATTTGTCATACCCCTAGTATTTTCTGGACTTATAATGCCAAGCCGAGCGTCGATGTTTTCAATTTCGAATTTTGCAAGGGGGGACATATATTTGAGTTGTTTCTCGGTTGCCTTCTTGTAGAATATCTCAGCTAGCCCCTCAATGCCTAACCTCACATGTGGATTAGCACCAGCTTTTAACGCCTGTTTATATATTTCCGTTATCAAAGGTGCTGTAATAGGGCTCCCGCTAATCATAAACAGATCATTCTTCTCAATTTTAAGAGAATGATGCACCAAAATATGTGCCAGTTTTTCCAATCTTTTGTCCATCATGAAAATCTCGAATGAGAGAATATTGAATGCGATAAAATAGTTTTCTTATAAGATTTAGATCTTTTCCCATTCCTTGAGAACGGATTGCCATTTGTAGTCTTTTATTGCGTCGATTTCTTCTAGTTTTTGAATGATTTGTTCATAGCCCTTAACCAGCGTACGCGTCCGTATCTTGACGATGAAATCATATTTACCTGCAATTGCGGTTACTCGAGTTACACCCCAAATGGTCCATAGTTTGTCCATCGTTTCCTCAATGGAATAACCTGGTTTAATGTTGATGAAAACGTATGCTTTGACTAAAGCAAGTGCAAATGAGACAATGCCAAGAATCACTAGAATTGTTCCAATAATTTTTATTAAAATCATTACAGGGTCTGTCGTAAAAGGTGGTATGACGTTGAAATATGATATCAATATTGAAAATGGAATGGCAAAGAGAACTGTTGATGCTCGTACTGCTTGGGTGACACTCGCTTTTCCAATTCCTAAAGCGCGAATATAGAATACATATGAGAAAAAAGTAACTCCCATAGTTAATGCAACCCAACTAAAGTGGTTAATGGATGCTGCGATTCCTTCTATGAAATTATTACCGCCCACAATAAAATCGTATATGATTGCTAGTATCGCGGTAAATAAACACGCGAATACAACATTCCAAAATCGTATATTTAGTGCATCGTTTGGTCTATTGTCAACTTTGAGTATTTTTAACTTTCTTTGATTAATGGAAAAAAGAACCCAAGCTGGGTTTACCACTAAAAATACGATTGCAAGTGACGCAAGATTAATAGTTCCAGTTAATGAAATTGACCCAAGAATTGCACCGAATGTAACAATAATAGAAGATTGGATTTCTGATAGTGTTGGCATATTTTTTTCAGTAATTGATTCTATAAGTATCAAATATAAAATAACAATTTGTGAAAAGGGAAGCACGGTGGAAGGATCTCCTAGAATTGAAAGGAGTGAGAGATAGCCAATAGTTAGAATAGCATTTCCAACAGCTGCAGGTATGTGATATTTCAGCTCCTCTTTTCTCACTAATCGTAGTCGTTTGAACGACGGATCAATAACTCTAGATCCAAGACTTCTCCCTTTTACTGGTATAGAAAAAACTAGGACAATAAGCAGCGAAATAATTATGCCCACAATAAAACATGAAAAACTAAATGCCCATGGATTAGGTATGTAAATTTGACTAATAGTAGCATCTATAGCTGAAACTGATGCAGCAATAATTGAAGATGCAAATGCTAATGCATAAAAAAGATATTTTTTTCTAATTATCATAATGCGATTTCTTTCTCTATGACTGACGTAGTTGTTTTTTTCACACCATCTATCATTTGAATTTTATTGGTAACTTTTAAAAGACTTTCCAAGGTCTTCACTTGTACTCTCACGACAATATCGTACTCTCCTGCAACCACAGAGATTTTTTCTACATTCTCTATTTTTCTCATTTCTAAAATAGCTTTCCCAGAATCGCCAGTCCGCATGGTTAATAGTATGTATGCGTTTATCATATTTTCACCCAATTCTTACGCCGTATACCAGTTCCAATTATAAATTTATCTATTTAAAGGTCATGGTTGAGAGACGGATAAAATAATTCTCATCAATGAGTAAAAATTTAAGCCTCGAATTTTGGACGGAGTTGAGGAGGTTAGTAAACCTCGGATTTTGAACGAGGTTTCGTGCTGAAGTAATGCAGATTTTCTAGGTTTTCACGCGTTTTTTCATCTTTGATCGCGGTGCCGGTAAAGATTTATATATCATATCCTGTATAGATATATGTAATATTCGGGAGGACATTATGCGAAAAACATTGCCTAAGAATGGAATTGCGATTGTCATAATAGTATTGTTCCTTGGGATGAGTGTTATTCCATCAACTGGCACCACAGTAGAAAAATCATATGTCACTCCCACATATACACCACATGACCCGATTTACATAAATGGAAATGATGATTTCACCAGCGAAAACGGCGTAACTGGAGGTTCAGGCATATCCAATGATCCCTATACTATAGAAAACTGGAGGATAAATGTCTCTTTCCAGGATGGCATAACTATCTTGAACGCAAGTGTGTACTTTACAATTATTAACTGTTACGTTCATGATGGTGGAATAAACAATGATGGAGTAGTGTTTCTCAATGTATCAAATGGGGTTATAGAAGATACTATTATCACTGGGAACCGTAATGGTGTGATGTTTCGAACACAATACAATGGTAAAGAAAATAGCGAAAACAACATCATTCGATACAATAATATAACCTCTAATACAAATGATGGTATCCATTTTGAACATACCGGTTGGGATCATCATAACAAGAACATCATTACTCACAATAATATATCAGGTAATAACAGAGGAATTTACATGATCATGTCTGCTTATAATCAAATTGTTTCAAACAATGTTATATCAAACGATGAGGTAGGTATAATGTTAGATATGTGCGAGGGTGGAGGAGAGTTCAATAAAATTCATCATAATAACTTTGTTAATAATGGAGAAAACCAAGTCTTTGAACGAGGAGGTCCAAGTAATAAATGGGACGATGAATATCCCTCTGGTGGCAACTACTGGAGTGATTATAATGGGACAGATGGGGATGGTGATGGCATTGGCGATACGCCATATGCTATTCCTGGTGGTGATAATGAGGACAAGTATCCATTGATGGAGCCATGGGAATATGAAAATCAACCACCAAATGCACCAGTTATTAATGGTCCAACTCATGGTAAAGTTGGAGTCAACTTATCCTATACAATTACAGTAACAGAATTTGATGGTGATGCTATATGGGTAATAATAAACTGGAGTGATGGTAATTTTACTGACTGGCTTGGGCCAATTGCATCAGGCATACCATTCAATGTACACCATACGTGGTATGAGGAAGGAACCTATACCATTAAAGCAAAAGCCATGGACAAAGATGGGGAAAGCGACTGGGGAACACTAGAAGTTACGATGCCAAAAAACAAAGCCATCAATTTCAATTTTAACCTACTTAGTTGGTTGTTTGAACGGTATCCTTGGATGTTTCCGATCTTGAGACAGATGCTGGGACTAGAATAGTTACTGCCCAGGAAATACCAAAATATATATCACAATAACTTTTTATAATACAGGATATGTTGTAATCAAAAGAATGTTAAATGTTTCAATACTCGATGGTTACATTGATGAGCCTACTTGCCTTGGTGTTCCACCTTATATCAGCCCGTATCCTCGTTATATAGCTGGCGCTGTCTGGTCTTACGATAAACATGCCCATGTTTTTTATTGCACCATAGATCAAATTCGTAGCGACAGGTCTCTCCTGAAGATTCTGTCTAAATCTGATTTACTTATCGTAATTGCTGGTTTGTCTGTCCCTGGAAAATATTTTTCTGGTTTTCCAGTAAGTCCCAATGAGCTTGTATCTCTTCTAGGCATCATAAACAATCCTATCAAGGTCTTAAGTGGCCCAGGTGCACGATACGGTTTTGGTCTGTCCGGTGGCAAGAAGGCGAGAGATACCCAAGTTGTTGAAGACGTTTTTGATATGATAGCAGAAGGCGATGGAGAAATCGTTATATCAGAGCTATTAAGCAATAACTGTGATACTGAGATAACGAACTCGTTTCTGTGTAGAACCAGTCCTGGAGATATTAAAAATTTCGCCGTACAGGGTTCACAGATAGTCCGGCAACATCCTTTTTTTCCTGATTATTTAATTGCAGAGATGGAAACATATCGAGGCTGCCCAAGGAGCATAGTTGGTGGCTGCTCTTTTTGCAGCGAACCGAGTAAAGGCATCCCTAGTTTTCGAGCTGTTGAAGATATTCTTGATGAAGTTGGTATGCTTTACACTGCAGGAATTCGAAATTTTCGAGTTGGAAATCAACCATGTATTTTTTCGTATATGGCAAAAGGTGCAGATGAGCAAGAATTTCCGAAGCCAAATCCTGCTGCGATTGAGAAGTTGTTTAAAGGAATCCGTTCCAAGGCTCCCGGTTTAAAAACCTTGCATATCGACAATGCAAATCCTGGAATCATTGCTCGATATCCTAAGGAATGCAAGCGTATTGCAAAAAGTATTATTAAGTATCACACTCCTGGCGATGTTGCAGCTTTTGGAGTGGAAAGTGTCGACCCTGCAGTTATTAATCATAACAATCTCAAGGCATCCCCTGATGAAGTTCTATCTGCAATAAAGCTTTTGAATAACGTTGGTTCAAAGAGAGGAGCCAATGGTTTACCAGAATTATTGCCAGGTTTGAATTTTGTTTGTGGACTCAAAGGTGAAACAAAAAACACCTTTGCATTAAATTACGATTTTTTAATGCAGATATATGATAGCGGCCTTCTTGTGAGAAGAATCAATCTCCGTCAGGTTATACCAATTCCTGGTACAATGATGTTCAAGTTTGGCATTAAAAATGTTAAGAGACATAAAACCGAGTTTCAACGCTTTAAAAGAAAGGTCCGTGAGAATATAGAGCGACCCATGCTCAAAAAAATTTTGCCACTAGGAACTATTCTTAAAAATGTTTTTACAGAAATCCATAAAGGTAAATTAACTTTTGGTAGGCAAATCGGTAGCTATCCCTTGCTGGTAGGCATTCCTGGTGTTTTTACTTTACATAGATTTTTTGATGTAAAAATGATAGATTACGGCTATAGATCTGTAACAGCAATACCCTTTCCTTTAGATATAAACACAGCACCTAGGGAAACCCTTGTAGCACTTCCGGGTATTGGTAAAAAAAGGGCCACTAGAATCTTATCAAACAGGCCTTTTCGGAACAAAGAGCAAATAATTAAATCGCTTGATGACCCTGAAATCGGTAGAAAATTATTGGACTATATCAATTTTTAGTGATACATTAATTTAGGGTTATTGTATTCCTATTTTCTTATGAAAAAAGATAATTTCAATGTGCTTGAGGAAAAAGTAGGTTACAAATTTAAAGATAAGGGGTTGCTAGAAGAGGCTCTAACCCACAAAACATATGCTTTTGAAGCCGACATTCCTCTTGAATACAACGAACGTTTAGAATTTTTGGGTGACAGCATCCTAAATTTTATTGTAGCCGAGCAACTTTATAAGAGTAATAAATATTTTTCAGAAGGTGAACTTACCCGTAGGCGATCAATTGGGGTAAATAATAATTTTTTAGCTAACATCGCTAGGAAATTGGGTATTGGCAACTTCCTACTACTTGGAAAAGGCGAGATCAAACAAGATGGGGCAAAAAACCGCACGAACCTTGCTAATTCATTAGAAGCTTTGATTGGAGCCATTTATCTAGATTCAGACATGGATGCGGTTAGAGAATTTATTCTTTTTAAAATTTTTAATAAAGAATTCCAGTTTTAATTGTTGGTTGAGAAGAAAGTAATTTAAGGATAATACAAATCAAAAATTATATAGAAAGTTTTATATAATAAATTTTTATCCATTTACTTGTACATATGGTAATTGGAATGGGGAATGAATTTTAATTTTTTGAATTACTCATTATTATCACCTTCCCTCCATTCCCCATCTGAACCATATTATATTTTTTCAATAGTTTTAGCCCAGGTAAAAGACCATTAGATTTTGAGGAAATTATTATAAAATAAATAGAATAAAATATGTACAAACCATTATTCTGAGATGTAATTGGTGAGGGGGCCCAGGTGAGGAGAGGAGGAAAGGATGCAAAATAGTTTGCTTAAAAATAGTTTCCTTTACATTAGGCCCCCATTATTATAATAATATGCAGTTATAGTTAATAAACTTTTGGTAACATTTGTTATGTTTAGTTTTTTACTAACGTGTACTTTGAAAAGCTATCATTACATTTATTCCCTTATAGTTTTATACAATTGTATAAAATTAAGAACAATCCCACCCTATAGCATTGGATTTGTATCAATTAAACCTATCCTAATAAAACATACATTTTAATGTAATAATAGAAGGTATTATTAAGCAATAATTTGTTTCAAGAAAAGTGTGGTGAAATTATGCTTGTCAGCGAAATTATGTCAAAAGAAGTAGTCACCGTAGAAAATGACAAAACTGTGTTTGATGCGTGTAAAATATACAGAGATCGTGGCGTTGGCTCGCTAGTTGTTATGAAAGAGGGATTTGTGATAGGAATCCTCACTGAAAGAGACATAATTGAAAGAGTCATAGTTGATCACCGAGATCCCAAAGAAACAAAAGTGGAAGAGATCATGTCCAAGAATGTACAAACAGTACACGCTTCAACAAGTGTAGAAAAAGCAGTAGAGATTATGAGGGACCATAAAATCAAGAAACTTCCTGTTATTTTGAACAATAATATATTTGGAATTATCACCATTACGGATATTGCAAATGCTTTACCAGCTTTCTCGAGACTTCTTGCTGAGGAAATTGAAAATTCCAAACAGGTTGAAAAACAGAACTCTCAATAGTAAAACAAAATACTATTTTTAAAATCCCCTTATATTATCCAAAGCGAATCCGTTCTTTTCCATATAATTCCTTTTTTTATAAATATTATTTATCAACACATCTTTTTATTTTTTCTCTTCCGAAAATAGCATATTTACAATTATCCCTTCAATGTCGCGTAGAAGAATTTTACCTTCGTCTTCATTATAATCAGTTGTGAATATTTGCCCATCTTTATAGATAATTCCCTCTCCAGAATCATATACTGGATCCTTTCCTAATTCTAATTCCATGTCGTAATCTTTAATATCTTCTAATCTCTTGAGCGAATAGGCATCTTCCGCCATCCCAATCATTGTTCGATACACTTGGATCTTTTTTGTATCCTGTTCAGTTTTAATCTGATTTTTAATGCCAGAAATTATTGCCGGAATTTCCTGCAACCCTATTTCTAGAAGTATTTTTTTCCAAAACCAGTTATACAATTTAGTAGCTCTGGCATTAATGTGCTCAGGAGACTTCTCAGGGTAAATAATAATTTTTCCATTGAGTGTCCTATGTTTTCTTCTCCATTCTGTTCTTTGTTTATCCAGTTGCTTTTTCCTGCTTACCATTTCATTATATTATCATACTTCTTGGATATAAACATTATGGATAATATATGATATTTTTAATTACAAAAAATAGTAATCCAGAAAATCTTCTAAAAACCCCCTTCATATAAACGAGTTCGTCCCTTAATGATCCAAATTGTAATTTAGAAATATTTGAATTGAAAAATCTCACAAAATACTATGGAAAAATAAGAATAAAGGAGAGAGGTTTTTGTTCCACTTATAGTCCAAATAGATTTCTGATGATTGGAAAGATCCTTGGAAACCATTGCCAAAACCATGGGAACCACGTGTTGATGAATAGATTGTTTTTCGGCATTGTCACTTCTAATGGATCTGACCAGACGCTTTCACCGCCGTAAAGATCTTGTGCCTTTACCTTCACATCATACGTACCTTTGGTATCCCATGAGTGGTAAGTAGTAATTGTTGTTCCAGAGGCATAAAAATTTCCACCGTTGTCATCCCATTCATCAACTGTGTTATCTCCATCCCAATCCCAACCATACTTTACCTTATCACTATCAGGATCATTTGTCATTGTGGAATAGGGGTACGGTGTTCCGATTTTACCTCGTGTTTCTCCTGAGGGTGTGGCTGGTTTGTTTGGCGCAGTAGTGGTGATAACAACTGTCAAATGAGGCGAGAAAGCGCTTTGTCCACCATACAAATCCTCGGCCTTTACTTTAACATTAAACGTACCAGTGGATCCCCATGCATGGCTTGTGGAAATTGTTGTTCCAGAGGTATAATAATTACCACCGTTGTCATCCCATTCATCAACTGTGTTGTCTCCATCCCAGTCCCAACCATATTTTACCATGTCGCTCGTAGGATCGGTAGTACTGGTTGTATATGTATAAGACTTTCCAGCTAAACCTGAGGTAGGTCCAGATGGTTGAGAAGGTGTATTAGGTTGGAGATTCATGCCCATGGAGGGATCTCCATATAGGTTGAAATCATACATGTTGGCATAATCCCACCAGCCGTTCCACGGATAATTATTATAAACATACAACTTGGCATCGTACAAGGCCGTACCGCAATCTTGACCGCCATTTGCAATCCTGTCAACGAAATCATAGCTTATAGTACCATGTCCCCCATGAGAAGGTTGTGTCCATCCCATGCTACCCCATGAGACTCGTGTAGCTCCAGCAAATGCAGATGCTCCTTGTATCAATAGCGATGCACCGAGGTTATTCGATGTCTCGGGACGCTCAACGTAGCAACTAGCTGCAAAGACAATAGGAGGTTTATTGTCATTAAAGGAGGTGGAATCCGTGTTTTGAATCATAATCGGCCATGTCATTTCAGCTGTTTCTGGGACGTTGTCACTATCATCCGAGGACCATATCTTTCTACTAGCAGAGGTATACCAGCCATGTGCTGCCCAGTTCACAATGCCCCAGCCAGTGGTGCTACCCCACTGTGTTATAATATTTGCATTGGTCAATGAATATGTACAAGTATAGGAACATGGAGCAAGTCCAGCTTTTTCATACATTGTTGTACAAGAAAAACCCGCGAGGAGATTAGTCCTTACTTGCTCCTGAACTTCAGCTCCATCCCATCTTGGATTGCCGGAATAGTCTTCATTAAGGTAACTATAGACTGCACCGAGCAACATCGCGTTTTTCTTCCAACCCATATAAGCGGTTTGTTCAAAGTTCTGAATCTTTGTACATATATTTGTAACCGTTGTTCCAGTATCTACTGGTATTCTCCCTACCCATACCTCGGGATTAAAGTCAACGCTATCCTGTCCTCGTTCACCATAAAATCCGTCACCATCACTATCCCAGTTACCAGTGAGATCAGCATAGTAATAATCATTTGGAATGTCATGCTGACCATCATTATTATGATCATTGGGGTCAGGATAACACGTTCTCATTGGAACAGTTGAATGACTTCCAACAATCAAAACATATTTAATCCCCCAGGATGCATAATTTGCAACAAGAAAATTCCTGATACTTTCCTGTGTATCGCTAGCTGGATATTGTGTCGTAATCCAGGATAATGTTTTAATGGTCACAGAATAACCTAAACTTGTTTTCCAAGTTTGAAAACCAGATAGAGAGCCAACCAGAGAACTTGTTGTAATGATCACATAGTCATATGTTTGTTCCATTGGTGGAACAGATGTAGGCTGGTATAAATGAGCAATTTCTGCATAGTTTACGATGCACTCTGAAGCAACATCATCCATCGCCGCATCTGCTAACAACTCGTCAGAAACTTCTTCAACAATCCTAAAGCTTATACGCAAAGTAATACTGTTATGCAACACCAGTTTTCCTTCAGATGGATAATACGAAAACGGTGAAAAACGTATCATTGCAAGATAATATTTTCTCATCTGGCTCATACCAATGTATTCATATACCTTTGCTGGGAACGGACCTTCTGATGGGCATATAACTAAATTTTCTTTCCCATTGACTTTAGTGTTTTCACCACCAAAAACTGGTGGAGCCGATCTGATATGATATCTTCCAGCCACCTCTTCACAATTTTCGTTTAGCAAATCGACTGAAATCACTTCACAACCAGGCGGCATTCCAACATAAAATGTTTTAGATGGAAGCATAGGCTCCCCCGGATAAAGAATGGAACCAAAACCAGCCATATTTATTTCAGAATTACCCATGCCATAGTCATTAATTTCATATTCCCCTACATTCAGCGTTACAACGATAGACTCCATTAACGATTTCCTAGAGATGTTATTTATTTTATTTAATTCAATAATTTTCCCGGTCCCTGCCGCTGGTAAAGCAGCGGTAGCAATCAAAAGCGTGCAGATAAAAATACCCATTATTCTCTTGTTCATATTTTTCCTCCCAAATATAAATGCTATATATTATAATGCAGTATTTTTATTTAAACGTTTCTTCTATAATTACATCAATGGGAGTATTTGTTTTGTTACGAAAATATACTATTATCTTTCTAAAAAATTACTAGAAACTTATTTTCATTACACCTCTCAAGATTAAACTTTCGATAGATTTAAATATACATTTTTATAATTAATATAACATGGGGGAAATATATGATAAGTAAAACTACAGGGATAATTTTTTGTATTATAATGATGCTGAGTGTTGTAGCTGTTGCTGAGCCCACTCAACCGATGCCAAGAGAGAAAATAACTATTAATGATGATGTTCCTACTTGGAATATCGATGACAGTTGGACGTATACAATAAATGATTTTACTATAAATATTAGTAAAACTGGTAAAAAGATATTTATTGATGGAAGAATTGATGATTTAAAATGGACGGTAAAAGACACAACCGGGGATACCTATAGGGTAGATTTTACCGGTAACCTCTCTGCAGAGTATGAAATTTATACTTCGTCACCTGTAACATTAAATGTAATGGGCAACTTTAAACCGTCGTTAACACATTTAACTGGAACTATTTATTTTACCAAATCTGGTTTAGAAATCGAAGATGTTTCCGCTAATATAATAGGTATTACTGTAGCAACGATTTCACCAATCCCTATACCACTTCCAATTCCGTTTAAATTGACTGTAGATGGGGATTTGAGTACTGTTTTTCCTCTCTTTGATTTTCCTTTACATGCACTGAAATCTTGGGCATTACCAGATATAAATGTAGAGATGAACGCACAATTCGGCGGAATCTTTGGCCTTATCAAGATTCCTATAACATTTCAAACTCATTATTCAGGGATACCATTTGCGTTTTGGTGCTGGAATAAACAAAGTATTACTGTTGAAGCAGGGACCTTTGATGCATGGAAGATATCAACAATAATTAGTGATTACTTTGAATACTATTATGCCCCATCTATTGGAAACCTAATCAAGCTCGATATCGATTTAACAAACGGTGATGTTCATGGAGAGCTGAAATCCACTAACATACCACACTAATATGCTCCTAAGGATGAGACACGTGTCTTTCGGCAATATTCTTTATTGGAGGTACCAAACAGCAAATATTAATAGCTAATAGCTATCCATAACCATCTTATAAAATTATAATTGGGGGATTAAATACATGAAAAAAATAATAACTTTAATAATTATAGCTATTTTGGGCCTTAATGGACTTGCAGTAGTGGCTATACCCAAAGATAATCTTAATCTAATAGAAAAAACGGAAACAATTACTTTTTCTAAACCTATGATTAATGAACACACTCGATTTTCTATTGTAAACATTGAAAATGCAAATTCATGGCTTAAAAATCCAGGTCTTCCCTTATTACCTGCCTATGTTAAAACATACAACTTTCCATTTGGAACCCGCATTAAAGATGTCGATGTTACATTTTCAGAACCAGAAGAATACTCTTTAGAAAAAAATATTGTATCTGCACCGAGCCCAGTCACTCTTGTAACTGGAAAAAAGATACATGCTAGCCAAGTTGACATTAATTCATATGAGGGAGTTTATCCTGAAAAACAATATTTCTATAATATTGGCTCTGGTCTATATAGAGATGAACATGTTATCTTACTTACTGTTCAATGTTGTCCTGTTCAATACATTCCTGTAGAGAGTAAGATATTATACCATAACGAAGTACATATCAAAATATCCTATGAGCTATCTAGTAATCCAACAACTTTTGGTAATAACTATGATATGGTAATTATAGCTCCAGAAGTGTTTTCGAAGAATTTACAGCCACTTATTAACCACAAAATGGAGCATAATGTTACTACTTTTCTTAAGACAGTTGAAGGTATTTATAATGAATACGAAGGCTTTGATCAACCTGAGAAAATAAAGTATTACATCAAATATGCGATTGAAACAGATGGCGTCGATTATGTCTTACTTGTGGGTGGTATGAGGGGTCAGTGGCCTAAATGGCATATACCTGTAAGGTACTCCCATTTAGACGACAATTCCAATTTTGAATCAAGTTATATTAGCGATCTCTACTATGCAGATATTTATGACAAATACGGTAATTTTTCATCATGGGATACCAACGGCAATGAAATATTCGCAGAATGGAACAGTGAAGGAAAAGATATTATAGATATGTGCCCTGATGTCTATGTTGGTCGATTACCGTGCAGAAACAACCTTGAAGTCAAGATAATGGTTGATAAAATTATCAAGTATGAGAACACGGCATATGAAAAAGAATGGTTTAAAAATATGGTGGTTGTTGGTGGCGACTCTGCACCAGGATATACATACTACGAAGGAGAGGAAGAAAATAAAAAAGCGTTAGAATACATGCCAGGCTTTAAAGGTATAAAGCTGTGGACTTCAACTGGGAATCTTACGGGTGTTGATGATGTAGTCGATGCAATTAGCGATGGTTGTGGTTTTCTCTTTTTCGATGGTCATGGCAATCCCTCTACATGGTCAACGCATCCACCGGATAATGAAACATGGATTACCGGTCTTTCATTAAAAGATATGCCTAAGTTAATGAACCGTATAAAACTCCCAGTATCTGTAGTTGGTGGTTGCCACAATGCTCAGTTTAATGTAACCATGTTTAACCTTATTGAGGGAATTTTGAAACAAGGTCTTCTAGGCTATTTCAGTACAACACCACCAATTGGAGATTACTGGAAAAGAGAGTGGGTCCCCGAATGCTGGGCTTGGCGCCTTGTCCGTAAGATAGGAGGTGGAGCTATTGCCATTATGGGATACACAGGGCTTGATTGGTTTGCAGAAGGTGATTACGACAATGATAGTATCCCAGATTGTGTACAATATTTTTCAGGATTTGCCAACACAAACTTTTTCAAAAACTACGGTATAAACAATTTCACTAAACTAGGCAAGGCACATACACAAACCTTAAATGATTATCTTAATCAATTCCCAATAGATTGGAATACAACCTGGGGAGATCCTGAACAATCAGCAACATTATTGGATTGTAAAACCATTCAAGAATTTGCACTTCTGGGCGATCCAAGCTTACAGATTGGAGGCTATTCTTAGATTGGAGAACTCGATAAAGACAAAATATATATAAACATAATATTACAAATATGCTTATAAGATGATAAATATGAAGAGTAAACTAATTTGCATTTTTATTTTTGCGTTGTTTATTACTATCTCTTTATCAGGATCCGGGAGAATGGAACAATCATCTATATCAACAAAAAAATACATTGATAATCTATTATTGACCAAGGTTTTGGTAAGAATTAATGCAGAAGAGGGTTATACTGCACTTCCCAGAGGTACAAAGGTTGTCGGCAGTAAACCAGGTAAATGGATTGATGTTATTCTTCCTCGTTATAAACTGATAAGCCTTTCAGATGTTGATTATTCAGTTCTTATCTGGGATGTAGAAAAATATTTACAAGGAGTTAGAGGTGAATATCACACCCTTGCAGAAATAGAAGATATCTTGGAGAATATAGCAGATAGCTATCCTGATATAACGAGTCTTTACAGTATAGGAACAACCTATGAAAATCGAGATATTTGGTGTTTAGAAATTACTGATAATCCGGGAGTAAATGAGGGAGAGCTGGGTGTATTTCTTATGGGGCTTCATCATGCAAGAGAGTGGCCAACTGTTGAAATATGCCTATATATTGCCGATCAATTAACTTCAGAATATGGGTTTGATACTAAGATTAAAGACTTAGTAGACAATAGAAGAATATGGCTCGTAACCTGCTTAAATCCTGATGGCTATTATTATTGTCATGATCTCGGAAACGACTGGCGAAAAAACAGACGACCTATACCTGGTGGAATAGGTGTAGATTTAAATAGGAACTATGCTGGATCCTCTGATGGTGATCCTTGGGGAGCTTGGGGATCAGTTGGATTCGGTTCAATTAGCAACAACCCTAGCTCTGAAGTATATTGTGGCCCTATGCCATTTTCAGAAGTTGAAACCCAAGCAATTCGTGATATTTTTCTAGAAAATGATATTTGTGCAAGTATTTCTTGGCATACCTATGGGGAGCTCGTCTTAATTCCCTGGGGTTATTCATATGATGATCCTCCAGATGATCCCTATATAACTCAAATTGGTCAACAAATTGCATCAAAAATAACAAAACAATCTGGGTCCGGAACATATATAGCACAGCAAGGAGCAGAACTTTATCCAACAACAGGAGATACCGATGATTGGGCCTATGGATACGCACATTATGTACAAGGTAGGCCAACTTTTGCATATACAATTGAAGCATGCAATTATTACCATCCGCCCGCAAGCTATCTAGACCAAATTGTAGCTGAAAACTTCGATGGAGCCCTTGAACTATTAAAAGAAGCTGAAAACATAAGTGATACTGTTATTCCTCGTGTGATGCCACCGGTTATTGATGAAGTCCCAATAGATCCCGATGGTGATTATACTGTCTCTTGGGAGGAAAAAAATCCGGATGCAGATCCTACTAAATTTCAACTCGATGAATTAATTGGACCTAATATTGATATCGATGATGCAGAGTCTGGTTCAGGATATTGGTCACTTGATGGATTCTCACTTTCAACTGAGAGATATCATTCATCTAGTAACAGTTATAAATCCGGTCCTGGTAACAATCAAGTGCATTCAATGACTACTGTTGATCCCATACCTGTTACAACAGGTTTGGAATTTGACTTTTGGTGCTGGTATGATATAGAATATAATTATGATATGGCTTTTGTGGAGGTAAGTGTTGATGGCCGAAGTTATGAAGTGCTAGACTCATTTACTGGTTCTTCTGGAGGATGGGAGCAAAAACAATACTCATTGGATAACTACTCAGGCGAGTCAATTTATTTAAGATTTAGATATACAACAGATGATTTAACACTAGAAGAAGGATTTTATGTAGATGACATTTTACCTGTTGTTTATTGGGATTCAATTATTACACTTTCAGATACAATCACAAACAATTACTACGATATAACAGGTAAATCTGATGGTACATATTACTATCTAGTAAAAGGTTATAACTCTGAACATGATTGGGGAGATTTTAGCACTCTAGAAAAAATAATTGTAGATAATGTGGAAAACGATCCACCCTATATGTCATATATCAATGGTTCTACAGATGGAAAAGTAGGAGAGAAATATGACTATTATTTCTATGCTACAGATCCAGATGGAGATAATGTATCATATTACATTAAATGGGGCGATGGAGATTTAACAAATTGGACGACTTTTCAAACTTCTGGCACACCTTACTCAGAGACGCACACATGGACAAAACGTGGAAATTATCTCATAAAGGCTAAGGCAAAAGATGTTTATGGAGCTGAAAGCGACTGGGCGACATTGGAAATAACCATGCCGAAGTACTATTCATCAAGCAACTCATTTTTTTTAAGGTTTTTAGAAAATCATCCACGTGTATTTCCAATACTCAGAAATCTAATTAGACTATAGTTTCTCACTAAAAATGCTCATTTTACTTTTGCCCAAAAACATAGAAAGAAATAATTAAAAACTAATTGATCAATAAAAGTGAATATCTGCATTTTTCTGCCATTTTTCTTTTTACACTTTTGGTTGGTATACCTAATAATCTTTT
>CP070798.1:230257-269984 GCA_020343515.1 Thermoplasmatales archaeon | reverse complement strand
GATTTGAGAGGGATGGCTATAAAAAATTTGAAAAACAGAAAATTTATAACTTATTTATATCTTAAATAAAATGTAACTTTTATAAACTAATTTTTGTTACATACATTGAGCGGGATGGGTAATTCACGAAGAGGGGTAGATAAAAAACTATTGTTATCTTGTCCATACTGTACCCGTGATAAAGTAGTTAAGAATGAGCATCATCATAAGGGCAAATTACAGTTTTTTTGCACAGCTTGTCACAAATATTTTTATGAAGATTCTGCAAAAGGATACCCACCAACAAGTATTCCTTTCCCAATTATTGCTTATCTTTTGTACTTCCGTCGGAAGATCCCTGAATTTTCTAACATGCGAAAATTCAGGGAGTTTGTCAACCATTGGTTACAATATCTGAATATAAATGACCGGGATGTTTCTAGGCAAACCATTCACCATTGGATTAAGCATTATGAAAAAGATTTTGACAGGATCATTACATTTTCAGAGGCACGTGATTTTTGTGATCAACTATTATCACAGATAACCAAGACTCTTCCGATTCTTTCTCAAAAACCTGTCTCATATTGGCGAGCATTAAAAATTTTAGAGAATAAATTTGGCAAGACTTATTGTATTGATTTGATTAGAAAGGATGAGATTTTTTTCAAAGAATTTTGTAATATAATCAACAAACATGACGTGTTTTGCTGGGAATTTCTCGATAGAAATAGCTTAGAGCGTAGCCGGAAGCAACGCTCTTTTCCAGCAGGATAATAAAAAAATGTGATATGAAATGGCAAAGGAAAAAATACAGAAAATAGAAACAATACATGGGGAGATAGATAGTGATGGCTATCAATCTCCAAATCGTATTTATTCTGACAAATCCTCCTTTAATCGTGTTGATAATATTGATTATCTTGTTGATAGGGTTCTAATTAAACACAAGGTTCCTTCATATACTAAAAGAGTTGGAAAGAAATATCCTACTCACAGACGTCGGAGATACAGAGGAAGACGAAAAGTCCGTAACATAACCAACAAGAGGCTACATATAAAGAAGATTCTAGCAGTGGCATTGGCTTTATTTGTAGTATTGGCTGCGATACCGTATATATTACCACCTGTGTATGGTGATTTTGGTTCTGATGTTTCTGTTTCTCTTAGCCCTGAAAACATCTTTAATAATGATACTATGTTTGTGAATGTTACTATTCCTGATGTGTATAATGTTACTTCTGTATCTGCCGATATGGCAGGTGTTGATGTTATTGATTTAATGCTTGTTGATAATTCTACTCCGTTGGATTTATGGCAGGGCGTTTGGTTTGTTCATGATGTTATTCCTGGTGAACATATTGTTACGATTGTAGCACTTGATATGAATAATACGTCTTACTCTACTGGTGTTAGATTAAGTGTCCTACCTGAAGAAATCCCTGATGATAATCAATCTTTAGAGACAGGGACAAATGGGACATCTGCAGGGGAAAATGTAACAATTATTTCTACTGGTTTAAATCTTGCTTTGCAGAGTGATAAGCTGGTCTATGTCATTAATGAATCTGTGTTGATCAGCGGTGTTGTTTCGTATAATAATTCGTTGATAAACACATCTGCGAGTCTTCTTATTGCTGGTTCTGATGTTAATTTATCTGATGTTGCGAACGTGTCAGAGGGTAGTTTTGATTATGAGTTTGTTCCTGATGTTGCTGGTGATTATACTGTTTTAGCGAATGTGTCCTATATGAATGAGTCTACTGAAGAGGTTCTTGTAGTGTCTGTTATAAGTAATCCTGTTGAAAATGTTACTGATAATATTTCTGAGGTATCTATTATTGATCCAGTGATTGATGAGAAAGTTTATGTTGTTCCTGGTACTAGTTTCTTTGTTGAGAGGACTATTAGTGGCTTGAATAGTTCTTATGCTATTTTTGCTCCTATGTTTTCTAGTGATTTATCTGTTGAGAGATTTGAGATTATTGGTGAGAATAAACCTTATAGTCAGTTGGCGAACTCATTTAATGAAGAAAATCCAATAGTGTTTGCTGCTGGTAAAGGTAAGTCCTTAATTGAGAGACGTATTGATATTTTACGCAATAGATTACCATTGTATATTAGAAGCTTGGATAGTATTTCTTATTCCAGATCTATTAGATTAGATGGTCCTATAACTGTTCGTATTTGGTTTAAGACCCCAAGTTGGGAGGATATAAAAACAGGCCGATCATCTCCCTCTGGTAAAATAAGTTATTTGTTATTATCAACTGATGGTAATGACTTTGATTTCGAAGGTAGTACATGGTGGAATGCTAATTGGGGTAATCGTAAACTTATCACAATTAATTCTTCTCAGGTTGTTAGTGATCTTATTAACTTCCCTGTTTTGATTTATGAGTCTTCTGATTCTGATCTCGCGAGTGATGCTCAGGAGAACGGTGATGATATTGCGTTTATACAATACTCAGATAATACAACACAACTCAACCATGAAATAGCGCTATTCAACAATTCAACTGGTCAAATAGCAGCATGGGTAAATGTAACTAGCCTTAGTAGCAGTGTTGATACCAAAATTTGGATGTACTATAATAATAGTGCCTGCAGCAGTCAAGAAAATGTCGCAAATACATGGGACTCAGATTACGAAATCATATGGCATTTACAAGAGGATGGTAATGGGACTACTGATGAATATAAAGACAGTTCAAGCAATGCTTGTAACGGTACTGGAGGAAAAGATGATGATAGTGGTGGACTTGGTGATGCGACTGAAACACCAGACAGAGTAAACGGAAAATTTGGCTATGCACAAGATTTCAATGTTGACGGCGCTACAGGTGACAGAATTTCATCACAAGATCTAAGCAGTGCTTGGAGTGCAGTAACAGGTTCAGTCTGGATTTACGGAAATGCCGCTGGCGATGACCGACTCTGGGGAAAATCATGGGGTGGCGGACTAACTGATAATACAATCTTAATGAGATGTACTGGAACAGGTGCAAATACATTGGGTTGCAGGTTTAGAACAGATACATCTAATACAAATGGTTATCAGCCAGCTTCGATGGAGAATAACCAATGGATTTATGTGGTTTTAACCTGGGATGGTTCAGATGACGACACAGTTAGAATTTATAAGAACGGAGTTTTACAGGGATCAGGTCTTACTGTCTCCGGTAGTACATTGTATGGTAGTCCACCTCATGAATTTTTCACTTTAGGTAATGTTGGTGATGGGGCTGAAAATCGTTGTTTTGATGGCTATATACAGGAAGCTAGGATGTCTTCTATTCGTAGGAATATTAGTTGGATTAATACTGAGTATAATAATCAGAATAATCTTACAACCTTCCTTAATTTCGATAGTGAGGAAACATATACAGGAAAGGATACATGGAATCTATACGGAACCGATATAGTAAGTCCATGGAATTGGACTTTTAACTTCCCAAATGGCACTGGTTATTATGAATTCTACAGCATCGGGAGAAAATCAGGGTCACCAAACGAAACTAATCCAGATAATGCAGATGCTATATGTAAATACAACATACTACCAATAATTACCAATGAAGGCCCAAGCAATGGAAGTACTAATGTACCACTTACTCCACAGATGAATATAACCATAAATGATCTACATGGAGAGACTATGACTATTATCTGGTATAGCAACAGTAGTGGTACCTGGCAGGTTTTCGGAACTAATACCAGTGTAAACAATGGAACGTATCATCAGACAAATACTAACTATAGCAATACTGGGAAGACCTATTGGTGGTATGTCACTGTTAATGATGAACTTGATACTAACACCAGTGCAACCTTCCATTTCACCACGATACAAACTGCAGCACCGCAAGTAACCACCAATATATCTACTGGTGTCGAAGAAAACAATGCAACATTACGAGGATATCTCTATGATGAAGGAGGAGAGTCATGTACAGTCCGATTTGAATATGGAACAACAACAAATTATGGAACCAATACATCAAATCAAACTAAAAATACAAATGATGAATTTTCTACTGGAATAGGTAGTCTTTCACCTGGACAGCTTTATCACTATCGAGCATTCGCTAACAACACATATGGTTCAGATACAGGAAGTGACAGCGCATTCCTTACAAAACCACAACCTCCAACAAGCCTCACAGCACAATCAAACAATAGCAACACAATCTACCTCACATGGACCATTGGAACAGGAGCAAACACTACCTACATAGAATACAACACCACAGCAAATTGGCCTCGAAACCAGGGATCAGAAATCTATAACAGCACAGGAACCAGCTATGAACACTCCAGTCTATCTCAGGGTACAACCTACTATTACCAGGTTTGGAGTTATACTAATTGGACTTATGATCCTACACTTCATCAATGGTCAGATTCCAATGCTAGTGCAAGTAATAAAACCAATAATATACCAACAGCAGAGGTTATTTCTCCAGCTAACGGGTCCACAGGTGTAAACCTGCAATCATTGTGTCAGATCTGGGCTAATGATAGTAATGGTGATACTTTGGCAGTATTTTGGTATGAGAATTCATCTGGGTCATGGGTGCTTAGGCAAACCAATACAAGTGTTTCTGCTAACTCAACTTTAAATTGGACTTTTAATCAGGCAAATGCATATGGTACTACTTATTGGTGGAGGGTTGCAATAAATGATAGTATTGACAATGCTACTTTCTGGTTTTATTTTACTACTGAAGTTTTGAATACATCTGTTGATACTATTACTCCTTATGAGGTTTTAACGTCTCCTTTAACTATTACTGCCTCAAATGTTACTCCTGTAGATAACGTCACCCTCTGGTATCGATACACTAGTGATAATTCAACATGGTGGAATGAATCATGGACATCAAGAATGAAATTGACTGTTAATTCCAGTCAAGTTGATGATGATCTAGCTAACTTTCCAATATTAGTAAATATAACAAGCACTAATCTCTCAAACAAAGCACAAGCTGATGGAGACGATATTGTATTTACTAATGCTACTGGGACAAAACTGAATCATGAAATAGAAAATTATACCAGCGGAACTGGTAATCTCATAGCTTGGGTTAATTTAACCAGTGTGATTTCATCATCTGATACTGATATCTATATTTACTATGGGAACAGCAGATGCAGCGACCAGCAGAATCAGACAGGTGTTTGGGATCATAATTATGTAGGTGTCTGGCATCTGGATGAGGAAGAATCAGGGACGGGAAACATCGGACTCTATAACGATTCAACATCAAAAAATAATCATGGTGATGATTATGTCTCAGATACCGGTCAGCTAGGCCAAATCAATGGTGGTCAACAGTTCGATGGAAACGGCGATTATATCTCGGTACCTCACCACTCGAGCTTGGATCTAAGGAACGAAATGACGATCTCATTCTGGGTTTACCCAACACAAAACACAGGCCAATGGAATAGGATAGTTGAAAAAGGATTATTTGGTTATCAAACATCGTATTATTTTGGCGGTGGTGGCGGTACTAACGACCTAACATTTTATTTGGATAATACCGAAGTCTTTGATACTGTAAATAATGTACTTCAATTAAATGAATGGCAGCATTGTGCAGTTAATTATAGCAGTAGCGGTGATTCAACCTTATTTTTAAATGGCACGTCCATCGATTCAGGTAGTTATACTGGTAGTATAACCGGTAACTCGGATGTATTGTACATATCCTTTCCCCAGTCTACTTATGATTTCCCTGGGTATATCGATGAAGTCCGTATCTCAAATATATCAAGAAATGCCAGTTGGATAAACACATGTTATAACAATCAAAATAATCAATCAACATTCATAAGTATGGGTAATGAAGAAGCATGGATGGAATGGGATAACTCGAGTCAAAATCCAGATACAGCAAGTCCATGGTCTTGGGACTTTGACTTTCCAAATAGTACAGGCTACTATGAATTTTACAGCATCGGAAATAAATCAGGTTCACCAAATGAAACAGCCCCCAATACTGCTGATGCCATATGTCATTGGATTGAGAACACATCAATAAATGTTACACCATCACAGTGGAATCAAGGAGATGTATTAATGGGTAGCTCCAATGTTACAACAGGTTTTTATTTCAACCTTACGCACGAAGGAAACATTGCACTGAGCATACTAATCAAAGCAAGCAACGCTACTAATGCGACAACTGGGGCAGAATGGAAACTCAACTCAACTCCCGGACATGATAACTTTAGCGTTCAATATAACCTGAGCGGTGGTGGCAGTTGGACGAACATCAACACTACATTTAATACGTTTGTCACAAACCTAGCTATAGATTCCTGGCAGACTTTTGATTTGAACTTGATTATGGCTACCTCAACATCCAAAAATGACCCATTGTCCTTTACTATCACCTTTAAGTCTGTAGCATCATAAAAATAAGGCACGTACATATAATATAAAATAATACGAGGGATACCTCAAAATACCATTATATCTCGATGGCAACAAATAAGTTATCATGATAATTAAACTAAAAATTTGGTTTTTTGCTCATTAACAATGAAAGTGTTTTTGAAACAATTATGCATGTTAGTATGATTTGGATGGAGATACATATTAGTTCTTGAATTGGATCTACCCATAGGGGTCTATCCTTAAAAGAGCCAGGGTAGCGTTCTTTTACTATTATGCATCCTAGGGCTGATGAGAGGATGTGTTGTCCGTTTTGGAAGTATTTACCATCAAAAAGATGGATTTCAACAGGTTTACTGTATGGATCAATATCTGACATGATCCAGTGTGCAGCTTCATGTAATGGGGTAGTCGCAATGATAACGACGGATGAAAGTAAAAATATTATGAGTATTATGTGTAATCTTATTTTTTGCTTGTTATTTATCTTCATATAATATATAAAATAATATTTTGATATAAATATTTTATTATAAATATTTATGATTGTTTAATGATTATCCAATTTGCCATTTTATCAAAATGCAAATTCTCCAATTTTACAATTTTAACGGAGTAACTTTAAATACAATTAGTGAAAGAATGTATCGTGCTATCAATTATCAATATATTCGTGGAATCAAAAGAATTCCAAAAATTGGATGGAAACGAAATGAAAGGAAAAAAAATGGAAAAAAGAAAAATTTTTGTATCCATTATTTCCTTTATTATTTTAATCTTACTTCTGTTTTTCATACCAACAACATTGGCCAGCGATCAGATTATAGTCTCATTTGACCCTAGTTTAAACAAACCACCATCCCAACCTATAAACCCCAATCCTTCAAACGGAACAAAAGATGTTGAAACCACAGTGACACTTAGCGTAAATGTCTACGACGAAACCAGCTCCACCGTAGATGCATATTTCTATGACGCATCAGACGACTCACTCATAGGAGTAGATTATAACGTACCTGCAGATTGGTCAACGGCTTCAACCACATGGAGTGGTTTACAAGAAAATACAACCTACCGCTGGTACGCAATAGCAAATGATTCAGAATATGAAAACGTCTCTGAGATATGGAATTTTACAACTGCATTATCTCTTCCACCGCCTCCCCCTCCAGATAATCTACCACCTGTCGCTAACATCACAGGGCCATCTATGGGATATGTTAATGAAACCCTGATTTTCTATGCTAATGAGAGCTATGATCCTGATGGTAACATCACAGGGTACCGATGGGATTTCAACAACGATGGGTTATTTGACACGGATTGGGGGACTGATGTTATTATTGATCATATCTTTTTGTCTCCTGGTAATTATACGATAAAATTACAGGTAAAGGACAATGAAAATGCTACGGCAATAGCGTACCATAATATCACTATTATACCATTAGAGCCACCTCTCCAGCTGCCAGTAGCACAAGCCAATGGTCCCTATCATGGGTTGATCTATGAAAATATCACGTTTAATAGCACTGGGAGCTATGATCCTGATGGCACAATAGTTAACTATACCTGGTATTTCGGCGATAATCAGACATCATATTTACAAAACCCGATACATGCATATGAAAAAGCAGGAAATTATACCATAATCCTTACCGTTGCAGATAACGATAATCTTACCAATAGTTCCGTAACAAAAGCCTATATCACCGTTAATGAGACGGGAGAGGAGGAAGAAGAACCCGATGTAGAAGATGAAGAAAGACTGTTCATGCTATCGATTATCCCTTACCTACTTGCCATTATTTTAACTACTATCATCATGTTGTACCGACTCCGCAAATATAAAAAATTGCAGACAACAAAGAAAAAAGTATCCAAACTATGGTTTCAAAAGAAAAAACTTTAACGCCTAAGAAAAAACCTAAACCTAAAACAAGAAAAAGCATTTACAAAAAAGGTCCGAAAATAAATATAAAGTAATCATTACAAAGACCTGAACAGACTAGTTGATATAGGTTTTAAGATTTTAAAGCGAAAGCTTTAAAAACTCCGTTCCTCTTTTTAATTTTGCACTCTAGGTTGAATCATAGATTAAGATAGGACAGCAGTATGGGATGCAAATTGGATGGGATGGAAACATGAGAATTAAGAAAATATTTGTTTTGTTAGTTTCAGTTATGTTCATCACAGCTATCACCCCTGTAGTTCTTGCTGCGACAAACGATAAGATTACGGTAACTTTTGACCCACAAGGATCAATAGATTTAGATGTATGGCCGGAAACCGCAAATTTTAGCACGGTCACCTTTTCAACTGAGCAAAATTGGCCTCAGGAAGGAGCGACTGATACTACTTATACGCTTTACAACAATGGCACTGTAGCAGCTGATGTATACATCTTTGCGAATACAACTACAGATAGCGGTGACATGACCCTTAATAATACAGGTAGCCCTAGTCAAGATGAATATTGCCTAAATGTTACGGGTAGCAACGCTCAACAGATAACCAATACTAATACATCGTGGGTCAATAGCTTGGCCGGTGGTGGTGGTACTGTAACGTTTGGTGTCAATTTGGAACTCGGGAGCGGTTCCACAGATTTTGGTTGGCAGAAGACCAGAATCAATATCACAGGAGCACTATCATAAGTAATATGATAAGCAATGGATTATAAAGAAGAAAGCCACTCCTTCTTTAATTTATATTTCAAGTTTTTCAAACTTTAAAAAACAACTGTTGCCTCTCCAATATTCTAGACATCGTTTTAGGATCTGATACACATTCAAAAAACTATTGATTATGTTGATGTGAAAATAATAATGGATTCTTCAACGAGAATCAAAGACTCCTGCAAACCCATATGATAGTCCTTTATTCTTTTAAATAATTCCCAGGCCATCTAAAAAGCCTGTACATTCACAATAGAGAATAATCCTTTAAGGGATGCTTTTAGAAAATTTTAAAAACGCATAACACTTCTCCTTTCAAGATAATCGGTTTCTTACTATGGAGGATGGATGTGAGAAGGCTAATATTGCTACTTTTCCTTTTTCTGTTTGTAGCAGGAAACATTCTTCTAGTAGCTACTCCCCGTGTCAAAAGTGGCATACAGGTATCCCCAGCGAAATTATATATTACCATTGAGGACTACCCTGAAAAAGAAATTCACTATAAAATCAAGATTACTAATCCCTTTTCTCGGGAAATCACGGCATCTGCAGAAGTAATACACCCTTATGGGATGGAAGAAAATTACACGAGGATACCTGATTTATCATGGGTTAAACTTCTCCCTGAAACGTTAGATACCCCTGCTCATTCTTATAATGAAATAGAAGTCCTTGTAGATATACCCGAGAATAAAAAAACGTTACATTGTAATGAAAGCTGGGAGACATGGGTTGTCGTAACACCTAGGTTGAGATCTATCTTGGGTGGTACATTGCTCCAAATTCAGCTCGCTGTAAAACTCTTTATTCATACTCCAAAGAGAACGATAACATCTGGGACACTGCCAGCACCATATATTCTATATCCCACATTTGGATTTATAATATGCTTGATAGCATTATTTACGACTTTTTTCTATATTAAAAAGAAAAGGAATATCAAAGCAGATAGACCTGCTATTTTCTATATTAAAAAGAAGAAATAGAGTGACTCTGAGATAAGAAAACTCGAATCCTAAAAACTTTCTTTTTCTCCTTAAATATAATCTGTGAACAAAAGCTTCTTAGTTGCTCTGTATTAATATAACATCTTATGCCTGTACTGCACTATGTTTCTTTTCAAAAATGTATACCCCTTCAAACTATATTTTTTCATACACTGCATTGCAGAATATAGTAGTGATTTTAGTCAAATTTTGTAATCTGTTGGCTTTTTTACCATATTTTTTAAAATATTTCTCCTTATGTGAGTCATATATGATTCATATATGAATAAAATAAGAATCATATATGGTAAAAAAGTATTTAAATAAGTGATTCATATATGACTCACACATGGGTAAAATCCAGAGGTTTCCAGTCGGCTTCCCCCCAATTATCCGGGAGATAATAAAACAACAAGTAGGTGAACTAGGAAACTCTGAGGCTGAAGTGGTCAAAAACATAGTCCTAATCTACCTAACCGAAAAAGGACTCCTAAGGGCTATGGGAATAAAAAAGAAAAAGGAGGGGGGGAAGAAATGAACAGGGGACTAGGAGTCCAAGCAATTACCTTCCTAGCAACATTCTTATTCTTATTCATAACTCTTTCATCCACAATACAATCCGTGCCTCCTACATCTCAAGAAATTTTAATAGTTGATATCAATGGAAGTGGCGAGTACATCAACATTCAAGATGCCATCGACAACGCCAACTCAAACGACATCATTAGAATAAAAGAAGGCGTCTATACAGAAAACAATCTGGAGATAAGGAAAAAAGTAACGATAGTAGGAGATAAAGAAACTACTACTATAATCGACTTTGGAGGCAATAATGGCTTCATTTTAGAAAGTTCACATGTAGATATCCGTAACCTTAAATTGATAGATCCAGGAGAATACGCGATATTCGTTAAACCAGACAGTGATTGGTGTAATATCTCTCACTCCATTATAGAAGCTGCCAAGAAAAATATTGGCATTCGGATAAGAGCTTCCTTTGCCATTATATCCAATTGTAACATTATCGGAGTTGAATCATCTGGCACTGGCGTCGAGTTACAAGGACATAACAATACAATCAAGGATTGTGACATATACGGATTTACTGTTGGTGTTTTAGCTCTAATAAGATCTCATGATAATAAGATACTAAACTGTAACATATTTAACAACGAAATTGCTATTGACATTCGCATTAATTCATATGCCAATCTAGTATCTAAATGCAATATTTATGTTAATGACTTAGGTGTGTACATCTGGCAAAACTCAAACAACAATCTCGTTTACCTTAACAACTTCTGGAAAAACGATATAGACGCAAAGGCTCAAGGAAACAACACATGGGATAACGGTATTAAAGGCAACTATTGGAACCAATACACAGGCGTAGATACAAATGGAGATGAAATTTGGGACACGCCTTATACAATATCTGAGGGAAATATAGATAGATTCCCATTAACCTCCATAATACTTCCAGATGAAATAACATTACCTACTGGTGTGGAACAGGTTACTCCAACATGGGATGACACACCTTCATTCATCTGGAGTCAGTCGGTGTATAGCAAAGGCGTAAAAGGATACTACGTCAAAATAAACAGTAGACCAGAAACATATGTCGGCGACACATCAGGTTGGACATCACCATATAACCTTACAAATGGTGTTCACACATTCTATGTAAGGGCAATAGGCACTGACAACACAACTAGCAGATACGCTGCTGTTACGTTCTTAATTGACACCACGTTCATAGACACGGATGGAGATGGATGGTCAGACGAAGAGGAGCAACAATATGGTACCGATCCATATGACCTAGATAACTACCCATTGGACACAGACCGCGATCGTACACCTGATTCTGTGGACATCGATGATGACAACGATGGGTATAATGACGAGATGGAACTATCCTATGAAACAGATACAAAAGACCCAAGCAGGCACCCACTTGATACAGATGGCGACGACATACCCGATGAGGATTCACCATCTGGAAAATATACTGGAGATGTTGACGACGATGACGACAATCTCAGAGATACAATTGAAACACGTCTTGGATCAAATCCAAAGAATGGATCGGATGCAAAGAAAGTTTACATCACTGGAAAGCCATACTATCTCGTAGATGTAACCCAAAATGGCGTCTACGACATCTTCTACGAACCCACAGGCGATATCACGACGGCAGCAGAAAAACACAAAGAAAACTATTTCATCGATGAAAACGGAGATGGCACATGGGATTACATATACAACACAGCAGATGGATCCATGTCCCCATACGAAGAAGAAATATTACCACTTATAATCTGGATACCTATAACCCTAGCGATACTGCTCATCATATTAATTATTACCCTATACTTTACAAGATTTAAATATTGGAAATATAAGATATTTAAAAAACGTGAGGAAATTATTAAACCTCCATCGATTAAGGAACCTTCAAGAACACGTGTCATTGATAAAGATACAGTAGAAATGATCAGTCAAACAAAGAACCTACTACAACATATACAACAAGATGTAGAAGTTTACATGGAACAACTCCATCAACTAGAAGATCAAATCGAATACACCACAATTGAGGGGAAGAAGGAAACAACAACCCCCGAGGAAAAAACAAGTAAACTAAAAGACATCAGCGACATAGAAGAACAGGTAGACGAACTCCTCTCTAGAGAAGAATAAAAACTGAAATGTGGAGACATGGTATATGAAAAAAACACTTACTTTGCCTATACTACTATTACTCTCTCTATTTTTTTCTACATTTGGCAACGCAACTATAACTTTTGACCCGCTAGAACTAAAGATAAAGATGGACAATGAGTTCATACACGGTAATACTTCAAAAAATATAACAATAACAAACAACAACAACTACAATATTAACGTAACATGGTATCTCGAACATCCAAACCCTATATCCTATCTGAGACCTAATAGAACATTCATACCAGATTTATCCTGGGTTGATGTAGAACCAAAATGGCTAGTAATATCACCAGCAAGTGCTGCAATGTTTTATATCCATCTAGATATCCCTGAAAACAAAGAACTACTGGATCAACATTGGGAGGCATGGGTTACCTTTCAACTGGACGAACATAATGGCGGCGGTGACATCTTTGAATATGAATATGCAACTCGAGTGTATATAGACACCCCCCAAAAAGCAGCAATTAATGATTCCTTTAATAATTCCAACTCAAATTATTATGCCATATATTACATTTTTATAGCAGCTATGGCAATAACTCTGTTACTTCTAGGAATCCTATTTTATAAGAAGAAAATGAGTAAAAAATGACGTATTTTTGTAGATAAATAGCTTTTGGTTTGTATCGTTAGAAGCAGTTATCTGCCTTCATTGATTGGTTCATATGGGTTGAACGCTGGATCACCGAATAGTAGATATTCTTGATAAGAGGTATATTTATTTTCGAGCATTGGTCCTTTCCCGCCACCTACAGTACTCTTCATCCTTTCAATGTAGTTATTTCTCATTTCTATATCGAGCGATGGATTGCCTGTGATAACTAATGGTGGTGACCACCAGAGCTCCCAATCTGCATCTTCCGGTAAATATCTATTTTTGGCATTTCTGAACGCCATTCCTATACTGACATTGTTTTTCTTTAAATCTTCGCATAAATCTGTAAATATCTTATAGCCGAAATGCGGTTCGGGATAAATGCCCTGTTTGGCGTCGTTATTTGCATTTATACGAGACCGTAATACTGAGAATGGCGTATCATACATTCTGTTTTTCGGCTCAAGATATCCCCCCGCAATGTTAGAACCAGTTGGTGATGCGATTAGCGAGGTCACCCCTGCATGTAAGAGCGCCTGGCCAACGTTCATCTGAGGGTACATACCATCTATTTTTCCACAGATACAACTTTCAAGCCACATAAATGAGGGTCCAAATTCCATATTCTCAACTCCTCTCGTGTAATAATCACCGAGGGCCCCTAAAGAGGATCCTGGCCCTAAAAATCCCCCCATATAGATAGGTAAGATTTTCTTAAGCACCCGATGAACCACTCGACCGCCGAGACCTGCTGCCGTCAAATCTACGCCTGCCATCCCAAAACCATGCTGGTTACCATGAGCGTTTGCCCATATAAAATTACTCTTTTCCATTATTTCTCCACCTTCAACGGCACCTTTACCAACCAGCTTATTCACTTGGCGTTTATGAAAGAAAAACCTGTTTAGAAGCGTAACCTTTTTTAATCGATTTATAGAATCTCCACTGAAACCTTGTCTCATTGCTTTTTCGTTGTATGCTGGGTATAAGTTGAATTCCATAGGTTTCGCTACTTCTTCCTCGGTTCGTTTTCCACTAATAACACCGTATCCAGTTGGGTATTTCATTGGTTCACCACGTGGTGTCAACCCAAGTAAATCTCCAAAGATCAAATATCTAAAAAGTGGTTTTTGGAAATCTTGGCCGGCTCCGATTAAAATACCAAAATTATCCTTCCAGTCACCTAACCGGTCAATAATTTCATTGTAAAATACAGTTCGAGCGATTAGTGCGCTCGCGTCTTGGGTGTCCCAACCAGTTATTCTTCCAACGAGATTTTCCTGCATTGGATAAGGATGGGTGTACATATCACCTGCTAAATTTTCCCAATCATATTTAACGGGATCTATATTGCCATAAATTACATCGCTTGGTGTCCCTCCACCAACGTAGTAATGTGTCTCTTCTACGTCGGCAGGTTCTACGTAATTCTGAAATATGTATTGAGGCAGAACTGTAGCACCACCAACCAAGGCGATATAGACAGGATTTTTGCTGTAATATTCACGCAAACCCTCAAGATTTTGTTCTATAGTTATGTCAATGTTCGCAAGTTTAGCTAGGAGGTTGTTCAAAGGATCATGTATTTTGTCAAAGACATGTTCATTAGATATTTCTGTCAATATTGGATTTCTCCGGGGAACGTAGAAACCAGGACATGTTTTTCCCCTCTTTGTCAGCACATCATCGTCGGCAGTGAAGGCAAACTCTGGCTTACCAAACACTATGCCTTTATGATAGGCGGTCAAATAGGGTGCTAACGAGGAAAGTCCTTTCATCATAGGATAAACAGGGTCTTCCAGCTTCTCGATAACGACTTTTGCTGATATCTCCCCTTCTTTTTTTGCTAACCACTCACCATGGGCTTTAATGTTGTATTCTACACCGCCTCGATCATACAAGACGGTTTCGGCACACAGTCTATCCGTAGTTAACTTACCACTTTCGTCTCTTAAGGGTACACCACCAGCTGCGGTACCCCCAACGAATAATTCATATTCTTGGAGGCCAGCAGGAAGATCAGGAAGATTTGGACCGGCTTGGAAAGATACCGAATCTCCCAATTCCTCTACGTCATCCGAATCCAAATTTATTCCTTCGAATTTGACGAGGGCATATTTGTAATCCTTTGGAATAGTAAAACTCCAACCTTCTATAAATTTAGGCCCACCCATCGCATATTGTATAAGTTGGGTGCTTGCAGTTGATGGTACCACGGTAGGCCCAAAATAATGTACTTTGCTATCTAAAACTTCAGGTGGCCAGGCATCTATTGGATTTGTTAATGTGATGTAATCAATGTTGCCAAACTTTTGCATTAGAAGCTTGATGGTAGCATCAACAATTTGGTCGACGTTTTCAAATTTTAAAACACTTCCATAGCCTTCTATGTTTTTACCGCATACCAAGGTTTTTTCCACACCAAGTTTACTTAATACTTCCCTTACCTCAGGGTTTAATTCATCTGTAATTATTACAGGAATACTCAGATAGGATGCTAATGGTGTTGCAATCACCCCTAAGTTATACGCAGATTCATTGTTTTCGATAAGTAGAACTGCGTCGCTTTTAGCCCAATGTTTTTTTGCAATTTCTAGGGACCATTCTTCTGCAGACATAGTATGATCAACAAACTCATTCACATTCTTTCCAATTTGTTGTATGGCTCTTTCAACACTTCGGGACGGGTTACTGAAGTTTTGAATGTAGAGCGGAATAATTTCTTTATCTCCATCTTCATCGTAATGAACTGTCAATGGCGTAGCAATCAAGGTGTAGAAGGGGTCTGAGTCTGAAACAACTACTGCATTTGGCGCATTTGAAAGGCTGCCAGAAACATAAAAAAAATCATCAATGTTGGAGGCACTCACTGTTGTTTCCTGATCCTTCCATGTATATATTCCAATTGATGCAACAACAAGTATCAAAACCCCAATTATTGCGATTACTTTATCATTCTTTTTCATAATTTATCCCCAGATTAATACCGTTGCCTCTAATCTATTCTAGTATATTTGTATCTTTCTATATAATATTTTCTATTATATTTTGTAGTACAATTTCTATTGTTTTTCTTTCTATAAAAACTAAAAAATAAGGAGTATAAAGTTAAAGAAAAATTTGACAAAAATTTGAAATAACCTAGGAATACTTTTAAAAAGCAAACCTTGCATTACAAGTAAAAAAGCGAGGTCAAATATGGTTGAAGAAGAATTTTCCCCACAGCTTCAGGATCAGATAAACAGATTTCAACAGTTGAAAACTCAAGTTCAAATAATTGCACAGCAACGTCAACAAATAGAGTTACAACTAAGAGAAACTGAAGAGGCACTAAAAGAATTAGAAAAAACAGCTGAAGGAACACCTATCTATAAAAGCGTAGGAGCGTTACTTATAAAAACAAAAGCAAAAAGCGATATTAAAAAAGAGTTGATGTCTAACAAAGAATCTCTAGAATTAAGAAAAACCACATTGGAGAAACAAGAAGGGAGGAGTCAGGAAAAACTAAATGAATTACAAAGCAAGATTCAAAATGCTCTCAAACTTGCTGGCAAGGAAACTTGATGGTAAAAAATAGAAATATATCTGCACATAGCGATTTAAAAACTGGTTTTTTTTGTAAATTCTTTTTACTTTTCGGCTCAATACTCCTTATTTTTTATATTATTCAATTGATTGTTTCTCTCATTGATGAAAACTTGGCGGGGATTATTCTTGCTTTCTCGATATTATTTTTAGGATTAGGAATTATTTCTTATTTTTTCTATTGTCAATTTGCAAAATTAGCAGAGATTGCTGAAGAAGTTGAAAGGGGTAACGAATCAGAAATCATTGAAAAAAATGGTAAATAATGAAGAAACGATTTTATTTCCCAAATCTTCTCATCCTATTCTGATACGTTTTTATTGCCTTAAGAAAGTCTCTTTTTTGAAATGCTGGCCAATATACATCTGAGAAATAGAGTTCTGAGTATGCAAGTTGCCAAAGGAGGAAATTTGATATCCGTTCTTCTCCGGAGGTTCTCAGTATAAGGTCTGGATCTGGTATCCCGTTTGTGTAGAGGTATGAGGATACTGTTGATTGAGAGATATCTCTTATTTCTAACCTGCCTTTTTTAACATCGCCAGCAATTTGTTGTATCGCCTCAACAATTTCTTCCCGCCCCCCATATGCCAGTGCGATGTTGAAAAAATAGTTGTCATATTTTTTAGTTGATTCAACGATTTCATTTGCGGATTGTTTGATTTCTTCAGGTAGGGAGTCAAGGTCACCTATTACCCTTACTTTTACCTTATTTTTATGGATTCGAGAATCTTTTGCAGCTTTTTCTAATTCTTGTTTACAAAGACTCATCAGCGTAGTGACTTCATCTGAGCTTCTATTAAAATTCTCTGTAGAAAATGCATAGATTGTAAGTACATTGATGCCTAGTTCAAAACACCAATCTAGAACATCTTCTATCTTATCTCTTCCAAAAAGATGACCTGCTTTTGTAGAGAGACCAAGACTTTTTGCGAAACGACGGTTTCCATCCATTATTATAGCAACATGTTCTGGAACTGGATGTTGTTTAATTTCCTCAGAAAGCTTGTAGTCTCTAAATTTACTCATCTTTTTTGAAAAATATTTGTATATGTCAGATTGATATATCTTTGTTAATATTTTTCGTCCTGCATTGCTTTGAATAGCATGTTCTTCAAACTCATTGATTTTTTTTCCTGCTATGGTTTTTAATGATGGTTTTTTAGAACCTATTTTACTACCCCATTTTTTGAAATGAGTTCTACTATAAATAGATTAAGATTGGCCTGAGAGTAGTGAGTAGTATACATTTATATATAAAAATCTCATTTCGACTCCCTGCAACTTAAAGGTGATTACCTGGGTAACATTAAACAGACGCATATAAAAAACATTGCAATAGAGCTTGTGAAAAAACATTCGAATCAGTTTAAACATGATGATTTTCAGCATAATAAAGAAGAAGTTGAGAAACTGACTGAAGTGGGCAGTAAATTGATGAGAAACAAGATAGCTGGATATGTCACTCGATATTTAGCCTCTCGACACAAAGGCCAAAACAATCGACTTATTTCTGAGTAGTAACCTAAAATTTATTTTATGTGGATAAATTGATTAATTAGGGTGAGTTTATAAAAAAAATCAATAAGGCCTTGACTGATCTACAAAAAGGAAAGTTTGTCTTAATATATGACAGTGAAAACAGAGAGGGTGAAACAGATTTTGTCATGGCATCTCAATTTGTCACACCTGAATCAGTAAAAAGAATGAGGAAAGATGGTGGCGGTCTCATATTTCTTATGACCTCAAAAGAGGTTGCAGATAGGCTACAACTCCCTTTTTTAGCTGAATTATATGCTGATATTAGTGACTGCTACCCTGTTTTAAAAGAAATTGCTCCTAACGATATACCTTATGACACAAAATCATCCTTTTCTCTTTACATTAATCATAGAGATACGTTTACTGGTATAACTGACAAGGATAGAAGTCTCACAATGCGGAAATTTGCTGAGTTAATAAAAAAAACCAATAATCTAGACATCAAATCAGCCATAAAAGAATTTGGTAGAGAGTTTAGATCTCCCGGACATGTCCCCATGTGTGTTGCTTCTGAGAATCTCCTTAATGAACGTAAGGGTCATACTGAGTTGGTTATTGCTGCCCTGCAGATGGCAGGCCTTGTCCCTGCTGGAAGTGGGTGTGAAATCATGGGGAATAACGGTAGGGCCTTGTCCAAGGAAGATGCTATAAGATATGCTGAAAAAAACAATTTTGTCTTCTTAGAAGGAAAAGAAATTATACAGGCGTGGAAACAATGGTCAAAGTAATGGCGACTGGAACATTTGATTTGCTTCACATGGGACATATTTACTATTTAAAAGAGGCGAAGAGTTTGGGCGATACACTTGCCGTTGTTGTTGCGAGGGATTCCACCGTTCGGAAGTTAAAGCATGAGCCTGTAAACCCAGAGGAAACACGATTGAATCTGATAAAAGAAGTAAAGGTTGTCGATGAGGCTTACCTTGGTTATGAGGATGACATGTATGCAATTGTTGAAGAGATTAAGCCAGATATCATTGCACTTGGTTTTGATCAGATCCATGATGAAGATACAATTAAAAGTGAGTTGAAAAAGAGAAGGCTTACTGCAAAGGTTGTACGGCTTTCAGAATATAAATGTGGAAGCGATTTAGATGGCACGCGGCGCATTATTCAAAAAATTATAGCTGCATATGAATTTCAAAAAAAGATGGAGAGAATTGAAGGAACATGAAAAAGATAGGCATTGCAGATACCACATTTGCGCGATTTGATATGGCGAAACCTGCAATAGATGAGTTACAGTCTAATGCCACTGGTTTTAAAATAGTAAGATACACCGTTCCAGGGATAAAGGATTTACCTGTTGCTTGTAAAAAATTATTTGAAGAACAGGGCTGTGATATTGCTATGGCCTTAGGCATGCCTGGTCCTCAACCTATTGATAAACAATGTGCCCATGAGGCGAGCACAGGACTCATACAAACGCAGATTCTGTGTAATAAACACATCATCGAGGTATTTGTATATGAGGATGAAGTAAAGGATGGAAAAGAACTTGCATGGCTTGCAGATAGACGGGCAAGGGAGCACGCCTTGAACGTCATTGACTTATTGTTTCATCCTGAGAATCTAACAAAACAAGCTGGCAAGGGCCTGCGTGAAGGATTTGAAGACGCAGGATCAATTAGGGAGGTATAAAAAAATGGTAAAAGAAGGTATAAAAATTGGAGCTGTTGTTTCCGAATTTAACTATGACATAACAATGATGATGCTTGAACGAGCAAAGGAACACGCGCGGTTTCTCGGTGCTGAAATCAATCAGGTTGTTAAGGTACCTGGTGTATTTGATATGGGGCTTGCCGTCAAAAAGCTGCTGGAAAGAAAGGATGTTGATGGTGTTGTAACACTTGGGGCAGTTATCGAAGGGGAAACAGAGCATGACGATGTTGTCATACAGCATGCTGCTCGTAAGATAGCTGATTTGGCTCTAGAATATAATAAACCTGTGGGATTTGGTATCTCTGGACCGGGTATGACAAGGCTGCAGGCGCAAAAAAGGATAGAACGGGCAAAAGCTGCTGTTGAGACGGTGGTAAAACTCCATAGAAGGTTAAAACTATAGATGGCTCTCTCTTGATTTAAAAAACTGCGTCTTTGGTAAAAACTGTGAAGATATTTCTTATTTCTTTTTATCAATCATTTTAAAAACAGAAGGTAAATGGATAGTATATGAACCATCTTTTTGTATTATAATTGGTTCTTCCTCTAAAAGACCCTTAAGGTCTATACTATATTTACCAGGTTTTTCAATTCCTATTGTCTCTGGGGAATCATCTTTCTCTACGTCAGATTTGATTTTTTCAATGATTGCTATGCGCCGTTCATCGTCTATTGTTTCTACTGGTTCCTGTTTATCTGTTTTTACTTCTTCTTCAATTATTTTCTCTTTGATTAACTTGCGGATTTCCTTTGGTTTAATTGTCACCCATTTTCCTGATTTGTCAAAAACATCTTTCTCCACTAATGTCTCCATGATTTTGGATGTTATGTCTTTATTTACTTCGTTGCTAATTATATTTCTCTCGTTTTCATCTAACGGCTGTTTTGTAAAGAAAAACCGATTTCCACCACATTCTGGGCATCCTTTTAACAGTTGGGAAGATCCCTCTTCGAATATTCGTCCACATTTTAGACACTGATGAGGCATTAGTCTACTCCTCTACCAGGGATTATCGTGGTTTCTATTCTATCATTATCTTTATGTACCGTTTTTAAAAGATGTGCAGGCCCTATTACAGTCATACGTGGTTTTCTTATTATGCCGAAAACTCTTTGGAAGAAGCTAGCCTTTTCTTCTTCATATCCTTCCATTTCGATACCGATAAATGTGTCATGGTCTATCTCTTTCATAGTATTCTCTATAAGAGATGTTTGTTCCGTTGGCGTAAGACCATGTTCAAGTACCAAGATCCTTCCTTTCTTAACCTCTTTTAGTATATACTTAAGTTTTTCCGAGGACGAAAGATTATTTAATTTCTGGCGTGAGATGAGGTTGAATGAAATTCCCTTTTCCTTTTTTACCATTTCTTTCATCCCCTCTTTTTATGTCTTTTTTTTCTGAAATGCTTTACCATATTATTATACAGATCTTCGGTGTTATACCCGGTTAATGCACTAATAGGGACGACAGGATGTTGAGGAAACGCAGATTTTAATGTGGCAGGGCTTGCCTCATCTGCATCAATCTTATTTGCTGCAATAAGGACGGGCAGATCTCTTGCTTCTAGGTTTCCTATGATGGTAACATTTACTTGGGTGAATGGATCTTTAGTGGAATCCATAACTAACACTACGCCATCGATATCCTCTAGCCATCTTATTGCTTCTATAACTCCCTCGGTTGCTTCCTTCGCTCGCACTCTCGATTCTTCTTTGTTCAGTCCATATGTGTTCATAAACTCTTTATAGTCTATTTTGGTCGATATTCCAGGAGTATCTACTAGATCCATAGTAAGTGATGAACCACCATTATCTATCTTTATATTGGTTTTCCATTTAGCTCTTCTTGTCTCATGAGGAATATCTGATACACTCCCCATAATATCCCCAGTCCATTCTCTGAGAATCCGGTTTGCTAGCGTAGTTTTTCCAACATTTGGCGGGCCGTAAATGCCAATTTTGGCATGTTTTTTACCAAAAATTTTTTGAATGATACGCGAAAATCTTCCCTGTCTAAATCTTCTTATTATTCCCATCCCAATATTCCTCCTAGCAACTAGGTCAAATCTAGAAAATAGTATATTAATTATGGTTTATTAGTTTAGTGGTTTGATTCTAAATTACACCTAAAATCATAAATACCTGTTGGAGTATTGTTAGATAAATAATAACCCTTAAATATAGACAAGTTCATTCTCTTCACATTAAAATTTTGCGAGGAGGCATTATTATGGCTGAAGAAAATAATGAATCAGAAGTGAAGCATGCAAACACTTTTATGGAGAGATTACAACAAGCTTCAAATGAAATCGATTCCATTAAAAGTTCGTTTACTAAAGGTATGGAGGAGTTAGCTAAAATCCAAAATGTATTGAATTTGGACGGCGTAAATAAATTTAATAGCATGATTCAAAATTTTGAAGATCGTCTTTCAGATGCAGAACGTCTAAGGGAAGAAGCAGCAAAAGGGGCTAGGAAATACAGTGAAGAATTAGAAAAAGAAAAAGAAAGACTTGTTAAGCTTTGGGATGCCTACAAAAATCAAGAAGAGGAGTTATCTTTACAGGAGAAAAGAGTGTTAGAAGTAGAGGAAAGATTAAAAGAAACTGATCGTTCTAAAAAACAATTTGAAGAGGATTCCACTGCTAGAATAACCACATTAACCCAGAAATTGGAAGAGAAAGAACAGGAATTTCAACAATTGGAAGAATCTAGACAAAGAATAAAGGAATTTGATGACATGCGAAATCGCTTGGAAGAAACAATACATGGTTTGAGGAATGAGTTAAACGCGAAAGATGAAACAATAGAATCACTGGAAGCTCAAGTCGAAGAGTTAAAACCAATGGAAAAATTCGAAGAGTTTAAAACGAGATTTGAAGAAGTCTCGGAAGAATATGAAAAAGAGAAAGAAAGGCTCACAAAGTTATTTAGACTCTACGAAGAAACAGAGAGCGAGAATAAAAGACTAAACGAAGAAGTAAAAGGATGGCAGGAATGGTTTGATTCTAACGAAGAACTCTTCACCAAGCTGTTTAGTTCTGTGGATCATTTACGTAAGACAACAAAATCAAGTCCAATGCCAGAAAAGATGCCCGAAGAACCTCCAACAACGCCAGAAAAAAAAGAAGTAAAAAAGAAACGTAAGAAAAAAATACGGTTTAAAAAATAAGTGTGGAGTTAAATAAAAAGCCTACATTTAATCGAGCAACCTCAGATTCTCTAAAAGAGAATCTACTACTTTTTCTAATAAATGAATCCGTTCCTATTGTAATTATTCGCTATATTCTTAGATTTGTAGATTAGCGTTATTGGGAGGTCGTAATCCAGAAAAGATGATATTTCTCTTAAGTATCCTTCATTGAATAAAAAATTAATTTAAATGGATTTTTTCAGATAATTACTGATATTCTAAATGTCATATGGTTCTTGTGCTGGATACCAATCTATATTGAACCAACAGGTAATAAATAATCCAGGTACTCCAGTAATAAGATGTGGTAACACTCGTGGTTTATCCCAATAGTTTGCATGCCATTTATTGTATAATGATAGCAAGATGAAATGAGCATTCTTTTGGTTGTTTATGAAATTGTTGCAATAAATCTGGTTCCAGTTCGAGAGATATTCACATATTGCCCCACAGTATATATTATTTGAGATGTGGTTATGATGAATTCTATTATTCTTTGAATAGTAATCCAGAAGTATTCCATGTAAATTGTTTGACATATTATTAAATTCGATAGTATTATTATCAGATGCTAATAGACTGAATACTCCGTCATTATTCATAAAAGTCGAGTTTTCGATTATGCAATCAGAGCAAAAAACCATAAGAACCATAAAGTCTGTGTTCGAGAAGGATGAATTTCTAATTTTCATCTTTGTGCAGTTAACAGCTATTAGTTGACCTACATTAGATGGAACTTCGAAATCCTCCTGATTCGCGTAATATAAAAGAGGTTTTCCATTCACCGTGTTGTTTTGTATTGTATGTATGAAATGCTCTATTATTAGAGGTGGCCTTAGATTTTCTCCATCATATGGATAGAAATTGAGGCCATCATTTTCAAAAATGTTATTGACAATTGTCAGATTTTTTACCTGCTTACAAAATATTCCAAGTAAATTGTCTGATATTATATTATCGTCAATAGTGATGTGAGAACCTATAACCCTTATTCCAGCTTTCCACCATGCCGATTCTATATCATTGCTACTATTTGTTATTTTAAATCTTGTCACTATTACCTTAGCAGAAGTTATAGTTACTGTATCGTCATTTCTTAGGCCGTTAATAGTAGTATTATATTTATTTTCGCCCTTAAGAACTATTTGTTTATTGATCAATATATTTTCATAATATGTCCCGTTATAGACAAAAACCGTAATCCCATCGCTTGCATTATCAATTGCATCCTGAATCCTAGAGTAGTTCCCCGGACCATCGCCACCTACATACAAGGTGTTACCATAGAAGTTTGGCATAATAGAATGTTTTATAGCTGTAGTACCACTTGATGAAACAACACTCAAGCTAATAAAAAAGAGAATTGCAGCAACTGTAAGGTATTTCTTATCATTCATTTTCATACACCTAAGTCACATGGTTCTTGAGTTGAACTCAAATTCCAAATGTATTACAACCTTCCCACGATTCAACTTCTGAATGGTAGGTTGTTTGCTTTAATTTCCATTTATATGAATCTTTGGAATAATAGACAATTCTTTTTTTAGCGAAAAAAGAAGTTTCAACCCATAAAATAATAGACTATAGTCATTTCGTGAAATACTTCTATAAATTTGACTAAGTAGATATGAGGGTCTGTAGTAAAATCGTTGAAATGCAATAATCGTGTACTCTATTAGTTCTTTCTTGGTGAAATTTCCAAGTCCTTTCTCTGAATCAGCAAAGACCACGTCCATATCTTTTGATATTTTCTTGCTTTCCACCGCTTCATTCCATAACTCAGATCCCAGGATGTATATTAACGGTCCAAAACCAGCGATATCAAGAGGTAAAGAACATGCGAATTTTATGGTATTCTCAATATGCTCCTTCGTCTCCATAGGAGCACCGAATATGAAGTTTCCTATTGTTATAAAATTCATTTTCCTACTTAAATTAACTGCTTGTTTAATTTGGGATAAAGTTATGTTCTTGTTATAATAATCGAGAACATCCTGATTTCCTGATTCAAGTCCGAAGTAGATATATTTGACGCCTGCTTTCTTCATTTTCTGATAAAGTTCTTTATCTGCCGAGTCAACTCGTGCACCATGAATCACCAGTTCAAGCTCCCTTCCCATTTCGATAAGCCCATCAAATATTTTATGAGCTCGTTTCTTATCAGCTAGGAAGGTATCATCGACAATATTTATTGAGTGATATTTCTCATCGATTTCTGCAAATTCTTGTAAAATATTCCGGGCTGACCTTTGTCTAAATCCCCATCCATCAACCACATTAGCATATCTTGTACAAAATCTACAGTGAAACGGGCATCCTCGGCTGGTAATCGTTGAAGTCACCTTCTTCTTCAGTTGAAAACCAAAGGGAAAATCACCATATTCATATTTCTCAGTGAGATGACGCGCGGGAAACGGCACATCATCTAAGTTATTGATTACCTGCAGTGGTTTGCCTGAAGTGATAGATCCATTGTTTCTGTAGTGGATGCCTTGAATATTAGCCAGGTTTTTCTTTCCCTGTAAAAAACTTGCTAGATCAAGAATCACATGTTCTCCCTCACCTACAACACTAATATTTGCAAGGGGAATATCCTGTAGAGAACGTTCTTTGACATATGTACAATGTGGCCCCCCGATTATCAATGGAATATCAGGATCCAGGTCTTTGATCATCCTTGAGATATCTCTGTGGGGTTTGAAGTCTTCAGTACAGATAGTCATCCCCACAGCATCTGATGACAACAAAGTATTTTTCAGTTTTTCTCTTGATAAGTTCTCCATATAATAATCTAGGATTTCAACGTTATGGCCATGTTGTTCTAATGCCGCTCCTAAGTAGAGCAAACCTAAGGGTGGGACGGTTGATGGTTCAAGCGTTAAATGTTTTTTATCGCTTTCCCGATCCCCAGGTCTAATAAGAAGAAATTTCATTTACTATATTCGCCTTCTATACATATTTTATAAGATCATATGATATATAATATATAAATGCTCCTCAGGGAATGAGAAAGAATGGTAATTTATTGAATTGAAGCGAAAGTATTATTAAGGATAATTAATAGTTGTTACATTTGAGGCGTAAGATTACTTTGGAGGTTATTCTTTTTCATTTCCTCCTCCCGAAATATAAAATTTGATGTAATCTTCGCCTCATCACCTTATATTTTAAAATCCCCTCTCCTCCTATAGAATAAAGGAAGGAGTGTAGTTTAGTATATGGAAAGGAAAAAAGAGAGAGAAGAGAGAATTTAAGTTTATATCTATAGCTCCAATATTTTCCTCAGTATCGGGAACGCATACGGAAACTGTTCAAACAGCCAACTTCGCAGGTTAAAGTTAAAATTAAATCCTTCATTCTATTCTTATTTTACTTTCCCCATTTTCTTCTTCAGAAACTGTAATTGCATTTTCCATAAAGTTTTTAATCTCCTCTACATGGGTTATAAGAAATATCTGTCTGAATTTTGAGGAAAATCTGCTTAATGCTTTTATGATGTTTTGTTTTCTTATGTTGTCTTGAGATCCAAAGATTTCATCGAGAATTATAAAATTAAATATGCTACCTGCTTTTTCAGTAATAACTTCAGATATTGCAAGCCGGATACACAGATTTGCGAGGTCCTCTTCCCCCCCTGAGAAACGCTCAATGTTGTATGGCGCTCCATTGTCAAATACAATGAGGTTATAGTTTTCATCAAGTTCTATTTCAGAGTATTTCCCGTTAGTAAGTTGATCAAACAGCTCTGATGCATATAAAGATAGTGTTGGTCTTATCTGAGAAATCAGATAGGTTCTGAATGAGGACATGATCTCGTCTAACATTTTTATATGCTGCAGATTTTTGCTTTCTATTTTTATTTTTTTAATGATTCCATGTTGCGCCTCTATTTTCTGTTCCAGGTTTTTAATATGTTGAACAACAAGATTTTTTTCTCCTTCTTTTTTCTCTTGGTCTAGCTTAAGTTTTTCCAACTTAGTCCTTATTTCATTGAGTGCATCAAGCGATATTTGATAATTTTTATAACATGTATCAACCTTTTCCTTTACCGTTAAGTACTCTTTTTCATCAAATTTTATAGTAATAATTTTTGAAAGTTCGTTTTTTTTGTTTTCCAAATCCTTCTCTTCTTTTTCTACCTCTTTAGACAAATCATGTACTGTCGTGTTTATTTTTTCTTTTTCAACCCATTTGCCCTGTAGATAGCTATTCTTTTTTTGCAGAGCCTGCCGTTCTTTAGAAAGGCGGTCATATTCTATTTCTACTTTTTTACTTTCCTCCTGCAATGATACAATTTTATTGTTTTTCTCAGCTATCTCATTACCATAGGTTTCCACCAGTTTGTTGTATTGTTCACCTAAAATTCTTTCACATGTTGGACATTTGGCAGATGGACCTATTTTTTCTACAGATCCTTTTTTTGTCTTTAACTCTTCAACATCGTCTCTGATGCGGCCAACCATTATTTTCTTCTGTTCTATTTTTTTCAATACTGTTTCCAATTGTCCATTATTTTCAAACCTACGTTTTTCAAGAAGTTTTAGCTCTTGTTCCAGATTTTCAAATTTCTTTAGCTTTTTCTCCTCCTCTTTAATATTTTCCTGCCTTTTTTCAATCTTCAACTCTAGATTTTTTATTTCTTCAATCAATCTTTTCTTCTTGTCAAACAATATCTTTTTTTCATCGAGCTGTTCTTTACTCTTACATATTTTTTCATACTCGATCTTATTCCCATCGCATTCTTTCTTATACAAGCTTGACCTTTTTTCAATGGCCAACATATTCTTTTGTATCTGTTTGATAATTTCTGCCACTCCCTCTTTTTTCTTCCCTGACTCTTTTATCTCGTTTTTGAATTTTTCAACCTTTTTTTCACCTTTTTCATCTGCAAGGTCCAACTCCAGTTTTTCTATGATATCTTTTTTGCCTCTAATATCTGAATGTATCTCTGCGATTATTTCATCAAGCGCGCTTATCCCTAGCATCCTAAGAATTAGTGGTCGTCTCTCACTTGGGTTCATTGAAGATAAAGCGTTCAATTCTTTTTGCTTGGCAAATATCGAGGTAAAAAACGATTTAAAATCCATGCCTAGTTTTTTTTGAATGAACCGGCTTACTATTTCAGCTCCATCGGCTGCCAGCTTACCATTAACTGTTGCAGAGGCAGATATAACCATACTTTTTCCAGACATCTCCCTTACAACTCTGTAGCTATCGTCTCCAAAAATAAACCCAAGCTCAACCCGACATGTATCCTTATGATCCGCGTTTTCACTTTTTATCTGATCAGCCGATGTTCTTGCAGCAACAGCACCATACAACACCCATGCTATAGCCTCAAAAATGGTTGATTTACCTGCTCCATTAAGCCCTACTACACCTGTTACCCCATCTGGAAATTCTATTAATGAATCTTTGAATTTCCTAAAATTTTTCAACCTAAGAGATTTCAATATCATTTACCCTCATCTTTCGACTCCACTTTTTGAATATACTCTAAACCAAGTTTTAATAACACCTCTTTGTCGGGGAGTTGCTGTTTCCTCAGATATTTTTCAAATTCACCTGCTATGGATTCTATCTTATAATTCTCGCTAATCTGTGACTCTTCTTCTTTTAAAACATCTGATTTTATCTCAAAATGAACAGATCCCTTGCTCAGATCCCTTATCTGATTAAAATCAATTCCTCTATAGATGTGAGATGGAATGTTTACTAACCGTATACGGAATATTTTGCCCTTCGGCTCTATTTTTCTAATTGTATCTTTTATATTTTTTACTACTTCCTCAATGCTTAGATTTGAACAATCAATACAAGGAGCATCTATCATGGGACGGGTATTTACTTCGATAAAGGTATGTCTCATTTTTTTATCCGGTTCAATCTCTAAAAATCCTTTTTTACCCCCAATATCTGAAAATGTTAAATTCTCAGTAGAACCAGAGTAAAAAGCGTTTTTCCTTAGCTCAGTATATTTATGGTAATGACCCAGGGCAATGTAGTCAAAATTCTTGGCGAAGGTGTTTGTAGGAATAAATAGTTCGTTAAACTCGTTCATTTTGAATTCTTTTATTCCAGTTACCGCTCCATGGGCCATAAAAATGTTAAAATCTGAAGAACTGTCGATATCCACCTCTTTCAAATTGTCGTTAAAATCTTTTTTTGTCCCACACTGAGAAATTGCATGAATTGTTATTTTCTTGTCATCTATTTCAAAAGAAATTGTCTCGTAACCATTATTGTATATTGGATACACAAAATCAAGGTGTTCAAAGATAGTAAGGATGTTGCCGGTTTCTTTAAGCTTTGGAGTTTCATGGTTCCCAGATATCACTACAAAAGGTATTTTTTCCTGTGAAAGACGCAGAATTTGTTGAATGGCCACCGTGATGGCTCGATTAGTAGGTCTTACTGAATCAAATAGGTCACCAGCGTGAAGCACAAGATCTGGCTTTGATTTCACAGCATAATCAACGCATTGGTTGAACGCATCATACACATCAACCTCCCTTTGATTCTTCCCATCTTCCGTTAACTTCCTATAGGCAGAAAAGCCAAGATGTGTATCGGCAACATGTAAAATCTTCATATCAATCCTTTTTTCTTGCAAGTTTTAGAGAAGCAACATCACAGGCTAGCGTCAAAGCATCTAGGGGAGGGGCGATAGGCGGCGCATATGCTGTTTCCAATTTTTTTACATCCTCAACGTTTGCACCATTGAAAATAGCGCAGGCAAATACGTTAACCCGTTGTGCTGCATTGCTTCCAACTGCCTGGGCTGACACTATTCTACCTGTTTCTTCATGAACACCCACCTTTATTGTTATGGGATTTCCGCCTGGAAAATACTCTGGAAGTGAAGAACCTTTAAACTTACCGTATATAACTGGCATTTTTTCAAAAGCATTTTTCACTGGACCAACAGCAGCTACTTCCACTCCAAAAATCTCTGATGTACGCGTCAGCAACACTCCCTTAGGTAAAATGTAATTGCCACCAGCCGCATTTACGCCAGCTGCAATCCCTTGTCTTACAACTATACTTCCAAGACCAATACCGACAGCCTTTTGTGTGACAAAATCCTTGTATTCTGTACAATCACCGACAGCGTAAACGTTTTTCACAGAAGTTTCAGATTTTTCATTTATGGTTATCCTACCTGTTTCCCCAAGTTTACATCCAATGCTTTTTGCTAATGAAACATTTGGCTTAGTACCTACAGCAATCACAAGAACATCTGTCTCTAATTCTTTTTCTTCATTTGTCTTGTTGTCTTTAATGAAAACATGCCTTAGTGTTCCATGCTCTTCGCTTACTTTTGTTGCAACATGATTTGTATACAAAGTGGTTTTTTCTTGTAACACTCTGAGAGTGGGTTCACACATGTCGTTATCAAGCGCATTTCCTAATATCTCAGGAAGGGCCTCTACTACTGTTATATCCATTTCTTTCTTGGAAAGAGCATCTACCATCTCGAGGCCAATCAACCCCGCTCCAAGTATTGTTGCCTTTTTTCCTTTTTTTATATCTGAAGAAATAAGTTTTCCATCATCAATAGTTCGTAGAACATGAGCCCCTTTTATCAACTCGCCATTCTTCTTGATATTTTTTATAGGTGGTATAGACGGTGTGGCACCTGTTGCAAGTATTAGCTTGTCAAATTCTTTTTTTATTCTTTCATTTCCTTTTTTGGCAAAAACAGTATGATTTTTTTTATTAATTTCATCAACAGTTGTCTCTAAAAAAAGATCTATACGTTCTTTTTCAAACCAATCTTCTGAAAATTCAATCAGCTCCTTAAACTCTGGAATTTTACCAGAGATTACATACGGCAGACCACATTTGGAATACTGTGGATATTTACCCCGTTCAAATATTGTTACAATTGCTTTTCTATCTGTCTTCCTTGCAAATTGTGCAGTGGTTCCACCACCCGCACCACACCCAATGATTACTATTTTTGTCTCACCAGTCACTCAAAAACCCCTATCAGACTAATGGTGAAGATTTTTTTAATATTTTTGATAAGAAAAATTACTATCTTTTCTTCTTCGTGAAAACAATAAAAAAGATTACAGCTAAAACTACAATTACAATAAACCCTAAGGCCATTCCTTGTCTTCCATTGTTCGCTGGAACAGTATTTTTTTCTGAAAACGATTGTCCTTTCAGGAGCATATCGGCTGTCTGAAATGCTTTTGTAATGTACTGAAAACCTGCCTTATAGTTGCCTTTTTCAATGAGTTTCATGCCGTTTTTGTATTCATTATATAACGTTGATGTGTTTTTTCCAATAGCTCGTGCTGCATCAAGCCTTGACTCACAAATATTGAGGGCAATATCTATAATTTTATTGATAATTTTTGTTTCTGACATGTTTCTGAGGGAGTCAATTACACTGGCCATCGACTCCAATGATGCAGAGTAATTTTCCACCCAGATGCCACTGATTATTTCAATAATATCTTGCTTATTTTTTTGATTAGAAATTTTACCTATTTCCGACCATATTTTTCCAGTCAGCCATGCTTGTTCCTGTATATTGGTATCTACAATTGTTATAAACTCTGCTATAGCCAAATTATTTTCTATTAGCCTATTTGCTATTTCTTCATGTTCCTCAGTTTCACTTAAAAAAACGTCTTCTGCGTTGCTAAATGCAGCGGTTAATTTTCCATGTCCATACAGATCCAATAATTCGAGTGATATCTCTGCTGTTTCTCCTGTTTTATATGGTTCATAAATATCTGAATTAGCTATGTGAACTGGCACATAGATTGAAGAACATGCATGGTTTGCAGAAAACCATCCACCACTCAATACGTCATAGTTCTCTTTGGGTATCTTATAGATCATTACTGTTTCATATGATACTAAATCTTCACACATTGGTCGTAAATCTTCAAGATCCTCTTCATGGAGACGAGACCAGTTTATCATTTCCTTTATGTTGATATGTCCATATCTGGATTCAATGTGTTCTAGCATTTTGTCCTCCCATGCTTTAAAAACATAGCTTACTGAAACCTTTGCTTTTTTACCGTCAATGTCCATTAATCGTACACTATAATCTCCAACAGTTTTTCTTTCGCCAAGTTGTATTTTGACTCTTGTTCCCATTATTCTAATCATTTTATTGTAGATTTTTGCAAATGGAACCTGCCTACCAATTATCCAATCCTCGCCAATACCAACAATTCTAACCCCATATAGCGAGTTTAACCTCACTGTTCTCCATTTTCTAACATATTTTTCTTTTTCAGTATCAAAAGAGGATGCGATTGAGAGCTTTTTATGCAGTTGCGTTTTCCATAGTTCTTTTGGATAATTGCTCATAATTACAATGTCGTCTATTTCCTTCACATTGTAATGAAACGCATCCGCCTCTATCACAAATGCTTTTTCTGGACCAACAACAAAGAGATTTTCAGATACCCCTGATGCATGTAGTTTATCTACACAATCTTCGGTCATTAACAAAACTGCCTCATCTTCATCACCTGCTTTTTCACAGGCATATCTAATCCAGTCAAAATCGTCCCAGGCATTCCTTGTAGGGTTCTTCCAATTTGAATCTGTATCTGCATCGCTGTATGCAATACCTGCATCACTTAGAGCCATTCCCGCCTTCACGATATTTGGAATGGTATCTCCTTTTGTGGCGACACCGATGAACCTATGCTCTGTTTTGAAATCCATAGGTTTTCCAGTCCATGGATGATTATACGTATATTCATAACCCTCAGGAACAATACAAAGAACTTGTAATCCTGGCCTACTTGGATCTCTTACTTTTAATAGGAGGTTATACTCTCCTTCCGTTGCATCTCCTACTGCTACTATATCCTTACAACTTTTTACGTTTATAGATACAATGACATTCGATACAAGAAATGTAATGAAAATAACAGATAATATCTTGCTATATCTTACCATACAATGATATATAATATCTTTGAAAGTATATAAATATGTTTTGACTCGTAGTAACCGCTATGTCAAATAGTTTACTTTGATTCTTTTTTCTGCTTTTTTGAGCCACTTTTCCTTTTTTTTACAGGTTTTGCATCTTTTTTAGCTTTATCTTCTTTGGCAGGTTTTTTTGTTGTTTTACCTTTTTTTGTTTTAGCCTCTTTCTTCACAATGGGTTTTTTAGCCTTCTTTTTTGTCTTTGGTACTTCCTCCTTTTTTGCTGCCTCTTTTTCTTCTTCGATCTCTTTTTTTGCTTTAGGTTTTTCTTCTTTTTCTTCTTTCTTAACTTCTTTAGGTTCCTTTGGAGCTTCTTCTTTGGGTTCTTTTGGAGGTTTTTTCTCTTCAACTTCTCTCATTGGTGATCTCTTTATTTCAGTTTTATATATCTCCACTCTTTTTACAGGATAGAATTTTTTACAATTTTTGTATATTTCACTTCCTATTTTTTCGTCTAACGTGTCTCTAAGAAACTCGTTTAATGTTTTTGCTTTTCCTTCTTTCACAATGGTTTCTTTCATAATGTTTCTGATTAGCTTTTTTTGAGAATTTTGTATACGGTTGTCGGTAATGGCAAATGGTTTGACCCTAAGATAGGCGCCGTCTCTTGTCTCAACATCATATACGCCGTCAACACGGGATTTTCTTCTTCGTATCATTCTCCTCAGGTAATCTGATGTTAGGGTGTGTCCTTTAAATTGTGTGAGAGCATTGCCCTCTTCAATCTTATCGATTTTAAAGAATAATTTAATATGAGCTTTTCTAAAATCGTTTGTTATATCCTGAAGAGATACTTCGGTTACTCTGCCAATCAAATTATTTGGTTTGTCTGTTAAAGTTTCAGAGACTGGGGCATTATCAAATAAAGTCGGTGCCAGTATTTGATACCAATTTTTCGCTCGCCATTTATCTTTGACTTTTCTTGCAGCAGTTCTTGTTCGTGCTTTTGCCATATGTATCACTTAAATTTCATTTTAGTATTAGATTTCTGAGTAATAGAATTCTTATACTTAAACTATACTGGCGAAATAGTTAGGCTAAATTGGTAGCCAAAATCGATGGTATTTTAAAAAGCGTCGACAATTTTTATGTTCTTTTCTCCTCCTATTTTCAAAATCTCGTTTCTTAATACTTTGTGATACTCCTTATTTCCAAATACGTTTTTTGAAAAAATTTTGTACATTTTTTGATTTTTAAAAATATTTTTTTTGATACTACCCCAAACCCCCATCTTTAGACGCAAAGAATCAATCCATATCTTAGACGCGCCATAGGTGATAAAAGTATCAATTATTTTAGGAATATCATCAACTGAAATAGTAGGATAAATCGGACCGAAAAACACGCCAGTTTTTACCCCCGCATCAGCATATTTACTTACGACATCCAACCTTTCTTCAATAGACGATGAATTTGGTTCAAGCAGTTTTCTTTCATTATCATCAAGGGTTGTGATGCTTATTATTACCTCACTATCAGAAAACTTTGATACTATATCCATATCTCTTGTTACTAGCGAAGATTTAGTCTGAATACTAATTGGAAAATCATGTTTCAAAAGTTGTTCTAAACAATATCGCGTAAGTTTATATTTCTTCTCTATTGGCTGGTACGGATCTGTAACAGTGGAGATGCCTACAACACCACGCTTCTTTTTTTTAATTTCCTTTGAAAGAACCAAGGGAATATTTGCTTTCACATCGACAAAATTTCCCCAATTTTCTCTTTCCATCTTTAATATATTTGGAGCATAGCAATAGGCACAATTATGCTCACATCCTCTATAGGGGTTTAGAGAATAATCAAGTCCTGGTAATGCAGAGGGGGATAAAGCTGTTTTACAAGTAATCCGCCTAGTTTTCATACAATCACAAAAAATCCTCAATTCTTCTTTGGTAAAGCTGATTTTTTAGAACAGCACTATTTCTTATCCATCTTTGTAAGGGAATATCCATAATATCTGAAACTTGAAGCAATGCTTCGCTCAACGCGTCAAACTTATTATATTTTTGTTTTAAACCCCTCCTCACGCTTTCTCTCACATTCCATACTCCTATTGGCATTATATAGCCAGGATGGGCTTCTCTCAAAACCACGACGCCTGCCTGTCGTCCCTCTTCATTAAGCAGTTCATTTACTGCAAGCCGAGCTGCATAGTAGCAACCTCCGATTTCGGCGTAGGTTGTTCTACCATCATAAAACTCATAACTGTTAAAAATCGAAATAGAGCTCCCATATGGATTCCAGGTAGTATTTGGATACCAAGCTTCAATCAATTCGTACTGCCATTCCGTTGGAGTCATTAGTATTACCCAGCGGTTATCAAACTGGTTATGATAATAAACCCTATATTCATTGATTGATGGATACTGTTTTGTTTTTTTCATTAGTTCTTTACCAATGAGTGAGTCAACTGCAGTAATACTCCATCTTGTGGGGACAAACCTTCTATACTTATTAACGCCAAATGCACCTACGCTAAAGGCACGCTGTATCTTTGAAACCCGTACGCCACTTTTGTAAATATCCAAAACTGCATCTTTTGATTTAAGATCTGTATCATAAAATGCCTTTTCTATATGGTGATCATATTTCGGATTTGTAATATCGAGCATCCTTATTGGGGCGGAGGGACCATGAGGTTGTATCTCATCATAGAAAGCAACTCTGCCATACGGTTTTTTTTCAAACAATGCTTCTGCAAAAACAGAATTTTTTGATAGTGCAAGTTCTCTTGTAAATTCAACAACTCTGTGAGGATTTTCAACATCAAAAACATCTACCTTAAATTTACCACGTACAAGTTGTGATCGAAAATCAACAATATCATCAATACTTTTATTTAACCAAAGCTCTGGTGTGTCGATTACGGAGGTATCCCCCTTAACGGGAGGTATCATGGGACCGACCGACACCTTGGGATACCCTATTCTTCCTACAAAAACACTTGGAGGTGATGCACCTCCTAGCCTCAACGTACTTATCAAAGGTTTTACCTTTGTCTTTGAATGATACCTTACAATTACGGGACACCTTGATTTCCCGCATAAAAACTTTGTACCCCTGCATAATAAACACATATTTGTAGATGTCTTCTTTTCACTAGGGAGGGTTTTTTTTTGATTTCTTAGAATATCTTGCACCATTCTCCCCATCCCATTTTATATTTTTTATATTTTACTTTAGAAAATTGAAAGTATTCTTTTTCCCTCTTCAACCTTCAATTTTAATGTATTAATCCATGACGGCAACCCTTCAATCGTACGGATCTTAGACTTTTTTGCAAAAACCTTTCTATATTTTGTATTACACGTTACCCTGCTTTCCAGATTTTTCTTTATCACAGAACATAGGTATCCGCCTTTTTTATCCCAATCTGTTAGTAGTATAATACTTTTGTATTTCTGAGCTATCATGTCACAAAAATTTAAAATAGACATCCCAACATTGAAACGGATTATTTTTCCCATTATGTCTAACTTTCTTAGAGCTTCTCTATCTTTTTCCCCCTCTACAATTATTGGTACTGTTTTGTTTTCTTCCCTCAGCTCTGAAATTGTCTTTTCCAAGTCCTCTAAGGTTTTTTCATAATTCACGTAAAGATTCCTCTATTTTTTTACAAACATCCTTTATCCCTAAATTTTTTATTGAAATTGTCTTCCCTCTACTTTTTTGTCCTGATACTATATATATATCTCTTGGTGAAATATTGAAATACGCTGCAATTTTCTCTACCACTGCGCTATTTGCTTTATCTTCTTTTGACTTAGCTTTTACTTTTATTTCTATACTGTTACGCCACTCGTTATATCCCGCTGGAAAAACAGATTGAGAAGAACCTGGTATGACATGTAATTTTATTCGTACTTCACCTTTTGTGATGCCAATTGCATTTTTGCAATTCATATCATCTAGATAAAATATAAGTCTATGATAATTTTAGTATTGCCTCAGCAATATCGCCGTTAGTTTCCTTAAGTGCTTTTCGCGCCTCTTCCTCCGATTTCCCTGTTTGGTCTACCACTAGTTTGATGTCTTCTCCTAGTTGGTCTTTACCCCTATCTTTGACTAATGGTTTTCCTGAAATCTGAAAGGTTTTCTGCCCTTGAGCCTCCATTATTGTTACCTCTGCATCGTCAAATACGTATTCTTTTGAATCAGTTCGAATGATTACTTTTTCAACATTATCAATATTCTTTATGTTAATTCCAAGTCTACGCATCATTTGATTCATTTGCCGTTGGTTCATCCTTCCAGGCAATCCAGGCATCATATACATCTACCTTCTAATATTCCGAAGCATATATAGATTATTCCTTAAGATGCCGAGTAATATATATTAGAGCACCTTAGAATTCTGTATATCTACTTCTCTAATGTAAATGCATTTTATGTTATTTGTAGTTTATCCGAGAATATTTTAACTGGATACTAGATATTGAGTGTGATGGCTAAGAAAATGCCAATCGGACTACAGAGATATGTTATCGAAAAAATTGCACGAAGAAGAGGAAATCTTGGTCACCCTGATGCAGGTGGTTTAGAACAAGGCATAGTAGATGTAGCTTTAGACAACTTAGACCCTGATTTAACTTTTAAAGAAAACATGCAGATGTTGGAGAGTGAAGGAATCTTACTACCTGTACTAAAAGAAGAAATGGCTGAATACGTAGAGAAACAGACTTTAGACCGAGTTATCCAAGAGCAAGAGGAACTTGAAAGGGAGGAAAAGCAGGACCTTTATAGAAGATTAGATAAGTTTTATGGAATAGACAGAAGACGTATTCTCAAAAAACAGATTGAAGAATTTAAACGTCGTGAAAAATTTAAGCGCCGAAATCGTAATTGAGAACCTCATCCTCACCTATTGAAACTGTCTGAAGTCCCTTTGATACATCCGCAGTGACTTTGCATACTAATTACTGTAACCATTCCATATATCTACCATGCTCTTGACCAGTATCTTCTATTGTTAATGTCCCCTTCCTCACTCTCAATGGGGTTTTATCATGCCATCCCTTTATTCTACATATATAATCTGGTGAGTAAGACTCTTCTACTTCCTTATCACTACTACGAACCTCGTATTCTAATTTTCCTTCAGTTAATGGAATAACAAGGAATGCTGTTTCATGGGAAAATAGCTCGTCACATTTAACATGAAACATATTTAAGTTCCTCTTAACTTTGCATTTTTCATTGATGAATTTATCAAACGGTTTCCGAATTCTTGGTTCGATAAAAAAACTTGCGCCTATTCCAGTGACTGGATAATCTTTCTTGTTATCGACCAGAAAAACGATAGAATCTAAATTTTACTGTTGTCGAAGAAAGATTTTCCACAGGTTCTCCATTATAAGATATTTTAGTTTTATCCTGTACTTCCTTAGATACATCAACTAAGGATAATGAAGGAACAATAATACATCTTATAATTTTTCTTATCGTTAGTAGAAACGTCGCAACGACTGTAAAAACGACGGACAGTATTATACCTAGTACAGTCACTAATATTTTAATCACCTACAATTTAAATCTCTCGTTTGTTTCAAATACTAGTTGTTTTTAAATATATCGCTTAACATACAATCATAATCTTTTAATGCCTAAACATGATACAAAAGTGACTTTGGGAGGCTATTTGAATGGGTTGGTTTACTAAATCTGAAAAAGAAAAGCTGTTGGAAAAAATACGAGATTCAAAATACGTTAAAAAATCTGATTTCATTTATTGGTTATCTCAAAATAGAGTGATTTATAACAAGTCAACTAGTTGGGACGAGCTTATCCCTGACTTGAAAGAAAGCAAAAAAATCGGTATACGAAAATTAGAAAATTTTCTAAAATCTAGGATTGAAGAAGATAGAAAAGTAAAGCTGGAACGTAAGAAAAAACAATCTGAAAAATTAAAAGATGTTCTGGAAAAAGGGGGAGAGTTTGAAAAAGTAGTTGCTAAATGGGCTAAAAGAAAATTCCAAGCAGAAAAATCTACAAATAATGAACTAGTAAAAGGAAAAACATCGAAGAGACCTTACGAGATTGATGTTCATCTTTTCATTGATGGTGGCTATTGGAAAAATGACAGGCATATTTGGATTGAATGTAAAAATCGAAAATCATCTATAAAACGTACTGACATGCATCAATTTAAGGAGAAAGCAGAAGACATTAAAGATGCATATGAATCCGACATTGAGGATTTCTGTTTTGATGAGTTAGTATATGTTTCCACTTCAAAATTTGATGGTGATGCTTTAGGATATGCTAGAAAGCATGATATACAATGTTTCCAATATTCTGATAGGAAGTTTATTGAAGTTGCATAGGAGAGAATAAATATCCCTCGATACCTCCTTAAATATCAAAAATATTTCTAGCTCTATCGAGGAATATCTAAAT
>CP070798.1:189728-230157 GCA_020343515.1 Thermoplasmatales archaeon | reverse complement strand
TGTTAGATGATGCAATGTACCGTATTAGGATTTCATGGGGCTGTAATAGCAACTGTTCTTATTGCGGTATAAAAAAAGCTATTGGCTTTCATAAAAGTAAATCCCTTGAGCAAGTTGTTGAAGAATTTGGAAGGGGGCTAAATAATGGTTATAATCATTTTGTACTCAACGCAGATGATATTGGTGCATATGGGATAGACATTAGAAGTAGCTTTTCAGAGATGTTAGATAAATTGACAAATAATCATGCCGATTATAAAATATCGATTGCAAATCTTAGCCCACGGTGGCTAATCCGATACATCGACGATTTAGAAGAAATTTTCAAAAGACAGAAAATTACGCGTCTAGGTGTTCCTATTCAATCTGGTAGTAGCCGTATTCTCAAACTTATGAACCGTTATCATGATACGAAAAAAATAAAAGAAGCTCTTTTAAGACTAAAAACGGCATTTCCTAAACTATCATTACATACTCATATTATAGTTGGATTTCCTTCTGAAACAGATGAAGATTTTAAAAAAACTTTATTTTTCATTAAAAAATGTAATTTTAATGCTGGTCAGATTAACCCATTTTCTCGTAAAACTGGTGCTGAAGCTGAATCTATTGAACCAAAAATCCCTGAGGATGAGATCAATAAAAGGATGAATTATGCAAAAAAATTCTTAAAAAAAGCAGGTTATAACGTTATGTATAAATCTAAAGTTTATGGTTTGTTATTCGACAAAATGGATTCAAATATTTAATATAGAATATTTCAAGAATAGTAAACCCCTATTGAGCTGAAATAATTAAAAGTCCATTGATAGATTGTATCAGCAGCTGAGTGTTGAAAAGTCTGGCCATGATAGAGAGCTATTAGATGTTTTCATTGTCTACATATTAAATTTCTCATTCTTATAAAATGCTCGTAAGCCCATATTGCCTGTAAATATTATTAATGATTTAAATGGGTTGAGATCACTCTTATTGAAACTTCGTTTTAAGATGCTTTTTAATGAAAAGAATTCCATTGCTATATTTCTAATCCCATTTGAGAGTTCTTCTTCTGTCATCTTTTTGGGTTTGAAATTTACATTTCCCTCTGCATATCGTGACCAATCACAAGAGATAATCCTCCTCTCTTTTTCAAGTCGTTGAAACAAACGTGTACCTGGATATGGTGTGACAATACTGAAGGAGACCTCATCTAGTTCCCATTCATAAATTGCTTTAAGTGTTCTGTTAAAGATATCTGGGGCATCATTATCAAATCCGAACATAAAAAACCCTGTGACCTTCATACCATAGTCTTTTATTCTTCGGATAGCCATTCCATATTCCTCTACTTTATTTGTTCCCTTACCTGCAGCATTTATGTTTTCTTGAGAAATTGATTCAATGCCAACATACCATTTATTGACTCCTGCATCCACTGCTAATTTCAAAAATTCATCATCACGACTTAGAACATTTATATTTCCAAAGCATTCGAATTTTTTATTAAGTGCTTTCATCTCTTTAAAAAGTGATTTTGTAAATCTTGGATTTATAGTAAGAGATGCATCAGCAAAAAATATTGTTTTTGTTTTTATGGATTTCATCTCATCTATAATATTGTTTACTGGCCTTCCTCGGAATCTTGGTCCCTCGATTTTTTGCATAGCGCAAAATTCACAACCCGTCGGGCATCCTCTAGAGGCTTGAATGGCCTCTGAAAAAAGGGTATATACTCCGATGTCATGTCTTGCTGGTGGAATATTTTCAGGTTCTACGACTTTATCTGCCCTATAAAATGGTTTTAGTTTTCCTTCTCCAAGGTCTTTTAGAAGTTGAGGCCAAGTCAATTCTGCTTCGCCAATAACAACACTGTCTGCATGTTTTTTTGCTTCTTCAGGCAATAACGATGCATGATAACCGCCAAAAACAACCTTAACATCTCGTTTTTTAAAAGCATCAGCGATCTCATACCCCCTTAAAGAATTATATGTGAGGCAGGAGATGCCTACAAGATCATAATGTTTATCGAAGTTAATTTTCTCAAAACGTTCATCTATAATTTCAACAGTATGCTTTCGTGGGGTAATGCCAGCGAGTTGCTGAAGAGTTAAACAAGGATATGTGAATTTAGAAAATAGATTTTTCTTAGAATAAGGGTGCGGCATTGTCAACAGTATTTTCATAGGACTTCTTCAGTAGTTATCTATAAGTATGGGTATAAGATATAAACAATTATCGCTAGATTCCATATAAAGAAGTAGTAGATTAACGTTTTTCTATAGGTATTTTTTTAAAAATCGTTCTAAAATAACAAATCATTAAATTTAAATATACTATAACGCTATATAAATACATAAATGAAACTATTATTGAAGATTGCTGTGGTAATAGTTGTAGCAATTCTGCTACTATCATCAGTGTATGTCATTTTTTTCACTAATGAAGAAAAAAAAGATAATAACAATGGAAACAATGGTGGAGAAGATGACACTGAACCTCCTAAAATTGACTTAATTACTGGCGATGCAACGGGTAAAAAAGGCGGATCAATCACAATTTCTGTAACCTTTTCAGATAATATTGGAGTTACTATCGCAAGACTGTATTACAAGACCATAAGTGCTACTGAGTGGACAAATAAATCTATTTTAAGTGGAAGCTTCAAAATTAATTTGAATACTAACGAAACCTTGCATTACTATGTAACGGTAAATGATGCTGCCGGTAATGGCCCTGTTGGTGATCCTTCCACTGATGGTAGCACCTATTATACCATAACTGTATTAGATGATGATAACGGGGATGGGTATACTCGTAAGGTGTTTGTAGAAGAAAGTACATCTACAACATGTAAAAATTGTCCAATTGTTGCAGATGTTCTTCATGAATTATATGACCCAGACAATCCAGATTTTTATTACGTTAGTTTGGTGTGGGATGAAAATAGCAAAGCCGAAAATCGAGTTACCAAAGATTACAATAGATTGGGAGATCCAACAGTTTTCATCGATGGAGGATATGAGGTTATCATGGGTACAAAGGACTTTAAACCTACTTTTGAACAAAAGCTTTTAAATGCAGCAGCTCGTGATGCCCCTGAAATCCATATAAAGGTAAATGCAGAATGGAACGAGAGCAGAACAGAGCTGACAACTACAGTAAATATAGAAAACAAAGAATCAGAATCATATACCGGACGACTAAGGGTTTATATAACTGAGGAACAAAGCAGATGGATATCAGTTGTCTCTGGAGAACCTTTTGAATTTGCCTTTATAGATTATGCTATTAATGAGGATGCAACGATACAATCAAATGAGAAAAAGACAATTTCAAAAATTTGGGATGCCAGCAAAACTCCTTATTCAGATGTAGATCCGGTGAATTTGTGGATCATCGCTGCCATCTTCAGCTCAGATTCAACAGAAAAATTTTCAGATCCACCTCCAGGGAAAAATAAACATCCATTTGATGCATATTACACAGATGGTGTAGATGCTACTCGAGTTGAGGAGGGCACACTTCCTCCTACAGTTGGAATCACAGCCCCCAGAAAAGGTTATCGATACCTCTTTGGTAGAGAACGTAAGCAATATTTAATAAAAAATACTATTATTCTTGGAAGAGTTAAAATCAAAGCATCGGTACAAGCCGAAGCTGGTCTTGAAAAACTGGAATTTTATATAGATGGGGAACTAAAATATAATATTACAGAAGAGCCATATGAATGGAGCGTTAATAAAATTGGCCGATTTATTAATTTCCTTCGGAAAAAACATACCATTGAAGTAAAAGCTTATGATACCCAGGGGAGAATAGCGACAGATAGTATTGATGTGATTACATATTTAATGTAAAATGTGATATTTGATTGGTTTTAATTCTCTCTTTGATGAAAAAAAGAAGGTCAGACTTTTGTTCCAGTGGATGAATAATTCCAAACTGATTTTTTCAGATAATTACTGACTATCTAATAATATCCAACAACCACTGAATCAATGGAAATCTATCCAACCAACGCATGAACCACCAGTTGGAATGATAGTTATAGGGCATTGTGACCTCAAGTGTTCCCCAATCGCTCTCTCCACCATAAATATCCTGAGCTTTCACTCTGATGATATAATCTCCTATTTCATCCCAAGTATGATTTACCTCGATGGTTTCACTAGAATTATATGGGCCGATCCATTCCTCCACATTGCCATCTCCCCAGTCAATCAGATAATATAAATCATCACCTTCTGGGTCTGTTGAAACAATGGAATAATTATATACTTCTCCTGATTTACCATTAGTAGTCCCATTAATTAATGGGGTATCTGGCCGAAAATTACCTAGTGGAAACCTATCCTTATTACCACCAGGAATAAAATATGGTGTGTCTCCAATTCCATCCCCGTCATTATCTGCTCCATTATAATCATCCCAAAAGTTTCCACCTGAGGGATAACCATCATCCCATGTGTTTGAACCTGCATCCATAGCATTATATTCATTGTATAAGAATTCATTATGGTAAATAATATTATTATAACAATCAGATGTAATTTTTATCCCATAATCTTTTTGGTTAGAAATGGCGTTAAAGATGATTTCGTTTCTGGTGCATCCGTCATCTAAATAAATGCCACGAATATTATTTGAAATTTTATTGTTGATTATTGTGTTGTAACCAGATCTATAGCATAATATTCCAACATAATTATTTTGTAAAATATTGTTTTTCATTGTATTATTATAGGAACTATCAAATGAAATGAGACTTTTATTTTTAAAGAAATTATTCATTATTATATTATTATTAGAATGATCTATGGATATTCCTCGACCAATATGCGAAAAGATGCAATCAGAAATAGAACAATTTGTTGTCTCTAACAACGTAATACCCCAAGATGTACATGATAAATTCTGCATTTGAACTGTTATATTTTCACAATTTACTAGTACAATTTGTCCAGAATCATTTGTTATAATTAAATCAGAATAACCTTCTAGATACACAAGGGATTTATTATTAACTGTATTATTAACCACAGAATTTTGAAATGAATTAATAACAATTAAACCACAATTATACATGTAATTGTCATATATATTATTATGATTTGAGTTCCAGAGATGAATACCACAACTACCTTTGATTCCAATAATGGTATTGTTATCAACTATGTTATTATGAGAACAGTAAAGCCTAATACCTGTCCACCCATCAGGAGGAGTAACATAGTTATTTTTAATGATACTATTATTAGACTCAATTATATAAATAGAAGAATAACCATCATTACCTAAAACTTTATTTCCAATAATTGTTGTATTATGACAAAAGCTTCTTATTATTATATCATCTTGATTGTCAAAGAATGTGTTATTGATAATAGTAGTATTAATGCAGTTGGGGGATATATCAATACTTGTTACATTCAGATTACAGAAATTATTATTTGATATGAGATTGTAGTTATTGTAGTTTGAAATCTCTATACCTGTATGATCCCTAGGTTCGTAATAATCAAATCCTGAAAAGTTGTTATAACTAATACTATTATAAGAAGAACAAATATATAATGAAGTACCCCAAAAATTCAAAATAGAAAAACCACTAATATTTATGAAATCAGCTGATAAAGTTATAATATCTCCACCCGATATAATTTCAGTTTTATCTCTATTTTCACCAATAAGATTGATTGTTTTATCTATTTCAATACTTTCATAATATGGTGAACTATCATCATAGACAAAAACAGTATCACCTGGGTTTGCATCATTAATTGCTGCTTGAATACTACTATAGTTATTCGGGCCAGAGCCACCGACATACAGGGTGTCGCCATCAAAGGATAGGGTTGTTTTTTCTATAGTATATGATACACCCACAAAACTAGAAGACAACAGCAACAGGACAACCATTGTTGGGATGATGTATTTCATCTAGAATCCTCCCCCAGTTATTACATATATCTATAGATACTGTGGTATATAAATGCTACTCTCAACTGTGTGGTCATATAGATGAGAAAGAAAGGTTGTACCAAAGGAAGAATCTAGCTTAAAGAAAAAGAAATAAGAAAAAGAAAGAGAATTGAACGAAAAGTATAAAAGGAAAGAGTGACAGTAGTTAATATGGGGCGAGAGATTACTTTTGGAGGTAATTCTTTTTCACGTTTCCTCCTCCCGAAATATAATATATCTAGTAATCTTCGCCTCATCTTCACAAGTTGGATATATGGTAAATCATTCTTAGTTGTCTGTATCCGTTCTCTTTATTTATCGTATAGGTGGAGAATTTAATTATCATTCTAATTAGATAAGTCTTATTTGGTGGGATGTGGGGTGTTGGATGTATCATTTAATCAAAAGAGTTCCTGACTCCTGTTGGTGTTGGTTCTTTCATTCCATGTATGTGGGAAAAACCTAAAATCACCTACTATTTTTATCAATGGTTTTAAAAAGAGCATAATCCATAATACTTGTCAAAAACTCAATCGAACTCTTATATAAGGAGGTAACTCGATTAAATTTCTACTGATTTATCCCCCAATTGAACAAACTTTTATTAATACAAAGAGAAAAAATAGCACATTCAAAGGACTTGCTCCGCCACTTGGTTTGCTATATATTGCAAAAATCCTTGAAAAAGATGGAGATAATGTCACAGTAATTGATTTCTCTGCTGAATCTTTTGAAGAGAAAAAACTAATAGACGAAGTAAAAACAGCAGACGTTGTAGGAATTACGGTTTTAAGTTTTTCTTTAAAAAATTCAATTGAAATAATCAAACTAATTAAAAAGGTTAAACCAAAAGTTAAAGTAATAATTGGTGGACCACACTGTACATTGTTTCCCAAAAAGGCTTTGGAAGAGACACAAGCTGATATTAGCGTTCAAGGAGATGGTGAATCAATAATTATAAAAATTAAGAAGGCAATCGTTGGGGATAGTGCTTTTTCTGAGATACCAGGGATTTATTTTCGGGAAAATGAGCATATAAAAAAAGGAGCCTCGTTAAAACTTATCCAGAGCCTTGATTCTATTCCGTTTCCAGCCAGAGATCTAGTTAAAAAATATAATTATGGAAGGGAATACAATCCTAAAATTAAAAAGGGTGAATTTACGGCCTTTATCGCAAGTAGAGGGTGCCCATTCCGCTGTAAATTTTGTTCGAGAAATTCTATTAGTATGAGGAAATATAGATCACGATCAGCAAAAAACATCTTAGAAGAGCTAAAAGAGCTTCATAGACATGGGTATAAATATGTTGCTTTTGAAGATGATAGCTTTCTTTCCAATAAAAAACAGGTCTATGAAATATTTGATAGAATTATCGAAGAGCGATTAGATATGAAATTCATTATTGCCGCCGCTCGTGTTGATGCAGCAGAAAAAGAATTATTTCAAAAAATGAAAAAAGCAGGTGTAACTCATATGCAATTTGGCCTCGAATCAGGAAATCAAGATATACTAGATTTTTACAATAAAAAGACAACTGTGGAAAACATAAAATATGCAGTAAACCTTAGCCATAAAATGGGCTTTTTTACCATCGGTTCTTTTATTTTAGGTGCTCCATTTGAAACTAAAAAACATTTTGAAAGAACAATAAACTTTGCAAAAACCCTTCCAATAGACTCAGTCTCGTTTTTGCCTTTAGATTATGTAGCAGGATCTGATTTATGGTGCAGCGCAGTTCAGCAAGGAAAAATATCTGAGGAAGAATATCTGATACATGCAGGTTCTGAAAGAGTATTAGGTCTGTTTAAACAGGAGGAAATCGTAGACTATTGCATTAAAGCCCATAGAGATTTTTATTTACGACCGAGATTTATTTTAAGGCTTTTTATAAAATCATTAAAAAACGATGATTTAGGCTTTTTACAATCATATCTATCATTATTTTTTTCAAACATGAGAGAAGGCTTCAAATTTTTAGGATTAATGTCTAGAAAAAATAGATCTGTTGGGCCGACATTTTAATAATCAATAGCATCATTTTGAAGTATAAAATGCTCTTCTATTCATATTAGCAACTGCATTTCTTGCTAAAGCCATGAAAAATGGATACAATCCTAATCTTAAACTTCTAACAATTCTTTTTACAGTATAAGGATTGGAATAAAATTCATAATACATTTTTTTTACGCCATTTAACAATTCCTCAGCAGTCATGTTTTTTGGTTCAAATACCACGTTTTTCATCGTATACTTTGTCCAATCCTTGGTTAGAATGCGACCTTCCTTATCAAGTCTGTTGAAAAGAGGCGTACCTGGGAATGGCGTTAAAACACAAAAATCAGCAACATCAATTTCCAATTCCTTTATCGCTTTAAGTGTTTCGTCAAAAACATTTTTCTTATCATTATCAAAACCAAACATGAAACAACCAACAACTGCCATTCCATTGTCATGTACATTTTTTACAGCTTGGAAGTATTCCATGACTTTGTTTGTTTTTTTACCAACTTTATCAATAGTTTCCTGAGAAATTGATTCAAATCCAATAAGCCATGACACACAACCAGCTTCCTTGGAAAGTTTTACAAGTTCCACATCCCGGGCAAGCTCATCGACATTCCCATTGCAAAAAAATTTTTTATGCAACCCTTTCATTTCTTTAAATAAAGACTTGCTATAATCTGGTTTTATTGTGAGAGAAGTATCATAAAACATAAGAGTTTTTTGCGGCATAGATTTTATTTCAGCTATTACATCGTCCACAGGGCGGGCATAAAACTGTGAACCTCCAGGAAGGTTTGTTTCAGGGCAAAAATCGCACTTATATGGGCATCCTCTAGTTGCCTCAATGGCACCTGTGATAACAAAACCCGGCAATTGAATATTGGTTGGAGGAATGTGCACAGATTTATCGTATTTAATAGGTTGATAAAATGGCTTTAATTCATTGTTTTCAAAATCCTTTAACAATTGAAGCCAATTGAGTTCTCCCCATCCTAACAAAACACTATCTCCGTGTTGTTTTGCTTCTTCAGGAAGAACAGATGGATGGGGGCCGCTTAAAACCACGGTTGTACCTTTTTCCCTAAATTTATCTGCGATTTCATAAGCTCTAGGAGTCGTAGATGTTGTAAAATTTATATTTACGATGTCATAAGGCTCATCAAAATTGATCTTGGAATACCTTTCAGTTAACACATTAACGGAATGTTTCTTTGGGGTAATAGCTGCTAATTTTCGAGCATATAATGTGGGAAGAATAGAAAAAGCAGTAAGCAATGTTTTTTCAAAGAATCCATACTTGGAACCTCCCATCCAAGTGTTTTCTATTATCAGTATATTCATCTAAACCCATGCCAATTATCAGAAACATATATTTAAGTAGTATACCTTATCCACTTATATTCCTCAATGTTTAGGTTAGTTATGTTCAAAAAGGAGGCCCTCGGGTACAAATGAATTATTTATTCAATCCAATTTTCATTTCCAAGGTTCTCAAAAGCTATTTTTTTGACATCGATCGACTCTGGAAAATCAATGAAGAGCAGTTACGGAAATATCGGGACAAAAGGTTGAGACAGATTGTGCGATATGCCTATACAGTTCCTGTTTATCATGATAAATACAAAGAGATGGGAATTCATCCAGCGGATATACATGGATTAGATGATATCACAAAGCTTCCAGAAATTTCTAAGGAGGAGATTAAACATTATTATCCCAATGGCATTATTCCATCAGGTGTGGATAAGAAAAATCTAATTGAGGTTTCTACCTCTGGAACAACTGGCAAATCTTTTCCTATCTTTGTTGACATGTATGATATCGTGCGTGGTCTTTTTGGCTATATACGGACCATAAAAGAATATGGAATTAACTGGAGAAAAACCAAAATGACGATCATCGGAGATTTTGCCCCTCACACTGCTGAAAGCGGATATATCACTCAGGGATTATCTCCACATCTGAAACTCGATCGTCTGATGAACAATATTCAATGGTTGGATACCAATGACGATCCAAAAAAAATCATCAGGGAGATCAATGATTTTAAGCCAGAGTTTATAGGCGGGTATGTGGGTATGCTCGGCCACCTGGCTCTTCTACAGGAAAAAGGACTTGGAAAAAACATAAGACCGCGATACATAGCAACAACTGGGGCTGTACTAGACAAGTCACTGAAACATTTTATTGAAGAACAATTTGAAACTCAGATTTTCGAGGTTTATGGGGCAACAGAGACAGGCCCTATTGCGTTTGAATGTAAACAAGGACATTATCACATCATGTCTGATTTTTTACATTTGGAATTTCTCAAAGATGGAAAACCAGTTTCCTCCAGTGAGCCAGGTCTCGTACTTGTAACAAAGCTGTTTGGAAACGGAACACCAATTATTCGGTATAATGCGATTAATGATATTGCAGCGCCACTTTATGAACCGTGCAGCTGTGAAATATCGAGTGGTCTCATCAAAAAGATATATGGAAGAAATGTTTTATCGCTTATCCTACCTGGTGGTAGGGTATTGCTTGCCTCCGGAATAACAGAGATTTTCGGTCGAATTTTATATGAATTAAAAACCAACAAGCTTAAAGATACACGAATAATCCAACATGATATGACGCATATTGAGGTACAGGTTGTCATCGATGAGCAACTAAGGGACCAAGAGCCGTCTGTTGACAAACTGTTTTCTCTGTTGAAGCAAGGTTTCCAGGAGAAAGCTGGGCGAGGGGTTGAGATATCTTTAAAGGAGATCAAAAAGGTAGGTAAAAACGAAGCACGGATTGTTTCAAAAGTGGATCGAAGCAAGGTGGAAATAACACAATATATTTGATATCTAAAGGTTTAAATTAAATAAATAAACTTTAACAGTTGAAGGGTGGGAATTGAAAAGGGTAGAAATATTAAGTTATAAATCAAAGATTAGCCTAGACGATGGGTCTTAGATGGTTAGAACATGGCTCAGAAATGAGATGCTCATATCCTGGCCCGAAGAACATAGGTTGTAGAAACTGTGTTTTTTATGCTTTTGACCAAAAATTATTTAAAACATTGATATATAATTAATTAGTATGTGTTAAATGGAGGCAGATAAAATATGAAAATAATTTTATGTAGGGAAGGTGTTTGTATACCACCCAAGTGTCCTGCGGTTGATGTGCAAGAAAACCAAGTAGTAATAGGTGAAAAAGAAAATATTTGCACACTTACACGAGAACAGTTTGATATATTAAAAGAAAAAATAAAAAACAACGAAATCTAAAGGAAGGGATTTCCCTTTCCATCTTTTTTATTATAATACTTTTATAAATTTAAGGATATTTGTATCCTTCACGGTTTTGTTCATAGAGCTTAACCCCATCATCGATCATATCTATTAATAAGTCTCTCCGTTCCTCGTCCGTGTCGAGCCCAAGAGTTCCATATGCTGCTGTATAACATGGCTTGATAGTACCTCGATCATATTTAACGGTGATAACTACAAACATGGGAACACCCTTTATATTGTCTTTATCATATATTGGAAATGAGTCTTTCTGTGCTTGTGAGGCATGATCAAGGTTTATATGATAGAAATGAATATTTAATCCACTATAGTTAACTAATTTATACAAAGTTTCTTCTTTTTCAAAAGATACATTGAAAATATCTTTTACTATGGGTGCCATGTCGTCACATGCTTTACATACATCGCTTCTATATTCAATAAACAACGGACCCTTTGTTAAATTCTTCCATACGAACTCAGGATGCTCTTCCCCATTTCCTGTTTCAAATACGAAATCAAGACGAGACACTGGATCTAGTTTAATGCAGCTTAGACATAGTGTAGAAACTATTGTATCATGAACATCATCATATATATTAAAATCTAAAAACAGTTCCTCATATACGCTAAAATCAAAAACTAACTCCCCAAAGCTTACAGCTATCAGGACTAGCAAAGCTACTTGCACAACTGACATCTTTTTCATAGTTTATCTCCCCTCAAATTTAATTACATCCTTTGGACAGGCCTCTATGCATTTTCCACATAGTATACATTCTGGATCTCTTTCCATATTTGGAACGTCTATACCCATAGGGCATGCCTCATTTGAACATATATTGCAATGTATGCACTGATCTTTATCAACAGAGACCTGATATTTACTCACCTTGTTGAATGGAGCCAGCATTGCACCAATTGGACAGAGATACCGACACCAACCACGTTCTACAGTGAAAATCAATACAATGAAAAGTATGAATATAACTAGTGCTATGTAGAAGAACTCATTTGGACTAAATTCTCCGGGATTGAGAATTGAAATAGGAATGGTTCCAACAAGATATCCAACTGGACATATGTCAGTAAACATAAAACCTACCAAAATCGGAGTTACCACTACTAAACCAATAAAAACAATATATTTCAGGTATCGTAGGTAAGGTTCTAACCTATGTTGACCAAGTTTTTTCAAAAAAGGTTGCTTCTTTTTTAATTTCTTTGCGACTTTTCCTGTAACTCGCTGAAGGAGCCCAATAGGACATGCCCAGCCACATACCCCTCGACCAGAAATAACGCCGACAAAACTAATTATCAAAATGGGGTAGAATATAAGCTTCCAATTCCATTTACCCTCGTACACTCCAATCTCAATGGCTCGTAAAGGGCAGGCGGCAGTGGCAGAAGGACAAGCATGACAATAAAAAAAGGGATAACAAAAACCTGTTTTTAATCCTGGAAAAATTCCCTCTATTTTAAACCCTAGGTTAGCAGAAAAAAAGAAGACAACCTGTGAGATTAATCTCCTGAATCTCAGGTTCATCTCCTTCTCTTTTTCTTGTAGATGAACAACGCAAGGACTAAAGAAATTACTAGTAGTATAAGCTCAAAGCCTGGGGCTCCATCGCCCCCATTGCCATCTCCTCCATTTGTATCACCGTTTCCCGTATCTATTGAGAGATTAAATTCTTTCCTTAAATCTTTGAAATTGTACCAGGTTCCATCGCTTTTAATTACTAGCCACGTAGTGCAATATATGGCGTCATCATGTATCAATGTGACAGTGCCTTCCCAGGTATTACCCTGGGTATTCGTCATGCTTTCGTTTCGCAGATCTGGGTAACATATTTGAGCAGTGCATTCTTCCACTATTACTCTAACTTCTTCAATGTTTTCTCCCGTGACGTCAACAGAAAACGATACTTCTGATAAACGAGGTGGTTCCGCTGGTGAAACAATAATCTCCTCATAGCTTGGGTCAACTGCAGCTACTATCCCACTAAATGATAAACAAAGTCCAGCTACTAGCGTTATTACTAAGGCGTTTTTCAAAGTCTTCTTCATGCGATTATGCCTCCTATATTTTATGCTTTTATTTTAACAATTCATTTATTTTAGCAGATAATGCTGAATAGTCCATGTAACCCACATGTGAATAATAAATATTTCCATTTTGAGAAATTATCACGATTTTTGGAATTGAAGTAACTTGATATGCACTAGATACATCTATTTCATCGGTATCTAGTATGAACGTCCATTTATCAACATATTCGCCAAATTTGTTTAAAATATCGCTAGTTGTTTCACCTTTATCAACATCAATAGATATAACTATAATTTGATCTTTAAATTCATCTACTACGGCCTCTAATTGACTCATTTGCTGTATACAAGGAGAACACCAAGTAGCCATAAGATCAATTACTATAACTTTTCCAAGATAATCTGATAATGTAAATGTTTCACCATCGATTGTAGTCAATGTAAAATCTGGCGCATCTCCCCATTTAACCTCATTGTCACTAAAACATCCACTTATTAAAATTGAAACTAAAAATATAAGAAAAATTAAATATCTAACTTTTTTGATTTTGTTCACCTTGACTATTGATAGGTTTTAAGTTTCTGTTTCAATTCTTCTTTAGGAATTGCGCCTACAAATTTATCTACTAAGTTACCATTTTTAAATATCAACATAGTTGGAATACTCATTATTTGATATTTCATTGATGTAGCCGGATTTTCATCTACATTCAGTTTCGCAAACACAATTATACCCTGCATTTCTTTTGCTAATTCCTCAACTATGGGGCCAACCATTCTACATGGGCCACACCATGGTGCCCAACAATCAATTACCAGGGTTGAATATCTCTTAATGTAATCATTAATATCTGCATCTGTTATCTTCAATGGTTCGTTTGGAAAATTTTCATTCATATTTTTACCTCTATTCATTAATTGTTTTTTTAATTGTTCAAATTTTCTTTTTTTAATTTGTTCTAATTCATCCATTTTATTTTGGCTAATAAAAATCATAGTATATAAAGAAGTTTGAAAAAAAGAAGGGTTGATTACTTGTTATCTTGCAGCCATTTTCTAATCCGTAGATAGCCTACCTTTTTTTCTCCGTCAAGCCACAATACTGGTGCTGTCTTTTGTAACTCATCAAAAACATCATGAGATTTTGCAAGTTCGAGGTTTTCGTTACTCCATTCATTAATGCTATGAGGAAATGTTACTATTTCAACATCGTCTCTATCAGATAAAAGTTCCTTTGTTTGATTGCATTTTATACAATTTTCAAGTGAAAACAATATTGCTTTAATCATTGCTTTCTCCTCAACACCTTATAACTATATCGGCCCAAATTACATAATTGCAAAGTTTTTTTATATTTTACTTTTGAATTCTATTTATAATTAAAAAGATATTTGAATCAAGTTTTTATATTCTAAGATGACACAATGGCTGATAATTATAAGATGGTGCGAGACCCTATTCATGGAAATATACAAGTTAAAGGGCACCTCCTTGATTTATTGGAAACTCCAGAGGTACAACGCCTGTACAATATCAAACAGCTTGGTTTTACTCATCTAGTTTTTCCTGGTGCACATCACACCCGGCTTGAACATTCCCTTGGCGTATATAAATTAGCTTCGCAGATATCAGAAGTACTACGTTTAGAAAAAAGCGAGAAAGACAGTGTAGTGTGTGCTGCATTGCTCCATGATATAGGTCATGGTCCCTTTTCGCATACTCTTGAATCCATTCTCTTGGAGAAGTTTGGTGTGGATCATGTAGATTTAACCGAGAAACTTATACTGGGAGATTACGAGATATTTGAACCTAAGGAAAAAAAGGTTATACATTCGCTAAGTGTGAACCAGATACTCAACAAAAATAATCTAGATGAAGAGGAAATTGTTAAAATTATACGAGGAAAAATCACTTTAAAACCGTATTTGAGTCAAATTTTGAATAGCGCTATTGATGCAGATCAACTCGATTACCTCATTCGTGATGCATATTATACGGGTGTAGCCTACGGTATGGTAGATATTGAACGGTTATTGCAGACAATTCTTATTCATGAAGATAGTTTAACCATCAAAAGAAAGGGCGTTAGCGTTGTGGAGAATATCCTAATGGCTAGAGGCCTCATGTATTCTTCTGTATATTTTCATAAAACTGTGAGGATCGCTGAGCTTATGCTTTCAAAAGCCCTTGAAGAGTTGACTGATCCTTTCGAATTCTTTAGGATGACTGATGCAGAAATTATAAACAAATTGAAGGAGATAGGGGATTTTCAATATGAAATCGTTACCCGTTTAAAATATAGAAACCTCTTTAAACAAGCGTATGCCGCTTCGTTGCACGAATTGGACAGGCAGGATATGAATTTAATAAAGGAGTTAGAAGATGTGAACATGCGACGGAGAAAGGAAGAAGAGTTGGAAAACGCTCTTGATATACCAAAGGGGCATTTAATAATTGATATACCACGTCTCGAGCTGCAGAGAGCGGAACCAAGGATCAACAAGACAAATATATCGGTTATTGATAGAGATGAGGTTAAAAATCTGGACCAATTCACTCCAATAGCTAAAGCTATTAGAGCGCGGATTGCCCCTGACTGGATTGTTATGATTATTACCGATGAGAAATATAGGGGGAGGGTTTCAAAAAAAGCTGAGGAAATACTCTTTCATTAGGGGTTATAAGGAGAGAATGGGGAAGAACGAAGGTGGTGAGGAGAGATTTAAAAAGAATTATGTTCCCCCCATTCTTGAGAGGGCATAAGGTAAAAGAGTATATAAATTTTTTTATAGTTTTAAAATAAATTCTATAAATACATGATTATATTTAAATTTTTAAAAGTTTAACAGAATAGAAAAAAATCTCACGATTTTTGTTGCGATTCGCTCAAATATAACGAAAAAATGATGTGTTTTATGGAAAATTATATATACTACTTCATAACCATATATACGAGAAAAATTTTAAAGAAGGATTATGAGAGATAAAGGAACGGAATTTTATGAGCATTATAACACTTGATGATTTATCAAAGGCCATTGCAAACAGAGTAGGTATAGATATCGAAGAGGCACGGAGAGACGCTGGATTTGTAATGGACATTTTCGGATTTGACGATCGCGTCATTGACAACGTATTAGACCCTGAGGATAGACAGCTATTCTACATCCTTGAAGAAGAAGGGATGCTTACAACGGAAAGAGAAGAAACCACATTATATGATGGTAGAGAGTGGCGAACACATTACTGGAAGCTAAAAAAAGATACTATCGCGAGATATTCAAAAGAAGAAAATGGCTTGAGGGATTATCTCATCGACAAAAAACAACCGAAAAATGTCTCAGACGATGACATTTACGACACAATAGAAGAGAAGATGTGGACCACTAGAAAGACAGACTAATCCTTATTTTTATCTAAAAACTCCTGCTTTGATAAAAAATGGTTATAAAAGTTTTTTAGTTTCAATAACCTTAGGATTCACAAACCCGTCTTTTTCTATCGTACAAATATTTTCCAACAATTGAAGTTCCAGGATATTACCGATGTTTGTGCGCATAAAAATTTCCTGGAAATTTTTCGCTTTTTTTAGATTCTCAGCAAAAAAACTGACCATGTAATCGTAATTGCCATGAAGCCAGAAACTATCTTTAACAGAAACCCCTATCTTTGCTCCCAATTTATCTATGGTCCTTTCAACCATAGTTTTCTCTACACTATTATCAATAGGCAAATGTATTAATTTAACAAGCATTATGTATCGATTAACATTGAGTTTTTCATTATCTACTATTGCATGGTATCCCCATATTGTTTTGTTTTTCTCCAGTCTTTTTTTGATTCTCCATATCTTTTGTCTGGAAAAACCACAGTTTTTAGCTAGTTTTTCAATGCTATTTGAAGAATTTTTTTGAAGCTCTTCAATAACCCTTTTTTCATCTTCATTGATTTGTTTTTTACTCCTTTTGGGTATGTCTTGTTCCCTCCATTTATAATATCTCGTATATCTCGTAGAAATTACGGTTGTTTAATTTTACCATTTTACCAGATAATCTATCGCTTTTCTTTACAGATATCCAAAAAGCTCTATACAATAATTACAAATATCACATATATATAGATTTATTTAAAATAGGTTTAAAATAGGTAAACTATAGGATTAAATAATCTTTCTTCTATGTAATAGTGTCTTTCCTTTTTCAGAAATATGTATAGTTTTTGTTTTTCCATGTTTTTTTATGAAAATCAAACCTTTTTCCTCAAGTATGTTAAGACGTTTAGCAGTTGTTACTTTAGATATTGAGAATTTTTGCCCAATTTTTTTAAAAGAAACCAATATATTGTGCTGATGTTGTTCATCTATAAACTTTAGAACACCATATAGGTAATCTTCTAGTTCTATTGCATCTATTTTTTGGCTAGGCAACGGCTTTAACTCTTCTTCAATAACTGCCAGCTGGCTAATATTAATAACCGAAGGATTAAGACGCACTAACAAAACACCTTTATTCCTTGAAATTGTATCTGTGATACTATATAATACTTTTATAACTGCATCAAAAGAAAAATTAGTTATAAGATAATCAATCCTATCAAGCAATATCAATGGTCTAGAGTTTTTTGCGGTAAAGCTCTCAATTTTTTTTGTTAATTCATCAAGATCCACAGCATGTTCAAATCCCATTATTTTTTCTTGGCTTAGTATTATTGCTTCGACGTTTTCTAAAGATTGAATGTTGTTTTGTATAGCTTCAGGGGTGTCTCTAGTGATAAATAAACCACTATACCCGGTGATTGTTAAATCTTTGAACAGATGTATTGCTGGATCGTTTGTTTTGTCAGTTATTATATAACTGTTTCCAGGTATTAGTTTTCCATGGGTTTCACTCTCTTTCGTTATATCCCTTCCCATGAAAAGAACACCCTTTTTTTCTCCAGTTTCACTCCTTAGACTAGAGCATGATACTTTTAAAAGCCTTTTTGCACCGGTCTTTGTTCTTAAAATCAATTCAAAGGGCGTGGTGATTTCATTTTTATTTATGCTTTCCACACATACAATTACGCTATCTAAATTATCAAATAAATCATATGACTTAAGTGATTTTCCAATTACCTCTCGTTGTTTGTATCCTGAAGTAAGCTCTGCTATTTTATTCCAGGTTGAGATGTTTAAATTCTTATCCACAACGAAAACCAATTCAGAAGTGCTGTCGATGATGTTCTGTAAGTGGTCTTTCATTTGTCTAATATCTTCTTCAATCTTTTTGTGTTTCGTGATGTCAGTTACTATTCCAAGTATAGCATGCTTTCCTTCATATTGAATTAATTTTGTCGTGTGTATAGCCTCGATCCTTTTTCCCTTTTTTGTTATAAGTGCGTATTCATATGGTGAAACCTCTTTGCCATCCATGTGCATTTTGAAAGATTCCCTTACCATGTCTTTATATTCTGGCGCAATGATGTTTAAGAAATTGAAATCGGGGGAATAAAACACCTCTCTTGAGTACCCCATTATATTTTCGCAGACCTTATTTGCATACACTACTTTGCCTTTCCTATTAATATATATCATATTTGGCGACTGTTCAGCAAGATTTTTGAATTTTTCTTCACTTTCAACTAACTGTTTTTCTGCTTTTTTTCGTTCGGTAATATCAGAAAAGATGCCAACGACACGGAAAGTACCGCCATCTTTGCTTCTATAAAGAGTGGCACTGCCTAAGGTATGAACAAAGGAACCGTCTTTTCTCTTGAATACAATCTCACGATTCTTCACATACCCTGTCCTCATTAAATCCTTGAATAACTTTGCCCTCTGTTCTGGAAATGCATATCCTCCAGATGTCGGCTTACCTACTAATTCTTCTGAGCTCTCATAGCCAAGTATCTCTAAAGCTGCTGGATTAACATCGATTATCTTGCCATCACCACTGGCAATAAGTATTCCTTCTCGTGAGGATTCAAAAATTGAACGATATTTTTCCTCGTTAACCTTTAGTTTCTCCTCTACCTTCATTTGAGCTGAGATATCTCTCATAACTGCATTGAAATATGATCTATTGCCTTTCTTTATCATTTGACCAGAAAATTCAACTGGTATAAGATGACCATCTTTGTGAACAACAAATGTTTTAAAATCAACTATTTTTTCGCCCGAAATCATCTTTTTAATCTTTGAAAAATATCGAGGTAATTCCTTTTTGGGAGCAAACTTAGTAAAATTTTTTCCAATAACTTCTTCTGGTTTATAACCGGCAATTCGTTCGCATGTTGGATTTATATAGGTTATTTTGCCAGATAGTGTTGTTTGTAAGATTACATCGGCTACATTATCTACAATAAGCTGATAACGTTCAGCTACATCTTGTAACCTTTCTTCGCTTTTTCGAAGTTTTTCTTCAATCTTTTTCCTTGCAGAAATATCCCTAGTATTTATGATAACACCTTACATATGGGGATTATTCAGTTGAATATAACCTGTTGATTCCATATATCTATGCCGATTAATATATTTACTTGTTTTCCTTTTTAATAAAGTTAATAAATACGTTTAAGTTTCCAAAGTTTCTCATAGCCTGAAAAATTAATAACTCTGTATATTGGGTCAGGTGATGTTATGCCAAAAAGAAAGATTATTCTAAGTTCGGAATCCGTAACTGAGGGCCACCCCGATAAGATGTGCGACCTTATTTCAGATGCGATTGTCGACGAGGCATTAAAACAAGATAAATACTCCAGGGTGGCAATCGAAACAGGTACAAAAAGCGGTGGAGTAATGGTTTTTGGAGAAATGACTACGGAGGCATATGTTGACATCCCCCGCGTTGTTAGGGAAGTAATAAAAGGAATAGGCTACACAAAATCAGAATACGGGATTGAATGGGAAACCTGCTCAGTATGGGTTCAAATCACTGAGCAAAGCCCAGATATATCCCAGGGAGTTTCTGAGGGGAAAGGGTTACATAGAGAACAAGGAGCTGGCGATCAAGGGATGATGTATGGATACGCATGCAATGAGACCAAAGAATTGATGCCATTGCCCATTACACTTGCCCACAAACTTGCAAAAAAGCTTTCAGATGTGAGGAAAAATGGTGTTATTTCATATCTCCGTCCTGATGGGAAATCGCAAGTTTCTGTTGAATATGATAAAAATGGTAAACCCCTAAGGGCTGACACAATTGTTGTCTCGACACAACATGAAAGTGGGGTAGCCCATGAACGGATTAAAAAAGATGTCATTGAAATAGTTATCAAACCTGTTTGTAAAAACTGGGTTGACAAAGACACAACATTTCTAGTAAACCCAACAGGTGCCTTTGTTCGAGGTGGTCCCTATGCAGATGCAGGGCTTACGGGTAGAAAGATTATGGTAGATACCTATGGTGGCGTAGGTAGGCATGGCGGCGGGTCATTTTCAGGTAAAGACCCAACGAAAGTGGATAGAAGTGCAGCATACGCTACGCGCTATATTGCAAAAAACATTGTTGCATCAGGAATTGCAGATAAATGTGAGATCCAGTTTGCCTATGCAATTGGGGTAGCAGAGCCGGTTTCTATTAACATTGATTGTTTTGGTACCAATAAAATCTCAAGGGATAAGATTGAAACACTTGTACGAGAGTTTTTTCCGATTAAACCAAGTGATATTATCCAGGTACTCGATCTCAGAAGACCTATTTTTAAGAAAACTGCAGCTTATGGTCACTTTGGTAGAGACGACCCTGATTTCACATGGGAAAAAACAGACAAGGCAAAACTGTTGAAGAAGGAATCTCGGATATAAAGTTCTCATATCTCCATACTAATTTCATTTTTTATCGTAGTTAATTTAAAGTAGATAGAAAGTGATTAAAAAAAGTATCGAGATGGCTGTTGGCGAGAATAAAAAACAACTGTTGCTACTTATTGTATTGATATTCATATTGTTAACAGCTTTTTCTGGATGTGTAAACATAAAATATGCATATATTCCAGATTCAGTCATTACCAAAGGATGGCATGAAAATGTATCTCTTAGAAACACCGGCTTACACTTTTTAGGATTGGAAAAATGGGGCAGCTCGATATATGAATTAAAAGGCAAATATCCTGCATCTCTCACAGTGACAACTGTGAAAACATTGGTATTAACTGATGAAGAGGAGCTTCAGAAGAAAACAATAGAAACCCTAGAAGAGACATTTAAAGATAGCATACAACTGAATGCAAGTACTAAAATCACAGGAGAAAGGACTTTACTGAAACAACATAAAACAATGTACATCACTTATGAAGGAAAAGATATTAATAAAGACCTGAATATAAAACTGATTGGTGAAATTTGGAACTGTGGCGACTCTGGTACTTCAATAATCTGTATTGGTATTGCATACATTTCTAACAGTGAAAATACAACTATTGAAAATACAGACAATTGGCAAAGGATTGTAATGGATCCTAGTGGAACAATTGAGAACTTTACAGGAGAAGAGGGTTTAATCTACAACGTATATTGCCATTAATCTGTTAATTCCACCTTGAACAACTCATAGCCTTCTGGGCATTCGATCTTTTCATATGCTTTTTTTAGTGTATAGGTTTTATCATTCTGTACAGCATTATTTGTACATATGTCAAAATAATTGCATCCAATATTTTTACATTCTTTTTTGTTAACCTTTGTTTCGGCTCCTTCTGACAATTTTTTATCTATGGATGCTACTAAAGGTAATATACTTACTTCAACGACAACAACATTTCGTTCATGAAGGTTGCAGTTATGCTGTTTATCTCTTACCTTAGTTATCTTGTATTGTCTACCTTGTTGAAGATTGAAGCATACTGTTTTCAATTTGCAGTTTCTACATTCATTATTCGGTCCAAGATAAATGAATTCTTCGTTTTCTTTGGCTAATAGTTCACCGATTAAGGTTACAAGAACCATCATATCACTCCAGTTATTTTCGCTAGTTTCTTAGCTGCATCTTCAGTGAGACCTTGTTCTCCAAGAATTGTGTATCTTTCTGGTCTTATTTTTTGAGCATTGACCAAGGCTTCTACAATCTTTTTCTTAGGTATTCTAAGCTCTTTAGCAGTGGTTGGTGCGCCTATGATCTCTAAAAAATCTCGAATTTTCTCCCAGTCCTCGCCATGAAGGTACATCATCATGATAGCACCCACACCACATTGTTCTCCATGTAAAGCCTTTCCAGGGGCAATACGATCTAGCATGTGAGAAAACATATGTTCTGAACCAGAAGCAGGTCTAGTGTCTCCTGCCACGCTCATCGCAACGCCTGATACTATCATACATTTCACAGCCTGCCAAACCGCCTCTTCTAGCCCTGATCTTATGTCCTCAGCTTTCTCAAGAAGTAATGAAGATGAGGTTTCAGAAAGAGAAGCAGCAAATGTACTGAATTCCTCGTTTTTTAACCGATAGGCAAGCTCCCAATCTTTTACTGCCGATAGATTAGATATAACATCAGCGCAACCTGACGCAAGCATTCTATAGGGAGCCTTGGATATTATAGCAGTATCTGCTAATACTGCGACTGGAGATTCAGCTGTCTTTGAAACAGATCCTTTTCTGTCTTTTAATGAGGCACGCGGGGAAGCCATACCATCATGGGCTGCCGACGTTGGAACGCTAATATAAAATTTGAAAAGCTCATATGCCGCAAGTTTTGTGACATCAATTACAGAGCCTCCACCAACGCCAATTAAAAAATCTGATTCGTTTTTTGTAGCAGATCTCATGACAGCTTTTACTTCTTTCATATTAGGCCAAGCCACAGGGATATCCTTTTTGATTATTGGTGATGAAAGTGTTTCAATATTTACCTCATAACCTGCACCTTGAAGAATTTTGGCAATTCTATCCCCAGATATCTTTTTCGTGTTCTTGTCGACAACGATTAAAATATTTTTACTTCCTGTAATACGTCTGCACATTTCTTTGATATAATCAGTTGTCTTATGACCTACTATTACCTCTCTAGGAAATATCATTGTTTTATACTTTGTAAACCGTTCCATGTCGAATTCAAACAAGTAAACCGCTGCTTTAATATATTATTTTTTCTTTGTGTCGATGCATATGGAATCCAAAGGATGGTTTGAGAAAAACAAGTTACGTATCATATTCAGCCTACTAATTGTAGTTGTCTTTATAGTAGTAGCTGGGTGCATCCTTGCACCATCTCTCTTTTACGATCAGTGGATATGGAAGTACTACTGGGGACCTATAGTAGCCGATGCAAACCCAGATGCTGCAACTGCTATATACCATGGAGTAGAAGCATCGGAAGGATACACCTTAGTATCTGAAATAACATATGGTATTATACTTATAATTGCATTGTATGCAATATACAAACTTTTAAAGAAACTTAAAGTAGCCATTGACTGGAGATTCTGCCTGGCTTTAATGCCTTATATCCTGTTTGGCCCTGTAAGCAGGGTTTTAGAAGATGCAGATTATTTCAATGTACCCGCTGTTTATTGGTTTATTTCGCCTTTAATTTATCTTCAAATTGCTGCATATGCCTTGTTTTTTGTAGTAACTGGTTTTTGCATTGAAAATTTGTCTAAAAAAAAGAAGGATGAAAAACATGGATTGCTATATTCTATTTTTCTACTTTTAGGTGTAAATGTTTTTGTCACCATTATCTGGACTCTTGGTTCAAAATATGGTGTTAATCCTGTTGAGTTGTTGATTTTTTATCTAGTTTCATGTGCAGCCCTTTTGCCATTAGTATACAGTTTTTTAAAACATAAAAACGTCACTGTGAACACCATATTGTTTTCAGGAGGTTTGTTGTTTTTACTCCCAGGATTATATCTCATTGGTAGATGGATTATCGGAATTCAATGGAGTGATTCCTCTGGAGTTCGTTTCGACGTTTTTATACTCATTATGGGGCTAGTTGCTTTGATTGCTGCAGCAGCCTATTTTGCGTCAATAAAGTACAAAAAAATCGCTGTTTACAAGGAACCATTGAACATCACCATGATAGTTGGCCATATGATTGATGGATTAACAAGTTACATTAGTATCTATGATCCTTTGAAGATGGGGCTACCATTCTATGTGGAGAAACATCCCGCCTCCAATATTTTGATGGAAATTTGGCCACCGCTATTCCCCATGGTAAAATTTTTGTTGATTATCGCTGTGATATATATCTTCGATGTTCTCTACAAGGAGGAATTAAAGAACCATGGGACTTTAGTTAATCTTCTCAAAATAGGGATTCTAATTTTAGGGCTATCACCAGGTTTACGTGATCTGTTAAGGGTTACAATGGGTGTGTGACGTTTCTATAATGGCACGTTCTTCTAATTCTTTGGGCAGTGCGCAACATGCTTGAATATTTCTAATTGTATATCCCATCTCCTCTGCAGATTTTAATGTATTCTTAGAGGGGATTTCCATTCTGTTAACACCTGCATGTAATGCAGCAAGTTCTATTTCTTCTCTGAATCGTGTACGTGGTCTAATGCATCCAAGTGAGATATCTTTATCTGGAAATATTTCTTTTGCTTTTTTTACAATAGTTGATATATCGTTAACCGAAGGTGTTTTACAATTTTCCAAAACGGTTCCTTTTGTAGGTCTAAATATTATCATAACCAATGAAGATGGATTGCAGGATTCTTTTATGATTTTTAAAGCATTGAATTCACCTTTTAGCTCACCATAATGGAGTCCAATACAAACATGTGGGACAATATATGGCATACCTGCAGATTCTAGATTTCGTAGCGTACTTGTGTATGACATTGTGGTTGCATTGAAATCAAAGATCTCATTTATTGTCTCGTTTGAACCAACTACCTCTACAGAAGCAATATCAACTCCTGCACTAACAATATCTTCAGCAAGGGGTTTATCTACAAAACCGGCATGAAGTTTTATTATAAGATCTGTTTCTCTTTTAACCTGATTTATATATGGAAGGAGTTTTCTGAGATTCAACATCTTTCCGTTCTTATCGCACCCGCCGCTCAACAAAAAGCCCACAGCGCCCTTATCAGCAAGCTGCCGGCATGTCTCCACAAATTTTTCAGTTGTTGTAAGACTCATCATATCGTTGAGATATGTATGATTACAATGTTTGCAACTTAATGCACATATATTGCCAGACATAGAAATCGAAGGAAATTTCGGCCAAACATAATAGCTTCGGAATATTTTACCCATCTCTGTGCCTCTCTGTTAGCTCATTGATTATTTGGTGGATTTCTTCATCAGAAAGACAACCGTTTCTTTCTCCAAGTTGTTTCACCTGTGAAACTATATCTAGAAGTAGTTCTTCGTCTGCATCGATGCCATGGCTATCTAGCAGTTGTTTCACCAAATGCTTACCTGTATGTTTCCCAAACAATATGTTACTTTTATTGCCAACTAGCTCTGGTGATATGGATTCGTAGGTTCGAGGATTTTCAATTATGGCTGCAACATGGATTCCTGATTCATGTGTAAAAGCATTCATACCTACCATTGGATGCATTTTTGGAATGGGCAGACCAGTGAAATGTGAAACCATTTCCGATAACTCAATAAGTTTCGTTGTATCAATCCCCATTTCTTTTTTATACAAGATTTTTAGGGACATAACTAGTTGTTCAATAGGAACATTACCTGCTCGCTCTCCCCAGCCATTAATAGTTGTACATACATGCGTAGCTCCAGCGCTCAATGCGGTAATTGCATTGATCAACCCCAATCCAAAATCATTATGTATATGTGCAGAGAACGGCGTAGAAACTAGTTTTCTCATATTGGAAAAAAGATATTTTATGGCCTGAGGTGTAGCGCAGCCAACAGTATCTGTAAATCCAATGCGTTTCGCACCAGTTTCATCTGCTAATATCACGAGTTCCTTTAAAAAATTCAACGGCGTTCTAGTACTATCCTCGGTGCTAAAACTTGGTATTATCCCGTGGTCCTTTGAATATTCAATGGATTCTATAACTTTATCCTTGATTTCTTGTTCTGAACAATGCAACTTATATTTCAAATGTAATGGAGATGATGCAATGAAAAGTAATACAAGATCTGCATCAGTACGTATTGCAGCATCAATATCTTCTTTTTTTAACCTGGAGAGCACGAGTATTTTGGCATTGAGCCCCTCGTTTGCAATGGTTTTAATCGTTTTTTCCTCAGTTTTTGAAACAGCAGGGAACCCCGCTTCTATCTCGGGTATCCCTATTTCATCTAGTTTTCTCGCTATAGATAGTTTTTGTACTGGAGAAAAAGAGATACCTGGCATCTGTTCTCCGTCCCGGAGTGTGCTATCATAGATTACAATGTTGTCAGGTAGTCTAAAATCTTTTAATACTTCTGGTAGCGTATTATAAGGACTTACAGAAACATCGTTCATTTCGCTATACCTCAATTTCTGTTTCTTCAACTAATTTGGCTTTACCTCCAACCCGTACTACATCTCCCTCTATATCTACAAACACTCTACCAGGTCGCCCTATAATATCTCCTTGTTCACATATAAGTTGTTTCTCTTTGATTATGCCATTTTTTACCAGATAGCTTGTAACTGCTCCATTTGCGGTTCCAGTAACCGGGTCCTCATCTATGCCATAACATGGAGCGAAATTTCGTGCATGATATGTCGAGGTTTTTTCTAATGTTTCAAATGTAAATACGTGAAAACTTCCAAATCCTCTATCCATACATATCTTTTTTATCTGATTAAAATTCGGCTTCATTTTTTGTAATGTAGTGAATGATTTAACACAAACTGGTAGGGTAAAAAGGCCTGTAGAAACAATTTGATTTGGTAATGATTCATCGATTTCATTTCTTTTTATGTTTAAAGCATTTGCGATTTCTTCAATGTTTAACTTTATTTCTTTGAATGACGACCTAACTTGAGTCATCATAACTTTTTCACAGGTACTATTTTTAAAGTATACATTTACTGGCAAAATACCAGCTTTTGTTTCTTGAGTTATTGAGATTCTCTCTTTCTTCTGAGGAAACACGCCCTCTTCAGCCATGGTAAAAAATGTTGCAATGGTTGCATGTCCACAGAGATCAACCTCAATTTTAGGTGAAAAAAATCTTACTTTAAAATCTGCTTTATTGCTCGGAAAAACAAATGCAGTTTCTGAAACAGCCAACTTTTTGGAGATATATTTCATTTGCTCTTCTGTTAACTGCGATGGATTTGTTACAACCCCTGCAGGATTCCCGCCATCTATTGACTCTGTAAACGCATTGACTTTTTTGACTCTCATATTTTCATCTCATAAAATTCCACTTGTCGTTAAGGTATCTTTCTTTAAGCAGTTTATCTATCAAATCATTTTCATATGTTGAAAACCTAGTTTTTTCGAAGTTGATATCAAAGTACATTTCAAATTCTTTTCTAAGCTCTTCTTTTATTTCTTTCATAGAAGGGGCGAAACCCATTTCTCTGCGGATAGTGGATACCATTACATTTCTAGGTTTTTTAAGCACCGTGTTCATTAACCCCAAATTTGTATCAAGCAGTAAGGTACCGTGAATAAGTACAATGTTATCTTTTTTTATTTGAGCCGAACCTGATATTTTTTTTTCGTTAAGGAGGATATCATTTGGCGGTTTGTAGATGGCGTTTATATTAAACCTTTCCAATGTATTAATGAGAGAGTGGCAAACATTTTCAAAGATCTCATCAGATGAGTGTAACTCCCCGGTTTCTCTATCAAATACTAGACTGTAAATTAAGCATTGTTCATCGGTATATATCGAGCCTCCACCTGTTGTTCTTCTCACAATCTTTACATTGTTTTTTAAACATTCTTCCAGGTTGATGTCATTATGAATTTTTCTCGATCTCCCAACAGAGACAGCTGCAGGGCTTCGTCTGTAAAAATGGAGGGTATTCTGTATCCTCTTTTCTTTTCTTGCCTGAGATATCGCATCATCTGCGGCAGTGACATAATAGGGATCTGCAATGTCTGTATCTATCAGCCTCCAGCCCATTTAAAAACCATAATAACTAAAAAGTTAAATATTGTTTTGCACATTTTATTTCACAAAAGTTATTAGGCGAAGAGTTTGGAAAAGCTATGATTGCTAGGAGGGATAGATTTAACTAAAAAAAACTATGTTATCTCGCTGATTATATTAACAATGATTTTTTTTGCAATATCTATCAATTGTTTCACAATTGAAGCACAAGGTACTTTAGAGATTACAGGACCTGCAGATGCATTTGAAAGGGAAGAAGTGGAATTTATCGTAACACTCGACGGCAAGCCGATACAAGCCAAAGTAATCTTCGGAGATTCATTATTTGTAAACTGGACAAATAGCTCCACTGGGATAATCAGATTTACAATGCCTTCAGTTCCCATTGAAGATAAAGAATATGTTGTAAAAGCCGAAGTTCTTGGAGGGTTAAATGCCAGTCATTCTATTCTTGTGAAAAATAGAACCGGCGTATTAAACATTGAATTCTCAACAGACTACATAGCAGAGATGGAGGAATTTAATGTTACTGTCAAGTATAGAGATGAACCTGTAGAGGGGGCCAATATATGGTTTAATTCCGCTAAGTATGTTACTGATTCAGAAGGCAATGTAACTCTTTCTGCACCTGATGTTCTTGTAACCACAAATTATGGAATCAGTGTAAATAAAACAGGTTATAAATCAAATTCAACGATGATCACGATCTATGAATTAGATCAGGGAATGAAGTTGATGGAAGTTATTTCTCCATCTATCGTCGAATCTGGTAAAGAAAATATTGAAGTTAGTGTCATTAGTAAATATGGTGGTTTAGAAAATGCAATCATAGAAACGTATTACGAAGGTTCAAAACAATCTGAATATATAACTGATAGCAACGGACATACATACATCTATGCCCCTTCGATAAACAATGACAACTATTTTTCAGTGTATGTTAATAAAGATGGATATAGTACATATGCCGAAGAAGAAATAATAATTAGTTTATTTGCCCGTGATTTAGACTCTGACCTGGAAATTTCAGTAACCCACTCTGAAGTTTATGAAGGTGATTTGATTACAGCTGAGGTCACTGATGATACGGGCTCTGGTGTTGAAGAAGTAAGTGTATGGAGAGGTTCTCAAAAAATAGATGAATCTACGGATTCCAATGGAATAGTAGAATTTATTGCCCCTTCTGTGTTCATGGACAGAGAATATTATATCTATGCGATTAAAAAAGGATATAACTTTGCAGAGGGCAGAGTTACTATAAGAGATAAAAGTATCAATCAAAAAAAGTTAACCATGGAAATTGAAAATGTTATTAACGAATCATATGTTTTTTATGTATCAGTAAAAGATGAGAATGGCATTCTTTTAGAAGAGGTAACAGTCTCATTTAACTCAGAACAAAAAAAGACAAATGAAAACGGCACTGTCTCTTATTTAGCGCCAAATGTTACAGTTGATAGATTTTACTCAATCGCGTCAAGCAAACATGGTTACCTTCCTACATCTGCATCAATAGAGGTATTAAACTTAGGTGGAACAAATAATGGTTCAACTAGAAAAATCCAGATATGTATCGCCCCCTTTGTGATGGAGAATGAAGAGTTTACTGTAACAGTAAGAAATGGCAATGGTGATTTAATACCTGGTGCTCGAGTAAATTTTATGGACATCAGCCTGGACACAGATTTCAAAGGCACAGTCACGTTTACTGCACCTGATGTGAATTGGGATAGAATCCAAGAAATTCTTGTCACAAAACATCCTTACGAATCGAGCTCTATAGAGATAACCATAAGGAATAACGATGAGTTTCAATATTTGTACCTTATAATAGCGGCAGCAATAATTCTTTTAATAGGGGTAATTGCGTTCTTCAAATATAGGCATATAATTTAGTAAAAAGGCATATGTAAATAGGAAAAACAAGGATGTAAGGATATGTTTTTAAAACAGTAGATGTTTACAAATGTAATGTAAGGGTTAGGTTATAACTTCGGCCCAATGTTATGTGTTGAATCTATGGGAGGATGGGCGAGACAAGAAGAATATGAAGCTATAGTGTAAACATGCTATCTCCAACAAAATAGGCAAACATCATGGTGACAACTCCCTCCATCATCCAACCAACAATTCACTGTTGCCCTTTAAGATGTTATTTAAGCCAAAATTTCATTTTATTTTCTTCTAAGTCTATCATCTTTCCTTCTATTTTTCTTTCTCTTGCAAGCCAGCCAATTGCAGGAAATACATCTTTTACTTCAATTCGTGCTAATCGAGAAATAGATAACACATCAACCTCTCCCCATGTATCAAGTACACGCCACACCTTACCAGCGTCTTTCCCGATTTTTTGTGTTAAATTGGTTTCCCCTAGTTTATAGGTGTCATCCTCTTTACAAATTTTATTTTCTCTTGCAAGCCATCCAACTGCAGTGTAGAACATATTGCTTTCAAGCTTCGTTCCCAACATAAGAATGTTTTCTGTCAAAGGGCCTTTTGAATCTAACGCTTTCCATACTTTACCTACGCTTTGTTCAACAGTATCAACGATGCTCATAACGGCCCTCACTATTGAAAGTTAATACTATGCTGAATTAAATAGATTATGATTCTTTCAGTCATATGAATAAGTGACTGATGAAAAACTATAAGATGATCTTTTTATTTTGAGTGATGAGGTTTTGATTTATGCCACAAATACATGAAACTACTTTTGTTGCAAAAAGCGCTATTGTTATTGGAAATGTCATTATTGGCAAAAATTGCGGTATTTATCCTCAAGCAGTTATTCGTGGCGATCTAAATTCTATAGAAATTGGGGATGGATCAAACATTCAAGATTGTAGTGTGATACACACAGATGAAGATTATTGTGTAAAAATTGGTAAAAATGATTCCATTGGACATGCAGCGGTGATACATGGTGCCATTATTGGTGATGATTGTTTAATAGGTATCCATGCTACCGTGTTAAACGGAGCAAAAATTGGATCTGGATCAATCATTGGCGCAAATGCATTGGTTACTGCTAATATGAAGGTTCCTAAAAAAAGCATGGTCATGGGTGTACCCGGAAAGATTGTTAAACAAGATGAAAGTTTTCCTAATTTGGCCCGAAAGAATGCTGAGGAATATAAAAAACTATCACTGAAACACAGACAAGGTAAATTTCTCTTTTACAAAAGTGACTAAATAAGGTTGAAAGAAATAAACCCGGCATACAATAAAAAAGAGATTCGCCAACAAATAATATGTTTGAGGGAGGAAGCAACTTAGAACTATCTGAAGATAAAAGGGGAATGTTAAAAACGAGGACAGAATTTCTCCTACAACCTCGTGATGTTTTCAATTATTTTCTCGCTTCCCCGTTTTAATACACTAATTTTATTTTATGAACCGTTGTACCAATGTTTTTTATAAACTAGGGATTGCATTAAGAAATGGTGTTTTACACTCTAATTATATTGGAAAAAACTCCTTGATTTTATCAATATCTGGGTTATTCATACCGTTTTTTTCAACTGGGAAGATTACTTCTAAAACTTGAATATTTGCCACATAACCCTCTTCAAATAAAACGTTAAAGGCTTCACAAAATTTTTTCACCTGCCTAAGATGGGATGCAGTGATACAGATTAGCCAGTCAAAAGAACCGTGAACATAATAGCTACATTCAACATTTACTCCGATTTCTGCCGTTTCTTTACTTAATTTTCTTGTAATTACATAATCTATTTTTTCTTTTGTCGCAGGTTTATTTGTCCTTTTAATAAGGATAAAATAACGTCTTAAACCCAGTTTTTCATCATCAACCACTGCATGGTATCCCCAGATTGTTTTGTTTTTTTCTAATCGTTTTATGTTTCTCCATACTTTCTGTCTGGAAAAACCACATCGTTTTGCTATTGCGTCAATGCTTTCTTTAGAGTTTTTTTGCAGCTCCTCGACAATCTTCATTTCATCGGCGTACATTTGTTTTTTACTACTTTTTGGCATATTGTCACCCTCCAGAGAAATAAATTTGTAATATTTAATTTTTTAGTAACCTATCTTTACAATCCTTTTTGCACCCCGAACACAATGAGTTTTTAAAAATTTAAAAATTTTTATAAACAGTCTTGCGTTATTCATTACATAATTTTAGGTTGACTGGCGAGGGGTTGTAGAGCCGTTATCACTGAAAAGGATGACCTTAGTGAGGAGATGGGAGTTATGAAAAGGTCATCATACGTGGTTAAATATTTCTTAAAATTCTTCATTATTAATTATTTGTTACATATTTGCCTTCTCTATAATACGAATAACGCTTTTTGAACATGATTTCATGTTGAACAATTGTAAAATAAGTCATTTATCCCTGCCCAAAAGGATGACTATTTCCTTCTACCAATTAGATCCTTGAGATTGATATATAAATAGCGTCGGATGAGTTTCCACTTATATTCATGGAACTGGATTTGACTAGTTATAATATCAAATATTAATTCCGAGAGCGTATCATCTGACAACACTAGTCTAAAAAATTTGTCATTGTCATGTGCCCATCTTTTACCAGCCTGTAAAAGGAGTTTGATGTCCTTGCCAAAATCGTTTTGCCACATTGTTTTATATCGCAATAAAAACCTTGCGCTGCAATCGCCAGCTTCTAGAGCCTGGGCAACTACATGTGCAGCGAGCTGACCAGAAGACATTGCATAGTAAATGCCTTCCCCTGTAATTGGACTGATGAATCCACCTGCATCCCCACAGAGAACTACTCTATCAGTGTAGGTTTTATCAAGCGGAGATACAGGCACCGCTGCTCCTCTCACTTTTCCCATCTTGAGATCATATGGTATTATCTCATTCGCCTTAAGAAAAGCTAAATAATTGTTATAAACTAGTTTTAAATTTTTTCTATCTTTTAAGTATGGTGTTAATCTAGATTCGTAGATGCCGATGTTTACACGGTTTTTCTTGGGGAATATCCATCCATAGCCAGCCAGTCCCTGGAAATTAACGAAGATATGGCACCATCGTTTTTTACTGAAGAATTTATCTAACTTGTTACTGTTTAATGGATGTTCCTGGAAAACACATATAGCGATGGGTCGCTGGTGACTTAAACCAGATTTTTTTGCTATTGTACTCCATACGCCATCGGCACCAATGATTATCTTAGTCTTAATAATAGTCCCATCATCTAGCATAATCGTTGCATTATACTTTGATAGTTTTATGTCTTCAACAGATTTTCCCTCGATGAGCGTGGCACCTTTCTCAGTTGCAAGGTCCACCAATCCATGGTCAAATTTTTCTCTGAGTACCATTGCAGCAACTGGCTCCTTTCTTTGAAATTCTGCAGTATTTTTAAGGTTGTAATAATGGGTATAGCTGCAATATGAATATGAATCAATTAGATCAGTATTTTTTATATATGGAAATCTCTCTAATACTCTGATAGGTATACCGCCAGCGCATGGTTTATCTCTTGGAAACGTGTTTTTGTCTATTAGAAGGGCTTTTACTCCTTTTTCTGCTAGATATTTTGCAGCAGTGGAGCCAGCAGGCCCAGCGCCAACAATTACGACATCAAATTTCATCAGTTTTCTTTTCCTCAAATACAAATCTTATAAAACTGTAGTATAATAGTCTATTTACCTTCTTTATGCCCTTAGAAAAACTTCCAAACGATAATGTCATAATTTAAGTAATTCCGCTCATTGTAATAAGCGATTGCATTTATTCTATGTCTGAAGAAAGCTGGGGTATCCCATAACCATGTATATGGTTCATCATAGTCGGTATGCAGCAACTCACCATCGATGTAAAACTCTACTTTTTCAACATCTGCGGATAAACCGTTTATCTTTGCTTCCACATCGATATCTCCTATTATAAGGGTCACAGGTAGATGACGAATTTCTTTTCCAGATATATATAGGCGTTTCTCCGTTGGCTTTGTTATGATTATCGCAGGTTGAGCATATTCCTCGCCATAAGAGATGTAATCAACCCCGTCAGTAGATGGACCACAATACCGTTCAGATGAAAAAATATCCACCGTTGTATTCCAATGTTCATGGACCCCAAGGCTTTCTGATAAGTTGACCCCGTCGTTTTCAGGGTCATAGACGCCAGATGGCGGTTCTGCTGATTGATGTAGATAGTTTTGTGATCCTTCATTAGGGTTTGTACCCTCTGCATGTAGGAAGTCATACATTACCGAGTCGATAGCCACGGGATCTTGCGAGAAATAAAGGCTGTTGGTCCAATCATTGTTGAATGGATACATCTGAAATTTAGCAATGGTTCTATGGTCTTCACGAGTTCCAAACATTCCATCTCCAATATACAATAAGGTGTTCCCTCCGATCTGTTCATGTGCTAGGAGGTCTGTTTGTGGTGCAGGATTACCAAGGACAAAAGATGCTTCATGGTAAGGATGAATGTCGACAACAGGTTCGATCCAGGTTCCAAAAAAATTCTTTCCTGATAATGTAACACCATTTTTAATTGAATGTTTCTTCAGCAGAGGCATATTTATGATATATTTTGCATCTAGAACACACGTAGGAAGCGTTCTAGAAATACCAAATTCATCTGCAAAGTAAATTTTTTGTGTACTAGGTTCTACTTTTTGTCGTCCAGATGCTCCACCTTTTGCATCAACATAGTTTATATCCGAGAATTCTGGCACCAATGGCACTGCAGGATATGATTTATAATAAACACGATTATAAAACCAGTTTGGCAATGTTCGTGAAGCATCATAAACAGTGATATCTTCTTGGGCAACACCAACTACATTTACAAGCTGCCTAAGAAGTGCTTTTACAACGAATGGACTGGCATCTCTGTCGTTATCTCTAGCCGTATAAGGGTTAATATAGTAATTCCAGCAGTTATTAAGGTTTATTTTAATGGCTATCTTTTCACCAGGTTGATATCCTACTTCACCATGCCCATGGACATCGTTAAAATGTTTGAATAACAGACCCCATGCGGTATAATCATCATCTACTTCAGCCAATCCTAGTATTCCCGTAGAAAACATCTGGTCAATGACCGCTTGCTTATTGTTTTCTTTTTTCCACCAATATCCTTTTAAATCTGACTCGGTGGCATCTGGGTTCCACACCCAGACGACTCTTCCAGGGTTGAGGCCTTGTGGAGTGCCAATGGGGTCTTTTGGAATAGGATCCCACGGATCTGACGCAGCGATATTGCTAAGATAAGTATCCGCAAATACCATCCCCGAAATAGAAAAAGCTATAATGAAAATAACGAGAATAGCTGGTACAACTGCAGTAGTTCGTAATTTTACTTTTCGTATCCATTGTGAAAGACCAAGGAATAGGCCACTCCAAAAGGCAATATATCCCAATGCAATTGGGATTGAAATCTGCTGGCAGGGATACTGAGACCTGTGGGGTGCAGGAATAACCCGTACTAAAAACCAAATCATACAAGCAATCCCAAGGATATGAAACCAGATTCCTTTAAGATTCTTCAACCTCATGAACAATCTTTTCTTACAAATTTTCTTCATTTCAGAGCCCCTAATAATATTAATAATAGCATAATATTATATAAATCATACTCACTAAAATTTTCATAAATCTTTCAGCCCCTAATAATAACTAACCCAACCAGAGTCTTGTTTAAACGGAATAATAAATTTCATGTTGGCATAAGACTAGTTACATTCAAAACTAGAGATTGACGGTACAAATATTTTTGAATATCAACATAATTTCTAACAGTATAATGGATCAAGAAGTAACCTTTGAGAGAGTAATTGATGAAAATTTTGATGATTTTGTTTTTTTGCTTGATAAAATGGCTGAATATGAGAAACACAAACCAACAGATAATCAGGCAAAAAACAGATTAAAAAAAGATGCCATGTCAGAAAATCCCAAATTTGAAGCCTATCTTGTTCGCTTTGGGGGAGAATTTATTGGGTATATTTTGTACTATATGACCTACTCAAGCTATCTTGCTTTGCCAGTATTACATTTGGAAGATCTCTTTGTTCTGGAAAAATTTAGAAGAAAAGGTATCGGTAAAGAAATGTTTAGATTTTCAGTTCAACAGGCAAAAGAAAAAGGTTGTGGGCGTATGGAATGGACGGTTTATGATTGGAATGAACCTTCGATTCAATTCTATAAAAAGTTTGGAGCAAGTCGTTTAGATAAAAAATATTATAGATTTGATAAAGGAGAGATTGAACATTTTCTAAAATAAATTAACCTACATATAGTGTTAGAGGTTGCCCTGCATTGGTGACATACTTAACTTCTTTGCCTTTCTACCATACACCAATTGAATAATACTACCTAGAACCAATACAGCTATTGTTATTACAAAAGTAACTTCTTTCTTCATCATCTCTCTCAAAATTGAGAATATCAAATGCCTTTATAATCCTATTTTTACCTCCGAAACCCCTATGAATTTGTTAAAAAATTAATGTATTAAAATTCTAACGATTCTTTTTTCTTTGCTGCCATTGCACATAGATCAACAATATCAGACTTACACCTGCGACAGCTCACAGATACCATTCAAACCGAGTATGGTGAAAATCAAGTGATATCACTTGCAAACAACAGCATCACCACAAGCAAGATAACTAGCATATTCTGCATAAATCTGAAATAATTATTTTCTTTGATCCATTATGGTACAGGAGAGAGGCCTGAATTTGGGGAGGAAATCAAAAATGAAATAGAAAAATAGTTTACATTTTAGTTTCATAAAGTCAGACCCCTCACCAATAATTCTAATGTCTTTGTCACTAATAAACATTACGTTCTGTAATTAAATTAGAAAGAGGTCTCGAGAGAGGGGGGTGTATAAAAAGGGATTGAAAACGGGTTATTTTGGGTTTGATTCGGAGGAATAAAAACGTCATCAATTCGTGTTTCCATCTTACTACATATACTCTTCAAATCCAGTCATGCATACGATTATATACTAATTGTGCATAGCCGAAATAAAGGCTCATCAAAAATAAAGAGCCGCAAATAATAACAAGGAAGTTTAAAATGAATAAAGAAAGAAATGTTGATGAAAGAGGACGGGAACTCCACACCGTCACTTGTGCAGACTGCGGTAATGAAACCCAAGTTCCATTCAAGCCTGATGGTAGCAGACCCGTTTACTGTCAGGAATGTTATCGGAAACATCGACCGAAAAGATATTAGTAGAGGAATGCCAAGAAGTCCTGAAGTGGCTTTTGGATTCTAGGAAAAAAATTTGGTATTTTTTCGATTTGATTATAGAAAGTTGACCACACTTAAAAATATAAATATCTCCGGTAGATTCGTGATGGAAACTTATGGAGTCTGTTTGTAATATTGAAATAATCAAAGATGGAAAAGAGTTCGTTGCGAGAGTCCATTTAGCCAATGGATCGATACAAGAATACCGCCGTGAATCCTAAAAGCGATGTTTTTATTATTTCTCAAGCACTAGCAGAAAATCAACTTCGGCGGAGTGGGGTTAATTTCTTTAATAAAGAAGATGGGGTTTTGGGAAATACTGGAAAAAATCTTGAGAAGTTTCTGAATAGATTCAATAGGACTGTCTATCCGTATCAAGTAATAAGACTTCCAAATGGTATTGTAATTCCAAAGTGTAAATCTGGCTATATCTCTGTGTATAATACGGAAATTTCACAATGCTATCCTGGGAAGGAAGGTAAAGGAAAGAGGGATCGACTACCAGATGATCAAGAAATAACAACTTGTCTAGAACGGAGATTTTTAATCAGAGAGATTGAGTTTGTAGAGCCGACCTTACTGTTTCTTATGGGAAAAGCAAGCCGAGATAGTTTCTTTAAGTATATCTTGAATCTTCATCATCCTCCATTACTTTCCAACCATATATCTGATATTGTTCAAACTGGGCGATTTCCAAAGTTTACTTTAAACAACAGAAGTATGTGCGTTCTTCCAATTCAACATGCTTCTGGAGCTAACCCTGAATTTCCTAAAATGGCTAGTAATGAAAAACTAATTGAACTAATTAGGGAGGTTCTAAAGTGATTGATAGAGAAAAACTCTACAATGCCCTTCGACAAATGGGCAAAAAACACCTAGAGCCTCAATATAAAGATCAATGGACATCAGAACGCCCCACTACAGGTTATTGCTATGTTGTAGCTGAAGTTGTCTTCCACTATTTAGCACCAGAAGGAAGTAAATCGTATGTTATAAAAATGAATAAGAACGAGACTCATTGGTATATAAAACTTCCAAATAACAAAATAGTAGATTTAACGTCTGATCAATTCGATGAACCTGTGCCATATGAGAGAGGTAAGCCACATGCTTTCTTGACAAAAGAAATCTCTAAGAGGGGAAAAATTTTAGCTGATTTATTGGGGTTGGCTAAGAAATGAATAACACGATAATTAATTCATTCTTATATCATCAAAATTAATTATTGAAAACGCTGTTAAATAATATAGAAGCTATATGATTTATACCGAGATATAGCCCCCCCTCCCCCTTACCTCTAATTAATTCCTTGCTATAGCTATTTTTTCTAATCAAATTTGATTGTTTTTGTAATAAAAAATACTAGGTGAAAGAAAGAACTTCTTTATATATGAGAGGGGGGGCTTTATAAAACCATACCCCCCCTTACCAATAATTAATATTCTTTATATTATAAAGACAAAGACAAACCAAAAAGTAGAGAATTACAATTATAAAAAAACGTATCTCATAGTATTATATATGTATATGACCGTAGCCTATCTAATGACGATGAATTAGAAAACAAAATAATACCGATTATTATTCGTAAGATTATATATTTCGGCATGTTGCTATTTTTAGAAATATGGCTGACATGTCTTATAGAATTACATATGTATATCCCCACAGCCTATCTAATGACGACAAATTAGAAAAATAGAATAAAAACAATTATGCCTAGAAATATATATTTGTATGTAAGGGGAGGAGGGGTAGTCTGATGTTATACATAGGCGTCCTACATTGCATTACCACAAACTAATTTATCATGTCCATAGGCGTGGTACATTACAGTACCATAGGTATATTTTGAATATATGGCAACCCCACTCTGCCTTACCATAGGTATTTTTTGTAATTATTTTTAATTTCATACAGCAACGTGGAGATGAGATCGGTACAATAATTTGTTTTTAACCAGAAGAATCTGTGATTAATAACAGTAAATGGGGTGACTATCATCACTTCAATGGAGGCATTATTTTAAGTTTTTTGCCACCTTAAATATTACTTTGTATTTAGTAATTTATAATCGACATTCAGAGATACAGGTACTAACGCAGAATGTTTCAAATCCAAAACAAGTTAAAAAAACAATAAAGAGCAGCCAAGCAAAATCCGTAATATACATCAAAATGTATAAAAATAAATTCCAAAAACCGGTAGTAGTTAACCTTGTCTCGTAAATTCGATAAATATTTTTTCCTTCTACATCGGTAAGAACATAATCTATTTCAGCATTATTACGAAGAAGACAGAGAACCTTTGTTAATTCTTTAATATCATCATCTTTAACGCTTTTTCCTTGAGAAAAATACTTTGAAACTGAAGTAATAAGTTGAGAGAATTCTTTATCGTTCAAATTGGATAATATATCTATCGCTTTGTTTAGAAGCCCGGTCGAACCATCCCGTTTAGGTATTTGTATTATACTTTTCTTACCCATGCCAATATAATCAAAATTCAACTCTTTACTTTCTTCATCTATCGCCCTCTTGGTTCTAACAGTAAACAACGGTGATGCTTTCACATTAGATTTAACACTCTGAAAACCAACTACAGAGGTAAACGATACGCCGATAAGAATGGCAACTGCTATGATACTACCTATTAATAATTTTATATTAATCAAACCACCCCCATCCAAAATGGTCAGATATATCTTCCCAGATTACCACCCACCAATCTATTCCGTTCAATAGAAATGCACATCTTATAAAAATTAATGGACGGGTAATGGTAAAATATGGTGGAAATTCAGATGGTTCAGTTGATAAATCAAATAATATCCTTAATCGTATAAAACGAAATAATACTACAAAACAGACAAATAGAAATAATAATGGAAAATGTTCTGGTAAATCTGTTAATGTTTCAATATCAATATTACTTAACTTTATTTTCAAATCATCAATGTTTTGTTGTGTTCTTACTTTCAAGCTATCTATTTG
>CP070798.1:139188-189628 GCA_020343515.1 Thermoplasmatales archaeon | reverse complement strand
GGAGGGGAAAATGAGGGAGAAAAACAGAAGAAAGCTGGAAGTGGAAGAGTGGAGGCACTTAACGCCTCATAAACCAATATATAATGGTAAAAATAAATACTCGTTAAAAGGATAAGAAGGGATTTTTAGTTTGAAAGAAACTAGTGTACCCATTAATTTTTAATAATAGATATGTTATTCAGCACACCCTATGAAAAAAGCTGAGAAGTGCATAACGTGCGGAAAGGGACTGCTTGAGAAGGGATCCACAACATTTCAATGTCCAATGTGCGACGAAATCATTGGAAGATGCGGTTCTTGTAGAGAGCAAAGTATAGTATATACCTGTCCCAAATGTGGTTTCAAAGGACCTTAGGAGGTTAAAACATGGGTGAAGTAATAGCGCTTATTCGTCTCATGCCAAATGGAGTATTAAGTGACAATGAATTACAAACAATCATTGATAAAATAGGGAATGTAATAAAAGACCCAGTGAAACTTGGAAGGGTTGAAGTGAAGGACATTGCCTTTGGCCTCAGGGGAGTAAATGTGACCGTTTCTGTTCCAGATTCTGAAGGTGGATTAGATCCAGTAGTAGATGTTCTTTCAAAAATTGATAAAGTTGATAATGTTGAAGTAGTGGATGTTGGTAGAATTTAAGCTGCTAATTTATTATTATATTCAATAAATTTTTCCAATGCCCCCATGCCAATTTCAGTTGGATAGTACACTGGATAGGCAGAGTTGCTTGTATCTCCTTCAATTAATTCTGCCATAGACATTTTATTAATATGCCATTTCACAACATGATGATTTAGTGTAAGGGCATGTGCTATTTCAAGAAGATGTTTACCTGGATGGTTATACAGGTATTGCATGATATCTCGAGCGTTTTTGTTTCTAAGTATCGCCTCAGCTATCGCTTGTTTTCTTGATTCTACGCCACCTTCTACTAGGTAGTAAACTTTTTTTCCACCAATATATCTGCTTCGTATCAGATTAGTCTGCTCTAGTTTACGGAGATGCCAAGCAGCATTACTTGGTTTCAAATCAAGTTCTCTAGCAATCTCTCTGAGGTGAGAACCAGGGCATTCATCAATGTATTCGTAAAGGTTTTTCCGTATTTCTGTATCAAGGACGTTTTCTGGTGTTACATATTTTATACCGCTTGCTAAGAAAAAGAAGGCAGCAATAATAATTATAACAGTGATTATAACGGTCAGCGTTATCATAATAGAGCTGCCACTATCCATTCCTAATGGAGAAGCAGTTGCGCAATCCGCAACAGCAATTACAGATAATACAAACAGAATTACACCTAATTTTTTACCACGGCACATTGGTCATCCCATCCTTTATTTGCATCCCTGCATTCGGTATAAATGCAAAAGAGTTTTAAAAAGTTTACTTATGAGCAAAAAATCCTGTAATGGTTTTGTTTTGTTTTTCTATTCGTACAAACCCAAATCGCTCGAACTGTACAATTTCACCTGTTTTTAACCGTGAAACTGCTTCCTCTGCAAACCCCTTAACCTTTTCGAGGCTATTTGAATTGTATTTGCCTTTCTGATAAAGTAGCCCTGGAACAAAAACGTTCATTTTAATAAAGTTGTCAGTTGTCCATTGAATCTTTGCTGAGCCAGTTATTAACTCCTTACCAGCGTACTCAGCAAAAACTACGTTGTTTTTTTCCCTTACCTTTACATTGTAAAGATCTTTTAACCTGAAAATATCTCCAACGTTAATTTTTTCCATATCGATCCTTGGAACAAAAAATGTGTCGCCAGTCTTTATGGTTCTACTCCCAAGCTTTTCATCAGTGGGATGTAACCTTATCGATTTTTCTAATGTTGAAGCATTTTCAACGACTAGTTTTATAGGTTTTTCCACAAAGAAAAAACGTTTAGCAATGGGATCTAGTATCTTTCTATTATCTGCTTCCAACAGGCTAAAAGTTACATTTGACTCGGCCTTAGAAATTCCTTGTGAGAATACAAACTGTTTGATAGCCTCAGGGAGAATCCCTCTTTTTTTTAATCCCCTGAGAGTCGGGAGCCGTATATCATCATAGCCAGATACCAAACCTTGGTCAATCAATGGTTTTATCTTCCGCTTGGAGACAGGCATCCCCTCTATTGAAAGGCGGGAGAATTCCATTAGATGTGGCTTTCGCAATTTGAGAAGCTCAAGAAGTTTGAAATAGCATTCATCACGAAGTTCATATTCCTTTGTACGGAAAGGATGTGTCACCCCACTCAAACTATCTTCAACAGCACCAGCAAAATCATAAGTAGGCCACACTCGGTATTTATCCCTATGTAAAGGATGAGGTTTTTCAATAATGCGAAATAATGTTGGATCACGCATGGCAGTATTTGCACACGCCATATCTCCTTTGAGCCTTAAAACTCCATCTACAGAGGAAGAAAGCATCTCTTTCCAGCTATCAACATGTTCCACAGGAGAACGACTTCTGCATTTGCATTCTTTTCCATGAAAACGCCCCTCTTTTATAGCATCTGAAGGGCAATAACAAACATATGCATCCCCCTGCTCAATTAACTGCTGTGCCAGGCTATAGTGTTTCCCCAGGTTATCAGACGTGTTGTATTCTTCATCCCATTCTATACCTAGCCATTGCAGGTCTTCTTTTTGTGCTTCATAAAATTCAAGCTGTGCATTCTCAGGGTTTGTATCATCAAATCTTAGGATAAATTTTCCATTGTACATTTGTGCATATTCATAGTCAACAATGGCAGCCTTCGCATGGCCAATATGTAAATATCCATTTGGTTCAGGTGGAAAACGAGTAATGACTTTTCCTTTTTCTGCGTCAGGAAGTTCAGGTAATGAAAAATCTCTCTCTTTTTTTTCTTTCTTTAAGAGTTCTGGAGCAAGTTTTTCAAGTTCAGCTATTTGTTGTTCAATAGGTATCTTATTAACTTCTAAACACGCTGAACCTGAAATCTGATAAATTAAGTTAGGGGATATATTTTCTTCTTTAAAAGCAGCTATTACTTTTCCTGCAACAGCTTTGGGATTAGCAGATCCATTAAACTGTATAGCATTTTGAAGAGCATATTTTCGCGCTGTTTTTCTTATATTCTCAACTGGCATCCTATTTTTCTCTTTGTATCGAATAATCAGCCAATTCCATCAAAATCTCTTTAGCTTCAGAGTCTCTAAGAGGATTTAAAGCATTTTTTGCTTTTTTGATATAATCGAATCCAGTATTTCTAGCATGCTCTATAGATCCCATCTCTTTGAAGACTCTAAAAACGTGTTTTATATCATCATCTGAAGCATTTCTATTACCAAATATCTCATCCAATATCTTCTTATTTTCACCCGATGCGTTCTGTAACGAATAAACAGCAATAAGTGTTTTTTTCCCGTTTCTAATATCGTTTCCTATATCTTTCCCCAGTATTTTCTCTTCACTACTGATATCAAGATAATCATCCCATATTTGAAAAGACAAGCCTAGGTTTAATCCATAGCCTGCACAAGCGGTAATTTCATCCTGATTGCCACCGCCAATTATTGCCCCTCCCCGAGCCGCAAGTTCAAATAACACTGCTGTTTTTTTATTAATCATATTAATATATTCTTCTTCGGTAACCATTTTTCTTTGCTCAAATTCTACGTCAAGCTGCTGCCCTCTACAGATATCTAAAACACATTCAATGAGGCTATAATCTAATTCTTTAAACATGGACAAATCGACTGATAGGTCATGCATTGCTTCAAACGATTTTGCAAAAAGAAAATCTCCAGCGAGTATTGCCGTAGGTTCTCCAAATTTTATGTGCACCGATTGCTGACTTCTTCTCATATCTGATTTATCCATAATATCATCATGTACAAGGGTGAAATTATGCATGAGTTCCAAGGCTGCTGCAAATGGCAACACGCTCTCTACATCACCAAAAACACTTTTACATGAAAGCATAGCTATACATGGCCTCAGTCTTTTTCCACCCCCAAAAGTGAGGTGTCGTGCGGCATTGTAAAGATCAGCTGGTCCCCCTTCTGGCAGAAATTTTTTCCAATAATTGTTAAAAGCGTTGCATCTTTTTTTAAGCTCAGCTTCCAAGTCCATAGTTCACATCCACATCTGATAATTTCACAACACTGTCTGCACCGACCAAAAACATAGTAGTTCTCAACTCTTTAATTACGACGTCAAGTTCAAAAATAGTAGATTCTTTATCTTGCGCTGCAGGTTTCAAAAGAGCATGTGCAATACCTGCAGCATTTGCTCCAAATACTAACGCTTTTGCAGCATCTAAACCATTTCTGATACCGCCAGTTGCAATAATTGGCAACTCCCAGTTCGTCGATTCTCCAACCTCAAGAATCGAAGTTGGCGTAGGAATCCCCCAGTCCCAAAAGGTTTGGCCTTCTCTTATATTATATTTATCTCTTTTGAATTTGGCACGATAATATTCGACAGCAGAAAAGGAGGTGCCACCTGAGCCCCCCACATCAATACCTGCAATATTCGTTTTTTTAAGTCGTTCAGCAACGTTATAGGAAATACCAGCCCCGCTTTCCTTCACTAGTATAGGCCTGCCAAACTCTTTGGAAAGCATGTCAATAGTTTCTAAACAACCCTTAGCATGCGCCTCTCCCTCAGGTTGAATAACCTCTTGCAAAAAGTTAAGACAGACTGCAAGAATATCTGCATCTATCATCTCAACAATCTTTTCAGCATTTTCCAAAATTTTTTTCTTATCCCACAATACTATCTGAGACGCGCCAATATTTGCTATCTTCAAAGGAATATTGTAATTATTTATTACGCTATAGGTATCCTTCAGCCCTTCATTTTCAATAGCTGCCCTTTGAGAACCCACTCCCATACCAATTTGAAATTTTTCTGCAGATACCGCAAGGTTTTCATTGATCTTTTTACCCTCTGTATAGCCTCCCGTCATAGCAGATATAACCAATGGTGCTCCTAGTTTTTTACCGAATAAGTCTGTTGATAAATCGATCTCATCCTCATTTATCTCAGGTAATGCATTATGAATCAGTGTGACATCATCCCAGTAATTATGATGAGCTGCCACATTTTCCTCTAGTGATATTTTGATATGTTCACGTTTTCTCTCTTCTGTTTGATTCATTTTTTCCCACCATAAATTAACGTATGCTTCGATTCTTTTCCAATCAATGTATCATATAATCTGTTATCTATATTACCATTCAACATAATAGTATCTATCTCTAAACTGACAATGTGTTTTATCGTTTCAATTTTCCCCTCCATTCCCTTTGTAACATCGTCATATGCATTGGAACTGGTAGTTAAGGCTTCCAACTCACTTACAGTAGATTTTTCTATAAACTTAGCGTTTTTATCCATCTTTGGATTTGAGGTATATAAGCCGTCTTCATCTATTACAAATATTACTTTTTCTGGTTTGAAATGCTCTGCAAGCATTTGTAATAGAAGATCGCCTGAACATATCGAAAAACCCAGTTTCCCATCTAATACCACATCCCCAAAAGTTAATGGAGTGAACCCTCTATCGAGATATTCTCTAAATATGTTATAATCCATTTTTACAGGTTTATGATCATCCAGTTTGAGAATAGCATGTGGAGGGATTGAAACAGCAGCAATGCCACGATCGTGTAACGATTCAAGAACCAATGAATTTAATTTTTGAACCATTGCGTGTGTAAGAGAAAAACCTTGCAGCTGTTTATTACTTTTGTATCCCTGATTTAACATATGTTCTTTTGCAAGGATATGGCCAAATGATCCTGCGCCATGGACCAATAGAGTTTCCTTGTTTGCCTTTTTTAATTCTGAGGATAGTCTTTTCATTACTTGTCGTTTAAAAAAGTATTTTTTTGATTTATCTGTGATTACGCTGCCGCCAAGTTTTACAATGAACATGCCTTTACCGCATAAGTCTAATTATAAAAAAGGGTTTTGCTGTCTTACAGGTTTTTTGCTTCTTGTAATTTTTGTTTTCTTCTTAAAACCATAGTACATCTAGAGGCGATTATTAACCCTGCTAGTGCAACAAAAGCAATTTTTTATTTTCGTTTTGAGAACAGCGGTTTATCTTTGTTTTGTTCGTGGATTAACCAGAGGGCAATAGGCATACCGCTTTCAGGTTTTTGCATAATGCTCTGTGACCATTCCATCATATCATTTTCTGAAGTGTTCTTAGAGCATTCCTCACAAACAAAAATTTTGTCGTCAAATACTAATCCAGATTGATGTTCATTTAAATGAAATCTATTTTGACAAATGCCACAAACTTTTTCAAACATATAAACTCCTCATATACCACTTCCAAATCCCTAATAGATAGTATCTCTATTGAATTGGTGGATAAAAATCTTTTGGAGAAAAAAAAGAAGGAGGGGATGGGGTTAGTCTGAAATTATAAGTGGCAGAAATGCCAACTCAGGAGGGCCGGCATGTCCCCCGCATCTCACGTCTTATTGGTAGTAGTAAGTCCTTTTTTATTTATATATGTGAGATAGGGGTAGGCGAAAGTATTCAATTCCGTGTTAAGTTTTCCAAAAAAATGAATAAACTAAATATTCTAATACTGGGAACCTCTCGAATAACCGATGGAACGAACTATAGATTGCTTGATGGTTCACAGGCATCGTAACTTCCAATGACCCCCAATCGCTTTCTGCACCATAGATGTCTACTGCAAGAGCTTTTATTGTAAAATCTCCCGGCAGACTAAATGCGTGACTTGCGTTAGCTTGTTCACCGGATGGGTGTGGTTCAATCCATTCACCTCCACATTTATCTCCCCAGTCTATATAGTATGATACATTATCGCCATCCGGGTCTACGGACACAAAGGTATATTCATACGCTGTTCCTGCCTTTCCCTGTATTTGACCAGTGATTGTCGGTGGTTCTGGTGGATTGTTCTCAAGTGAGAGTATCGTTATTATAAGTGTTAACCAGTCGCTTTCATTCCCGTATATATCTTTTATTTTGAGTCTTAATACGTATTCCCCTGGTAAACTCCATGCATGAGAGAATAAAACTGGTACAGCGTAAGGTCCAAGCCAATCACTTGTTCCTCCATCGCCCCAGTCAATCAATATATAACATTCGCAACTTTTCCAATAAATTGTGAATGTATAGGTTATGTCTACATATCCTATTTCTACTCCGAAAAACTTTAAATCAGATGATAGTGTCAAATTATAGACTGTGCATTTATTTTTTTTGCCATATTGATTCTTTGCTGCAACCTTAATTTGATATACGCCTTCCTCACTCCACACATATGAAAGGGTAACGGTTTCGTTGAAACCGTACCAATCAGTCCACTCCACATTCCCATCTCCCCAGTCGATTTGGTAACAGACATAACCTCCACCCGGGTCACCAGGAATCTTAAGATAGAAAGTTGAAAAATCTTCAGTCCACATAAGTGGTGGCCATGGTGGTTCACCGGTTAATACATCCATAACTGTATGCAGCGCATCTTTATCTAATGCTACTGTCTCGTTTAATTTGTGTGAAGTGATTGTAGCACTTATACAAGGTAATGCGGCGAAACTTGTTATTATTAACAGACTTATTATAACTAAAGCAATAATTTTATGTTCCATTTTTCTCCCATATATTACAGGACGTCATCATATATAAATGTTTATAACGACAAGATTGCTCTATCATTTTAATATATCCATTGTGGTGAAACACATGAAAATTCTTTCATGGAACGTCAACGGCATACGAGCTGCTGAAAGAAAAGGACTGTTTAAATGGTTCAAAAAAGAATCACCAGATATTCTTTGCTTACAAGAGATAAAAGCACTACCAGAACAGGTGCTACCCTATCTTAGGAACGCCCTCGGGTATTATAATTTTTGGAGTCCTGCAGAAAGAAAAGGATACAGTGGGGTTGTTACCTATACCAAGGAAAAACCTTCTGAAGTCAAAAATGGTTTCGGCATTGAAAAGTTTGACATAGAAGGACGTACGATTATAACTGAATTCCCCTCTTTTACACTCTTCAATATCTACTTTCCAAATGGTAAAAAAAATCGGGAGAGATTAGATTATAAACTGGACTTTTATGACACGTTTCTCGCTTACGCAGATAATTTGAAGATTCAAGGGAAAAACATTGTTGTATGTGGTGATTTTAACACTGCTCATAAAGAAATAGATCTCGCTAGACCCAAGGAAAATGAACACATCTCTGGGTTTTTACCAGTAGAACGTGCATGGATTGATACGTTTATTGATCATGGTTATGTTGATACATTTAGGCAATTCAACAAACAACCCGAGCATTACACATGGTGGGATTTAAAAACCCGGGCTCGGGAGAGAAACGTCGGCTGGAGAATCGACTACTTTTTTGTCAATAAAGAATTTTTGCCACATCTTAAAAACGCATTTATAATGCAGGATGATATGGGCTCTGATCATTGTCCTATTGGTATAGAAATCAAGGTTTAACCTGAGGAGTACATATGAAAAAATCACTTGACTTTTTATATAAAATCCAGAAAGAACTCTCTATCTTTGGCGGCATAGGCTCTTTACTTGACTGGGATCAAAAAACCTATATGCCTACTCAAGGGGCAATAGAGCGATCCGATCAAATCTCTCTAATATCTCGACTTTCCCATGAAAGATTTATCTCGGAGGAACTATGGAATCATGTCAGAAAACTCACAGATCCTGATGTTCTAAACAAACTCGAGGAGAAGGACCAAATAGTTGTAAAGAGACTGGAAAAAGACATTGAGAAAGCAAGGAAGATTCCTCCAGATTTTGTTGAAGAACTGTCGAAGACTACGAGCCTTGCTTACGTTGCCTGGCAGGGCGCAAGAGAAAACAACAATTTCGATAGGTTTTCACCCCATCTTGAAAAAATTGTTGAACTCCGAAAAAGATACTGTGAATACATAGGACTACCTGGCCATCCATATAATAGCCTCTTAGATGATTTCGAAGAGGGGATGACCGTTGAAAAATTAAAACAGGCTTTTTCCTATTTGAAGCCTCGGCTAGTTGAAATTCTTGGCAAGATCAAAGACAGTGAATGTTTCAACAAGCAGCGGGATGTAAAGATGAATTTTGATGCGGAAAATCAAAAGCAACTCTGTTTTTTACTAATTAAAAAGATGCTAATACCAAGCGATAAAGCACGTTTGGACGTTTCGACGCATCCCTTTACCACATCCATTGGAAACGATGATGTCCGCTTTACGACAAATTATGGGAGGAAACAACCGCTATTTGCATTTTTCTCTACCCTGCACGAAGCAGGTCATGCACTCTATAGCCTTGGATTGCCAAAAGATGAGTACAAATATACTGTTATTTCTGATGCTCCATCCTTTGGCTTACATGAGTCACAATCTCGTTTCTGGGAGAACATGATTGGCCGTAGTCGCAATTTCTGGAAGTATTTCTACCCTGTTTTACAAAAAACTTTTACAAGGCAGCTAAGAAGTATCGATTTGGAAACCTGGTATTTTTATGTTAATCAAGTAAATCCATCTTTTATCAGAATTGAGGCTGATGAATTAACCTATGGACTCCATATAATATTGCGGTTTGAAATAGAACTCGCCCTCATCGATAATAACATTAAAGTATCAGACTTACCCGGGGTGTGGAATGAAAAAATGAAAGAATTGTTGGGCATTGTTCCAAAAACTGATACGGAAGGAGTTTTGCAGGATATGCATTGGAGCGTTGGTGACATTGGGTATTTTCCAACCTATGCCATTGGAACAATATATGCCACTCAGCTGTTCCATCAACTTTCACAGGAAAATCCTGAGGTATATAATGAGATTGGACAGGCAAATTTTACTAACATTCTATCTTGGCTTAGGGAACATGTTCATAAACATGGGCGTGTGATGACTGCTGAAGACATAGTAAAAAATGTATGTGGCGAAGGCTTAAATTCTAGAATATTCATAAGTTTTCTTAAAGATAAGTACTATCCTCTTTATGGGGTATAATATATTTTTAGGCTCCAAATTTCTCAAGCCGTAGGGCATTGGCTAGTGCCAACGGCATCAAGTCAACTGCTGGAAAACGCGGCCCTAATCCACCAGTCATACATGCACGTTCCTCAAAGTGTTTTACAGTATCAGTTCGACATTGTTTCGACCATAACAATACGGGAACAGGATGCCAACTATGATATTTTAACGAAGAGGGCGTGGAATGATCGCCAGTGACAATAACCACATCCGGATTCAGGTTTTGTAACCTTGGGATCTCTCTATCTACCTCTTCGATTACTGATACTTTTCGATCAAAATCACCATCCTCTCCAGCACTATCAATCTTTTTGACATGCATGTAAAAGAAATCAAAAGAGTCCCAGTTTTTTTCCAACGTGCTGAACTCCTCTGCCACCGTCTCACCTGTGTCCAGGACTTGCATTCCTATTAGTTTAGCAAGACCACGATACATGGGATACGCAGCTATGGCTGCACTCTGTAGGCCAAAAACATCTTCCATCGATGGCCACTTGGGTTTTTGAGCAAATCCTCGTAATATTACCATATTCGCAGGATGATGATTTGCCAACAACTCATGGGTCTGTCCTAGGAACTGTTGGACTAAGCTGGCGGTTCTTCCCGCTTGCGAGGATAACGCCTTTGGCGTCAATGGTTTTTTTCCTATCTCTTGTGGGTCTGTGTCATTAACCTTATCAGAAAGATCTTCACCCCTTAACACCAACAACAACCGATGTTCTTTAACTGTCTTAACAAAAACATCTACACCCGGTACCTCAATTTTGCTTAGTATTTTACATAATTCTTCGTTCTTATTTGTAGAAATACGTCCAGCTCGTCGATCAACAACATACCCCTCATTATCAAGAGTACAAAAGTTGCCTCGAGCCGCGACATCTTCAGGGTACAAATCAAACTCTACCCCTAACGCTGATAATACACCACGTCCCACTTGATATTTCAGAGGATCGTAGCCAAATAACGAAAGATGCCCAGGCCCACTTCCTGGAGTAATACCTGTCCCTATTGGTTGTTGCAATCCACAGATACCCTCAGCAGCGAGTTCATCTAAATGCGGCGTAGTAGCTGCTTCAAGTTCAGTAAACTTATCTTTTTCCCGAGGGAGTCCCCCTAATCCATCCAACACCAGCAGGACTATCTTAGTTTTCGCAGGTTTAATTAACGGTCGAATAAAATCAAAATCCATATCGTCCTCACTTCTCTCCTGAAACTACACAGGTTATTTTATATTGAATACTTGATTCCAACAATTTATTTTTCTTAATAAAAGTTATGATAAAAACCATATTATCTCGTAGATTATAATGATTTTAAAGTGGGACAATAGACGAGTAAAAACCTGACATCATAAATATAACCTTTTAAAAATTGTTATACTGTCCCGGTAAAACATAAATACTATTATTTTATATTGCCAAGCCCAATAAAAGGATTTGTTGTTATGGTTACAATGGATGCACGTTGTCCAAAGTGTCACAAAATCGCTACTTTTTCTGGTAAACCTGGAGAGCGTATAAAAGTCACCTGCCCAGAATGTGGAAACTGGGGATGGGTAACCTTTAATGGTTCAACCAGTGACCGAGAGACAGCTATAGAGGTATCACATTTGAAAAAGATTTACGGTGAGCTTGCAGCGGTTAACGATATATCATTTTCCGTGAGAAAAGGTGAGATTTTTGCATTCCTTGGCCCAAATGGAGCCGGTAAAACAACAACTGTTGAAATGATTGAATCAATTCGTCAACCAACTACAGGCGATATTAAGATCCTTGGAGAAGATATCCAGATGTCGTTTGATAAGGTAAAGGAAAAAATAGGAGTTCTTCCGCAAGAGTTTCTATCCTTCGAAAGGCTCACTGTGCAGGAAACCTTGGTATATTTTTCAAATCTATTTCAGAGACATGCAAATATTGATAGTATAATAGTTTCCATGGATCTTAAAACCAGTGAAAACATGCTATACAAAAACCTATCCGGAGGGTTAAAACAACGAGTTGGTGTCGCTATTGCATTGGTAAATGATCCTGATATTGTGTTCCTCGATGAACCAACAACTGGTTTAGATCCAAAAGCGCGACGTGAAGTTTGGGAGGTTATCGCAGGATTAAGAAAAAGAGGAAAAACTGTTTTTCTAACAACGCATTATATGGAAGAGGCAGAGTATCTCGCTGATCATATTGCGATTATTCATAAGGGTAAGATTATTGCTGAGGGCTCTCTTGATGAACTCATTAGTAGATACGGAGACGAAAGTATTTTACGTGTTAAAAATTGTAAATCGAAGGGAACTATTGACATCCTTCGAAGCCATGGTTTTGAGGTTAAAACAGAGGGAAATGGCAACATTGCTGTTAGAATAGATTACAAAGAGCGTGTTCTTGAGATACTTTCAATATTGAAACATGAATGTGTTGATTATGACACTATTGATATTCGCCGATCGAACCTTGAAGAGATATTTCTTAAGCTTACAGGGGCTAGACTCTCAGAGGGTGCTACATGAATCTAAAGTTCATCAAAACAGATTTAATATTAGGTATCAAATCGTGGCTCCGTAGCAAAGGAACTGTTTTTTGGACTATTTTATTTCCAGTACTTTTAATAATGATTTTTGGTGCTATTTTCTCGGATACGGGTAACATAGAATATGATCTTGTCGTGCAGGATCTTGACGATTCTGAGCTCTCTGAAGGTTTCGTATACATCCTAAAAAATATCTCTATTCTTACAATTATTGAAATTGATATTGATGAGGACATCACTGAATACATGCTTGATGAAGATAAATCAGTAGCGTTACAAATTCCTGAAGACTTCTCTGAGAAATTACAAGCCTATTTTGTAAATACAAATGCTTCGGTTAATCTCACATTCTATGTAGACCCTTCTGAACAAACTACGACTGGAGTGATTAAAAGCATCATATCAGGCATGCTCTATGAATATAATATGGGACTTACACAAGGAAAAACCGTTATCGGTTTAGAGGAAGAAAAAACCCTTGGCCAAAATTTTACCTATATCGACTTCTTTGTACCAGGTATGATTGGTTTTACAATTATGACTTCGATGATCTACGGTAGCATAGAGCGAAATACGAAATATCGTAAAGACGGGATCCTACGTAAACTATTAACTATGCCAGTGACAAGAGCTGAATGGATTCTTTCAAAGATGCTTTTCATGCTATTTCTCTCTTTCATTTCAACTTTTGTTATAATACTAGTTGGGGTTCTTGCATGGGGTCTAAATATTCAAATAAACATTTTCTTCTTCGTTATAGTAATTTGTACAAGCTTCATGTTTTCAGGACTTGGAATGATAATAGGTCGTTTCGTAAAAGAAGAAGAAACCGCTGATATGGCAGGTGGAGCAATTACTTTTCCAATGATGTTTCTCGCTGGGACATTTTTCCCCTTAGATCAGATGCCTGATTTTCTACAATCAGTTGCACGACTTCTGCCTTTGTACTACGTAAATGAAGGTCTTAGAAACGCTATGATTCATGCAGATCTTGATAAAACACTTTTTTTCACAGGTTTTGTTGTAGCATTTACACTCATATTTTTTATTGCAGGTGTATTTCTCACAAAATGGAAAGAAGACTAAACTATTTTTGAGACATCTCGAAATGCGTGTTTTTAAAAAATCCAAAATCTAGATTACTCCAATCATCAAAATCCCCTTTTCCGTGGGAGCCATCTGAAAAATTGATTATCACGTATGTATGTCGATAGTTCATGCAGCTTCTATAGTTTCCATATTTCCACCATTGGATGGTAAAGGGTACTGTCGTTATCATGTTGTCAATCCCTCTGTAGTCGTCAACGGTGAGACCCAGGGTATGTCCAAGTTCATGGATTGAACCTCCAATGACATAGCGACCGCGGCTAAACAACGGAGATCGATCTACAAGAAATTGAGTTGGTATAATAAATGAATCTAGATGGTTGCAGCCCACAAAGGCAAATCCTCCTTCGTTACCATAATCACAAATCAAGCCATAATGAAAAATTCCTTTCCGTGGGTTATCGAGATCATTATGGAGAAAATAGTTCCAGTACAAATCACGTATCTCCGTATCGGAAAATCGTGCTTTATAGGAAATTTCTTCTCCTCCCCCCAAGCTTCCATCGTCTACGTGAAATGTGATATCATGTTTTTCAAAAAAAGATTTTATTTTATTTATAAGGTTAGAAGGTGGTTTGTTTGTAACTCCTGGTTTTTGGGCTTTTATCCAGTCAAACTCCAAAAAAATGTCTTTATGAAATGGGTTTGAACCCCATTCGTCAGTAAAACATTCCTCTATGTTATTCAAACTGTCTTCATCTGGATCAAGGTTTTTGTGGTTATCCCACGAAAAAGGATCATACCCCCATTTTTCCTCCCACCAATCTGGTACCTTATCATTATCACTATCTAGTCCTGGGAGTTCTATTTCGACATATCGTGAATTGTTGATTTCAATGTTATACAAGTCATAGTCTATTTCCCAAGTTGTACCTGTGCATTCTACCTTTTCCAAGAGCCATGGAAAAAAAGTTATACGCCCAAATTTCATAAAAATTCTATCTTTTGTTTCCCTCTCTACCACGGCGGGTCCAAATGGTGAGCCCCACCAGTTGTATCTAGCGTTACAAAGTGAGTATTTATTAAATATTCCAAAAAGAGAGCCGTATAGATTATTTTGGAACAACATGCAGCTACTGTGTTCAATGTATACACCAAATCTAAGGTTTTGCACGATTTCGCTGTTTTCAACTTTTATGTCTTCTGAGTTTTTATATATGATTATAGCGAAATGTGTGTTCCAAAACAAGCTGCAATTTGAAATAAATATACTTGAACAATTGGCCAGCTTTATTCCGACACCGTTGTGGTTAATGTTACAGTTAACCACACGAATATCTCGACTGTGATCTATGAAAAAGCCACCCTGATTGTCATTGTTGTTGTAAACTGCGCATTGCAACACTTCAACGTTTGAAGAGTTGTTAAAGTAGAATGCAATGCCGTTGGTGTTGGCATAACAACCATTTATTTCTATTGCATCAGAGCTTTCAAGATTTAATCCAAGTCCGTTGTGAGCAAAATAGCAGTTGCTAATCTTGCTGCCACGTGATGATTTAAGATATATGCCCTCGCCATTTGTGTAGAAGATACAGTTAGTTATTTCGTTATAACCTGTATTATTTACATATATTCCAGTTTTTGTCCTGTAAAAAATACAATTTGTTATTAGGTTATTTTTCGATTCAACTTTTATCCCAGCGTTATGCATATATCCGCCAGAATTTCTAATTGTAAAATTGTTAATGCTGACGTAATCTTCAATTGAATGGATTACAAATTCTTTGTACATTCCATCAATAATAGAATTACTTTTATTCTCTCCAATTATTGAAAGAGATTTATCGACAATCACATTCTCGTAATATATTCCACTGAAAACATAAATAACATCTCCTGCATTTGCATTCTCAACAGCATCGTAAATATGCTGGTATGGGAATTCCAGTGTTCCGTTCCATGGTCCTTCTGTATTGTTGATATTTACGTATATCGTTTTTCTATTGACCACCGAGCCATTTGGTGTTTCAACCTGTACGCAACAACTATTGACAACTAGAACATTGCTGAGTAAAAATACTATAGTTATAACAAATAATGCAAATTTGTTATTCATATCAATCCATGATTATTAACATTAAATCTATAATACATAAATATTATGGTGACAAGATTTAAATTTTTGTATCATACAGAAATTGCCTTTTGATTACAAAGGCTAGAGACAAGAAAACGTTCTATCCGGATAAACTCTTAGTTCCAATAAGTGTTTTGGTGTCCACCACACCCTTGATTGATCGTATCTTTTTGATAACTACATCGCCTATAGAGTCGATATCAGGACACTCGATTTTTAACAAAATGTCATATTCTCCAAATATAGGATGAACCTCGACGATTTCACTTGTTTCTTTTAGAGTCTCAAATACTTCCTTTTCATGTAATGGACTTATACTCAACAATGCGAATCCAGTTGCCATAGAGTATCTTAATGCTATTTCTACATCATATAGTTTTCTTTGTTTCTTAGGCTGCCACATTGAATAAGTCTTAAAATTTTACTCTTTTAAATAGGCGTCAAAGAAGAGCTTCTTATCCGTACATCGAATAGGGAACCGGTGACATCGATGGGGCAGTTGGCTTTGATTGCTCTAGGTACCTTCGTATATTTTTCTCAATCTCCTCAGCTTCTTTATACAAAGGCTTCGGATCAATCTTTATCTCCGGAAGCAATACGTCCAATTTTTCTAGGAGATTCCCTGCAGCCCTGGAATCTGGGAATGATGCATGCGCCTCCGCCAACAGACAGAGAACATCGCGTTTCATAAGAACTCCCTGATACAGGAGGACGCCAGTGACACCAGTGATCATACCCTCTTTAGTTTCATCGATTTTATAATTTTTAAGAATTTTTTTCATCTTAGGGTTACTGCCCACTCCATAGACCTGTAACTTTTTTTTCTTTTCATCGCCCACAGCATGCGTTCCTTCCAATGCCACAATAGTTTTGCATCCCTTTTTATCTGACCAGTCGAGGATTGTATCACCTAATAGGTTAATTGTGTCAATTGGGGGCATAAACTCGGAGATTATTATGGTTATTTGCTCACAGGAACCATCAGGGCCACAGACCTTATCTCCAGCATATATCCTTACAGGGGGCGAAGGAATAGACTTATGAATGACTGTAGCAGGCATAAAATTTCTTGAAACAATTGTTCCTATCTCATCGAGTTTTAAAGAATCGATGATAAATCGTCCTGCTATAGAACTAACCAGCCCAACTGTTGGAAATGCAACAACAAGCATCGAACTTGACAAATCCACTTCCTTATATTCAACTACAGATATATCATCCATGACTTCAAAATATGATATATTATATTTAAACGTTCTTTGTAATTTTTTGTTTTAAACAATCTAATATAGCAATCGTTTTTCTAAAAATGGTTAAAGTGCTAAAGCTTTATTCTAGAATTTCTGTTAATTCTAATAATGTTTTGATAGTATAATCTGCGTTAATTTCAATTCCGACAACAGTACAACCAGCAGCTCTTCCTGCCTGTACGTCACTCTCTGTATCTCCAACTAAAACGACGGCTTCTGGATAAACGTTTAAACGTTCGCAGGCTTTGAATATAATTTCAGGATTAGGCTTTCCTTTTCTTACATCGTCACTCGTAATTATATGACTAAAATATGTTTCAATGTCAAACATTTTAAGTATTTGCCTTGCACAATCTCTTGGCGTATTGGTAATAATTGCTTTTTTATACCTCTTTAACCTTTGCAACGTATCCTTTGTATCTTTATAGATGGTAACTTCATCTAGATGCTCACTATAAATAGTGTTACAGAAATTTCCTACCTCTGGATTTAGTTTCATCCTTTCTATATTATCCTGAAGGTCGTGACCCCAGTATTTCTCGATAAATTCATCTCTACTAATCTCCCTGTGGCCAAAGGCTTTTAAAGTTTGATTGAGGGACTTCCACCATGAATCCAGTGAATCAACAAGGACACCGTCCATGTCGAAAAGAATTGCGCTGGGTTTTATTTTCATAGAGCTGGAATCAGGTATATTAGAATGACACAAAAATCTTTCCAAAGGAACATAGTTAAAAATATCTTGATAATAATGATTTTTTATGAAAGAGTTAAAGATCCTTTCTAACAAGAAAAATGAAATGATTGACATAACCCATGACATCAAAAAACTGGTAGATGAAGAAAATCTCACAGATGGACGTGTAATGGTTTATGTTCCTCATACAACAGCTGGAATAACAATTAATGAAGGGGCAGATCCAAGCGTACAAAGAGACATAATTGATGCATTAAAAAAACTTGTACCAGAAATGGGTGATTATCATCATACGGAAGGAAACAGTGATGCACATATCAAAGCAAGTCTCTTGGGATCTTCTGTTACAGTTATAGTAAGAAATGGAAAACTGATTTTAGGCACATGGCAGCATATATTTTTCTATGAAGGAGATGGACCACGAAACAGGATGATTTACATCGATATGATATTCCGTTAACAATCGTAACCTCATGTCAAATTGGAGAAAATCTTGCAAATGTTATACATAGCCGTCACTCCATTGTTCTTATCGTTCCTATTACAAAATGTGTTTTTAATCCCCTAGCTTCAGTACCAACCTATAAAACATGCAGGAATCGATATATGGTAAATAAGTTACCTGTAATCCTCTTCTTATTTTATCTTATACTTGTGACCATAATGTTATCATTGTTTTTGGCACATAATGCTTATCCGCCCATGGAAAATCTTGTTTTCACTTGGGTCTGTCAAGATCATCGAGAGATATTATTCTTCGGTTGGGCACGATTCACAGGTGAGAGGAAACACTCCTTTAGATAGGAGAATCTTACAAATTCTACAAGTTTCTGGTGTAACAACCGACTCTCCTTCATTTTTTATGATTCTATCAGCAGATTTATTGATTTCTGCAAGTATAGATTCATCAACAATTTTGATCTTCCCACGTTTTTTTGATAGATATTGACAAATTGCAGCGGGCGTAACTCCTAGTTTTTCTGCTGTTTCTTTTTGATTTAATCCGTAATTATTGATTATACATACTGCAATTTCCTTTCGTATCACGGGTAATCCATTCCACATCATGTATTCGCAGGGAGTAGGTTTCATATGTGTGAAACAACGTTTTTATACTTATAATTAACTAGCGTTAATAATTAAGGAAAAAATTCAATATTATTTTCATATCATGAATAAGAAACAGATTAAAATTTTGAGCGGAATCCACCGAAAAATTTAAATACCAATCTCTATTAACAATTGTTAACTGGAGATGTAAAAAACACAGGGGTTGTTTTTATAATCCCATCCTTTCCTCCTCTCCTCACCATCCGTTCCCCTGTTCGGTTTACGTCTCCACCAATCTTATTTCTAAAAAAATCTGTTTTGAAATCGCAGAAAATTCAATGAAAAATTATTAAAAAAAGAGATGAAAAAATATTAGTTTGGCCGAATCAGGTTTATATCTATGGTATATGGAAATAAGCAAAATGTTGAAATAATAAATTACAATAGAGGGCAGCAAATGGATAAAACTGATCCAATATGTGGAATGAAAGGGACCATTCCGGCACATGGACATTACTTTTGCAGTGAGCATTGCATCAAGAAATTTGAAGAACAACACAGAATTCCCGAGAAGGAAAAATACTGTCCAAGTTGTGCAGTAAAGGCTGGTGCCCCATGGTATAAAGAAAAACTCTTTATTGTTACACCTGTAATAGTTATACTTCTTATTCTTGGATACTTTATTGAGCCTTTGAATCCATTTTATAATGCGTTTCTTGATTATCTAAAATTAATATGGTGGGCAATACTAATTGGTTTCCTCATAGGCGGTATTATTGACTATTTTATCCCAAGACAGTACATTGAAAAATATCTTTCTCGTCATCGGAAAAGGACAATACTGTATTCAATTATTTTTGGATTCTTTATGAGTGCATGTTCCCATGGGATTCTTGCGATTGCTATTGAATTATATAAAAAAGGAGCAAATACTTCCTCTGTTATTGCATTTTTACTAGCTTCCCCTTGGGCTAATCTTCCTATTACAATTCTTTTGTTTGGTTTCTTCGGTTTAAAAGCAGTCTACATAGTAGTTTCTGCGTTAATAATTGCAACGATCACAGGTATAATTTATCAACATTTGGAGAGGAGAGAGTTGGTTGAATGTGCTCATTGTAAGGTTGGAGAGGACAAACCTGTTTTAACTGATTTTTCCATAATACGAGATATTAAACGACGATGGAAAGAATATGAGTTTACGGCGAAAAACAACATTGATGCTGTTAAAGGTACGATTAGGGGTTCTTGGGCATTGACAAAAATGGTGATGTGGTGGCTTTTAATTGGTATGATTATGGCATCGTTTGCTCGGGGGTATATTCCACATGATTATTTTCAACAATATATGGGACCTACATTACTCGGTCTGCTTGTGACATTATTTTTTGCAACGATTATTGAGGTTTGTTCTGAGGGTAGTTCACCTCTTGCTTTTGAAATATTCAATCAGACAGGGGCATTTGGTAATAGTTTTACATTTCTTATGGCGGGAGTAGCGACTGATGTGACCGAGATCGGACTTATATGGAGTAATATTGGTCGTAAAGCCGCAATTTGGCTCCCGATAATTACTGTTCCACAAATACTAATTTTAGGCTATTTGTTTAATTTATTACTATAAAAGCTAAATTGGGAATGCAAATGTGCTATGAAGAAATTCTAAAACAACTATTATCTTTGTCGAATCCAGAAGCTGTTAAAGGAATGGCACGGTATGGAATCAATCCTAAGAACAATCTTGGTATTTCAATTTATAAATTGAGGTCTATTGCTAAAGAAATTGGCAAAGAGCACAAACTTGCTTTAAAACTATGGGATTCTGGCATTCACGATGCACGATTACTAGCTTGCTTTATTGAGGATCCTAAAAAGGTTACGGGGAAGCAAATGGATTCTTGGGCAAAGGATTTTGATTCATGGGATGTATGCGACCAAGCGTGTACTAGTCTTTTTGATTTAACCCCTCTTGCATGGAAGAAGGCTTTTGAATGGGCGGAGCGCAAAGAGGAGTTTGTCAAACGGGGTGCTTTCTCATTGATTGCTGGCCTTGCAGTTCACGATAAAAAAGCTAGTGACAAAAAGTTTGGACAATTTTGTCCATTGATTAAGAAACATTCGATTGATGAACGTAACTATGTTAAGAAAGCTGTTAACTGGGCGATTAGAAACATTGGTAAGCGTAATCTAACCCTTAATAAACAGATGATCAAACTCTCCAAGGAGATTCTAAATATCGATTCAAAATCTGCAAGATGGATTGCCAAAGATGCCCTTAGAGAATTAACAAGTGAAAAAATACAGGCTAGGCTTAATAAAAATAAGAAATTTTAAAGAATACAACTTGTGGCATATTGAGTAGTATTATTGACTTATTGCTCCTTCTGGGCATTCATCAACGCATGTACCACAGTCAATGCAGTTTTCTTCATCGACTTTAGCCTTTTCATCAACTTTTATTGCTTCAACTGGGCATGTTTCTTCGCATGTTCCACATGCTGTACATTTTTCCTTATCTATTTCCACTGCCATGTTTAATAACCTCTTTGGCACCGGATTATAATTATCATATTTATCTTTTACCACTATTGATAAGAGTTGCTCAGTAAATAATCTCAAAGGATTTCTTCATCTTATATAGTAGCTCTATTTTTTAAATTCTAATAGTCAATCTCTTTCCCTTTTAATTCTTTTATTATTTCCTCACCTGTTAAAACCTTTTTTCGTTCTATATCTGCTATTTCTCTCAAATCATTCTCAAATTTATTTACAAAATTCTTGTATTTTTCAATTGGTCCTTTTTGCTCATTTGTGATTATATTCCCTGTGATCATTATAAATGTTACATCTTTTGTTGTTTTATCAATCTTTGATAAAAACTTGACTTCTCCTCCTTCAAACCTAAACGGATATACTCTTACTTCATATATCTCCTCGTTTTTACCTATATTCAATTTTCCCTTCTGCTCTATATCCAAATTACCCCAAGCTCTTAAATTTTCTGTTTCTATTGTTGCCGGAAAATCATAAACCATAGGTTTTTTCATTTTATCCCTTCTTAATTATTCTAACAAAGGTTGTGATATATAAATGTTTACAGAAGATACTACAACGAATAGAAAATATCATCCAATATTTTATGTAAACCCCGTAGCTATAACCAAAAACGCAGTCTTAATAGCTATAACAATTATGGCACATCATATCTTTTTAGGTTGCAAGTGTCCCTCAACGTAGTCTTGCCCAGAATATGGTTGGTAGCGTTTTTAAAAACTTTGAGATTTAAATTTTTAATAAGTCAGTTTCATTGTTAAGGCTTGTATTTTTCCATTTTTTTATTGGCAGCCCAATTACTTGTTGTGAAATATAGGTATATTACTGCTAGTTCTATTCCAAATATTAGTAAAAAATATCCAAATGTTGAACCTACCTTTATTAAATCGTTTAAATTTGTTAAATCTAAACCATAGCTTAGTATTATAGAGCCGAAAAATGGTATGAACATGCCAATTAAGACAAGCAATAAGATTTGGATTAAATCTTTATTTTTTCCCATGAAATCTCTTAGATAAATTGTTACTAATTAAAAGATATTTCTTAATTTTTAAGAAATCTATGAAGATAACTTATGGCCAGCTATCGCATTTTGTCCCACTGCAACGCCACCATCGCCGTTGGGTACGCGGTTGTGAACAACAAGTTTTAATCCTGCCTCATTAACTCTTTTTTCAACCATTTCTGTAATAGGAATATTGTATGAAACACCACCTGTCAAACCAATGATTTTTTTATCGTTATCGTTAGCATAATCAATTGAAATATTTGTAAGACTATCTACAATATTTTTTACCATAGAATAGGTCACATCTGCTTTTTCAGACTCTGATAATGGTAGTTTGATTTTTTCATCTATCTGTCTAAATAAATCGATTACTTGTACCACATTATTTTTAACGTTTACATCCAGATTGTATTTATCATGATCCATAGCGAGATATTTTTCAAGCTTCATAGCAGGCTCACCACTATAGGTCCGCCTTTTACAAATATCCAAATAGCAAGAGATTGCATCCAGATATCTTCCAAGACTGCAGGAAAGCGGGGATTTCTCAATTAATTTAGATAATATTTCAGCGTCAGATCCAGAAAAAAACCTATCCTCGCCAATTTTTTTGAAAATTGCATATACCAAACGTCTTGGATTGAGCGTAGCCTGATCACCACCTATAAGTGGAATGTATTCAAGATGACCTAAACGTTCAAATTCCTTAAAATCCGCGTAAATAACGTCACCACCCCAAAACGTTCCATCAGTGCCATAGCCTAGACCCTCGATTGCCAAAGCCACTATTTCATCCAACTTATTATCAACCAGCAACGAGGCTATATGTGCCCAATCATGTTGAACCTCAAAAACCGGTACTGAGAATTCATCTGCAAATTTTTCTGCAACCTTTCGCGTATCATAAGCAGGGTGAATATCCATAGCAACTGCATCTAGCTTCTGCTTCTTCATGAACAACCTCATCAGATGTCTTAGGCCATCCTCAAGGAAGATCAGAGTACTATAATACCTTGAATTGCCAATATATTGTGTAGCATATATCTTACTATCAACGGAGATTGAACCTGTAATGTTTTCATCAGCGCCCACACTCAAAACTTGATAATCATAATCTACGTCTAACGGTTCTGGCACGAAACCTCGGGACTTTCTAAGGAAAAATGTCTTACCCTTCCAAATCTTCAAGACAGAATCATCAATACGATTAGGAATAACTCTATTATGTAGAAGATAATAATCAGCATTAAGAGAGAACACTTCTTCATTGGTAGTCAACATTGGCTCACCAGGTATATTTGCAGAAGTCATAATCAAAGCATTACTCTCTAGAAATGAAAAAAGAACATGATGAAGACCAGTATAGGGAAGATACAAACCAATTGTGTTCAAACCAGGAGAAACCTGTTCTGCTTTTTTCTTCTCTACTAAAACAATAGGCCTACTATTTGACAGCATGAGCTTCCGTTCATCATTTGTTAACTCACCGTACTCCTCTGCTGACTTGATATCCTTCACCATGACGGCAAAGGATTTCTGAGGCCTACCATACCATTCGCGGAAACGCTTTATTTCATCAACTCTACAACAGAGGTGCATCCCGCCCCAGGATTTGATTACACCTATCTTACCGTTCTCAATTTGTTCTGCAAAACGTTTTATCACATCTTTTCTATCTAGCTCTCTTTTTTTATGGTCATATAAACTATAAACTGGGCCACAAACGGAACAGGATATTGTTTGAGCGTGATATCTGCGATTCATTGGACTTCTGTACTCTGTTTTACATTCTTTACAGAGATTAAATTCATCCATAGAAGTACGTTCTCTATCATAGGGTAAATCTTTAATGAGACTAAAACGTGCGCCACACAACGTACAATTAGTAAAGGGAAAATGGTACCGTCTATCATCAGGGTCAAAGAGCTCCCCTAGACAATTATCACAAATACTAATGTCAACTGGAATGAGCGACTGACGCTCCCCTTTCCTGCTATGGAGAATATAGAAATCATTAAACTGTCGGTCGTCAGGCTCAATAACGATATCAGAAATGGTAGCTATCGAAGGTAGTTGTTTTTTAACCAGTTCAATAAATCTATCTACATCTTTGTCAATGACTACCTCTACTTCAGAACCCTTATTTAACACATATCCTCTAAGACCTAACTTTTTCGCTACACGATAAATAGTTGGCCTAAAACCGACTCCCTGTACAACTCCTTTAAAGATAAGTTTCATTAAACTCTAACCATTTATTCAACAATCAAATCCTTCGAATACTTATCAGCATCCGCCAGTAAAAACTCATTACTCATACTGAGGCAATTAACTGGACAGACATCGTTACATTGTGAACAAAACGTACATCGGGCAAGATAAATCTTTATCTTCTTCTCCTCAGGTTTAAATTCAATGGCACTAGAAGGACAAACTCTGATACAAAGTTTACATCCAGTGCATTTCTCTTTGTCATACTGGATTTTTCCGCGAAACCCTGGAGGTGTTTCAATAGGAGGAATAATCTTTGCTCTACCTGCTCCAACATCCTCTAAAAACTTGGTTGTCGAGGGAGGTACATATTTTGCTGGGAATTTATTGGTAAACGGTTTTTTAAACATCTGTGCGAATACCTGGGGAAGCATTGAAAATCTCATTTCATAAGCCTCCTTGTTTTCTCAACACTCAATCGATGGAGCTCTTCTTTATCCATTTCATATTTTTTGCTACCAAGAGTGATCGCAACTCTATTTGTACATGACATACAAGGATCAGTTGATGCAGCAACAATTGGAATATCAGCAATCTGTTCACCTTTTAGCATCGGAATCCAAGGTAGAATGTTGTTGTATGTTGGCGCTCGAACCTTCCATGTATAAGGACTTTCGTTCTCCCCATCAAACTTTACATAATGTATTACCTCACCACGTGGCGCCTCATGTCTACCGACACCCTCACCGTTAACCCTCTTCAACTGTGCAAGCAACTTAGCAATCTTAGGCTCCGAAACAATGTCACCAGCAGGCATTCTATCAACACATTGTTCTATTAAATCAATGGATTGCTTGACCTCAAGCAAACGTTGAATAATCCTATCATACACGTCACCATTAACCTCGCCTGTTAGTTTATCAGGTGTCATACAGTCTATATCAAGATCACCATAGGCAAAATAGGATTGATCAACACGAACGTCCTTTTTCACACCTGATGCTCTAGTAGTTGGACCAACGGCGCAAAGTTTCAAGGCATCATCCTTTGTTAGGATTCCACAACCTTGACTGCGCATCATAACAGTTTTATCATCTAAAAAAATATGACGAATCTTCTCAAAATTATCCTTGAAATATTTTAGCGCATCCTGGATTTTTGGAAGCATGTCTTTGGTAATGTCGCGTCTTATGCCACCTATCATTATAATTGCTTTGGTGACACGATTTCCTGTCAAATACTCGGTAAGATCAAGTGCTTTTTCTCTCATCTGCCAAGTCAGATACAGCACCGTATCGAATCCTATTTCATGTGCGGCAACACCGGCCCACAAAATATGTGAGCAAATCCTCTCAAGCTCCCCTTGAATTACTCTTAGGTACTCAGCACGTTCTGGTACTTGAATATCTGCGGCATCTTCAACGGCAAGAGCAAAAGCTGCAGGATGACAATAAGAACAAATCCCACAAATTCTTTCAGCCAGATAAAGAATCTGGATAGGGTTTCTCTTTCTAGATGCCCACTCAATACCTCTATGAACATGCCCAAGTTTTACATTAACATCAACGATTCGTTCTCCATCAATTTCAAATTCAAAAAAAACTGGTTCCTTAAGTGCAGGATGAATAGGACCAACAGGTATGTGGTATGAAGTTTTAGTTGTCTGTTTCATTTATTCACCTCATGTAAGTTTCTATACAATTTTTCAGGACCTGTTTCATCCCTTCTCCACGGGTAAACACCTTCTGGAAAATCATCACGTAAAAACAACCTTTTATCATCAGGTATACCCTTAATTTTTACTCCAAGAAACTCCTGTTTTTCACGCTCTGTAATTAGAGCACCAGGAATGTAGTCACATATGGTTTCAATCTCTGGTTTAGATTTTGGAAGATCAATGGAGATATTGAATGTTATCTCACTTAGACGGTTGCCATAATTAACAGTAAAATGATAAATCAGTTCAATGGTTTCATTAAGGTCATTACCTGAAATTATTGAGAGATGAGGGAACTGCAAATCTAATAAGTGTTTTATCACCTTTTTAAATACGATTTTATCAACCTTCATCCATATGGTTGCCTTTTCATTTTTCTTAGATCCTGCAGCACGTCTCTTTATCTTTGCATCTTTAATCTCAGTTTTAAACTCATCTTTAAAATATTTGACAATTTCCTCAGGAGTTAAATTCTTGGTCATTTTTAAGCCTCCAACGTTTCGAGTTTAACCCATGCTTTTGCAACCGCAAGTATAATTGCCTCAGGTCGTGGTGGGCAACCAATAACATGCATATCTACCGGAAGGATATTATCAACAGGACCAACTAGATTGTATGATTCATAAAATACGTCACCAGTATTCCCACAGTTGCCAATACAAATAACAGCCTTAGGATCAGGCATCTGCTCATAGATACGTTTTACCTTGTCCTCCATCTGCCTTGTCACAGGACCGGTAATCAACAATACATCTGCATGTCGTGGAGAACCCACCAAGCGTATACCAAAACGCTCCACATCATATCGAGGACAAAGCGCTGCAATGATTTCAATATCACACCCATTACAAGAGCCAGAATTACAATGATACACCCACAACGCTTTTTTAAACGATTTTGTAAGCCCCTTAGCCATAAAACAATACCCCAATGCAGTTGTTTGGTAAGCAGGTAACCCTATAGACTATTAAAAATTTCCGGATTATGTCATTTAGCATATCCTTGGAACAGGATCCCCCAGAGGCTTATGGAGATTTCTTTTACCACCAACAGTTGTCTCTAGCACTACGCCTTTTATCTTATCTGTTATCTCACCAATTATCGCCACGTTTTTACCAAGAGGATGCTGTTTAATCGCAGCCAAAACCTCATCCGCTTTATCTTCAACGACACCAAGAACAACCTTACCCTCATTACCAATCTCTAAAGGATCAATCCCAAGCATGTCACATGCAGATCGGACGCCATCAGGAATTGGAATACTTTCCTCTTTAAGCACAACCCCAATATTTGACTTTTCGCTAAACTCATTTATAGTATTTGCTAGTCCTCCACGAGTTGGATCCTTTGCAGAGACAACACCTCCTACGGAGAGGGCTTTTTCCATTAACGCATTAACAGGAGCGACATCCGATTTTATTGTTGTTTCAAAACCATACCCCTCCCTAAAAGATAACAACGCTATACCATGTTCACCGATATTCCCAGAAAGGATAATTTTATCGCCCTTTGCCAGGTTTGAATCAAGAAGCCATCTTTTCTTAAAAACTCGATATCGTTTAACCACCTCTATATTCGTATCAAGAAGAGAAGTTCTTTTACCTATTCCACTTGTATTAATCATAAACTCTTGTACAGCCCCTTTTTCCACAACCTTTGTATCACCAGTGATTATTGGAACACCAGCGTCCTTTGCACATTTACTCATACTCTTCACGATTTTTTCAAATGTTTCCACAGATAATCCTTCTTCAACGATAAAACCAGCAGAAAGAGCGATTGGTTTTGCACCCATAACAGCAACATCGTTAATCGTGCCCGAGACAGCAAGAGAACCTACATCGCCACCTGGAAAAATAATTGGTTGAACTGTATGAGAATCGGTAGAAAAAACAATGTCGTCAATCACGGCTGCATCATCGAGCATCGAAAGAGAAACTTCAGCTGATTCATCTTCAACTAAGTATTTCAAAATTTTATTTTTGATAAGCTGATCCATGAGTTCGCCGCCAGCACCTTGAGCAAGTTTTATTTTTTCCACCGTCATTATCCCACATGAGTTATTTTTATTTCATGCGATGCAAAAGTTATATTTATGCTTTTTTGTAGAAAATCCGCGCAAATATCGTCAATAAAAAATTACAAATTTCTTAGGTTTATATGCTTTAATGTTGTAATATTAATAGAACTTTTTTACCTAGGAATCGATTTCTAGGTGAAGTTGTTCCTGTTTATTGCTTTTTCTTAAATAGTTTTATCTCTTGCGCAGGATTACCTCCGTATATTTTATTTTTTTGTAAAACACTATTTTTTTTAACTACTCCTCCAGCAGCAAGGATTGCATTATCCTCCATTACAACCCCCGGCATGATAATGGCCCCCGCGCCTACAATGCAGTTATTTCCTATTTTAATTTTTTTGATTGCTATTGTCCCCTCAGCCTTGTTGTGCATATGGCAATAGACTATAACATAATCCCCCATCGTTACATTATTGCCGACTTCGGTCAAACAAGGGTCTCTAATAACACCTCCTACAAGAGTATTTTCTCCTATTTTCATCCCAAGGAGCCTCAAATAGACAACCTTTATGTATCTCATAGGAATGATTTCTAGAATTTTTCTTATTGGAGTATAAAGCTGTAAAATTAGCATCCATTTAAAGACCTCATTATTATTAACTGAATATTCATAGGTCCCTTCTTCATATTTTATGTTGAATAATTTAATTATTGTGCCTGAAATGAGTATTTCTGATACGATTAAAATAAATATCGATAAGGTAAATATAATCGGTGTTATGATAAAATAAAGTATTGTATTTAATGTTATCAAATATAAAAAGAACATAAGTAGTAGCCATAGAAAAAATGGAATTGCACCGATTGAAAAAACGAGTAGTGGAATGAGATAAGTGGCGAAAAAAAATCTAATCTTTGATTCGGATGGTCGGCTTGATGATTTATTGATAATCTTTTTTTGTGTTTCTGCTGTCATTTAAAGAAATCATAATATGAATAAAGTAATAAAGTTATGTTAAAAATATTAGAAAATTTATTGTCATTTATAGTATTATTTTAAGGTATTCATAGTAGGCGAGGTACATGTTGTCGATATATGTTTGAATGTTTGATTGTTGAAATTCGGCTATAGCTTTTAGATGAAACGTTGTTGCATTTTGAAGATGTCCTAGGTTTTCCCCCGTGAGATTTACTCCTAAATATTTTTCGTATTGGTGATATACCATATGGGTTAATAGGAAGGCGTAGTCGGCTGTAAATGCGTTAGTTTCGATGTTTCCCTCGTAAAACATTTGTGATTTACTTCCTGTTTTGCAATCGAGATAATAAGGGTATATGTTTTCATTATCTATCCACATCCAACGCTCTTCTCCTTTCATAGTTGGTATGATGTAATCCCTTTTGGTGTTTTCTTCGTCTTCAGGGAAGCTGATTCTGTTTATGATTTGTCTTTTTGTTGCATATGGTGTTTTCCCTTTTGTTGAGTCTATTAACACCCATCCATATCCTGGACAGTAGTATTCAACCATGTAGTGCATTTGAGTCCAGAAGCCTTGGTCATTATGAGCGAGTAATACTCGTGCTGGGACGTTGTATCCTCTGAAAAATGCACATGCTAAATGTGATCGCCCTACGTTCTCGCCATTTATAAGAAGAGTTGTGAGGGCATCTTGAGAAAATAAAATCCTTAGTTTTAACTGTATTAGAAACAAGAGAAACCTATGGTTTTTGATAAATGATGCAACTCTATTTGCAAATTGTATGAGATTATTGCTACAACCCCGTAATTGTCTTGCTTTGTGTCTAATAAGGATGCTGTGTACTTGTACAACTTTGGTGGAGGTTAGCCATGTTTTTGTTTCTTCAGGAAGGTCACGTTTCTTAGGGAATTTGACATAGTTTGATAAGTCCTCAAACTCATGGTTTTTAACGAGTACCCAGCATGAAAAATGTAGTAAAACGCTTTCATTTTTGTGCATCGGTCCAATGGTGAAATTTATAATTTTGTTTGGTTTATTCAAATCATCTTCTATTTGGTAATGAAGGATATCTGCTGTAGTATCATTGTAAATTTCTAGCAGGGTTGGAGCCTGGTATTGATAATCTGGTGGAAAGACGAATCGGAGGTGAAATTCGTTGACATTGTCTGATGCGTTGAGGTAGAGATAGTGTTCTCCACGCATTAGATAAAGCTCTTTTTGCACATCAATGTTTGATTCTTGTGTATCTAAGGAAGCCCATGCCGGAATTGAATTGGATATGAGTAAGAGAAGAATAGTAATGATTGCGAGGGTATTCTTTGCAATATACTTCATAGTAAACCCTTTTAATTTATAGTATTAAATTAATTTTTATAGCTATTTATATTTTTTTATTGATTATTTTTTTAAGTTTTTGTAGCTATTACCAAAAATTTCCAATCTTTTCTCTCGCCTTCTTTTTTAATTATGTTAAAACTAGTTTCATTTAAAAATTCTTCAACTTGTTTGATAGAAAAAGCCATTCTATATGAGTCAACATGATATTTGATGACGTTTTTTCCAGCTCCCTTAACCATCATATGGATTTTTGTAAGCAGTAGTTTCCAATTCGGGAAATCTGTGTTTAGAACTTCTAAGACGATTCTGCCCCCAGGTTTTAAAACCCGAAAAATTTCCGAAAAACCTTTTTTAGGATTTTTCCACGATGACAGACCAAAACGACTAACAACGATATCCGCAGAGCGGTTCTTTAGGGGCATGTTTTCAACACTTGACTTTACAAAGTAACAATGTTTGCAACCGATTAATTTGTTTTCAGCGATTGAAAGCATATGAAGGGATGGATCTAAACCTATTACCTGTGCCTCAGGGATTAACATATGTAGTTCAAAGGATAGTAGACCAGGTCCTGTACCTATTTCAACAATGACTGGTTTTTTTACTGATTTTTGGATATGTTCCCCTGTCTTCTCGGCCAGAAAGCGATATAATTCTAAATATTTATCCATATATCTCGTGAATTGCTCTGCCAATGCCTTATCAATGATGAAACCTTGTTTGCTCATGTTTTTTTCCTGTCTGTATTCATATTAAAAATTGTTGATTAGATAAATGTTCTGTTTTGTTTTTGATATAATTACAATGTAATCTACGATTAAGGTTTTTTCTTGGAAAACGTAGGTTTTTTTCTTGTTTCATGAATCGTGGCAACTGCGCCGACGAGACTTGGAATTAACCAGAAGATAACAAACCAGAAAAGTGAGAACCCTAGGATGTTTTCTTGTGGGACGTTAAATATTGAAAACATTCCTATCATGGCCGCATCTCTTGTACCTAAGCCATAGATGGTTATGGGTAATGACGCGATGACATTGGCAACAGCGACGACTAAAAAAAAGTAATGAAATGGTACATCTATTGAAAATAAGAATGAGATGAGGTAGAGTTCGGAGAGCCAGAAAAACCATCCGAATAATGAGACCAGGTAAGGAGGAATAAGATCTTTAACTGATGGAAGATCTTCATATAAGTTGTTAATATGTGCGTTCCATTTATCCTTGTATGGGGTTAACAATTTTGATTTAAGCAATTTTGTGAAAAACAATTTTCCGGTGTTCTTTCGAATAAAGAATGATATTAAACCAATTACGACGATAAAGGCAAAGAGGAAGATTGGAAATATGTTGGGAAATCTACTGCTTAGGAGAAACCCGCCGAAAACGCCGAGGGAGAGTAATGTGAGGTAGTCGATTGTATTAATTATGAGGAGATTGACGAAGCATTTTTGGATAGTTTCTCCACTTTCATCCTTGAGATGGAGGGCACGGGTGTACCCACCTAGACCCCCTGGTGTGATAAATCCATAAAAAAATCCGATGAAGGTATTTTTTAATGAATATGTATAGCTGACCTTGATGCTGTGTTTTTTTAGGATCAATTGCCATTCAAAATTGTAAATTAAAAGAACTGGGACGATAGCTAGGATGGATAAAATGGCATACCACAGGTTGATATGGAGGAATACATCGATAATTTTTCCAACATCCATGGTTGATAAAATATAGAGCAAGAGGACGATGCCTATGATAGGTAGGAGTTTTTTGACACCCATATCTAAGAAGGAGATAATGCAACTGTGCTATTATTCTTTTTATTTGTTTGTACAGATGTGGTATATTTGATTATACAAAATTGCTGTTTTTGAAAAAACCGAAATTAAGATTTCCCCAATCGTTGAAGTCACCCCAGCCATGTTTTCCATCTGAATATGTAAATATTTTGTATTTATAGTAGTAATTCATGCAGCTTCTGTAGTTTCGATATTTCCACCATTGCAGAGTGAATGGAATTAGAGTACCAATGTTATCAATGCCATCATGGGTATCTGCTAGTAGCCCTAGAGAATGCCCAAGATGATGAACAATTGCTCCAACAATAAGACGGCCTTTACCGAATAAGGGAAATTCTTTTTTCAACCATTCTGCGGATACTGCGAAGGAATCAAGATGGTCCCATCCAAAAAATGGAAAATTTAGATCAGGACAATAGTTGCAAATAATTCCATAATGAAATATGCCTTTTCGGGGGTTATTGAGATCATTTTGAAGGAAATACTCCCAGTAAAGATCTCTTAATTTAGCAAATGAAGAAATGGATGCGCAATATGGTATTTCTTCGCCGCCATCGAGATTACCGATGTCAATATGCAGGCTAATATTTTGTTTATTAAAAATAGATACCACTTTTTCAAGCAGATCTTCTGGTGGTTTATTTGGGAGGTTGAGTGACTCCATCCAGTCGATTTCAAGGAATATATCTCTTCGGTAAGGGTTTGATCCATACTTGTCGGTATAGCATTCTTCAAAATTATTCAGTGCGTCATTATCTGGATCAAGGTTTTTGTGATCATCCCATGAAAAAGGATCATACCCCCATTTTTCCTCCCACCAATCAGGCACACCATCTCCATCGGTATCATTTCCAGGAAGCTCGATTACATTTTCATAGGTTGTATTTATGCAAGTATAATTATTTTCCAAGTCAGCCCCTGTGTTTTCCAAAGGTTTAAGGAGCCATGGAAAAAATCTTATTCTCCCTGGAAACATGGTTATTTTACTACTTGGTCTAAGCTCGGTGTATGATGGTCCAAGTGGCGATCCCCACCAGTTGTATCTTGCAATACAGTGAGCAAACTTAGAGTAAGTTCCAAATAAGGTGTTATCAACGATGTTGTTACCAATTATATTACAACGATTATTTTTCTCGATATAAATTCCATATCGGTAATTATTCCTTATTTCACATAGTGTAACATCAATTCTTTTTGACGCTGTACGCATAGAGATAGCGAAATGGGTATTTAAATAAAAATCACAGTTCGATATGAAAATCATTTCAGATGAGTATACGCTTATGCCAACTCCGTTATGATTAAAAATGCAATTATTAACAGTGACATTATAACATTCAACAAAGAAAACCCCTCCAATGTTGGCGCTGTTATCGCTGATGTTACAATTAATAATCTCAATATTTGAGGAATGATTAAATAAACATGCTATACCATTGTTGTGGAAATGGCTATAGCCTACAACACAGCCTTTAGAATCTTCAAAATGTAATCCTATTGAGTTATGACCAAAACAACATCTCTCAACTGTAATATTATAAGATGATGCTATTAGAGCACCTTCACCATTTGAATTAAAAGTACAGTTTATTATCTGGTTATTATCTACATCATCTAGGAATATCCCAGTTTTAGTTCTATAGATAAGACAACTCTTTATTGAATTGTTTTCAGAATCTAAATGGACGCCTGCATTTAGCGTATATCCTCCCGAATTTCTGATTGTAAAATTCTGTAAAAGAACTTTATCAGACAACAGATGGATTACATTGCTGTTGTAGAGCCCATCGATGATGGTTTTTTCTGCGTTCTCTCCTTCAAGATTGATAGTTTTGTTTACAATGATATTCTCAAAATAGGTGCCATTATAAACAAAAACCATGTCCCCATCACTAGCATTATCAATCGCGTCCTGAATACTTGTGTAGTTGCTTGGTCCATATCCACCAACATACAAAATAGTTCTATCTAAAAATGTAATAGAATTTTTTTCTAAAAACATGCTTCCAGCAGTTTGAATAAAACTAATACTAACAAGCAGGACAACGGTGGTTAAAGTAAATCCCTTTTTAAGCAAGGTTTTTTGCATATGATTATTTTCCAATTATTACTATATTTATTAAGCGGTATGATATTTAAATGCTGCTCTTCATCGAATTCCTTCGGCTAAAACCAAATTAGTGATATTTTTTGATTAAACAGCCAGGCAAACATGGCAGCCGAATGCTTAAGTCGCAGGCAACATGCTTATAATAAGTAGTAGTTGCACCACTACCTTTTTTCGTAAATTTTATCTAATCTCAGTATGTTAGAGTGAACAATGGATTGTCTGGTATTGTGCATTGGCAATAGAAACGGAGGCGATGATGCAATTGGTCCTTACATTGCAGATAATCTAGAATCTGATGAAAATATTGTTGTCATTGATTGTGGGACTGTACCTGAGAACTATACCTCTATTGTAAAGCGATATAAACCGAAACAATTGATAATCATTGATGCAGTTGAAATGAATCTGTTGCCTGGTGAAATAAGAATTGTTCCAGAAGGAAAAATTGGAAGAATGCACATCAGCACTCACGGTATACCTATCTCTGTTCTTATGGATTATCTCAGAAGACATGCAGAAACAATGTTGTTTATAGGAATACAACCAGAAACCATGTCAGGTGACATGACAATACATGTTAAAAAAAGTGGAGATAGGTTAATAGAGCTTATAAAAAACAAGAAACTTAAACAAATAGAAACACTCCAATGAGACAATATCAGGTGTCTTATATTCTATACCAGTTACAAATCTGTTAAATTATGGGTTGGATAACTTTAGTAAGGATACTTTTTGCCTAAAACCTCAGTCGAAGAAAGAGCAGCAACCGCCCCCTCGGCACATGCAGTAATGACTTGGCGTAGCCCACCAGTGATATCACCAGCAGCATACACGCCTTTGACATTTGTTCGCTGCTGTTTATCAGTAACAACATAGCCCCGTTCATCAAGTTTTACTCCTAAACTTTTCGCTAGTTCATTCTGTGGCATCTCACCAATAGAAATAAACACTCCGTCAACGTTAAGAGTCAACTTTTCACCATTCATTGTATCTTTCAAATCAAGATGTTCAACCTTTTGTTTTCCATAGATTTTTTCTACAACTTTGTTTATCATCATCTGAACTTGTTTTGCTTGTGCCTCATCCTCATATACCTTCTCTGCACGTAATTGGTCTCGTCTATGGATGAGATATACTTCTTCGCATCCGATTTGTTTCAAAAAAATGGCTTCTATTAAGGCCGAGTTTCCACCACCGATAACTGCAACTTTTTTCCCTTTGAAAAAGAACCCGTCACAGGTTGCGCAATAGGAAACACCTTTTCCCTGTAACTCTTTTTCACCGGGAGCATTGAGTTTTTGATATTCAGTTCCCATGCAGAGAAGAACAGCCTTAACTATGTATGTTTTCTCGCTAGTTTCAATTGTGAATGTATCGTTGTTTTTCTCTATTTTTTTTACTTCCTCGTTGAAATGAATATCGGCATATTTGCTCGCATGTTGTTTCATCTTTTCCATCAATTCCATACCTGGGATTGATTCAAAACCAGCATAGTTTTCAATCTTTGGGGAGACATTTGCGAGACCCCCACCGATGCTTTTATCAATAACAACGGTTTTAATTCCAGATCTAACCGCATAGATACCAGCTGAATAGCCTGCTGGGCCTGCCCCAATAATCGCTAACTCATAGTCCATAATCTCTCAAACACTTATCTAATATTTAGTCTTTTTATTGTGTTTCACTTAATGGCTTTTTTCAAAACTCTATATGCCTCCTCAGGAGAATCTATATCTGAAAGCATTCTTTCAAAGGGACAAATATTATCCTCATATCTGCTTTTGATATATGGAACAAGCTCATCTGTCTGTCCAGGTATACCTGCACGTATCAAAACTGCAATTGCCGTTTTTGTTGCCTGTGGGGCATAGACTCCGGCAACCTTAGCGTAGACGCAGAGAAGCGCTGAGGCTTTTCCCAGGATTCTATCACCCACAGTAGAACCCTTCATATCTCTTTTAAGTTCGTCGATTGCCTCTATAATAGGTCTGATTCCATCTCCTTGTTTTTTAGCCAATATGGCGCCATTTTTCGCAACGACAATAGAATATTCCGATTCTGTAAGTATTTCTCGAACTATATCTATATCTTGAATAATAATTCCTCCTAAAATAAAATAATACACCACTTTAAAAATCCTGCTATACGTCATTAAGTAAAATAGCTGATAGCAAATTCGGTTTCATTTTTGAGAAAGGTTTTTCCAAATTTCTTCTTATCATACTGTCTATAAAATGGTATGCTGTATAGGTACTACCCCTATAGATTTTTCTGGTCTAAAATATAGTTTTTAAATCCCTTTTTCCAATATTTAAAAACCTGGAGTTGGTTTTTTAAAGAACTAAAAGTTATTAGGATATTAAGGGAGTTTAGATTGTTAAAGATAAGGCAAGCGAAATTAGAGGACATAGTTGCTATTACTGATATCTATAACGAAGCCATTCTCAAAACAGTGGCCACGTTTGATACTAAGATAAAGACTCTTGACGAGCAAAAAAGCTGGTTTTTGCATCATGGTCCAAAAAACCCTATATTGGTTGCAGAGCAAGACGACGTTATTGTTGGATGGGCATCTCTTAGTGAATGGTCTGATCGATGCGCGTATTCTGATACCGCTGAACTTTCACTCTATATACTGGAAAAAAATCAAGGGAAAGGAATTGGAAGGAAGTTGTTAGAAGCCATTATCCAAGAAGGCAAAAAGGCTGGCCTACATACAGTGATTGCCCGTATAACAGAGGGCAATGAGACAAGCGTTCATCTTCATGAATCTGTAGGATTCTTTCATATTGGAATTATGAGGGAAGTTGGTTTAAAATTTGACAAGCGTTTAGATGTATATCTAATGCAAAAAATTTACAAATCCTAAGCGCCTAGATTAAATATTCAAATAACTTCTTATTCTACCCAAAACCCAGAATTTTATCAAAGTAGAAAACGGTGCAAGATTTTTAAAAAAACTTCCATATAGTGATTTTATCCTCAGCACAATTTTGAATTTGTCATAATCAAAGATGTTTGTCGTATTTCGATGTTTCATAAATCTTTTCAGTCTCCATGTCTAACTTAATGTAAACATGGTTTTCAGTCTCTCGCAACTAATCGGATATGTATAAATCTACTCTACTAGCTTTACATTATACGAACTCACACCTAGAATTCTACAGATTTCTGTTGTAACCTCAACCAATTTACTTTCAGTTTGAATTATTGAATCATATGAAGATTGTGTTGTAAGTGAGACGTTAATAATTCCAAAATCATCTTCATTTAAGATGTTTACTACTTTAACACTGCCTGTAAAGCTTGCATTTTTTTGGTTTGGTGCAGTCACATTAAGGAATACAATCCAAAATTGCCTAGGCGGGATTTTTGGAAAAAACGAACCAAAATCCCAAATGCCCCATGATGGCCATTCATCAATCCGCCAATAAAGAGTCCCATGTCGGCCGTTATTTCTTATCCAAAACATTCCACTAACAGTATCTCCTAGTTTCACGTCATTCCATGTAAGTTCTCCCCAACATACAAGTTCAGCATCATCTACCACTGTCGTGAAATGCCATAGAGGCCCCTCGGATTTAGCACCATGTTCATCTTCAGCCACGATTTTCCAGTAGTAAGTTGTATTATGTTCAAGAACATCGGGGCAAAAGAAAGTAATTGATATATTACTTATCACCAATGGAGGAGGGCTTGTATTTCCAAAATAGATATTATAAGTTACTAGATCACCATCGGGGTCACCACCCGTCCAATGCAAACAACTCGAAATAGAAACATTAGTTGAACCATTAGGTGGATAAGGATTGCTGGGAACATAAGGTGGATTGTTAGACTTACATACCGAGGATACTTTGCTGATGTTTCCAGTTGATGGAACGCTTATTCCAATGAACAAAATAATTACAGCAAAGGTGATTCCTCTATTAACCAACTTATTCTTAATCATCACTTTCCCCCATTCATAAAACTATAAAGCCTCTAGTATTTAAATTTATATGCCAGTCAAGGGGAAAATAACAGCTTTGAATCGTTAACTAAAGCTAATTGGAAAATATCACGTCAAACTTAGGTTACTTCATTTTTGTTCTAATATTCAAACTCCTCTAACATAACAGTTTTTGATAAATGGTTTAACTAAATCTAATGTTTCAATGAAGTATTCTCTAGGATAGGGTGCAACGTTATCAAATTTTGATGAAACCAATGGTGTAATATTCTTGAACTGCTGAAGATAAAAACGTTCTGATCCCTCCAACCATTTCGCAATCTCGATAATGTCTTCTTTATAAAGAAGCCTTGGGGCAAACGTTGTTTTAAATTCATAATCAGAAGCGTGATTTTTTATCAGGTCAATGGATTCTTCAATCTTAGAAAGGTCTGTCTTCACACCAGCAAGCTGATCGTATTTCTTTTTCGGTGCTTTAATATCCATTGATACATAGTCAATGAGTTTGTAATTGATAAGCTCTTTAAGCCGATTAGGGAACGTACCATTCGTATCAATTTTTATGAGATAACCTAGTTTTTTTACTTTATTTGTAAAATTAATAAGGTCTTCTTGTAAAAGTGGTTCTCCACCAGAAACAACCAGACCCTCCAGTAATCCTTTACGTTCTTTTAGGAAAGAAAGAACCTCTACCTCTGAGATGCTGTTTGCTTCACCAAATACAAGGTTTTTATTGTAGCAAAATGGACAGCGGAAATTACAGTCAATGGTCCAGATAATCGCACTAACTTTATCGGGAAAATCGAGCAGCGTTGTTTTCTGAAATCCTCCGATTTTCATTATGAAACCATTACTTTCTTTTTTATAATGTTAAAGGTTTTACGATCTTTGAATTCTTGCTGCTTGCCGCGATTCCATTGACTTACCGGTCTTAGATAACCAACTACGCGAGAATAGACTTCACATTCAGTGGTTCTATCCTCGGCCTTACATGTTGGACAGGTCTGATGTTTACCAGGGATATAACCATGATCTGGGCAGACACTAAATGTCGGAGTAATGGTATAATATGGAAGTGAATAATTCTCTGCTATTTTACGCACTAGTTTCTTTACTGCCCCAATAGAAGGTTGTTCTTCGCCCAAATAGATATGCAGTACTGTACCACCAGTGTACTTCGACTGCAATGAATCCTGCAAATCCAGTGCTTCAAAAACATCAGTTGTAAAACCGACAGGAAGCTGAGTAGAGTTTGTATAGTAGGGTTCAACACCTTTTCCACCATCACCATAAAATTCCTGGTTATAAGCACGAATGTCAGGATACTGTGCTTTATCAACCCTGGCAATTCTGTACGAGCACCCCTCGGCTGGCGTCGCTTCAAGATTAAAAATATTACCAGTTTCCTCCTGAAAATCAGCCATCTTATCCCTCATATGATCTAGGATTTTTTCCGCAAAGGCTTTACCCTCTTTATCGCCTATACTTTTATTTATAAAGTTAAGCAAGGCATCATTCATACCAATCAAACCGATAGTGGAGAAATGATTTTTCCAGTACTCACCAAAGGTTTTCTTCACATCCTGAAGATAGAACCGCGAGTAGGGATGTAGACCACTATGTGTTAGGTTTTCTATAATTTCTCTTTTGATTTCCAGGCTTTGCTTAGCTAGGTCCATTAATTGATCTAACCTTTCAAAAAAATCTTTATCGTCTTTTGCTAGGTATCCAATTTGTGGCATGTTGATAGTTACTACGCCTATAGCTCCAGTTTTTGGGTTTGCACCAAATAATCCTCCTCCACGTTTCCGAAGTTCCCTGTTGTCCAACCTAAGTCTGCAACACATACTGCGAGCATCATCTGGTTTCATATCACTGTTGATAAAATTTGAAAAATATGGATTTCCATACTTCGCAGTCATCTCCCATATTGGATCCAAGCCATCATTATTCCAGTTAAAATCTTTGGTAATGTTGTAAGTTGGAATCGGAAACGTCATAGGACGACCTTTAGCGTCACCTTCCAGCATGACTTCTGCGAAGGCTTGGTTGATCATGTCCATTTCATCTGCAAAATCACTATAGTTGTCATCTTTTAGTTCTCCACCAATTATTACAGGTTCATCAGCCATATAGCTGGGAATAGTGAGATCTAAAGTACAGTTGGAGAATGGTGACTGGAAGCCCACCCTTGTCGGAACATTCATGTTAAATAAGAATTTCTGCATTTCTTGTTTAACATCTTTGTATTTGAGACCATCATATCTTATAAATGGTGCTAAAAGGCTATCGAAGTTTGATAGTGCTTGTGCACCTGCTGCCTCGCCCTGAAGAGTATAGAGATAGTTTACAATTTGCATAAGTGCAGTACTGAAGTGTTTAGCAGGTTTACTTTCAATTTTACCTGCTACTCCCTTGAAACCCATTAGTAGTATGTCTTTGAGATCCCACCCCACGCAGTACGCTCCGAGCGTGCCGAGGTCGTGAATATGATAACAACCTTTAACATGCGCCTCACCAATTTCTGGAGGATAAATCTTGTTAAGCCAATAATGAGAGATAATATTTTCTGTGGCATATACATTTAGTCCTTGTAGAGAGTAGCTCATGTTGCTGTTCTCTTTTACCTTCCAATCCATCATACTGAGGTAGCCATCCACTACGTCTATGTCTTTTAACAATCCGCCAATTTCACGTATATCCTGATGTTGTTTTCTATATAGGATATAAGCCTTTGCTGTCTTCGCATGGCCTTCTTCAATAAGTGTTTTCTCAACTGTATCCTGTACTTGTTCAACAGTTGGTATCTCACCTTTTTTAAGTTCTTTTTTTAATCTCTCTAGAACTTTATCTGTAAGTTCAACTGATTTTTTGTAATCCTTTCCGCCTACCGCTTGCGCCGCCTTCCAAATTGCATCAGTTATTTTTATTGGGTTGAAATCGACAACTTTTCTATCTCTTTTCTTAATTTTGCGTATCATTTTTTTATCTCTCCTTTGTATTGTTCTATTAAATTTTTAACTTCTTTTTCAAATGATGTAACGTCAGTAAATGATCGATAAACAGAGGCAAACCGTATGTAGGCTACTTGGTCAGTATCTTTCAGAGTTTCCATTACATATTCTCCTATAGTTGAACTTTCGATTTCCTCTTTACCGTTTTTTCTTATTTTTTCTTCCATGGAGTTAAGCATTTCTTCTATCTTATCATGGCTGATTGGACGTTTTTCAAGTGCCTTCATTAGTCCATTTTTGATTTTGTTTCTCTCAAATTTTTCTCTTCTACCATCTTTTTTAATGACATAAAGTGGCGACATCTCAATATACTCATATGTAGTAAATCGCCTATTGCATTTCAGGCACTCTCGTCTTCTACGAATTGTGTAATTCCCGGTATCGCGGGAGTCGGTTACTTTGGTCTCGACATGGTTACAATATGGACAATTCATCCAGGCACCCCAGGCACAATATATTGTACTTTAAAAATACAAATCCACATTATATAGTATACTATTAGACTTTTTAAACCTTTCCATTTTTACCGAAAATTAGCATTTTTTAGACTTGAATGCATCATGATTAAATATACAAGATTTGTTTCGTCAAACATCATGAAAATAGTCTACGGGCCCATTGCATCATGGAGATTAGGTAGATCACTGGGTGTAGATCTCCTTTGTTCAGAAAAAAAGATATGCTCCTTTGACTGCATATACTGTCAGTTAGAAAAATCAGACAAAATCACCTCGCAAAGAGACACATTTGTATCAACAAAAAATGTAGAAAAAGAGTTAAAGAATGCCCTAAAGCAAACAACACCCGACGTGATCACCTTTTCTGGGACAGGGGAACCAACGCTTGCGAAGAATATGCATGAAGTCGTAAATCTAATAAAAGGATTCACCGACATACCGTTGGCAATACTAACAAATTCCACTTTACTCTATGATAAAAACGTATATGAAACCCTTGGTAACCTAGATATTATTGTGGCAAAACTTGATGCACCCAATAAAGAGCTTTTCCAGAAAATTAACCGCCCTGCCAATGGAATAACATTCGAAAAAACACTTAAAGGAATAAAAGAACTTCGTCAAGGTTTCCATGGAAAATTTGCTCTACAAATCATGTTTATGAAAGAAAACAAAGATTATGCAAATGACCTTGCACAACTAGCAAAAAAGATTCACCCGGACGAAGTACAAATTAATACTCCTCTTAGACAATGTAACATACAGCCCTTGTCGAAAGAAGAGTTAGATGAAATAGAAAAGGCTTTTGCCGGATTAAATACACTCTGTGTTTACAAAAGTCAGAAACCTGTGACAGTTCCTTTAGACATGATGGAACTTATTAAAAGAAGAAGAATGGAGCCATAGAAACCGTGAAAAAAATACCAGTTAATCTCATAGCCATAGGGGTTATTCACTCACCTTATAAGATAGCCATAGATGCTCATTACCAGGAGAGCCAATTTGAAACCAAAGGAGCAAGCTTCATTTTGTCTCATCTTCAACATAATCAAGATATTCTTTTAACCCCTTAACAATTGGAAGAACGACGATATCTGGCACGCCATATGGATGGATTTCCTGTATCCTTTGTATCGTTTTATCTATATTTTTATCTGTTGTCTTTGCTATTAAAACACATTCACTTTCTTCTTCAATCTTTCCTTGCCACCTATAAACTGACTCTATCTTTGGAATTATATTAACACATGCAACCAGTTTTTCTTCAACTAATAAACGCGCGATTTTCTTTGCATCATCTATATTGCCGGTGATAGAATAAATTGCAGCAACCATCCTTTTATCCTATAATTAAAACCAGTTTTAAGATTTTGCATTTATCGAATATTGTTTAATTTCTAGATTAGCAATAGCATTTTTTATATCTTCATAGGAGCCATGAAAAAGATGGCTTTTACAAGTGCAATCACTACAACCAAAATTGGGAATTATTGAGAGTTCTTTTTCTAATATTTTTGCAATGCAACACTCCTCCTTGAGCGTGCTTTGTTTGTAAAAAATGTCCACAATTTTTGCATGGGTCAACAGATAATCAATGTGCCAATGAATCTTTTTTTGTTTTCTAAGATGTCGTTGTATGCGTTGGTTTAATCCACTCAGAGCTGAGCCCACATAGATATAGAAACCTTTTTTGAAATCTATGTCTCTAAGGTTGCCTATTTGAATTTTTTTAGGGTTTTTTAGTTCCACTAGCATAAGATAGCTGCCTCTCATTTGGCAATCCACTACAGAATAGGAATGCTATGTATTATTTGAATAATTTATTATAAGGCTGACATATTTTCTTCCAAATATGAATGATCATAATTCTAAATTTATAGAAATTGTATCTCTGGAAGATGCGAAAAATGAAATTCAAAAGATAGGAAGTGACCCTAAAAGCATCGAAATCATGGCGCCGAAGGCGATTTTTAAAGCTATTAAAGTAGAAAACGTAATACTTCAAGATGCCATTATTATTAAACAGGACATGCTCTCTATCGGAGGAGAGGTAGCTATTCCTAAGGATGCATTTGAGTTAAAAAATGAACGTGCCAATATTCTTATTATGGGGACTATAAAACAATTGCATGAACTTGTTGAAAAACTCAATAGACACTATCCTAGAATAAAAAATATTACAAAGGAATTATCAGTTTTATTAAAAGACATATGTTAGTAAGCCCAAAAAGACATTAACTATTATTTTATTCAGTTTTGGAGAGCCTATGGATAATCCAGTTTGCCCTATTGATTTTAGATATGGGAGAAGAGAAATAAAGGAAGTTTTTGGTGAAAAAAGTAAGCTTCAATATTTATTAGATGTGGAGGCTGCACTAGCTAGAGCGCATGCGAAAGTTGACAACATTCCCCAAAAAGCTGCTGATGAAATTTCTAAAAACGCCTCTGTTAAGTTTGTTAAGATCGAGAGGGTAAAAGAAATTGAAAAAGAGACCCGGCATGACATCATGGCATTAACAAAAGCCCTAGGCGAGGTCTGTATTGGAGAAGCAGCAGCCAAATATGTTCACCTTGGGGCTACTAGCTATGATATTGTTGATACAGCAAACGCTTTACAGTTTTCAAAAGCAACCGATATTATTAAAGCAGAGTTAAAAAAACTGAGAAATACATTGGTGGCTCATGCAAAGAAGCATAAGAACACTCTCATGCTCGGTAGGACGCATGGACAGTTTTCTATTCCAATTACTTTTGGTTTGAAAATGGCTGTGTATGCCATAGAAGTTGATAGGCATCTAGAACGTATGCGTGAATGCAACTCACGTGTCCTTGTTGGCAAAATGTCTGGCGCGGTAGGCACTGGTGCAGCAATGGGTAAACACGTTTTAAAAATTCAAGAGCTGGTGATGCAGGATTTAAAACTGGGAATAGAGGAGGGAGCAACACAAATTGTTGGAAGGGATAGATACATAGAACTTTTGTCAATTCTCTCAAATATTGCTACAAGCATGGAGAAGTTTGCAACTGAAATTAGAAATCTTCAGAGGAGTGAAATTGGAGAAGTTGCAGAGGCGTTTGAGTCAAAAAAACAGGTCGGCTCTTCGGCGATGCCACATAAGAGAAACCCGATTGTATGCGAGCAGATCTGTGGACTTGCAAGGGTGATACGAAGCAGTGTTATACCCGCATTTGAAAATGCGATTCAATGGCATGAACGTGATCTTTGTAATTCATCATCTGAACGTTTTATTTTACCTCATTCTCTGATTCTTACTGACTGGGTCGTGTATCAAATGAATAATGTATTCAAAAATCTTCAAGTCAATCCAGATAGAATGATGGAAAATCTTGAAAAATCAAAGGGTCTGCCAATGGCTGAGGCTGTAATGACAAAACTGGTCGAAAAGGGAATGGGCCGTGGAGATGCACATGAGCTTGTTAGAAAATGTTCTATAAAAGCATCCAGTATGGATAAAGACTTGCTAACTGTTTTATTGGAAGATAAAAACATTTCTAAATTACTCAAAAAGAATGAATTGGAGGAAGTCATGAACCCAAAAAATTATCTGGGCGCATCAGAAAATATCATAAATAATATTGTCAAAAAACTGACGAGATGAAGGCTTACTGAAGAGAACTCATCAGAAGGGTAAATTAATGTTCCAAGGGGTATTCGTGGGTTCACGATCCATGTTTATCCAGGGAATTAATCCTACTATGCCAATCCTCCCGATTATGAATTTTGGCAATGATAAGTTGAATCTCAATCCTATCCAATTGTCCCAATAGTTTTGTGGCCATGTGTTCATAAGGCATTTGGAAAATTGGGCGTGTCTTTTGTTGTTTATGAAATTGTTGAGCATAATCGCATTATTTTTCGATTTTTTAAGATAGACGCCTTTTTCATTGTTTGTAATATTATTAAGGCCAATAACATTCATACTAGATTTTTCTAAATAAGCACCATACCTGTTAGCAATGATTGTATTGCCTACTAAAAATTGGTCTTCTGATTCTGATAGATAAATGCCAAACTGGTTTTCTTTGATAGTGTTGCCAATGACAGAATTATAACGTTTGTTTTGAATGTATACGCCATAGTTACTGTTAGATATAGTATTGTACTGTATAATGGGCCATCCATTAGATACATAGATGCCCCTGTTGTTGTTATTTGTAATGATGTTGTTGATTACAACCGTCGTATCTGCTTGTATTTCTATACCAGCATCAACTTTTTGTTCTCCACTGTTGGTTATTGTGAATCCAGATATGCTACATGATTGCTCGATAACGTTGACAACGGTTCCATCTCCACCGCCATCAATGGTCGTTATACTATTTTCCTCTCCAATTAATTTTATTGATTTGTCTAATACTACATTTTCTTGGTAGGTACCATTGAAGACAAAAATTAGATCAGATAACTTATCCCCACTAGAATTGTCGACTGCCTCTTGAATAACTGCCCATCGTGTCACCTGCCAACCAGGCGTTGATTCATTGTAGTCATCATCGACAACACGGGCAGCAGTTCCATAGAGCCATCCTTCTCTCCCGTCCTCAGTAATAGTTCGAATAGAATACAATGTCCCATGGGTAGGAATAAAATCATATAAAACATTGTTATCAACTGTAGGCATGCTAACCTTCTCTAGAACCACTTCATCGAATGTCAGCGCATCGATTAGTTTTATATTTACAGTTGGCGAATTGGTGGCCGATATCATAGTCATATTCTCTCCAACAACACCCAATGGTATAACTCCGTCTCCCGTAGTTATGAATACCATTTCTAAAATTTGCGGATCTACATATGCCACTGGATTTTCTATAAAAGAATTAGGTGTTTGGTATTCGCTTTCTGATGATCTTGGCGGCAACCGCAATGCTGGATCGCCTAACAAAACAAAAGCAAAAAACGTAAAACTGTCTAGAGGGTCAGAGAAGTTATTATGCTCCATATAGGTCATCATTGCATGGGCGGTAAGATTACCAAGTGTAGAACCTCCTTCGTGATAAGCCTTAAGCAGGTATGTGAGCATCCCAGCCATATAAGGTTCCTTAGAAATATTGACATATCCCTTATCAAGGGTGAATAAGGGGACTCCAGCGTTACTTCTCGAACCGCCAATATATGCAATGCCTCCAGCATCTGATAATAAAATTGATTCTCCAAATGAAACGCTAAAACCCATATCTGTTAAATAGGTGTCAAATGCACCGTTCATACAGGAAATTGAAACCACTATTGGTGAAGTATCGCTCTCAGAAAGGTTCATCACATCATCAACATCAAGTGGATCTCCTTCCAATGACCATGCAGTCCCACTACCATGACCAATATGGTACAACAATCCTGTATATCCCATCAAGGCATTTGTTAGATTTATTCTATCAAAGGATCCTTCTGTTTTGAAATACTTCGTGGGATTGACCCCATTGAAAAACCCTCTGTTTATCGCGTCTATGACAATCAATTCTCCAAAATCATAGGGTGTACCAAAAGGCTTTCCTCCTGCAACAGCAATATTTTTAAACAAATCTGATGTTGCATTCCAGTGTATTATTTTATCGACTACGTGAGCGGCTTCAATAGCATCATTAACAGGTAGTCTACCCACAAAATGGTTTGGTACTAAGTCATAATCTGGTGAAGAGTAGAAAAAATCTGTTGGCGTCCAGCTATAATAATAGTAATAGCTTGGCGGCACAAGCCTTGCATTTCCCAGTAGCGTAACATACTGTAGATTTGGATGTGCACCAATATCATTCAGATAACTAATAATACGTTTAGCAAGACTATAGTTATACCCCTTGATAGATTCCCATCCTGGGATATTAGGATCACTATATCCTTCATATGGGGGATCATTGGCTTCCTCATACTCTGTATAAATCCAGGTTGTGTTTACGACAGCAGTAGACGTTCCCTCAGCGTCATGGAATGTTTCCAGCTCCAAAGCTTGAGCAAAGAGAGAGGGAGGCGTTATAATAACATTCACAACTTCTGCATCTTTGGAAAGTGGTGTTGAAATAAAAGATTCGTCGTGTTTATAAAACACATTGACTGAACCATCTGTTAACAAAACTGCTTTTCCACTTTTCGGCAAATATTGTATAGGGAATACTCTTACAAAAACCAATGTTTTTTCATTGTTTTTTCCTGCTTCATATGAGACAACGGTGCCAGGGAAGAACTGATCACTGTTGTAAACCTTCATATTTGGAATTAATGAGTTAATGACCGTTTCTGCTTCATCCCTATGCCAAAAAACAGGTTCAGGATTCGGAGCTATAATCAACCTATTCATAATTTCTTTGTAATATCCATTTGTGATTCCAACCTCGAGTATTTCAGAGTGTTTTGGGAGTTCTATTACATATGTTTTCATAGGTAACATTGGATCTCCTGGTGAGCCAAATGGTTTTAATCTCTCTATTTCAAGATAAACTTGTCTCTGGTCTATTTGATGTAGAACACAGTGAGATGGATCAAAGTGAAATTCTATTGTTTTAACCTTATCCTCATAGTCTGACATTTTTCCTTCGTCTAAGATTCCTTCAATATCTATGTTTGATGCAGCTTGACGAGATCCGAAAACAAGTGGCTGAAAGTTATGTGAAAAATCATCTTCAAGGCTAGACAAATTATCTGTTTCAACTTTTTGAGTTGCTGCAATTGGTACTGAAAATATGCTTGTTAACAAAATAATTAATACAAGGCAATTGACAATTTTTTTCCTTTCCATAATACCACCGAATTAGTTTATTTCTTATATTAATAAATAAAAAGGTTATATAAATATTATCTTGGTGGTTATGATTTTTTACATTTACATCGAAATAACCATAAATACCATGTTGTATTCATTTTGTTAATATGGATAAATTACAGAAATTGACATACAATGCTGAAGAGATCGTGACAACAGAGGAACTGAAGTATGTTTTAAATAAAGAAAAGCCAAGGGCATATATCGGTTTTGAGCCATCTGGTTCGGTTCACATTGGTTGGAAGATTTGTTCAAATAAGATCAAGGATTTCATTGACTGTGGATTTGATTTCACAGTGCTTCTTGCGGATTGGCATGCATATATTAACGATAAGCTTGGTGGGGATATTGAGAAAATCAAGCTTTGTGGACGTTATATGGAAGATTGTTTTGCCTCTATGGGTGTTGACAAAGATAAAGTCAAGTTTGTGTATGCCAGTGATTATGTAAGTGATCCTAGATATTGGGAGATTGTCTTGAGAACAGCTAAATCCATGTCTGTTGCACGTGTAAAACGTGCGATGGATATCATGGGTAGAAGTGCAGAGGAAGCAGAAAAGGACTTGTCAAAGCTATTTTATCCAGCAATGCAAGTTTCTGATATTTTTTATCTTGATCTAGATGTGGCATATGGCGGAATGGATCAGCGTCGTGCACATATGTTAGCTAGAGAAATTTCTAAAAAACTTGGTCATAAACCCCCTGTTGCCCTGCATACGCCATTGTTAACTGGTTTGCAGGCTGGTGGACGCATGGATCCAATCGAGGTGAAGATGAGTAAGAGTAAACCCGAGGCCATGCTTTCGATTCATGATGATCCCAGTAGTGTTGAGGAAAAGATAAGCAAAGCGTTTTGTCCAGAAAAACAGGTGGTAGGAAACCCTGTGTTAGAGATTTGTAAGTATGTCATTTTTCCTGAGTTGAAAGAAGAACCATTTTTGATTAAACGGGCTGAAAAATTCGGTGGAAATCTAGAGTTCAAATCTTGCAAGGAGTTAGAACAAGCATTTGCTGGTGGCCTTCACCCTCTTGATTTGAAGAATGCAACGACCGGCTATGTAAATAATATATTAGAGCCTGTTCACGCATATTTTGAGAAGCATCCTGATAACTATAACAAGATGAAAGGAGAAGGAGTTATTCAATAATCTGATCTGACGTAATATTGTGTGAACTTGGTATGGCGGACAAGCAAATAATTTCAACGGGATTTTTTTTTTTTTATTTTTTTTTTTTATCCATTCCTGATTTCTTCTTTCATCCATTACATTGTAATACTTTATTTTGTTTATTCATGTCGATAAAGGTATAATAGTGTTTCATTCCAAACAACATATATAACCTTGCACTCAAAGTTACTTCTTCCAGGGGAACGCAAAGAAGATGAATGCTTTTAAGTGTTCTTAGTTGAATATGTGGAGGAATTTATCTAGCATAGAAAGATATGCCCGTGTTAAGTCTGAAATAGCATGCAAAATAATTTTTCTTTTTAAGAAACTTTAAGGCGTCCTTCATCCTTCTTTTTATCTCCCTGCTTGGAATTTTCGGCTCCATTACGCTCGCTTTTGTTCCATCCTGGTATGAAAAAGGAAATACGTTACCGAAATCAAAAGGTACCTGTTCAAAAAGTTCCAACGAGTCTCGAAATTCTTCCATTTTTTCAGTTGGAAAACCCACCATTAAATCAATGCCCACTTCCAAGTCAGGACTGAATTTTTTTAACTTTAATATCATATTGACTAAATCTTCTTTTGAATACGATCGTCCCATTAGTTTAAGTATTCTATTATTTCCAGATTGTATCGAAAGT
>CP070798.1:83487-139088 GCA_020343515.1 Thermoplasmatales archaeon | reverse complement strand
TAGTATAATAGCAGTTGCCATCCTTATTGGCGTATCGTTTACTTCTGTAGTTGGATATAGCGGTGTTAAGTCTAATGTGAAGGCATCACCGTTGTTTACTGTTAGAACCAAAAGGGCGATAGATGAAGAAACCGAAGGTTTGACTTGTGATTATGTTGGAAAGGGTAATATTTTGCCGTTTCCTACACGGGATGATAGAACAATGCTAATTCAAAAAGTTATTAATAGAATCAGTAAGTTGAATGACAGGGAATTTAATTTATTCAAAAACGTAGTCATTCATAATTCATTACAGGAAAACAAAATTAAATGCAAAGATGTTGATGAATTCTCCATTATACTTAGGCAATTAAGAGACAATACGATAGATTATAATTTTGTCGAAGAAATAAAAGACTCCCATACGATAGATTGTTTTACGAAGGTGTATCCAGAGGCGACATGTGAATCAAACTTTAAATGTGCTATGTTTCAACTCTTTCTTTTTGTCGTATTTTTATTTATGGGTTTAATGGCTTTTATAACCTGGCCTCGGTATGGTCTTACAATATTACCAGCCTGCATCTCTCGGCCTACAATATTGCCCGAATGCAGTCACCTAATTTGATTCTTTTATCTGATTGATGAGCGATTGGAATTACTGACATCATCAAAATCAATCACAGATTCTTCTGGCTAAAAACGACTTTTTGAAGTCTAGTTATTTAACTACATTATCACCTGCGAAAAAAATTGATAAAGGGAAGATTGTTAAACATTCTTTCTCACCAGTAGGAGGGCATATAATTGAAAGAAAATAATTGGATGCAAAAGGAGAAACACACAGAATTTCTTGGGAGTATACAAAACGAAGTAGATATTGATGATAAGACATTTAAGTTATGGATGTTCGAATTGCAGAAAGAGCTGTTACCTTTTTGGGAGTCAATGGTAAGTTAGTGTATTATCATATTGCCAATGATTCTTCTGGCTAAAAACAACCCATAAACCTCAAAATCTGCAATCTTTATATATTTGTCTAATTAGCTCTTGACTAACGAGTCAGACCCTATTATCGGAAATATAGTTTGTAATTATTTAAAAGCTTATAAATCGTCATAAACCAGTAATTCATCGCATTTACCAATTACTCTGCATCTTCCCATATACAACTTTAAATTTAACATCCAAAAGGTAGGAGCAAATCCCTTAAAACCATGAAGTCTAATATTCGCTGGATATTTGATTTTCTGTAATGACCCATTAACTAGTAACATAGAAAATATTTCAAAATCATAATCAATTTTTTGAGAATAGTTTAAACACCAAAACGGCCACTTGTATGAATAGAAATCTACTTGCCCATTAAATCCAAATCCACGGCTAAATCCAACAACATAAATAGTATATGGTCCCTCTTCTCTCGGATAGAGAATACGTTCACCAGACACCATAGGAAAAGATACCAGCATCAACAGGCAGATAACACCAACTGCCAAACCTTTCCTTTTAACTTATGTTCCATAAATACGCCTCCTTTCATATTCTAATAAACGCTGATATATATAAACCTTTGTAACAGATTAACACTGTACAGAGCAATTAATTTCAACGGATTTTTTCAGATAAAATACTGTGTTGATTCTCTAAATGTCATATGGGATGAGTGCTGGACATAAATCAATGCTTACATGTAACACTATTGTTGGAAATCTTTCTATAGGCATCCCTAAGATTAATTTTGGAAGAAAAAATAAAATTGGTTTTTAACTTATGGGTATAATTCTGCCTCCATAGGAACCAATGTGAATCCTTGTTGTTATTCTCATCTAACTCAACAATTATCCCATACTCTGGGTCTGGATTCAATTCTTTCCAAGGATAATCATCAGAATATACTGGATCAACAGTGGCAGTTAATCTCTGTCCAAAGCATAATAATTTATGTCTTGTGATTATCTTACCTAATGGAATTCCATTAAGACTATCACCCGGCTTGAATGGATACATAGTGATTATCTTGCCCCAGATGAATGCTCTTCTGAAAGATGCCAATTTCCATACAATCGGAGTTCTTGCTGGAATTGATGTAGTTCCCTCATTATATATGGTTATATTAAATCTCCAATGAGTTAAGTTATGTTGAGTGACTTCAAAGTCTATTGTCAAGTCTGGAAGGTCAGATTCTCCACGTACAGAGATGGATATTGCACTTACCAATAAGAGAAATATAATAAATAGAAATTTAATCTTCATTTAAATCATCCATACCATTACTTCATCATTACTCAATTTTTCTAATTTTTCCACCATTCAACCCGCATACTTCTGTGGTGAACTCGACCATCTCTTTGCTTATGTTGGCATTGATACTCGGTGCAAAGGCTACGCCTATGAATAAGAGAATAATACCTACAGCCAGAGCATTTCTAACACAAGAGGATCTCATAACTATATTATTCCTCTTTATAATCTATTTTTACATGCCGAGCATAACCAAGGAAGAATTCTTGAGAAGGCGTAGTTCTAATCCTAATCTTTATACCCATGAAACCAACTATACCTGTAAGATTCCACATTTCTGTTTCAATTTGTCCTAAAAGAGTTCCATTCCATGATACTATATCATTAACACCTTTCGTCCAAACCCAACCTTCACCACCATTCGTGTACCAGCCAATATGAGCATCGAGAAACAAGGGTCGAATTTCGTCAACGATATCTGTTATTAAAACTGAAAATAATAGGAATACAGTTAAAAACGGAAGAAAATTTTTATTTATGATTGGTCCAAGTAATCTTAAGAGTGTTATCAAAGTTCTTAAAGGGAGAGCCTGAACCCATAAATGTGTCGTTTTTCCCATAATTAAACAATTTCTGTTTTCATTCTCATCCAAAGATATAGGATTCAACCTTGATTTCTGGTATCTTCCAATTATCAACCTTTGAACCTGTTTAACGCTCATATCAACAAGAAGACCATATCTTTCAAGCTTTTTGATTCCTTCATTAAAAATTTGTATTGTTTCATCCTCTGATTCGGCATTATCCAATCTCACACGTATAGTATCAAAGAAGACATCTAATTCTTCTGCTTCATCAGGTGTTAGCTGAATATTATGCTTTCTACCCAGTCCATAGAACTCTGTAGTTAAATCAACATATTCCTTACTGATATTGGCATTAATAGGTGGAATAAGTGCTACACTAGTAAACAATACCAATACTCCAATCACTAGCGTTTTATTTAACAAAACAGGATTTTTTTTCATATTTTTTTACCTCCCTGAAATACATATATCTATCCATGCTGTGGTATATAAATATATTCCTCTGGCATGGATTCTGAAGGTTAAAAACACCCCATAAATCTCAAAATTCGTTAACTTTATATATTTGACCAATTAGCTCTTGACTAATTAGTCAGACCCTTTCTTAAAAAATCAGATTTATCAAATCTTGAAAATTTGTAAAGGTTTAAATGACATAATTTTATAACAACGTCGGGACGGGATGCAAATTGCGGAATAGGAAAAGAGCTAGTAGATGACATACTCAGTATATGCATACTATCGTTAATTGTCATACTTTTGTTACTCATAAATGTAACAGGTGCCTTGTAGTTGTTCCATAAGCATCAGTTTTTAAAACGGATTTTTACCTCGTCAATTTTACCTACGCCTTTTAGCGATTTAAGCATACCTACAATACCATTTTTAATAATTTTTGCGGGAAACTCTGTAAGAGGCACAGCTTTTTCATTTACTGTCACGCAGATATTTTGGTTAAAAACTGTTGAGTTATCAATCTCCTTTTTTATTAGCGTAAAAATATCTTCGAAATTATCCTTATAGCAACCAATTGTATTGTCTCTTTCTTCTATATCTCCTAATCTAATTTTGGGAATGCTAGGATCTCTGGCACCTTCAATAAAGACGATATCATAACATCCGATTTCTGAAATGTTTTGAATAATATCCTTAGTTTGCATCTTTTCTTTGACAATAAAATCAGTTTCACAGGGTGAAGATAAAACAACAAGTTGAGCACCAGCTGAACTATGCTTCCAAGTATCTTTACCCTTTTCATCAACGCCTATTTTCTTGTCAGTTTTTTTGATAGTTGCAATTTTGTATCCATCTTGGGTGAGTTTTTTAATTATTTTTTCAATGAGCGTTGTTTTTCCTGTATCTGATTTTCCGTAGAATCCAAAAACAGCAGGTTTTCTCATAGTAATCATGTCCTTGTATACATTTGTGCAATAAAATGTTTTTACTCACATCTAATCTTTGAAAAGAGTTTTTAACATTATTTAGTGTATACTTAGTTGAGGAAGGTGTATAAAAAAACCATAAGTTCAAAATATACTTTAGTGGTTGACTTGTCATGAGAAGATTCATGAAAAATAAACCGTTTTTTGCTCTTTTCGTTTCGATCGCCTCTGTTTCGTTTGCGGCTATCTTTATAACTACTTTGATAGATCTTTACAATACTTCTCCTCTGTCAATTGCATTTTATAGGTTGTTATTTACCACGTTGCTTATTCTACCTTTTGTCTTGTTTCATAAGAAAACCCGCGATGAACTCAGGAGTATGCCAAGTTCGACATTGGCCATCATAATTGGTATTGGCGTAATTCTTGCTGCGCATTTTGCCTTATGGATTACTTCTCTTGAGTATACCTCTGTAGCTAGCTCGGTTTTGTTGGTTACGGCTCATCCGGTTTTTGTCGGCCCGATTTCACACTTTTTTTTCAAGGAAAGACTTTCTTCTGTTAATGCACTAGGAATAGTTTTTTCGATGGTTGGTGTATTTATTTTGGTGGTTGGCAACTATGGTTTGGGTTCACTGACTTTGGATTCTTTAGAGGGTAATATATTAGCGTGGCTTGGTGGGGTAGCGGCTGGTCTTTATATCCTTGGTGGCAGAAATATGCGGAAGACTGTCTCCATTATTCCATATGTCTTTGTTGTATACTCTGTTGGTACCGTGGTTTTATTTTTGATCTGCCTGGTTTTTAGTGCACCATTGTATAGTTTTGAGTTACCTGTTTATGAAATAATACTGCTTATGGCGGTTGTTTCTGGGATTTTTGGTCATACCTTGTATAATTGGTCTTTGGAGCATGTTCATGCGTCCATCGCCTCTGTAGCGTTGCTTGGTGAGCCGCTTGTTTCTACGATGCTTGCTTTTGCTATACCTTGGATTCAACAAATCCCGTCAAAATTTACACTGCTAGGTGGAGCTATTATTCTTCTTGGTATTTATCTGACGGCTAGAAAAGCGTCTGCGGTTGAAAAGGGTTAAAACCTAGTTTTCTATTTTTAATAAATTAGACATCGATGCGTGAAATAGAAGAACTTGTTCGAAATGTTAAAAAATACAAAAATGCATTAGTTCAAAAACAATTTAAAAGTAAAAAAAACACGGTAAGCTATGTAATTCTAAATGATAAACCTCGTGTACTAAAATGGTTTGCACCAGGTTTTAAAAAAAACATGGAGACAGAATATGCTATTTTAAAGGAAGGCTCAGCCAAACTAAATGTGCCTACTCCATTGGATAAAGATGTGAGAAACAATGTTATTGTTATGAACTACATCATTGGAAAAAATCTTTGTGATGTCATAAATGATGAATATACTCCTGTTGATGAAAAGAAAAGGCATATATTCGCGCTCGCCGAATGGTATGTTAAGTTTCATAAACATTTTAGGATTGAGGATAGATTGCGTATTCGCGGGGATTCCGTACTAAGAAATTTTATTTTAACAAATCGTATCTGGGGGGTTGATTTTGAGGAATCGCGAAATGGCGAACCCATAGAAGATATTGCAGGTATGTGTTCTTCTATTCTAACAACAGATCCAATGTTTACAGATGGAAAATTTCAGCTATGTAAAGTTTTTATTGAAGCATATGAAAAATCGGTCAAATGGAGTTTAGGCAATGTCGACGATGAAATTGCATATGCTCTACTTGAAAAGATTCAGTGGAGACCTGAGGAAGAGGAAACGCTGAGAAAGTATAGTAAGAGAATACGAGAGCGGGGGTTAAGATAAACAATGTTTTCATAATTTTTAAATAGACATGACCATTTCTGTGTAACGATGTTTATGGGGAAGGAACAACTCATACCGATTTTTGCAGTATTAGTGCTTTTCATTGGAACAGGCTCTTCTGTTTATGTTTATGCAACACAAGGTGATACAGTCATTGATGCGGACGTTATCACCATTTACAAGCAGCAGTATACCATCGAAAAGTTATTTACTATTGTTGAACCACGAGCGTTTGAAGCATTGAACTATTCAGGTATTGCACTTGACGACCTTATTATAAAAGTAGGGGTTGAATGTCCCACTTGTAACAATTATGTGATTGCCGGGGGTGATGGATATCAAAAAACTGTGACATGGGAAAACATGCAAAATGGTCTTCTAACATCGGATAAAATGACTGTGTTTTCGGATCTTCCTAAGGCTTTTAGAGTTAGAGATATAGTAGAAATTGGGGTGATAGAAATATGAAGAAAATGCTAGCAGGAATTATTGTTTTTGGTTCTATTTGGGGATTTGCTGAATGTATTATAGGTCCAATGCTTAGTGATGCTGGTTTTCCATCTGGTGTTCTTATGACTAGTATTTTCGCTGTTGGTTTTATGACAATGACTCGGATGATGTATAAACAACGTGGAATGCAAATTGGTATGGGACTTGTGGCTGGAACACTTAAGTTGTTCAACCCTTGTGGTCCTTGTGTAATATGTTCCGGTATTGCTATTATGGCTGAGGGTGTGATTTTTGAGCTCATATGGTTTAGTATGTCTCTTGATCTCAAAGAGTTGGAAATATTCACTATGAAATCGAGTATGGGTGTAATTTCTGCTTACTGTTGTTTTGTTGGAGGCTACATTGTCACCCAGATTCTTACTCCATTTTTTTCCGCTGCTGGTTTCTATGTTATTGATCTCATTAATTTTCTACCGCAAATTCTCTCGAGTGGTTTGTTAGCTGCAATCATTGGTGGTTTTATGGTTCCAATTGTTCTCGTCCTTAGAGATTTTGACATCTACCGAGTTAAAGACCGCGTATATTACCCAATAACTGCAGCAATATCACTCTTGTGTTGGACTGCGGTCATTGTGAGCCCAGTACTAACACTAGGATTATAGTAAGGGGAGGATGGATGGAAAAGCCAAAAACTGTGAAAGTTTTAAAATTTTACACTGATAAATGTGATGGATGTTTTGAATGTGAAAAGGCTTGTTCAATGATCCATTTCAAGACAAAAAATGGAGGGGAACAATCAGCAATCCGCATCTTCAAAAAAGGTAATAACTATCAGATGCATGTTTGTGATCAACGTGGTCTCTGCCAAGACATGTGCCCCGTGGGAGCACTAATCAGAAAAAAAAATGGTATCGTTTGGTTAGACAAAGATATCTGTATAGGATGCCAAGCATGTGTTGGCTTCTGCCCAATCGGAGCGATGAGAAAATCAGATAAAAGAATTGAGCCGTTTAAATGTATCTCATGTGGTGCATGCGTCCGCTCATGTCCAGAAGATGCACTTGAACTTGTTGAAAAGAATATTGATGATATAAAACAAGTGGTTTACCATAAACAAGGAGTTTAAAAATGGCAGAGGGACAGATTCCGATTGAAGAATACGAAACTGGTAATACTCGACATAAATGGGATATAAAGAAGTTAAAATCAGCACATAAAATCATAGCTGAATATAATTACAAAAAGGGAGAAGTTCAACGAGGATATGCAAATCGCACTCTCTACGTTAACCTGAGTACAGGTAAGATTAAAGAAAAACCTGTTACCAAAGATATGAAAAAGAAATTTACGGGTGGTCGTGGTTTTGGGTTAAAACTATTGTGGGATTCTATTAAACCAACAACGGGATGGGATAGTGAAGAAAATGAAATTATTATAACAACGGGGCCGCTGTGTGGAACAACACAATACCCCGGTTCTGGTAAATCAATATGCCTTACAATTTCTCCATCTACAGATATAATCTGTGATAGCAATGTAGGTGGATTTTTTGGGCCATATCTTAAATTTTCAGGTTTCGATGCGCTTGAAATTCAAGGAAAGGCTAATGAAGATGTTGTTGTGGTTATCGATGGCGAAAAAGGAAAAGTTACCGTTGAAACCGCACCTCTTGAAGAACCAAACTCACATTTACTTAATGAACAACTTACTATTACGTATTCTTCAGAGGATACTGATAGATCTCGACAAAAGGTCTCCGTTGTATCTACTGGAAGTGGGGCTGAGCATGGGTACTGGGGATGCCTAAACTTTTCATTCTATGATATACGGAGAAAGGTTCCACGTGTGAAACAAGCTGGACGAGGAGGGCTTGGATCAGTATTTAGAAATAAGAAAATTAAAGCGATTATTGTAAAAGTTGAGAAGTTTGATGGAGTTTCAAATCATCCTACTGATCCTGCAACTCTTGCAAAGGTTGGAACTAAGCTTCACCGTGAAATTAGAGATCTCGACAGATATCAATGTAATATGCGGGCCGTGGGAACAGGGCATCTTGTTGAGATCATGGATGCCTATGACTTGCTCCCTACAGAGAACTACCGATTCGGATCTTTTCCAAAGGCTTCAAGGATTTATTCACCAGAGTTTTACAAGCTTTTTACGAAAATTATTCCTGATGGATGTTGGCATGGATGCACACTTGCCTGCTCTAAAACAGTTGATGGCTTCGTTGTGAAGACTGGGCCATATAAGGGACAAAAAGTAACAGTTGATGGGCCAGAATATGAGACTATAGCCTGTGGGGCAAACATGAGTCTTTGGGATCCTTTATGGATTCTTGAGTTCAACTTTTATTGTGACACCTATGGCCTGGATACTATTTCAACTGGTACTGCTATCGCATTTTACATGGAGATGTATGAATATGGTATTTTAAATAAAAAACGGTGTGACGGGCTTGAGCTCTGCTTTGGAAACGCAGAAGCAGTCTTAGAGTTCATGCATCGCATTGCAAATGGAGAAAGGGGAGAGTTCATCAATATTGCATCAAAAGGAGTACGTCGAGTAAAAGACTGGTTGATAAAAAAAGGATGGGGGAATAAACAACTTATTGAGGATACTGGTATGGAGAGCAAAGGACTTGAATATTCTGAATATGTAACCAAAGAATCACTTGCTATGCAGGGTGGATATGGCCTAACGTTGAAAGGACCGCAGCATGATGAAGCTTGGTTGATTTTTATGGACATGGTAAATAATGCAATACCAAGGTTTGAGGATAAAGCCGAAGCTTTACATTACTTTCCGATGTGGAGAACCTGGTTTGGATTAAATGGGCTGTGCAAACTTCCATGGAACGATATTGAGCCAGCTAACAATGCAGAAACAGAAGAACCTGCAAAAATCCCTGAGCATGTCCAAAACTATGTCGAATGCCAGAATGCAGTGACTGGTTGGAATGTTGATAAAAAGGAATTAATCCTTCAGAGTGAGCGATGTTACAACTGGCAAAGAGCTATGAATGTGTGGATGGGACGAGGTAGGAGAAAGGATGATTGGATACCATATCGTTCAATGGGGCCAGTCACTGAAATGGAATATTTATCTAGAAAAGAGAGATATGATAAACAACTGATTGAAAAACTAGGATTAAATGAAAAAGAAGTAGAAAAGATGGAATTAAAAGAGAAAATAAAGGTTCTTTATGAATATCGTCAAGATCAATATCAAAAACTTATCGATTCAGTCTATTATCGAAGAGGATGGACTCCCAACGGCGTTCCAACTCCTCAGAAAATGAAACAACTAGGTATTGATGATCTAAAGATGTTGAAGATGCTTCAGCAGAATATAGATCAGGATGAAAAAGCAGGATTAAATGTGTGGGGAGGAAAATATAGTAAAGGAGAAAAACCACCCAGTACAGATCACAAATATTGGAAAAAATTGGATTGATTCAGCTTACCGGGGTCTACTTAATCACTAATTTTGACGTGTTTTTTACAATATTACAGAAGTAGATACTATTTGAATAAAAGAATATTAAAGTTATATAATAAAATTTATATAGTTGCATGGCTAATATGTATATTAGAGAAGGGGGGTACAGAAATTTTTAATCACATCTCCTCACCACCTCACTAAATCTCCCCTTCTCTCAAGCTGTTTTTAAAAGATTTAGTACATAGAGGATATATTTTCGGCTCTTTTATACCTTTTTAAATTTTTTGTAATTGTTATTTTCTCTCCTAATCTCTACGAGAAATATCTTATATTAAAATAAGGCTAATTCACCTACAAGCATCTTTGCAAGTATGACAACTGTTGAAACGACAATGAGTAGAGCAATAAGTTGTTGTACTTTATTCATTTTACGCACGTTAATTATGATTATATCCTTTTTAATTTATATACTGTTAGAAAACATTCGGAAATGACCAAACAATCCCAGCAGAACCAAATAGAATTAGAAAAACGTGGTTTAATCCTTTATTATTAAAACAAACCAGGATTCAAATTATTAAAAAGGAAAGAGGTAGTTTTGATTGTATTATACTAGTTCGTATTCCACAAGCTCCATTTCCAAACTAGTCATAAACGGAAGAAGATCTCCTAGTTGTCCTGCTATTTTGATTATATTTTCTGCCGTTGGAGCATAGTAAATTTTTCCAAGTATCTCTGCAACAGATATGTTATACGCACTGAAATTTCCAGCAGGTACAGTAATATTATCCATGCTATAACAAGAAAATATTGATGGAACCTCTGGAATTTCAAATGTATTATCCATCCCTCTAGTTTCTAATGCTTCTTTAATGTCAATAACTGGTAGAAGAGCAGCAATGTCTTCAGGAAGCAGAGGATAGTCTAGGATAGTAGCTATGTCGTTTATGAATTTTAGGATAGTTAGCCATATAGATTGTACTTTACCATTTACAGTAAAGTTTGTACCATGTAGACCCCAACGATATCCACTGGCGTTCAATGGGAATTTAAGTAGTGTATAGGGAACATCAAAGTCAATAGTGGTGGTTATAGTAGCAGGTAATGGAATTGCAGCTAAAATTTTTGGAATATTCCAATCATCAGGTAGTTCTTTGATTTTCACGGTCAAGATCCCAGATATTTTATAATCTACTTTTTTTATTCCTAAATTAGACTTGTTAAAGAATATATTTCCCTTGATAGTTGTACCTATTAATTTTCCTTCAATATCGATTGTTGAGTTATCTTCCTCGATAAAAACAGAATAATTTCCCTTCAAGTTTGCTTTGAATTCTACATCGTAGTCGATTGTGTCATCAACTACCTCAAGTGGTAATTCATCTATTTCTAGATGTACTTGGAACGATTTATTTTGTTCAGCTTTAGATCCGTTTTCTTCCAAATCGATATTGATGTCCTTTATCTTGTAAATCCATTTATGACCAACTTTCCAAATAGGTACATCATCATCAAATGAGGTCGTAACAATCTCAGTTTGTGTTAGCTTTTTTAAATCTGTATTTTCAACGTTAATTGCTGTAGTTAAAAAAGTAGTAATTAGCATCATACAAACTAAAAATCCAACTAATTTGCTTTTCATATTTTTTCCTCGCTTCTTTTTTAGTAACGCATCAGTGTCTTAAAAATTTATCTACTATTTTTTTTATAAATATTTTCGTAAAAAAACCGTAAAATCTGTAACATCACAGATTCCACTTCTACAAATATTTCAAAAAATATATCACATAATATGGTTTCATAGAATGGTATTTATGAATATTATTATATAGTATCATGGGCAATTGTAAAAGGTCAGACTCCCTATTCACCTCAGGTATGCATTACTTTTTAAATAAGTAGATATTTATTTGTCATTGATGAAAGCTATTTTGCAGGCGGCTTTGGATCTTCTAAATGCAGATCGTGCGTTAAATATCGCAAAAGATACAGTTAAAGGTGGAGCAGACTGGCTGGAAGCAGGTACACCTCTTATCAAAAGCGAGGGGATGGATATCGTGAGACAGCTTAAACAATCATTTCCAGGTAAAACACTTGTTGCTGACATGAAAACTATGGATACTGGCGCACTTGAAACAGAGATGGCTGCTAAAGCTGGGGCAGATATCATATGTATCCTTGCTGCATCAGACGATAGTACAATACTCGATGCATTGAAATCTGCTAGAAACTACGGATCTAAAATCATGGTTGATCTCATTGGTGTAAAGGAGAAGGTAAAGCGTGCAAAAGAACTGGAGAAACTTGGGGTAGACTATCTATGCATTCATGTTGGAATCGATGAACAAATGGTTGGGAAAAAACCTATTGAAATTCTTTCATCACTTGTTAAAACTACTAATCTCCCAATTGCTGTAGCGGGCGGATTGAATAGCGAAACTGTTGCCGATGTTGTCAAAGCTGGTGCAAGCATCATAATTGTTGGTGGGGCAATAACTAAAGCCAAAAATGTTGTTGAGGAAACGAAACAGATAAAACAAGCAATAGTTGAGAAAAAACCTATTTCTACGAGGCTTTACAAAAAATATGATAAATCCCAGTTGAAAGAGGCGTTTTCCATAGTTTCTACGCCCAATATTTCAGATGCCATGCATAAGAAGGGAGCAATGCATGGGATTAGGCCGATAAAACTTGGTTTACATTTGGTTGGGAGAGCTCTCACTGTCCAGACCATGGATGGAGATTGGGCAAAACCTATTGAGGCGATAGATAAGGCGGAGAGGGGCCAAGTTATAGTGGTAGATGTAAAGGGCGGAAAGACTGCTATCTGGGGCGAGCTTGCTACTTGGAGTGCGAAACTCAAAGGGCTTGCTGGTGTTGTTATTGATGGTGCAGTTAGAGATTTGGATGACCTCATAAAAATGGATTTCCCAATCTTTTGTAGACACATTTCTTCCAATGCTGGTGAGCCCAAAGGATGTGGAGAGATAAGGGCTGAAATCCAATGTGGAGGTCAAACAGTACAAACTGGTGATTGGATCATTGGTGATGATTCGGGGGTTGTTGTTGTGCCTCAGGAGATAGCTCAGGAGATAGTGAATCGAGCATTAGATGTCAAAGAACATGAGAACCGTATACGCGAAGAGATAAAAGATGGTGGCTCCTTGGGTAGTGTTACCAAGCTAAAGAAGTGGGAGAAAATAGTTGGATGAAGAAGGTTGTTTTCTTTACTGATTTAAAAGATCTACATGCTGCATTAGAAAATTTTAATATTCACGGTTTTGCTGGTAAACAAGTCCCTGTAAAGTTGCATATGGGGGAAATGAAAAACAAGTATTATTCACAACCTGATTTTGTAAAGTTAGTTATTGATGAGTTGAAAAAGGAAAATATGGAACCTTATCTTTTTGATACGACCGTGGCATACCCTGGATTGAGGCATTCCAAACTTGGTTATCAGAAGTTGGCGAAGATGCATGGTTTTACTCTGGAGAAGGTTGGTTGTAACGTTGTAATAGATGATAATGGTATTCCAATAACTGTAGAAAATAGGGAATTTATAGTTGCTAGGCATTTGGTTAAATCAACCCATATATTTGCAATAACTCATGTTAAAGGTCACGTAGCAACAGGGATGGGGGGTGCAATTAAAAATTTTGGCATGGGCGGTGTAACAAAAGAAACAAAAAAAGCAATACATCATGGTAGCCGCCCTCTATATCAGAAAGATGCTTGTACTTATTGCGGTATATGTGCAGAGGTTTGCCCCTTTAATGCCTTAAAAGTTAAAGAAGATTATTGGAAGAAAAGCATGATTTCGTGTTTTGGTTGTGGCGTATGTGTTGATGCTTGCGCGACTAATGCACTAACATATGAGGATGCAGATTTTCAATTTGCCCTTGCATGTGCTGCAAAAGCCTGTGTTCAAGATAAAAATGTTATCTATCTCAATGAACTAAAACGGATTGCAAGAAGTTGTGATTGTGATCCGTTCGCAGGACCAATTATAAGTCCAGATATTGGTTATCTTGTAGCAGATGATCCTGTTGCAATCGACAAAGCGTCGTTGGATCTCATTCATGATGTCAAAGAAAATGTTTTTGAAAAAGAAAACAATATTAGTCCTTTAAAGCAAATCACATTTGGTGAGGACATTGGTTTAGGATCTTCTGCCTATACGTTGATAGATCTATAGTTTTTTTTATTTTATCGTCGGACCACCTATTGGTAGAATGATTTTTCCATAGTTTTCATTTATAACCTCGGCCATGGCTAGGTAAATCGCGCTTAATCCACAGATAATGCCTTCATATCCCGCAAATTATTGTTATCGTAGTATTTCCTGTTAAATCGCTGAGCGTCAACAGCCAAAATAAAACTGCTAGAGATATGAACACAAACTGCAATGCCTTATTTTTCTTCAAGGTGGAGATAAACATCATGAATGTAAACAAACCCCACATAAAGAAGTACGCCGCCATCGCATTTGAATCTGGAGGGCTAACACCTGGAATAACGTGTGGCATTACAATCAATCCCACTAGGTTCAGCCAAAACAATCCATATGAGGAGAATGCTGTTACACCAAATGTATTTCCTTTTCTGTACTCTAAAACACCTGCGATTACTTGTGCCATACCACCATAAAAAATTCCCATTGCAAGTATCATTGAACCCAGTACTAAGAAGCCAGCATTGTGTATGTTCAATAGTACTGTTGTCATCCCAAAACCCATTAAACCTAATGGTGCCGGATTTGCCAAAACGTTCTTCTCTGCCATCCTAGGTCACAGCTCGGCTGAATATAACAATTATTTAAAAAGCTATCGAGAAAATAAAGGATTATTTCCAAAAGATGACGACAAAGCCTGTCAGAATCATTGTTAACACAATAAGGATTGCAATAATTTTAACAGCCCAGCTCTTTAATGTTTTCTTATTAATTTTCATTTTTCCTCCAATTAATCATCTATCGATCTATAAACATCATCATACAAATGCTCAAGCTTGATGCCGTCCTTTCCCTCAATTGCTGCTTCTCTAATAACGTTGATAAAACCCTCATTAATCAATCCCTTAGATTTCTTCGAACCGGTATAAGGAATATCAGACCAATAAACATCTCCATTTTCATTTATTTTCTTAATTAGTTCATCCTGATTTTCTTTTATCCATTTTATAATTTTTTTACTCTCCTTTTTAAACAAGGGACCAATTTTTGAATAGACTGGTGTGATTGCAATAATTTTTTGTTGAATATCTGGTTCATATATAAACTCATGGTTAGAAGGATAATTTAATGTTGATATAATTTTTAATCCACTAGGTTTTATTTTATCAATTTTAGCTTTATCCGCTGAATAAGTAGCACCTGAAGGATAGAAAGCATTTAATGGTATTCCCTTTGCACTTGCTTTAGATCTTGCAGCATCTGTGTAATTTTTCACTTCTAAGCCTTTTTTCACTGCTTCTTTGTCATAGAATATTGGTTTGGGCCATGAGGAAATGTGAATGCTTTCATCTTTTTCAAATTGTTTATATTGTTTTTGATAGATTTCTTCTGTTATATGTGGAAAAAACGGTGCGAATAGTCTTAAAATCCCCAACCCCACATGATACAACGTAAATAATCTACCTTCGATATCTTTTCTTTTATAAATTGCTGATTTATCCAACTCAATATAATGAGGGGCTAACTCGTACCAAAGAAAATATTCAATTTCCTTTATTGCCTTTGAATATTCAAATTTGTCCATTAGTTTGGTACATTTCTCGACTAGTTTACTATATTCTGAAAGAATTCTTTTGTCATCATTGTCATCATATTCTTTAAGTCTAATATCCTTAGGTTTAGTATCACCGATAGCAATGCCTATAAATTTCTGTAAATTCCATATTTTCCGTAGAAGTCTTGTACCTCTTATTACATCCTTTGTTCTAAAGGGACTATCCGCCCCTAAAGCACAGCTTGCTGCATAACTTCGAAATGCATCGCTACCATGTTCATTTATAATTTTAAGTGGATCAATTACATTTCCAAGGCTTGCATGCATTGGGGTTCCATCTTCTGAAAGAATAAATCCTCCCATCATCATGTTTTCAAAGGGTTTTTCTTTTGTTAAAAGACTGCATCGTAGTATCGTATAAAATGCCCATGTTCGAATAATATCATGAGCCTGTGGTCTTAATGACATTGGATAAAGATTTTTGAATTTCTTATCATCCCGATGCCAAAAAGTGTTGAAAAGCGGTGAAATGGATGAGTCCATCCATGTGTCAAAAACATCTTCACAGCCTATGAGTTTTCCACCACATTTAGGACATTTATCAACTGGTGGTTTGTCAATTGTCGGATCAATATGGCAATCTTCAGGAATCCTTGCAAGTACTACCTCATTACATTTTTCACATTCCCAGAGTGGTATTGGTGTTGCAAAATAACGTTGACGGCTAATAACCCAGTCCCACTCAAGGCTGTTAACCCAGTCTTCCAATCTTATTTTCATAAATTCTGGGTACCAGTTCATCTCATCGCTTTTTTCTAAAACCATTTTTTTAAAATCAGTTGTTTTCAAAAACCATTGTTCTGCATTGATGAATTCGACAGGTGTTTTACAACGCCAGCATACACCAACATTTTGATCCAAAGGCTCCTGTTTAATCAGAATGTCATTTTTCTTTAGATCTTTAATAACAGCATTTCTAGCATCTTCTATTTTCATTCCTTTGTATTCTCCACAGATTTCTGTCATGCATCCTTCTTCATCAATGCTCATTTCAATAGGCAGTTTATATTTGAATACCCAATTGAGATCCTCTTTGTCACCTACCGTACAAACCATGACAATACCAGAGCCAAACCCAGGATCAACAGCATCGTCCTCAACAATTTTTACTTCTTTATCAAACAATGGAACAACAAGTATTTTATCAACAAGCCATGGAGCACGCTCGTCTGTTGGATGAACAGCTACTAGTTGACAAGAAGGTAACATTTCAGGTCTTGTTGTAGCAATCTCAACATATGCACCCTTTTTGTCTTTTCCAATGCTATGGTATTTAAAAATCTGCTCGGATGGTTGTTTTTTAAAGTAAAACTTAATTGTATTAAGCTTCGTAGTTCTATCTGTATAAGTGACCTCAGCATCTGCCATTGCTGTAATGCAACGTGGGCACCAATTAACTGGGAATTCGCCCTTGTAAATATGTCCTTTATTGTATAGTTCAATAAACGATATTTGGGTAATCCTACGGTAATATTCTGCATTTGTTTGATAGTATATTGTTGGGTCCATGCTTTCGCCAAGTCGAATAAACTGGTTAGTCATGGTTTCAATATTCTTTTCAGCGAAATCAGAACAGAGTTTTATGAATTCGTGTCTGTCAATATCCTTTCTAGTTATGTTCAGCTTTCTTTCAACACGTTCTTCAATGGGTATACCGTTGACATCAAAACATAATGGAAAGAAAACATTGTAGCCTTTCATTCTTTTGTAACGAGCAGCAAAATCTATATGGGTGTAATGGACGGCATGGCCTGCATGTAGCGGACCAGATGCATATCGAGGTGGAACGTCTATACTATATGGTTGTTTATCACTATCAAAATCATAATGATAGATTTCCATTTCTTGCCATTTTTTTTGCCATTTCTCTTCCAAAGCTTTTTGGTTGTATACTGGCATTGTCTTCCTCATAGGAGTGGATTTTAGGAGGTCAAAGTAAATTTCTACTTATAAACATTACTTAATATTCCTCGTCAAATTAAATATTGTTAAAACTATAAAAATAATTTTTCAATACTGAAATGCAAATATACAATAATTTTATAATTATAGTACAGATTACATGTCTGGATGGCTGTTTATCCCGACTAGGAGGATAGATTTTGACAGAAGTAATCGCACATAAGTTGGCAAAAAAACAAAAAGAAATATCGGTAGCAGAATTCTTCGAAAGAAACAAACACATCCTAGGTTTTGGAAATCCAACAAGAGCCCTTCTTACAAGTGTAAAAGAGGGAGTCGATAATATTTTAGATGCCTGCGAAGAATCTAGCATTCTACCTGAAGTGTATGTTGAAATTAGAAATCATGAGGAGGGTGAATGTAAGGTTATTATCGAAGACAACGGTCCGGGTATTGTAAAAAATCAGATTCCCCATATTTTTGGGAGGTTGCTTTATGGTTCCCGATTTCATGCTGTTAGACAGAGTAGAGGACAGCAGGGAATTGGTATTTCAGCTGTTGTATTGTATGGGCAACTAACAACTGGTAAACATGCGAAGGTTATTTCAAAAATCCAAGAGGATCGACCCGCTACAGTTACAGAGCTTGCAATTGATACGAACAAAAACCGTGCCGAAGTCGTAAACAGAGACATTATACACTGGGATAAACCATCTGGTACTAGACTTGAGATAAGTATTGTAGCAGACTATACACGTGGGAAACGTTTTGTATATGATTATCTGCAAAGCGTATCCATTGTTAATCCACACGCACAAATAACTTTTAAGGAACCTGATGGAACTGAGCATTTGTTTGAAAGGACATCTGAAATGTTGCCCTCAAAGTGCATTGAGATTAAACCGCATCCTCATGGTGTTGAACTTGGAACTCTGATAAAAATGAGCAAGAATACTAAGAGTAGAAAATTGTCCTCGTTTTTAAAGAGTGAATTTAGCAGCATGGGTGATAGAACCACCAATGCAGTATGTGAAAAATCTCAGCTCAGTAAAGATCTCAATCCCAAGGATATGTCTAGAGAGCAATTTTTAGCCTTGCATAAAGCGTTTAAAAAAGTCAAAATTATGGCCCCTAATACTGATTGCCTCTCACCCATTGGCGAGACTTTAATAAAGCGTAGCTTGAAGCATGAGACTCAGGAAATTTCACCTGAGTTTATAGTCACGGCATCAAGGCCTGCCTCTGTATATTCAGGTAATCCTTTTCAAACTGAGGTAGGAATTGTTTATGGAGGTAGTCTGTCAAAAGATAAACCTGTCAAACTAATGAGGTTTGCCAACCGCGTTCCCCTCTTATATCAACAGGGTGATTGTGTTTCAACTTCTGCAATATCATCTATAGACTGGCGGAGGTATGGCCTTGAGCAGTCTTCTGGGAGGGGTATACCCTCGGGCCCTGCAATTTTTTTAACCCATGTTTCCTCTACTCTCATTCCCTTTACTTCTGAGAGCAAAGAAGCAATAGCAGACATTCCAGAAATAGAAAACGAGATTAAGCTTGCATTTAGAGAGTGTGCACGAAAGGTGCAGAGCCATATAAATAAAAAAGTGCGGCGGGTGAAAACAAGAGAAAAATTTGAGTTAATTACCAAAATTTTACCTGAGATAGCAAAAAAATCTTCAAATATGCTGGATAAACCAGTACCCTCTCTTGACAAAGTGATAACAAAGATAATGGATGTTGTATGGATTGAGGATCTAATTGAATATGAAAAAACTTCGCCGGAGCCTGTTCAGTCAACCTTATTTGATGATTCTACTGAAAAACGTGAAGGGGGTTGGATTACAAAGAGTACAATCATGGTTGTGAATTATAAGAATAAACCGCAGAAATTTAAGCTCTATGCGTTGATACCTGAAGATGCTGTTGTTGGAACAGTTACACCGAAACCAATGAAAATAACTAATAATTTCATAAAATGGAATCTTGACACTATTTCGCCCGCCGACAAAATAGATATATTTTTTGAGCTTGCAGGATTAGACAAAGGCGATTTTGATGAAAACGATTTATATATTGAGAGTATCAATGCCTCATATGTTATAGGGGCTGATAAATGGGAAGGTGAGTAATAATGACACGTGATTATACTAAGGTGATTGGAAGGATTGATTCGATCGCGTCAAAGGTTTATGACGATCTTACGGTTTCAGAAATTCCTTATCTGCAGCTTCCCTCACGTACCAAATCCAATATTCAATTTGACCAAAAATTAAACGTGTGGAAATATGGAAAAAATATGACCGAGAGATCAGCGAAATCACTAGACGGGGCTTATATGATGCTTCGCACCATGTATATGGTAGATTTTATTAAGGATATGATAAAGGCAAACAAATCATCGACACTTAGAGAGATGTACTATATCTCTGAAGGATGGGATCTTGCAAAATTCAATTCCCAGCCAGAATCAGATTCGCTTGCAGAGGATCTAGAAGTGATTACGAGTTGCATGAGAGAGGATTTTAAACTCAGGCCAGAGGAAGATGGCGCGCGGGTTATTGGTAATCTTACCGTTGAAGAGGTGACTCGTAATAAAACGAAAAAGAAAATCCATTGTCAAGATGATGTAGGTGACTCAGGTTACTCTATCCCATATAATGTTGAACCAGAAAAACTATCATTTAAAGGGGTAGATGCTGACTTTGTTCTTGCAGTTGAAACTGGTGGTATGTTCGATCGACTTGTTGAGAACGGTTTTGATACATCAAACAGATCTATTCTTGTTCATTTAAAGGGACAACCTGCTCGATCAACGAGACGGTTCATTAAGCGTTTACATGAGGAGAATAAACTTCCTGTTCTCGTTTTTACTGATTGTGATCCTTGGAGTTATAGAATCTTTGGAAGTGTAGCATATGGTGCTATAAAAACCGCGCATATCTCTGAATATCTTGCTACACCTGGAGCTCAATTTCTTGGTGTAACACCCTCAGATATTGAGAACTATAAACTTCCAACTGATAAATTAACAAAGGAAGATATTCACGCGTTAAAAAGTGAACTGACTGATCCTCGATTTCAAGAATCATTCTGGAAACAGGAGATTAAACTACAGTTAAATCTGGGTAAAAAATCTGAACAACAGGCCCTGGCAAAATACGGTCTGGATTATGTCACCGATACATATCTCCCAGAAAAACTCGCAGAAATGGGAATGATAAAAAAATAATTTTGTAAACGTTATGTATTCACACAAAATAGTCTATTGAATATTGGATGTTTCAACAACCTTTTCGATAATGAAAATCGCTCGAGAAACCGTAGGAACCACACATTACTTGACTGCTGGGTACTACTACTTTGACTGTTGGGGTAGGATTTAATCTCTGAGCCATTTACAGATTCGATAGCTACATTTCCTGCCTCGTCATAGCAATAGAACGAGAAAGTAATATGCTTTAATGCTTTCGACATTAGGATTTCAAATGTATAGGTTGGTCCTCCACCAGTAACGATTTCGTATTCCGTATCGGCGATAAAGGACTCTACTCTGTCCATACCACTACATGCATCCTCAGCAATATTAGTAAATCTAACCCACCATTTACAACCTTCCCTCCATACCTCCCACTCAAGTTCTATTTCAGGTGGAAGTTGGTCAATATTAATAAGTACTGATTTTGTCTCCTCCTGATTTCCAGCGTAATCAACTGAATAAAATTCAATCAAACCATCTTGTAAACAGTCATAATCTAATATAAAAATTAGAAAATCTCCAGTGTGATTCCTCCATTCATCTCCAGGAATTTTGTAATATATCGCTTTCACTCCAGACACATCATCAGTAGCATTCAACGTCACAGTAACATTGTTCACATACCAGCCGTTATCTCCATCAGGATGTGGTGGGTCAAATGATATAGTGGTAACAGGGGGCGTAATATCATCAAAAAATACCATGTTTCCAGTTGATGGGACACTCATTCCAATAAATAAAACTATTACTGCAACCGCAATTCCTTTTGTAGGTAAGTTATGTTGCATTTATACCTCCCTATAAAATGTTAATGCATTTAACATATTTAAATCTTATTAACGATAAAAAATATAACATTTTTCACGATACTCTTGTTTTTTTACTTGAAAATCAATCTCGTGCCTCTAACTGAGAAGAGACAAAACACATAAGAAAAACAACCTACAATTAATTTATAAATACAGAAACCATTTTACAGAGGAAAAATTATGTCAAAACATTCATTTGATACTGTGTATTTTTGTTATAATTTCATTGAAAAGTATTTTCTCAGAGATTATCAAGTAGCATTAAAGTTAATACGACTCCATTTAAACCTCAAGAAAAATCAAAATGTGGTTGATGTTGGCGGCGGTACAGGATTTATTGCAAATTCAATAATAAACAAAGTTGATTCTGTTACTGTTGTTGATCTTTCAAAACAAATGCTGATGCGATCTAAAAGCCCTATAATCACAACTATTCAGGGTAATGGTTCTTCAATTCCATTTAAAGATGGAGTCTTTGACATTGCCTTGTTAATAAATGTATTACATCATATGAAAAAAACTGAGCAAGATAATGTCTTAAAAGAAACCTTCCGGGTTTTAAAAAACCAAGGGGAGGCATTTATCATGGATTTATTCTTTCCAAAAGGATTTTTTAATAGTATTTTTAAAAAATTTGAAGAAATTGCGGTTGGAAAAACATACCATCTCCCTCATAATGAAGTTATGGCAAAATTAAAAAATATAGGATTTCACGACATTTCTTTAGCTTTTCCAGATGAGCGCCATTGGAGGTATCTTGTTATTGCGAAAAAAACAAATAAAAATAACAACGTCAAAAAGCTTCATCCATCCAACAAAACTGGCAAGAAATGAAACAGCCATATACAGGCTATAGATTTAATATAAGAAATGAGATTGAATGTTAGGGGTCTAATCAGGGAGGAAATTATAATGCAAAAAGTTAGGTCAGAATTATATTTTCTTGACTAGACCCCCACATATTAACAATTGTTAATCCTACTTAATAAACTTTTCGTTTTTGCTTTAAATATTGGCATTGTAAATTGGAAAAAATCTTACAAAAAGTGCAAAAAACGAATGCAACATTTAATACTTTACTTACATTTGAATTTCAATTCTTCAAATTAATAACACTTCGAGCATACTAAGGCGTAAAGATAATTAGATTGTTAATCATTTTATAATCCCAAATTTCTTTCTTATTTATTTGCCCACAGGCATAATAAGTAGGGGTATGAAGTTGTCATTCAATTTAAGGAGAGAGCGGATGGATTCAATATTTGTGGGGGGAACAATGTTTGCTGAGAGATTCCATGCCGTTGCTTCTAAAAGGACGTTATAGGCTGATGCTCCTGCTTCAAAATACCATAACCAACGAAATTCTTCGCCTGAAAAATCATCACACCCAATCGGCTTTGTCTTTTTTAGATTTAAAACTGAAATAATGAGCAGAGGAGCTGAAGCAATAGAGGGTTGAGAAGAACACTGAGCCATCTCCTCACGATGGTCCCCTTTTCTGATTTTAAGCATAAAAGCCAACACTGGAATCGGAAATTTTGGAAATATTTCATAAATTAAAGTTATAAATCCGTATAAAGGGTTATAGATATTGGGGACACATCTGTAAATTCCAGTTTCAGTTACAGCGTACATTTGTAATGGATAATATCCATGAGCACTTGGAACGGTTCGATGCCTTCTTATATAGTAATCTAAACTAGATTCACTGTTATCAAACAGATATGAGAATCCATATGATGACCATATTGCTTGTGTTTGCTCCTGTTTTGTTAAATTATCCTCCCAGTATATTGCTTCGTTTCTTTCTTCTATTGCAGTCGTTAGAGACGTGTTGGAGTATTTAATACGAGGAAGAAATGATAATACCAGAGGCAGATATATAAAATCATATGGATACTTTGGATGACCAAGAGGCATAATAATTTTTGCTACTTCGTTAGAGGGGAGACCAATTTCTGCTAGTGGCCATCCTACCGTAACTACTGTTCCCAAGTCAAGGGCATTTGCCATTAACTGAATGTTCTGACCGATTTGTCCGATTTCGGCAGCTACATAATTTTCCTGACTGCTTTTATTTTTATCCCATACTAGTCCTATTTGAATTGGAGCATCATATTGTCCAATATCTCTATAATCTCCTGTCTTATAGAAGATAAGTGAATGGTTTAACGCGTGGTATTTATAGACAGCATCTTCTTTTAATACATAGATATGGGCGGCATGTATGCCGTCAATTCCATGAACAGTTCGATTTTCATCGTTGATATAGCCATAGGCAGCCCAAAGAACTGTAGATAAATCTTCATCTGTAACTAGTTCATCAGTAAAATCCCTTATTGATGACCTTCTAAAAATAGACTGTTCAAGAATCATTTCCGTAGGAGTTGGCGGCGGAAGCGGGTAGTCATTTAAAGTTGATGTTTCTATTGCTGGCATAACAGCCAGGCCGAAAAAAATTATTATAATACCAACTACTAAGCCTTTTTTATAGATATTCTTTTTCATATTTTTTCCTCCTTATACTAATATCTATAGATAGTATATAAATGTTTATGGAATTTATTCTAAAATAATGGCTTTTAAATTAGTAGAACCATTTATTGTCAAAATGAATGAGTGCATTAACTACTAAGCCAATAATTTTATTCTCCTTTTTTTCCCCACAGCTCATATGGCGGAATCATCTGGAATCGCAAATTCAATATATTGTCCTCATCAACTTTTATAAAGGTTTTACTGAAAATCCCTCCCTTTGAGTCCATGGGAAGGGTATATACATGTAATTTTTTCCCTTTAAATAATTGAGGTTTCGTTTTTTCACTTTCAATTCTTTTCCTTTTAACCATGAAATGATGAAGAACAAATAGTACTTCGAGGCCAACAAACACACTGAAAACAACGACACTTGATAGAACCCATTGATCCATGGTTAGAAGTGCCCATTTGTTCCCAAATCCTAGAAAATACACACTAGTTATATAAAAAACGATCCAAATAGAGAATATTACCGCTAGTAATACAATTATTTTAGATGCACGAAGATATCTAGTTTTTAGTATATTTTCATCCATATCCTTCTCTGCAGCAGACATATCCTACCCATTATTATAAACATGTCTTTTTAAAACTTTCTATTTTTATGATTATTCTTTGACATACTTTTAAATATCCTAATATTTTAAATTACTTTTGCAAAATAGGACTATTGAGTTGTGAAGATGGGTAATGAACCTTTGACTGTTTTCTCTAATTAACTATTTGTGTTTATTTCTTATTAACATCTTTATTTTAAAAAATCAATGAGTTTATCTAGGGCTTTTCCTCGATGAGAATCCCTGTTTTTATCTTTAGTACTCATCTCGGCAAATGTTACTGTTTTACCGTCAGGGATAAATATGGGATCATAGCCAAAACCACCTTCTCCCTTTTCTTCAGTGGCTATTGTCCCATGGCATTCTCCTATAAAGAACAAGGGTTTTTTATATGGTTCAGAATAAACATACACCGATCTAAAAACAGCTGTCCGCTTCTTATTTCCCTCCAATAGCTTTAGAATACCCTTGCATCCAATGGTAAAAAATACATACTTGGAATATACGCCAGGAAAACCTTCCAATGCATCAATAAAAAGCCCTGCATCTTCAAGTATAAAAGGATGGCGAAATCTTTTTTTTATATGTTCTACGCCATAGCCAGCGACCTCTTCAAGAGAATTTGCCTGAATCTCAGGATATCCAACATTTTTTTGAATTACTGTAATATGGAGACATTGCAATTTTTCTTTTACCTCAGAAAATTTCCCCTCATTTCCAGTAATAAAATAGATTGTCTTTATCTGTATCTCCCCCTTTTAACGATATCATTAATTTTTTTAACGATTGTATCTGTATTTCCGAGAAATTCTTTTTTGTAGCCTTCAAGTACATAGTCAAAACATTTTGGATGCTGAGAATGAGTAGATTCAAAAGCCTCCATAAGAACATGCAGGTCTACGCCTTTTGTTTCGATCTCACTATTTTTACCACCGAGACCAAAGTCAATAAAATGTATTCTATCATCAAGAAGTATCATGTTTGACGTTGTGATATCTCCATGGATAATATCATTGTTGTGGAGCTTTGCTACACTTTCTCCAATCATAATACATATACGCTTTCTTTCTTTTTCATCCAAATCATTCAAGATATCCTTTATCCGTCTTCCCGCGACATACTGCATAGTAATGACTCCTCCTTCAAGGTCAACATCGTAGATTATTGGAACAGATACGCCATAAGAGCGTGCTTCAGAAATCAACTTTGCCTCTTCCTTTGTCCTAAAGGAAATTAGAAAAGAATCAATCTCTTTTATTCTATACGATTTTGGTATTCGCCTTTTTTGTACAACTTTTTCCCCCAAATAACGGGATAAAACGATTTCCGCTTCTGCTCCTTTATAAATAATCTTTTTATCCACGCCAGGTCACATCCACCATATCTGTTCTAAAACGTTGATTAATTACACTCTCTTCAATACTCATCCGTATACCATTTTCATACATTAAGAAGCCGAGCCACGCAATCATAGCGCCATTGTCAAGACAAAGCCTCTGGGAAGGAACAAAAAAAGATGCTTCACGCTCCTGCGCCATAATGTTTACCATCTCTCTCAATCGAGTATTGCTTGCAACACCTCCTCCAAGTAAAACCTCATTTTTTTCAGTATGAGCCATCGCCCGCTCAGTCACTTCTGTAAGTGCCGCAAATGTAGTTTCTTGAATCGAAAAGCAAATGTCTTCTAATTTATTCCCCTTATGAAAGAAATGTTCTGCTGCAGTCAACAACCCTGAAAAAGCAATGTCCATTCCCTTTATTGAATATGGTAGATTCAGATACCTCTCCCCCTTTTTTGCCATTTCTTCGATTTTTGGTCCACATGGAAATTTTATGCCAACAGTTCTACCGAACTTATCGAGACAGTTGCCAATTCCCACATCAAGTGTTTCGCCAAATACACGATATTTCCCTTCTGCAAAAGCAATAACTTGTGTGTTTGCACCTGAAACATATAACAACACGGGATCTGTACACTCATCAATAGTCCCCTTTCCAATCTCCAGATGAGCAACACAGTGATTGGTTCCCATGATCGGTTTATCAAGAGTTAATGCTAGGGCACGGGCTGCAGTTGCTGCAGTTCTCAAGCATGGCCCAAGTCCAGGGCCCTGTGAAAACGATACCAAATCAATGTCAGAAAAATTAAGATTTGCTTTTTTTACAGAATCACTAATCAAATCAGCAATATGGGCAGCATGATAGTTTGCAGCCTCCCTTGGGTGAATACCTCCTTTTTCTGGCGTATAAGTTTTTATTAGGTTAGAGAGAACGTGGCATTTTCCTTTAAAATCTTGAATAATTCCAACACCAATAGAATGTGCTGTACCTTCAATGCCTAGACTTATCATCAGGTGATAATAAGATTCATATAAAATAAATTTGGGCACAATTAAACTTTTACTCTTTTTAACTGTAAACCATGATTAAGATTGCTATGCACAACAAATCAAAACAAAGGTTCTCTCATATTAAGGGTGATCTGTATCGAGTTTTACCTTTGAAGCAAAGCCCAAGAAAAATGTATTGAGCGGTAACCAGATTTTAATCCCTGTATATCCTATGGTGCCTACACAGAGAGTATCTCCACTAAGGTGTCCATAAAAGGTGTTGTTCCATTTTATAATACCATTTTGTCCACTTGTGAATACCCACCCTTTGGAAGGAGTATACGTATAGCCATACCATGGATCATAATAAAAAGAAAATCCAAAGGTAATAATTCCTCCGATGTCCACAGGTAAAAGAAATGGGAGAGCAATACCTAGAAAAAGGGATAGACCAAAATACAAAGCAAATATATTTATGTGACGTTTTTCGTAGATAAATGATAGTAATGGGAATGAATAATTTGTTAAATCATGAATCTTTCCCATAAGGTAGATCATTAGATAACCCCGATAAATTCGGATTTGTGATAATAGAAATAAAAGAATCAAACGCGGTATTGAGTTAAGACTTGCAAATAATGAAAAACGCGTGTGACCAGCAATCAAACAGTAACGGTTTTCATTATCATCAATTGATTGTTTATTTTGTTCACCACTTTTTTCAACTGATTTGTCAAATTTGTTTATATTGAATTTACCTGTCATTAGGGATAGTGTCTCTTCGACTCCTTTACCTTTTGGAAGTAATCCATTTTCATTCAATTTTAAAATAGCCCAATTAAATATCTCTACACTTTCTCCTCGTGTTTCAACACCATCTAATCGTTCTTTGATAGTTTCAAATAGATCGCCTAACTCATTTACCTCTTGTTGAGTAAGTTTGACAGAATGAGTTTTTACACCCTTTAATCCACTGACCTCTGTAGTAATTTCAATTAATTTTCTCTCATCATACAATTTATCTAGATTTGCGTTAATAGATGGGACAAAAACAATTCCGGAAAGAAGAATTAGTATTACCCCAATTGATATGGACTTTTTAATGTATTTACTTTCCATCATTAACTCCACTCTAACTTAAATTGTTAAATGTTATCATGAAACACAAATACACTTTTTGTTTATAAACTTTACCAAAAGAAAATAGGATAGATTCTTAGGGTAAAAAACAAAACAAGTTATTGTACTAATTTTTTCTCCACGTTTCCATACTTTGGTGATTCTTACGTGTAAAACTCTAGAAAAATTTTTAAATAAAATGAAACATTGATCGTCAAAAGTGTCAGACAAATGAAGTCATTTTTTTAATTTTATCTTTAACTAATTTCCTTATTATAAAGAATAAATTTGGTAAATGAAAATTAGCTTGCAAATATATACTAATATGAGAAATTATCTTTGAAATATGTAAATTTAATTATTTCAAACTACAATTAATTTATATAAAATCCTTACAAAAAGGATACTTCTAAATGCCAATTTTGCTTCTAAATACGTGTTGGACCAGTTAAAAATATATGGATTTTTGAGAAAAATTGTATTCCATTTCTAGTCAATGATTTATTACCTGCAGCTAGTGTTACTGTTAAATTTACAAAGGGTGTTGCACAAAAAACAGGATGAACGGTTATAATATGTCTACTTCCAGGGTAAACCTTAAAACTGTCATTGATATCTCTAACAACATTGTTTCTAAAAATTCCTTTACCGAAGGCAGTGTGAGTTACGATTAACTCTTGATCTCCCCATTTATTATCAATATATATCGTGTATCCAATTCCGCCTAAGATATAAAGAGTGAAATCATCATTTTTTAGACTACTTTCTGCAGTTGTAGTCACAGACAATGGAATAAGCGAAAACATAATTGCCATGATTAAGGCAGCGCTAATTTTTTTAGTTCTCTCATCCATTTTTTTCATATCAGATTTTTTATATCGTCATTGGCAGTTATAAATTTTTCTAATTAAATAATTAATAAAAAATCTTATTTGTTTATTCCAATTTCAGCATCTAACTCGTCTATCTTCCATTTCTTCACAAGTTTTCCACTAGGTTTTTCAACAAAGGATATTTTATTAGACCTTGTTTCTACTAATATGTAGTCTTCCCATTTCTTTAAAGCTTTTCTTTTCTCCTGATCTACCAAGATTTCTGTATTAATCTTGTCTTCCACATCGAGGTCTAGTTCCTTTCTCATAGATTGAATTCTTCTCACTAATTCTCGCGCGAAACCCTCAGCTTCTAATTCTGGTGTAATAGTCATATCTAGGAAAAGAATTATATCCCCGACTTCGGCACGAGCAAAATGTGCTTTTTCTTTTTCAACTATTTCAAAATCATCTATGGTGAGTTTTATTTTTTCACCATTTAATTCTACAATGATTTGTTTGTTTTTTATGAGATTATCATATAATTTGTTTTTGTCCATGCCTTCTATTTTATCGATGACCTTTTTGACTTTTTCTTTTAACCTTGGACCTAAATTAGAGTGATTTGGTTTAACTATTTTAGTAATAAACTGAGAAGTATCTTTAGCAAAAGAAATATGTTTTACATTGATTTCCTCATTCAACAAATCTAACAAATCTTTAATTGAATTCTCAACGTTTTCTTCACACACTATAGAAGCATTACTCAAAGGGTACCTAACTTTGATCCCAATCTTTGATCGAAGTGACCTCCCGATTTCTACCAATTCTCTTAGCCTTTCCATCCCTTCCTCGAGTTTTGCGTCCATCTGTTCTTCATCCGGCTCAGGAAAATCACATAGGTGAATGCTTTCATGCATATCACCAGTTCTTAGATTTTGATACATTTCTTCAGTAATAAAAGGAATGAATGGTGCTAAAAGTTTAGACAATCCAAGGAAAATATCATACATTGTTGAGTATCCTGAAAGCTTGTCTTCAGTTTTTTCTTCGACCCATAACCTCTTCCGTGAACGACGGAGATGCCAATTGCTAAAGTCTTCAATAACAAAATTCTCAATAACTCTAGCGGCCTTATGAATATCGAAGGTCTCTATATCTTTTCTAGCTTTGGAAATGATTCCGTTGAATCTACTTATAATCCATTTATCTAAAAGCTGTCTCCTCTCTTTAATAATAGCATCTTTTTTTGGATCGTATTTATCCAAGGAGGCGTAAGTGGTAAAGAAATTGTACGAGTTCCAAAGAGTGAGGATGAATTTACCAAGAGTATCCTTTACTGCTTCCTCATAAAACCGTGTAGACATCCAAGGAGCATTAGCAGAGATGAGATACCAACGAAGCGCATCAGCGCCCTCGTGATCAAGGATTATATTTGGGTCAACATAGTTCTGTTTGCTTTTACTCATCTTCTGACCCTCTTTATCCAAAACTAATCCAAGTGTTAACACGTTTTTGTAAGGGTTTTTATCAAATAAAAATGTTGAAGTCGCCAGCAGAGAGTAAAACCATCCCCGGGTTTGATCAAGCGCCTCGGTGATAAAATCTACTGGGTAATTAGATTTGAATTTTTCCCTGTTTTCAAAGGGATAATGCCACTGAGCGAAAAAAGCAGACCCCGAGTCATACCAACAATCAATAACCTCTTTCTCCCGGTTCATCTGAGATTGACATTTTGGACAATGAACTACCAGCTCATCGACAAATGGTTTATGAAAATCATAATCTGCAGGGAAGGTATCACTTAAACGTTTTAACTCATCAACACTACCTATACATAAAATATTTCTACATTTGTTATTATCACAAATCCAAATAGGTAGCGGGGTCCCCCAATATCGATCCCGGGATAGAGCCCAGTCTTTTACCTCACGGATAAAATCCCCGAAACGTCCTTTTTGAAGATGCTCTGGATACCAATTTATCTGATCATTGTTTTTCAACAGGGATTCCTGTACCTTAGACATAGCTATAAACCACGACTCCATCGCATAGTACAAAAGTGGGGTGTCACAACGCCAGCAGAACGGATACTCATGGGTATAGGTTCTTGTCCCCTCAAGTAAACCCCTTTCTTCTAAATATTCAATGATGCTAGGATCCGCGTCCTTAACAAACTGCCCTTTCCACAGTGTAACTTCATCAGGAAAAGTCCCATCTAGCTTGACCAATTGAACAACGGGGAGATCGTATTGTCGACCAACGTTGTAATCGTCCTCACCAAAAGCAGGAGCAATGTGAACAATCCCTGTTCCCTCCTCCGTGGTTACAAAATTAGCTAAAACTATATACCATGCTTTTTTATCTGGTCTTGCAAAGTCAAACAAGGGCTCGTATTCTATTCCTTCAAGTTCCTTTCCAGAGAACCCATCGAGTAGCTCATATTCCTGGCCCTTTAATAAAGCGGCTGCAGGGGTCTCCGCTAAAATAAGGACCCGTCCTCTATAACGTATTTTTATATAGGTTTCATCCGGATGAACAGCAAGCGCTACGTTTGAAATAAGAGTCCAAGGAGTTGTAGTCCATGCGACAAAATATGCATCCTCATTTTTCAGTTTAAATTTCACAAAAATGGAGGGCTCCTCTACCGTTTTATATCCCTGTGAAAGTTCATGAGCAGAAAGCACGGTTCCACACCTAGGGCAGTAAGGGACAACCTTATGGCCCTTGTAGAGCAATTTTTTATCCCATGCTTGTTTAAGAGACCACCAGACAGACTCAATATATTCGTTTTTAAAGGTGATATATGGGTTGTCCATGTCTAGCCAAAACCCGATACGATGGGTCATATCAACCCAGGCGCGTTCATATCTAAGCGTGCTTTTTTTACATTCCTCATTAAACTTGGCAATTCCATATTTTTCAATAGCTTGTTTGTCTTCTAATCCAAGCTGTTTCTCCACCTCTATCTCTACAGGAAGACCATGTGTATCCCAACCTGCCTTTCTCTCGATGTAATATCCATTCATGGCCTGATAACGTAGCACTAGGTCTTTCATGACCCGGGTAAGAACATGGCCAGGATGAGGCAATCCATTAGCTGTTGGAGGGCCTTCTAAAAAAACATAGGGTTTACAACCTTTTCTTTGCTCGACAGATTTTTTGAAAATGCTATTTGCTACCCAGAATTTCAATATTTTTTCTTCAACCTTTTTCGGGTTGTATTTCTGAGGCGAATATTGAATCATTATTTTTTCACCGAATTATGATACTACCTTACAGGATTGACAACGTAATGGTAAAAGCCCGTTAAAACCATTTCCGTCACATCTATTTAATAATTTTTTGCATCCCTTGACTTCATAAATTCCCGCAGAAGAGAGGTTGCATAGCATCCTTTTTGCAATTCAAACTTCAAATAAAGCGCTTGTTTACCCTCGTTTACTCTGTCATCATATAGTTTCCAATTCATATTGTTTATTGTGGCTAAAAGCGCACGTCTAGACCCTGATGAAGAAATAAAGGGAATTTCAGGGATGATGAAGTCTCTGTAATCGATTCTTTCTTTCTCAATTTTTTTGCGTTCTATTTCACCCATTTCTCCATTGGAGAAAATTGAATCACTACCAACTAACAACCCGCTAACAGCTGCCTTCCCTTTTGAGATCTGGTTATTTACCTTTTCAATGTTCGATTCTTTTACAATGATGCCGTTATCATCTCTTCTGTTTTTTCTAATAGGCAACACGATATCGCCAACTATTGCTTTGTTTATAGGAATTTTTTTACGGATACGTTCACTTAAAATTTTATTAAAAAGATAAGATTGATATGCATGGATAAACATTGTCAAAAGATTTCGGGGTAGCTCTTTCAGCGCACCTATAAAATCATCTGGGTCTGTAACCAAATTGTTTAGAATTGCTTTTTCAAAATTAAGAACGTCTGGATACGACTGGAGTGCCTGTGAAAAATTATGTGACTTCTCCAACTCCTCTCTTACTTTATACGTATCTTCACTTTCTCCTTTCATGGGGTTGGCAACATAGCTCATAACTGCTTTCTTAAAATCTCCCTCTATGATGTGTTTGCCGATGATATGCGTGATAGGTCTTACAATGCCAAAACGTTGAACACCATAAAAATTTGGAAACCCGACTTGATTCTCCAGATATAAAACAGTATCCTGTATTTTTTCTGATGTGACATCGTTGTCAATATTTCTTATAGTTATTTCAAATCTGTTTCCGTGCAAATCCCCTATTTTTACAGATTTATCAGAACTACAGATGTTTTCTATTGTCACATCTTTAACCTTAATGTGAGATAATTCGTCCTTAGAGACATTATGAAAAGACATCAGTTGTGTACTACAGGATCTTTTATCTTTTGTACCTGCAAAACCTATTCTTTTTCTTGAAATATGTAGTTTTTTTGATAACTCTTTGACCAGTGTATGGGTTTCCCAGTTCTTGCGTGATACCTCAGCAATAGTGTATGATCCATCCTTTTTCCTCGTTGGATATAAGAAAATTTCTTCAACAATAAAATCTTCAGGAATGCTTCGGAGCTTTCCACTTATGCCGGGCTGAGGTGTAAAATAAGTCTCGATACCAATATTTTTTTCAAAATCTGACATCTACTTTAAACTCTTTTTATTCAAAATTTTTACCGAATTTCTTTATTTCATCCTTCAAATACTTCACAGCGTTTTTCAAAGCATCATCTGCAGTGCCTTTTTTAACTCGGATAAACAATCGTCTTTTAGTAGAAAGAGGATGATCTGTCATACATGCGGCATACTCTACGTCTTTATTCTCTAAAAGGATGTGTGTAATGGGATTGAGAATATTCTCGTATTCGTCACCAATTTCTATTTCGAGTTCGTTTGCTGTTTTTTTAATTTTTTTAAAATCCATGCTATCATCCTTTTACATTGTTGTCATAATTTATTCAAATCAATTTCGCCATAATCTGTTGCAATTCTTCTTTTTTGTTTATTACCGCAGTTCTCACATTCTAGAATATTGCCTTTTTTAACAAGCGGATTTCTACATTTCGTACATAATGACTTTATGGCGCCAAGATCTCCGTCTTTTGTGGTAATTTGAATACTTGGTTTAACTTGGAAAACCTTTGCTCTAAAATAATCACCTACTCCAAATTCTGTGGCAGGTTCTTTCACGTAGCCTCTTGCTATTTCTGATACATGGAGGGTTGCAGATGTATCGCCGGAGATTCCCCTGTTTTTCCCGACAACATGCAATACCTCAGCAATTAACATTGATGATTTCACCGAATCAACCTTTGCAATAACAATATCTCCCTTTTTTATGAGTACAGGTATACTAGTAACAGGCTTTACCTCTGCGCTCATATACTTTTTATTTACTAAAAATTTTCCAACTCTAGCTGCCCTTATAACACCATCTTCTTCAAACGTGCCTTCGCCAGGTAACAATTCCTCTGAAGTGGACAACCGATCTCCAGGCATCACTATTTTATCGTTCATTCTGATTCACTATCTCTTGTAACTTCAAATTACGCAAGCCAATCCATGTTTTAAAGGTTGTGGTCAAGGGGGCTCGGTCACTGTATTAGAGGAATTAAACATCCATAGGTAAAAAGTGTTATAAATACCATATTTATTTCGAGTTTCCTATAATCAACAAAGCTGGCTGTAAGAATGACACGAAAACCAGGTAGCATGTATAGATATATACGAGGAAAGCCTACAACGAGAAGAGAGTTTTTAGGCGGAGTACCAGCATCGCGTATAACACAGTTTGATATGGGAAATAAAAAAGGAGATTTTCCCATACAGTTATCACTCATTGCCAATGAGAACTGCCAGGTAAGACACAATTCATTGGAGGCAGCTCGAATTTCTGCAAACAGAGTAATGGAAAAATTTGCCGGGTCAGCAAACTATAGACTCATTATCCGGGTGTATCCCCACGTTGTTCTTCGCGAAAACAAACAAGCTACAGGGGCTGGTGCAGATAGAGTGTCCCAAGGAATGAGATCTTCATATGGAAAAAATGTTGGAACTTGTGCGAGGCTAAATGCTAGTCAAATAGTAATGACTATTGATACAATGAAACAATATCTCCCGCATGCTAAAAAAGCACTTAGAAAAGCAGGTATGAAGCTACCTACACCTTGCAATATTAATATAGAGAAAGGAGCCGAGTTGATAAAATCAACTTCTAAAGATACTTAATTAGCCAGGGAAACATAATAAGCAGTAAAATTGTCAAGGAAATAGTCAACGATATATTTTTTACTAATTTTTCTCTTTTTTCATCTGAAATACCCTTTTTTATCCGTTTTATAAAAGATCCCATAGCGTCGTTAAAAAGAAATCCTCCATCTAGTGGTACCATAGGGAGAACATTAAATAGGGCCACAGCAAGGTTTAACCAAAAAATCCAGTACAATGCGTTTACAATTATCCAAAATACATTAATCGGGATAACACTGAGAGGACCTGTTATTACATATGAATCTGTGAAAGGCGACACAATTGGGTTATATCCTTGAAAATAGCCTAAAATGGGAATAACAAAGAATAACAGAAAACTGTCAGGAAATCTCTTAAATGGATTCTTCAGGGCTGAGAGATAATTATTGAATACCTCATCCCTCAATAGAAATGTTCCAAGGTATCCCATGTTTTTAAATGATTCATTGTTAAGATAGCCTCGTTTTTCATGTTCTAAATATCTATCAGTAAGAGTGACAGTTGCATTTAGCTCTTTATCGCCTCTTTTATATCTAATGGTTGTAGTCTGATTTGCATTTGTCTTTCGCAGAACATAAAAATATTCTGTAACATTTGTCACTTTTGTGTTATTGAAAGATGTTATGGTCATTCCTGGTTGAAGCCCAATTTTTTCAGCGGGGGAATCTTGATCAACAGAAAAAACATGGGCACCTTCTGCTGCAGGTTGTATCGAGGACATAAAAGCAAAGGAGAAAAGCAGAATGCTGACTAAAACTACGACGAAATTCGCTGTGGGACCTGCAGCATAAATCCTCATTCTAGGTTTTGTTTTCGCCTTTTTCAATCCATTTTCATCAGGTTCACAAAACGCTCCAATAGGAAAGATAAGATATAGAATTCCAAGCGATTTGACCTTTAGCTTACTTGCAATTGTAAGAATTCCATGGGAAAACTCATGGACAATAATAGCGACAATAAATGCTAGAATTATATACCCAACATATTCGATTGGAAGTATTGGGTTAATACCTGGTAGTATAAGGGCAATTTCAGGGCCTGGCAACGCCTCTTTCTGTTCAGGGGTAAATCCAAAAACAAACCAGGCCTGCCAGATAAGCATTGCAGTCATTAAAATCATTGCAAAAATACAAAGAACAATGCCAAAATTACCGAAAGATTTCCAAAATCTTTTTTTCTCTGCAAGTTTTTTAAGAAATCCTCTGCCCCTTTTGGTTCGCCACATAAGGGCTGGCCCCATAAAAGAGATGTTATATTTTTCTAGAACACCCTTTTTATGGAGAATAAAAACTATAAAAGAATACAATAAAACGATTGCAAAAAAAATCACTAAACCATCTATCAAAGACATATTTAATTTTACAGAAATAAATAACACTTTAATAAACTAACCGTAAACAACCGCTTGACATTAAACCATTTTTAAAATCTCACAAGAAGCAACTCTATAGATTTTTCAGCTCATAACCAAAAATTATTTTATAAAAGAGATAAGGTTTTAGGTAATAATGACAAGTGGACCAAAAATAAAGCCTGTTGTATCCATAGTTTGAGTATCCGCTGTTACGGTTATATAAAGCAGACCAAAACCAAAGAATAATCTTGTTTTGACTTTAATTGTTTCACCAGCAGACATATGTGTTATTATACCTGATTTTGTTTTATCGATTAATCCCAAAAATCCTCCAGTTACTGAGATACTCCAATCTATGTCGATGACATTGATTTTTGCTATGTTTTCTAGTTTGGCAGTAACTCCTAATCCGCCATTGATATCGATAATTTCAACAGCAACTATTGTCACACTATATGGAACTGCCCATCTACTTTCAGAATCATTAATATCTTTGGCTTTTGTAGTGATGCTATGGATTCCTTGTTTACTCCATACATGAGCTACATTGATTTCTTCTCCAGAATTATAGGGGCCAATCCATTCTTCTACTTGACCGTCGCCCCATTTTATGTAATAGTAAACATCGGATCCTTCAGGATCTATACTGACAAAGGAATATTCATATTCCTCTCCTACGATTCCTTGAGTTGGGCCATTGATAGTAGGTACCTTTGGTGGCATGTTAATCTTTCCAGATGGTAGGGTAAGTGCAGCAAGTGTTGCCAAAACAAGTTTCGTACATTTCATAGAATATGTGACGTTCAAATTCTCAATAATATCTTGAGATGAGTGATAATAAGGGTTGAATTCATATTCATGATAAAATATCGCATCGTAGTTAAACAGCCAGAAACTATAATGGTCACTACTCCAAGAATAGCCACTATAAAGTACATCTAGGTTTATATATTCGTCATATTGATTACTTACAGCAGCGGTATAATCTACTAACCATCCTGAAGCATCATTGAAATATACTTTTACAGAATTTCCATCTTCAGAAGTTATTGCGAATCCAATCATATCTACATTTAAAACAGCAACGATATTGTCACCATTTCCATTGGCTTCTTGAACATACATGTAGCTTCCATATAGTCCCTGTTCTTCACCTGAAAATGCCACAAAACGAACCGTGTGATTTAATTCATACTGACTCATAATATAGGCTGCTGACATAACAGCTGCAACACCAGAACCATCATCATCTGCACCTGGACTACCAGAAACACTATCAAAATGAGCACAGATGATATAAATCTCATCACTCGATTCGTTTATACCATGTAATGTAGCTTCAACATTTCTATCCGTATAACCCTCATACGACCAGTTATGGAATCGTACATCAAGACCCGTATTTTGAAATTCATTATAGATGTAGTCCCCCGCATCATAACACTCAGGACTCCCAGTAACTCTTGGCCCAAAAGAGGTGAGATTTTCCAAGTATTGTAAAATCATTTCCTCATTTAATTGCTGAATCAAGAATACAACGTTATCATTATAAGAGAGTGGCATTAATTCATGATGCTCGGGATCTATCCGCATAATAGTTTGGGTGTTAAATTCAGGATAGGGTGTGGACATATGACCTGGAATTGGGGGATCTCTCACATTATTAGATTGATCAAAATAATTAATATTTCCAATATTTGAAGGAAATTTTTGGTAGTAATCTAGATTTTCATTCGTTTCCATCGTGAGACAGGAAACAGGTAATGCTAAAACCGTAATCAACAACATACAAATCCATATAATTATGAGCGTCCTCTTCATTTTAATTATCCCTAATATATAAAATAATATATTATGTGTAAATTTAAGTGTTTCTATAATAAAAGCTTTTCATCTATGTTAATTTCAAAGGATTCTTGATTTGATTCTCTGAATCGATTGGGTATTAGAACAACCTCCATACCTTAATTTCATCATAGGTTTTATTTCCATAATTATCAAAAGCAACTACCTTTAGTGAATATCGAAATTTAAATAGCTGTTTTTTATCCCACCTCCAGATGTACGGATAAGTAGTATCATTATATTTATATTTATTATCTAAATAGAACTCAACCCGATCAATACCATCTAAATCTGCTGCTGTAACTTTAATGTCAACATCACCTATTATTATCGTGATAAAAGGCGAGAATATTTTATTATTATTTATATAAAACGCTTTCTGAGGTTTATCTATTGTTACCACTGTTGTCTCATTAGAAATGTTCAGGTAGGTAATAAGAAATTCATCCCAATAAGTATCGTCTGTAAAATCTAAGCCACAAAATGAATACATTAAATCATAGTGCCACCAAGATGAATTTGGATCTGGGAGATATACCGATAACCCATGAGCCATGGCTTTATTATCACCATGGCATTCCGCAATTACAGCCTCTGACACATTTTTTTGGACATTGTGAAGGTCTTTAACAATAGTCTGATTGGTTATAACTTTTGCACACTCCTGAGCAAAATCATAAATATCCACACCATAGCCTGCGCCAAATGACAAGGTATTTTCATAAGCTGACCAGACAAGGTCATATAATGCTGGGTAGTCATTGACAAAATCTAAGGAGAGTGTATTAATTGCTATTCCTAGGTTCTCTAATTTATCAGATCTCACAGCGCTCATGGTAAGATTATCTCTCCACTGAGGCCATTCGTAACTATGTTCTTCCACCAACTCAATAATTTCTATACCGAGTTCAAAGACACTCTGATTCGGCTTCTGGTTCAATGAATCGCAAATATCTCCTATTACATTGCCCCACCATGCATAGCCACTTCCTTCTTCACTACCGATATAGACAGCAGTGCATTCTCTCAGTTCATACGCTGATTCCACGGCCCCCATCCTACAAGGAGCAGTAAAACAAACAACATCAACCCCACCAGTCGCAGCAAATGCACATTGCATTTCATCCATTGTTAAATAATCATCGCTGGTTTCATCTATGCAGGCACCTTCCCATCCCATTCCATGATCATAAAAAGCAATAATATATCGCTCAGCTGGATACTCATCTTTGCAAATCTCAATAAAATTTTGAAGTATTAAGGGATCCCCCATATTTACCTCTCCCATCCTACGCACGAGGTTTTTATCGTGATTTTCATCAATATACCAGATTTTTGCAGGGCTCCATTCTTTATCTTGAAGAACTAATACGTCAATATTTTCACTAGAGTAGGCTTCTTCTGCGAACCAATTAAAGGGGTCAAAGGCACGATGAAAGTCTGCATCATCATAAAACATAAAAGTCCACTTTTTCTCCTCGCAAGGATGTATATCTATAGTAAAGGAATTTCTGCCTTTTTCAATATTATTATCTACTATCTTGTGATCCCGCTCCACCCAGGTATGGGCATAACAAATTGGTAAGGTAGAAACTATAATTAAAAGCACAGTGATGGCGAAGACAATTCTTTTTTTGAGCAAGGATTTTTGCATGTTGTTCTCCCCATTTCTAATATCTATAAATGCCAGGGTATATAAATCCTTTCCCTGAAATATGCCATCAAAACCACAATAAAATAACTCAAATTAATTTGAGATATCTTTCGCTACTCAGCCTTTTCCAAAAGTTCGCTTGTGGATTCCTTAATATTCAATTCCTGTTCATCCTCAATGTACACGTCCTTGATATAATGATATGTAACCGCTCCAATGAATGCTATTAAAATCCCTACAGAGGCATACCCGATAAAATAAGGTGTAAGGAACGGCACGAGCGAAAAACCACCAAGTATTGATTCATATAAAGATCCAAAAATAGCAGAAGCAGTAAAACCAAATGCAAACAGTGAAAATGGAATAATCCAGTATGACCAATTTACCTTATTTTCTCTAACATATGAATCTGTCACCCTTCCAAATGCGGCTACAAGTCCTGCTGTTACTATGCCCCAGGTTATATCCTTTAGAAATGACAAGACAGGGATTGCCCATAGCATCTCTGAGTTAAATGTTGTATTGTTATAAGCGTAGAATGCGCTGATTGCTAGTATTAAAATTGCAATTATATATGTATAGAAAGAGAGTTTTCCTGTGAGTAATCCAGATTTCATTTCATTGAAAAACATTGCAATGTTTCTCTCCCAGTTAAATACCCTTATAAGTAGGTAAATACCTAAGGTAAATAATATGGCGCCAAATCCACCTCCGGCCATATCCAAAACAGCGAATATTGCCCATACGAGGAGAATTAAAGCTACAGGTAGGAAAAACTGTTTTTTCACCTTGTCGTCATCTAAGAGCTTTACAAACTTGTAATAAGTATCTTCTAGTTCTTGACTTTGTTTCACATTTACTCTTTTGATGGATGATATCTTTAATCGTGATTGAACTATAGGGAGGATGTATTCATCCTCTGCACCATCGCTTATTAAAATCACCTCTTCCGCATTTGTTTTTTTAATCACTGTTTCCAGTTGATCGGTAATTTTCTGATCTGATGCTATACCAACGCTCATATCTCCACAAAGCGTAGCTACCTCCACATCCTTTCCTTTCTCCTTTAATCTATCATAGGTGGATATCGCTAAAAAAATGGCATTAAGGTCTGAATCTTCGGGATCTACACGCCCTAGTTTATTGGCAGCGTCGAGATTTTCTTGAACCCCAACTATGGGGCTCTTTACCTTCGCCTTTCTGCCAAAATCGTCATCACGATCTATATTCAATATCAATGTTTTCATTGATTGTCAGAACTGATAATGATTTGTGTATATAAAATTTTGTTACTATGAAAATATAATATTATGCCCGCCAAAATCAAGTAAAACCAATTATACTGATTTCATTTTCCCAGTGCTCTAGTGAATTAAAAAGAGAGGTTTAGAGCGTATTTTCGTCAAGAATATTGGAGAAAAAGGTGATATAAACCAAAAGTATATTCACCTGTTTGTATGCCTTTAGTAACATTTGGCTATACTGATTTCATTGATCTTCTTGGTTACGATATTTCAATGGAAAAACTGATAGAAAAACTTCCGATGATTGGAGGTGATTTTGACAAGGTTGAAGGTGATGAACTTAGCATAGAGTTTTTCCCGAATAGACCTGATTTGACATCTGTTGAAGGGATTGCACGTGCAACTAGGGCTTTTTTTGGATTTGAAACAGGATTAAAGAAATACACTGCCAAAAAATCAGATATTTCAACAGCCGTGGATCCATCTGTAAAAAATGTGAGACCTTTTGTTACTACTGCTCTTATAAAAAATGTCACTATGACTGATGAACTTATCGCATCGCTCATGGATATGCAAGAAAAACTTCATTTTGGACTTGGAAGAAACCGGAGAAAGGTTGCAATAGGTGTTCATAACTTTGAGCCAGTGAAGCCTCCATTTACTTACAAAGCTGTTGAACCTGATTCTGTGCAGTTTATTCCCTTGGCGAAGGACGAGTATATGACCCTTAGCGAGATATTGGAGAGGCATGAAAAAGGAGTTGATTATGCCCATCTTCTAAAGGATGTTGATAGATATCCACTTATTGTAGATGCCAACAACAACGTGCTTTCTTTTCCTCCAATTATCAATGGTAGTTTAACTGAAGTAACGCCATTTACAAAAGAGATATTCATTGATGTTACTGGCACAGATAGAAAAGCCATAAATTATGCTTTGAATATTGTAGTGACTGCTCTTGCCGAACGCGGCAGTCAGATTTTCAGTACTACTGTTTATGACGATGGAAAAACATATTCTAGTCCAGATCTAAATCCTATAAAAAAGAGTTTGTCAGTTGGTTATGTAAATAAGATTCTAGGAATTAGTTTAAAAGAAAAAGAAATTATTGGTTGTCTTGGGAAGATGGGGTACAATTCTTTTGAACTGGGCAAAGGCAAAATTGAGGTAGAGATACCTAGTTGGAGGGCAGATATTTTACATGAGATTGATCTCGTTGAAGATGTAGCAGTTGGATTTGGTTTTGATAGATTTGAAACGGCCTTCCCTAAAGCTTTGACATTTGGTGAAACCTTGCCTCATCATGATTTATTACAAAGTTTACGAAGCATCATGATTGGACTTGGATTTAACGAGGTTACAACGTTTACTATATCAAATGAAAAAGATGAATTTTCCAATATGGGGCTGGAAATCGGTAACATAGTCGAGATAGAAAATCCAATTGGTGAAGAATACTCTGTGCTGCGCATAAGTCTTTTGCCGTCGCTCCTTAAACTATTACGTGAGAATAGACATCATCAGCTGCCTCAGCAGATCTTTGAAGTGGGTATAGTAGTTGATGAACATGCACGAAATCACTATAATCTTGCTGGTATGAAAATAGATGCAAAGGCAAATTTTACTGAATCTAAATCTATTGTCGAGGCTTTGCTTAGAGACATTGGATTAGGTTTTTCTATAAAAGAGAAAGATCATCCTGCTTTCATAAACGGTAGATGTGCCTCTATTGTCAAAGATAAGAAAGAAATAGGGTTCTTTGGTGAATTACATCCACGGACTATTCAACTATTTGAACTCGAGCATCCCATTATTGCCTTTGAATTAAAAGCAGATCTCATTCATTAGGTTTTGTAATGACAATAAGTTGTATCAAATGCAGAAAGCCCTCTGTGACCTTTATCAGATACAATGGAACCCATTTGTGTAAAAATCATTTCATTGAATATTTTGAAAGAAGAATAAAAAAAGATGTTAAAAAACATGGGAAAACCAATGATAATTCAAAAATTGGCGTTGCAGTTTCAGGTGGAAAGGATAGCACAGTTGCCTTACACGTGATTAATGATATTTTCTCTCAGCGGCCAGCCGTCTTTTTATATGCAATAACTGTTGATGAAGGCATCAAAGGCTATAGGGATATAAGTATCAAGACTGCTCGCAAGAACTGCAGTTTACTTGATATCGAACATCATATAATCTCTTTTAAAGAAGCTATTGGAAAAACCATGGATGATATAGCTAAGATGCATTATGAGCTGGGGGAGTGTACCCATTGCGGTGTTTTTAGAAGGTTTTGTCTCAACACAAAGACAAAAGAACTTGGCATCGATAGGCTTGTTACTGGTCACAATCTAGATGACATGTCTCAATCAATTCTTATGAATTTTGTTGGAGGCGATATGCAGAAACTCGCAAGACTCGGGCCCCACTTAAAGATTCAACCAGGCCTAGTGCCTCGTGTTATGCCTCTTAGAACCATTCCTGAGAAAGAAGTGATGCTTTATGCCCTTCTTAAAAATATAGATTTTCACAATGCAGACTGTCCATATTCAACGCGCGCCTTGAGGAGATATTTCCGGGAGATAATTGATACTCTAGAATACAACAACCCAGGTACCCGGCATAGTATCATTAATAGCTATGAAAGCATCAAAGATTTGTTATTTCAAAGATATCCACCAGTCAACTTGAACCAGTGTAAAAAATGTGGTGAACCTACATCTCAGATTGTGTGTAAAACTTGTATATTGAAAGAAAAGATTTTGTGATATTATTGCTCCCTTTTCACGTTAACCTTTAAATAACAAACATCTCCTAGTTTTGCTTCAATTACATCTCCTTCAAATAGTTCTCCTACACCTTCTGGGGTTCCTGTTAGTATTAGATCTCCCTTTTTAAGAGTCATTATTTTTGAAACAAACTCGATTATTCGTTCTACTGAGTATATCATGTATTTTGTGTTTGCTAACTGTTTCAACTTGTCATTTACCTTCAGCTTGAGGTCAAGGTTGTGCAGGTCAGGTACTTCATCTTTTAAAACAACATAACTAATTGGTGCAAATGTATCAAAACCTTTTGCTATACTCCATGGCCAACCACTTTTTTTTGCTACAGATTGTATATCCCTTGCTGTAATATCCAGTGCAACAACATACCCCAACACATGATCCATTGCATCTTTTTCCGAGATATTTTTTCCAGTTTTACATATGACTACACCTAGTTCTACTTCATGATGTACACAGTTTGACATTTTTGGGAGCACAATTGATTCGTTGTTGAAGATAATAGAACTTTCAGGTTTTAGAAAAAGAATAGGATCTTCTGTCACCGTGGCATGCATCTCTTGAGCATGTTTTTTATAAGTTCTTGCAAGACAAATTATTTTTCCTATGTTCACTTTTTTATCATAGTTTTGAAAAATGTACTGAGCCATGTTATCAACAATAGTGAAAAATAGTTTAAACTTTTTATGTTTTATTGGATCTAGCTAACAATTTATATCAAGCATAAGGACTATTCTAAGCTATTAAAAATATATGGTGAGATAAATTTGTTAGATAAAACACGTGGAATTTATCTAAGAATAGCTAATTTTTTATTTAAATGGCGTTCATTTTCATGTTTTAGGTTAATACAATATGTTTTTATGTTCTCTAGTGTACCAATGCTGGCATACGGAATTAAAACGTATGACTTACAAATACTAACAACAATCCTTTTTACGATATTGGCACTCTTCTCAGGATTCTTTGCAACTTTATTGTGGAATGATATCACAGATGTTGATATCGATGTTATTGCGCATCCTGATAGACCTCTACCTGCTAGAAGAATAGGTGTTAAAAAAATGTTTGCAATAGCACTCGTGTTTTCAGCAACAACTTTTTTATTTTCACTATTGGTCAGCGTCTGGTGTCTATTTCTTGCAGGAATGGCTGCTTTGTTCGTAACATTCCATAATAAATACTTAAAAAAATTTATCAAATTCCCTGCATATTCAGAGATATTTACACCGATACAATGGGTTGTTGTCCCAATATTTGGATATCTAGCAATATGGACGACATTCCCGTCAACTGGAGCATTTATGGCTACTTTACCGCTTTTAGGTTATATTTCATTTGATTACTCCGGTTTTTTGAATATGATAATCCTAGTTCTTTTTACTTATTTTGCAGATAACGCTCATGATCTACCTGAAGGAATACATGATGTAGAAGGCGATCTCAAACTTGGAGTAAGTACATATGCAACTTCTTTTGGCGAGAAAAATGCTGCAAGAATCTCTTTTATAATGTTCTTTGTATCTGGAATTTTAGGCATCATTCTCTATCTTAGAACAGTTTTGACACCCGTATTTTTAGTCCCTTTTCTTATTTTATGGTTGTATGCACTATATCATTCGTATAACCTATTAAAAGCTGATGAAAAGGAAATGAGGGATTTAAGTAAAATGGTTGGGCAGAAAACCTTCAGATACTTCTGGCTTTCTTATGACCTAATATTTCTAGATGTATTGATTCAGGTATTGATATATAATATATGATAATTAACAATACCATTTACGATATTAAGGATTGATTAATCATGAGCATGAAGAATCATTTCATAGGAAGAGATTTCTTAACGTTAATGGATTACAAGCCAGAAGAAATTCACTATATTCTGGAGGTAGCTAAAGATCTAAAATATAAACATAAAATGAAAAAAGCTCACAATTTTTTACAGAGGCATACCATTGCCATGGTTTTTGAGAAACCAAGCACGCGTACTAGGTTTAGTTTCCAAGTTGCAATTGCCCATTTAGGTATGCAGAGTTTTTTTGCCACACCTGAAACTATGCAGTTGTCAAGAGGTGAACCTGTTAAAGATACAGCACGCATTCTGGATAGATATTGTGACGCTTTGGTTATTAGAACCTATGGTCAGAATATAGTTGAAGAATATGCACATTATATGGAAAAACCTGTTATAAATGCCCTCACTGATCTCACACATCCATGTCAAGGGCTTGCAGATATGCTAACTATAAGAGAGCACAAAGGGGAGATATCAGGTAATAAACTTGCTTATGTAGGGGACCCATGGAATGTATGTCATACCCTTATGATTTGTTGTAGCCTACTAGGTATGGACTGTTATGTTGCTTTACCTAAGGGTTGGAAACCTGCTAAAGTAGTAATGGATTTTGCTGAGGATAACGCCAAAATAAGAAAGACTAAGATGGTTATAACAGAAAGCCTAGAAACAGCTGTTAAAGATGCTGATGTTGTATATGCAAATACTTTTCACAGTATGGGTCATAAAAATATTGAAGAGCGTAAGAAAGCCTTTGCCAGCTATCAGATTAATGATGAGACTATTGCAAAGGCGAAAAGTGATGCAATTTTTATGCATTGTCTCCCTTGTTATCGAGGAGAGGAGATTACCGACAGCGTAATAGAAGGTTTACAAAGTGTTGTATTTGATCAAGGTGAAAACAGGATGCACACAGAAAAAGCAGTTCTTTCACTTGTCTTAAGTTAAACGATTCTAATTATTTTACCTTGGCAATGGTTACATTTTCATTTCATTATAAAATATGATTATAGAACTTTCGTTAACTATAAGATGACATGTTTTATTTAATATCGTGTAAGGCCCCTTAGTAAATATGATAAACTTGCTATTAGATACCCTTTTTAATGACCGATGTCGTATTGACCGCTGATAGAACTCTAATGACTGATTATAATGGGATTATACCCTTAGGTCATATTGCATGTCTCCCAGAAAGACTTGTACCAAAACTTTTTCTAAACCTGTTATTACCTAAAATCAAAGAAGGACAATGTACCTATGCTCTTAGGAGAGTAGAGGCCAAATTATTAGATGAGGGATTTAATGTATCTATATTGCCTCCACAAGATATTAAGAAAATCAAGAAGTTAAAACCAAAAATCGTTGGAGTATCAACTGTTGATCCTTTTACAAAAAAACCTCATCCATGGACACTTACTAACATCTTTGGGGGAGGAGAATCGGTGACTCAAAGAGAGTTTCTAAATTTACTCTTTTTATTAAACAGGATGAAAAGCAAACAATCCTTTAGTATAATAATCGGTGGTCCTGGAGCTTCAGAGTTTGAAACAGACAACAAATATCACAATCTCATTGATAGTTATGTAATGGGCTCAGGAGAAGGATCTATTGAACTATTTCAAATGGCCATGAATAATGAACCTCTCCCTAAAAAATTTGTTGCAAAATCCGTTGGCATAGATGAGCTTTCCATTATAAAGGGTGCGGCAAGAATGGGACATGTACAGCTTACACAAGGATGTCCTCGAGGCTGCATGTTTTGTGCCCCTACACTTATGAAATGGATAAGTTTCCCCAAAAAAAGGATTTTAGATGAAATCGAAACCAATTTTGAAAATGGAATAAAATACTTGTCTCTGATTACGGAAGATTTTTTTCTTTATGGATCTAAAGAGGTGGAAGTAAATAATAATGCTATAGTAGATTTAATAAACTCTATTTTCAAACTAAGAAGAAAATATAATGTTAATTATACAAACATTAGTGACGTGTCGATTGCTTCAACAATTAAAGGAAAAAAAACCTGTGAAGAAATTTCAGATATTATGGGTTGTACAAAAGAATTACCGGTAGACACTATAGTTGGATTAGAAACAGGCAGTGAGAGATTGATAAAAAAATATATGGAGGGAAAAGCTAAACCTTATAATCCCGATGATTGGAGTGAACTTGTTAAAACCGCTATTAATATTTTAAATGATAATAATTGGTATCCCCTGTGCCACCTAATAACTGGTTTGCCTGATGAACGAGAGGAGGACGTCACAAAAACATTGGATCTTGTTGATGACTTAAAACAAAACAAATTGTTATATTACATTTTTTACTTTGCTCCTGTTGAAGGTAGCGAATTGGAAAAGAGTGATTTCTTTAACTTTGACAATATCACAGAACGGAGATGGGAACTGTTCTACAAATGTTGGATGGAAACTATTAGATCAATTAAGGACAGCCATTTTCTATCCTTGATGCAGACTTTTAGAGGAGGTACTAGAAAAGATAGGATTAAAAACAGAATCTTAGAATATGCAATCAACAAGTCTCTAGATGGAATTAAAAGAGAGCTTAATAAATACAGAACAGACCCGTTTGGCCTGAGAGAGACGTACTCATCTGTTAGTCTAAAAGGATTAAATCTTATAAAATTCCTTGGGCAAAAATATCTCACATGATTTGTTAAGATTTAGTATCTAAATTCGGTTTTGACCTAAAGCCTGAATTTTCAATTTTTTTTTTTGGATAATAACTGTAAAGATACCTGGTAATGGTTGTACAATAAACCCTTTATAAAGAGCTCAACAAAGAGTGGTTTGTGGTGATCACATATGAATGGTTTATTTGTAAAGGCCTTAAAAAAGAAGTTTGAAATGACACAAGAAGATGCATCGTCACTTGCTAAAACCGTAGAAGAAATTTTTGATGGAGAAAAAGAAATTGAAGACATGACTATTGATAAACATGTACGTTCCTTGTTTTATGAACTCCATAAAGAGAATTTTCTTAAACTGCGAAGAGAAGAATATAGGGAGAAAGGAAAATTCATGCGGAAATATTACTGGTCTTTTAACAATGATACTATACGGGAGGAGGCATATAGAAAACCTGTGGTGGAAAATCCCTATAAAATCTATCAGAAAATACCGAGAAACGCTTGGTTAATACGATCTTATAACACCTAGTTTTTATTATTTATCAAATGCACTAGGGTTATTCATATCCACCAATTTTGAGACTGGGATCACCCAGTAACACGTGTGTTTCTACAATCTTACAATCATATCTATCTGTATATACAGGGAAGTTGTTCACATAATTTGTTACTACCTGTCCATATGTTTCCCCTAGTATTGTAATGTTTTCCTCGTTATATAATCTGAAGAACTGTGTTTCAAACCATCCATCAAGACCCTCTATACAATCAGGTATATCATTGCCATTGTGATCTCCAATGCTCACACCGCCATAGCCGACGCTTCCCATTGATGCTATGGCTCCACCTCCGTTAACTTTTACAAAAACCCAGCCCCAACATTCAAGAACCCACTTATATAAATAGTATGAACCAAAACCGTCTTCGCTATATGAAAAGAAACCGAGTCCTTCTTCAAGTAGTCCCTTTATAAAGTTTAACGGGGTGACATCATATTCGCTGTTATGACATCCACCAACCATTACAATTGGATACATTTCACTGTTTGTAAGTTTCTTTATTTCTTTATTTGGAAATCTTCCAATCGAGTTTACATAATCACCATTATCATAGGTAGCCCAAGTCTTAGGATTACCATGACCAACGAAATAGAGAAAACCTGCTCCTTTACCTATTTCATTGTATATGTTTTCAGTTGTTAAGTTTCCAAGAGATGCATATATTCTTACTGGGTTAAATCCTGTCATATATTCTAGCGCTTTATCGCTTGCTTCTTCTCCTTCGTTGTAGTCTGTTCCACCCTCCCAAGCTTTATTAAATGTATCACCACCTATGACAATCATGGTATCAAACAAATTTGAGCCATGGGTGTTTTCCTCGTAATCAATTATCTTTTCTACAAGGGTTTTTACTTCGAAGGAAAACATGCATGCTAGCCTACCAATATATACATCTGGAATGAGATCAACGGTGTCTTCCATTGTATGAGGATGTGGCCATTCTCCATATATGCCATCGTCGTCGCTATCCCAACTTGAAAAATTACCCTTTGAGTCATATATGTCAGCGTAGTAAAGGTCGCTTGCAAATTTTAATTCTTCGTAGACGCCTCCTTTATCTGTCTCGAGATGGGTATACCTTAACGGCACCTTTCTAAAGTCTCCGACTAGCATTACATATTTTATGCCCCAGTTTTCTATGGCATCCTTGATGAAATATTTGATTTTCTCAGGGTTGTCTTCACCTCTGGCTGAGAAATAAGCACTATTATAGATTTCTTTAACGGTTACTAGTTTTGTTTGTAAGTTATGGCTCTCTTTATGATCTACGAGAGGGCTGAGAAGAGGCTTATACAAGTCAACTGAAATGATCAGAAGATCATATTCATCAACTACCAAAAACGGCTCACCGGGCTCTTCATAATATATTTCCAATTTGATGGAGTTTACAAATTGTAAGGTATCTTCTATTGGATTGTATTTTACAGGGTTCATCTGTATTGTTAAAAAGGTTGTATGTTCGTTATTTCTGTTTAACCCGCCACCGAGTTTGTAAGAGTACCAACTTTCTGGGAATAATTTATTACTACTGTAAATCTTTTCATTTTTTTCTAGATTTGACATTTCTTTTTCATCATTTTTTATGATTGGTTTGGGTGCTGGAATAATCTTTTTTGATAGCTGAATTTTAATAGATTCAGAACTTGTGCATCTAATTTCTTTGATTCGAGTGCCAAGTGGAAATTCAAGTGTTTTTATGAAAATAGGTAAAACAGGCTCTCCATTATTTGTTATAAATGAATTTGCTTCTTTAACATGAATATTTAGAAATTCGTTGTTATCTTTGATTTCTGGTGTTGAAAACTGTTGAAACAATTTTATTGTAGTAGTTTCGTTTGGTTTCTCTAACTGTATATGATCTGATGTAATATAAACAGCGTTGATACTACTAGATATCAATATCAATTGTACAAGTATAGCTGCAAGAGTCAAATTTTTTCCTTTTTTCATATTATTATTCCCCTTTATAATATTATTAACAAATAGTTGTTATAAAAATTTTTTGATTACTACAAACCATGACAATGATGAGAAAAGCTTATTAATGGTTAATTGAGTTCAAGTATGGAACTATGGATGAAGAAAAGGTTGAGGAAGAAACAAGCCGTATGTTTCCTGATCGAAAAGAACAGATGACATTAGATGAAGAATTAGCTTTTTTTATACATAGATTTAACTCTGACATTGAAACCATTGAATGTATGCCTGCTTTTGAAGACCATTTGAAAGAGTTATTCCCTGAGCGGAAAAAAGAATAGAACATCAACGTTTTTTCTCTCTTTTACGAAATACATATAAAACTTTACTAGATACAGGGGTTTGGAGGGTTTATGGAAAACATTAGTAGACTATATTCGGATAGAGCAGGAAAAATGAGAAAATCAGAGATACGTGAGCTTTTAAAAGTAACACAGGATCCTGAGATAATTTCTTTTGCTGGTGGGCTGCCAAATCCAAAATCTTTTCCAATACAAGAGTTACAGGCTTCCATACAATCTGTGATAGATCATCATGGAAAAACTGCTCTACAATATGGTACAACCCAGGGTTTAGATGAATTACGTGAAGCAATAGCAGAACGATCACGGAAAGATGGCATCGATTGTACAGCAGATAATATTATTATTACAAGTGGTTCACAGCAGGCCCTGGATACTGTTGGAAAACTCTTTCTCAACCCTGGTGATATTCCATTGGTTGGCCTTCCGACCTATCTCGGTGGTATTAACGCGTTTAGAAGCTATGAAGCTAATTTGGTGGGAATACCCCTTGATGAAGATGGCATGATAATCGATGCCTTGGAAGAAAAAATAAAAGACCTGCTTAAAGACAATTTATTTCCCAAGTTTGTCTACGTTGTGCCAACCTTTCAAAACCCTGCTGGTGTTGTCATGTCTGAATCACGGCGAAAAAAACTCATTGATATAGCTAGTGAGTATGATCTCATAGTCGTCGAAGATGACCCATATGGCAAACTTGGATATGATATTCCTCACATCAAACCTTTAAAGGCTTATGACGACGAAGAGAATATCATCTATATGTCGACGTTTTCAAAGATTCTCGCTCCTGGTTTCCGATTGGCATGGACCATTGCAAATGAGGAGCTGACGAGAAAAATGATTATCTGTAAACAGGCCTTAGATCTGTGTACAAATACCTTTACTCAGTTTATTGCCAATGAATTTATTAAGAGCGGCTCCCTTGATTTGCATATTATGAAACTCTGTGAGATGTATAAACCAAAGCGGGATATTATGATAAATGCTATGGAGAGTTGTTTCCCCGATGGTTGTAGCTGTAATAAACCGCAAGGTGGTATGTTTGCCTGGGCTACTCTACCTGAAGGAATTGATACTGAGATTATGTTTCTTGATGCTTTGAAGGAAAAAGTTGCGTATGTGCATGGGAAGGCTTTTTGTGTGGATGGAGGAGGTGGTAGGTCTATGAGGTTGAACTTTTCTTATTCTACCAATGAACAGCTTGAGGAGGGTATGAGAAGATTAGGTGTAGTAATTGAAAAAAAATTGAAAGCTCTATGTCTGTGAATAAAAGTGTTGTTATAGTTGTTACTCTTACAATGGTAAGTTCCTTTTCGGGATGCACACTTTTTAATAGAACTAATTTCTCATTGATTTCTTCATATATATACGATGATGATGGATTTGCCAGTTTACAGATTAATTTCAATACCTCTGACAAAATGACGCTCAAGGTGTTTGGCCCCGTTGGAGAGGTTCTTTTTTTAGATGATTACCATAGGGGAGCTCATACTGCAGTGGCCTATCTTGATGAATACAGAGCAACTCCTCCTCCTGGTAGGTACGAGGTAAAAGCCTATGATGAAAATGAAAATGTAATCTTCGAAAACGAACTCTTTTTTGGGAGTCAAAATATCTCTATAGCTGAGGTTATTGAATATTGGTGGTTGGAGGACGGCAAATATTCGCTCCTTGGTTTGAATATAACTCTTATTAACCACGGTAATCTTCCCTTATATCCATATAATGTAGATGTTCAAATTGACAACAAAAGATCATCTGCATTTTTTTTACCGACAGTGATTTTACCATATCAAAGTAGCAATACCTATTGTTTTGTACATATTGACGGTATTTCAATGGGAAACCGTGTGTTAGAACTCTTTTTGAAAAACTCTAAAGGAGAAAACATTGCCGATATTGCATATAATGTCACTCCATCTGAAAATGTTGCAGAGTTGAAGTTTAGATGGAGATACATGGGAAATAAAAATCTTGTACTACCGGATGTTGAATTTTTATATGACCACTACAGCAGTTTAGAGCGTCTTGCTTTAGAAGACTATGCTGCATATGTTTTTGATGGTTATGATGATAAATACGTTGATTTGATAGTTGGAAGATTGCAATCAATAACAGATTCGTCCACAGATGTGGCATTCATTAATTTTGCAGCATCTTTTGTGCAACACTTGGAATATGTTGAAGATGTAACTGAGTCTGATTATCCGCGCTACCCTTTTGAGTCGTTAAAAGATGCTAAAGGTGATTGTGAAGATAAAGCGATACTAATAGCATCCATTCTTGATAGTAGTGGTTACAATGTTTCACTTTTGAAGCTACCAAGTCATGTGGCAGTTGGCGTACATTTGGATGAAAGTGCAACAACTTATGACTACTACATTGAAGAATATTACTTTTTAGAAACGACCAGTAGTGGTTGGCCTTGTGGAAAAATACCTTCAGAGCATGAAGGCCTATCGAATGTAACGATTTATGCAATAAAGCAACGTCCACTCCTTACACATAGCTGGAAGAATGCAACACACTATAGTGGTAGTGATGGGTCAGATTACATAAAGATGGAAATCGTTGTGGAAAACCTTGGGCGAGAGACAGCTAATGATTTCAAAATCCGGGGTGCGTTTTTTAGCCAACACGATATTTATTACAATCAGGAAACAACCCAGGCATACTCGTTGGCAGCAGGATCGAAAAAGATAGTTAAGATGACCATGGATGTTCCCCAGGGTATTTCTACGATACTAAAAACTCAGATTTATCTGAATGATAAAATTGTTCATGAGAGAGAATCCTTGTCAAGTTTTCCATAAGGACTTCTTTTTTTAAAAAAGACAGACAGACAGCAGTAGTTCCGAATGTAATATTTTACGAAGGAAGACATATTTTATAAGGAGAAAAAACCTCTTCAAATTTTTACACTTGAATTATTTTAAAATTTTGTGAAATTTAATATTTGAGACAAACCACCTATACAATGTAGGGTTGCAACACCATCCAAATAACAATCACGTTGAAAGGTTGCATGGTACTATCCGTCAGCGTGAAAAGGTTATGAGGGCATTGAAAACAGAGGTTACACCGATTGTAGAAGGTCACAGATTGTACTACAATTTCATTAAACCACATGAATCTCTTGACGGTAAGACACCATCAGAAGAAGCTGGGATAACGATTGAGGGCAATAACAAGTGGCTTACTCTGATGAAAAAGGCAATTAGTTACAAAAAAGCCCAAAATACGGATAAAAACTAAATAATAGAACATATATGAGAATATGGGGAAAGAATGAAAAAGTCAATCCTAGTAGGTTGTATGCTGGTTCTAACTTTACTTCTTTTAATGCCTATTGTATCTTCGCTTCAATATAATTTAATTGAGAATGACTTAACAACAGATTATAAGGAAATAACTCTCTCTGATATTCAAAATTATAAACCACCAGACAAATTTCCATTATTGTTTTATTTGATTAATTCAATATTATTATTTAGAGGCATTAGATTATCAGTATTATGGGAATTAGCAACCGAACCAAGCGAATATCCTCCTGGATTTGATGTTTCGTATACTTTGGTTTTTTATAGATGTTTTATGCTTTATATTACCAGTAGTTCATGGAAGTATATATGGGAATCAATATCTGAACAATTTGGATGGGGTTGGTGGATTGAATGAATAAAAAGATACTCATCGGTAGTATCATAGCAGTTGCCATCCTTATCGGCGTCTCGTTTACCTCTGTAGGTGGATTTCAGAGTGTTAAACCTAATGTGAAGGCATCACCGTTGTTTACTGTTAGAACCAACAGGGCGATAGATAAAGAAAGCAGGGATTTGACTTGTGATTATATTGGAAAGAATAAATTTACAACAATACCGTTTCCCACATCCAATAGTAGAAATGCATTATCACAAAGAATCATTGATATAATAAGTAGAATGGATGATAATAGATTCGACAAATTCATTGACAGAGCTATTACAATTTTAGATGAAGAAAAGAAACTAAATGACGAACAAATTAATGCGTTTATTAAGACTGTCAATAAATTAAAAGATAACCCAAATCTGGAAAACTATATTGCCTCCATTGAAAAAGATACAAATGAAAATGATATTCCAATAACTGAAG
>CP070798.1:0-83387 GCA_020343515.1 Thermoplasmatales archaeon | reverse complement strand
TAATTGCTGGTTCAAAACAAATGCAACCTTATAATGATGATATTTGGATTATCAAAACTGATGAAAATGGAGCGCTTGAATGGGACTATACTTATGACTCTAATCCCCAATTTTCATTTGATATAGCCTTTTCAATAATTGAAACTCAAGATGGAAATTATCTTGCTTTAGGATTTGCATATGCTCTGCCTGGTTCTTGTTTAATTAATTTAGCCCAAGATGGATCATTGAATTGGATAGAAACGATTCGTTGGAAGGAAGGTAAAGATATTAAACAAAAAGATAATGGTAATTTTATAATCGCTGGAGCAAGTGCATCAGAAGGAAATAATGTAGTGTGGGTTTCAGAATTAGATTCTAATGGAAAGATGATATGGGATAAAAATTACAAGGGACAAATTGCAAATGGAATAGATATTTGCCATGATGGAGGATATGTTATGGTTGCTAATTATTATAAAACTCCAGAAAATTGTGATATATATGTTATGAAACTCAACGATACCGGTGAATTACTTGCAGAAGGATACTTTGGCGGTTCAGATACCGAATGGGGACATTCTATAAAAGAGGTATCTCCAGGTATATATATTGTTGGTGGAACCACCTTCTCATATGGTCGTGGCCTTGGAGATATATACCTACTAAAAGTTCGTGATAAATCGGTTGTAACTGCAAATGGGATTTTTAATGTTAAAGATTTATATCAAAATTTGAAAATGTTAGGTATATCTAATGATAAAATCATTATGCCGAAAAAACAACAATCAATACATCCAAAAATAAAACAGCTACGAGAACAGAGTAGAGAGGACAAATATATAAATTTGTTAAGAGAAGGGCTTATTACAAAAGAAGATTTCATGAAACTGGTAGTAACAAATGATCAACATATTACTGGCTATGAATAAAAGGTTAACAAAATACCTACAGGTTAATAAAATAACTGAAAAGGGTTAATAAAATAACCCAAATCCGGATATTTTATTAAGCTATGGTTTACAAAATCAATATTTTATTAAGGTCTGGGGTGATTCCAATTTAAATTGGTGGAAATGGTAGAGAACAATAGACCGTCCTACGACGAATACTTTATGGAAATGGCTCATGTTGTATCAAAAAGAAGTACCTGTTTAAGGAGGAATGTAGGGGCTATCCTTGTTAAAGACAAACACATTTTAAGTACAGGGTACAACGGTGCTCCAAAGGGTCTTAAACATTGTGCTGAAATAGGTTGCATAAGGAAAGAAAAGGCTGTTCCACCTGGAGAAAGACATGAATTATGCCGTGGATTACATGCAGAACAGAATGCAATTATTCAGGCGGCTGTTTTTGGCGTTTCAATAACAGGTTCTACATTATATTGTACCAACACTCCTTGTGTTGTTTGTGTTAAAATGCTTATAAACGCCGGTGTGAAAGAGGTTGTTTACTCTGGTGATTACCCTGATGAGCTTGCAAAAAAGATGCTGGAAGAAAGTAACTTAAAGATAAAAAGATTTAAATAATAGAAATATATATAAAAATGGGCAAAAAATAGCTAATGCAAAGTATCAAAAATTTGAAAAATAAGAAAAATATATATAGTCGAGAATTGATTAATTTCATGAGGAGAAATCATGAAACGAAAAAGGTCATTTGTATTAGACGACAAGGATGCTAAGGTTGTCGAACTCTTTGCTGACCTCGGTATGCCAAAGAACCTTGCTAAAACATTAATGTATATCTCTCAGGTTGAAGAATGTCGCTCCGCGGACGTTGAACAGGGAGCAGATCTTCGACAGCCTGAAGTAAGCGTTGCTATGCAAGAGCTTAGGCGAAGGGGATGGGCGAAAAAGCGAGACATCAAAAAGAAGGGTAAAGGAAGACCGGTTCACCTGTACAAACTCACACAAAATTTACCAAATATTTTGAAGAGCTTTGAAAAAGAAAAGATGAAAGAAATAGACAACATCAGGGATGACCTAAATCAATTGAACAAACTAATTTCTACTACTGGAAAAAAGTAGATACATTGCCATTGATTTCACACTTACTGCTTCTTTTTTATTACTTGCAAGTTTATATAGCTCCGCACATGAATTTGGTGATATCTCAGTGAAAAAGAGAGTCAAAAAGATTTTCAACATCATTGAAAAAGATGTCGATGTAATTCTTATAAAAAATTCTGTTTATCCATTTATTGACGACAATTTCTTTTATGTCACAGGCCTGGAAAAAGGGATTTTTGAAGAATCTATGGTTGCATTGCATCCTGATTGCACAATTGATCTTTTAGTACCTGAACTTGAATTAGAAAGTGCACGAAAAGCGAATGCCACTCTTAATGCGTATAAAGATAAAGAGGACCGGGAACGTATTATAAAAGCAAAGTTTTCATCCCTAAAGAATATTGGGGTGAATTATTCGGGTATTTCCCATAGAGATTTTTGTAAATTAACGGATATTCTTCCACAATCAACATTTATCGATGTTTCGAAAGAATTCCTTAAAATAAGGCTAGTAAAAGACGAACTGGAACTTCAGCACATAAAAAAAGCATGCGCAATAACAGACACTGTCATGAGAAAAATCCTAGATATGTTGCATGAAGGTATGTGTGAATATGAAATAGCGGCAGAGATAGATTATCTTCTGCAAAAGCTAGGGGCAGAGAAACCTGCTTTTGAAACCATTTCCTCTTTTAATAAAAATACGGCAGAGCCACATTACAGCCACGGTAAAAATAGATTACAAAAAGGCGATTTTGCCTTGTTTGATTTTGGAGCATCTGTTAGAAAGTATAATTCAGACATGACAAGAACAATTGTATTTGGGAAGGCAGACAAAAAGCAGAGGGATATGTATGAAACAGTGGTCGATGCGCAACAAAAAGGGTTTGATGCAATAAAGCCCGATGCAAAAACAAGCGAGGTACATTCTGCTGTCAGTTCATATATTGATAAAACAAAGTTCAAAGGTCGTTTTATTCATTCCACGGGTCATTCTCTTGGTCTTGCAGTTCATGATGGGGCAAGATTCAGTCCAGATAGTACCGTTCATTTAAAGGAAAACATGGTTTTTACTGTTGAACCAGGTGTGTATGTTCCTGGATTCGGCGGAGTCAGAATAGAGGATGACATACGTGTAACAAAAGATGGTATTGAGTTGTTAACTACTTCCCCTCGAGCACTGCTGGAAATCTAGCTTTTTTTGATAAGCGAGAGGTATTTACCTCCTACCTTTTTTGTAGCTCCAGTTTATCTCGCTGTTAATCTTCCTGTAGAGATCCGCACCTCTCTCCAGTATTTTTTGTTCCATTAGTACATTTAAAGCTTCATCTGCAAGGATCTTCATTAATTCTCTCGCCTCCTTTCTGTTAGATTTTATGAGCCCAATTCCAACATTTATCAGTTCTTCGACAACTTCTGAAATGTTTTCTCCCTCAATATTAATATTTATTTTTACCATCACTATTCCTCGACTGATGTTTTTCTTTTAACTATCATTTGTGTAGGCGGGCATAAAAACTGTAACTTATATACTTTTTTACGGTATCTCTTTTTTTATTTTTCATTAAGGATCATTTAATGTATTTAAATATGTATATTTTTGTATATACAAAATTGTGTATTCAGTACTATTTTTCAGATGTTTGTTTTAAATCTACTCATTGTTTTTATCCAATAATCAGCACACATTTTCCATTACCTTTTTATGAGAACCACATATTCAGCTTTTTGTGGTTTCTATGAGTTGGTTTGATGAGGTTGAATATATCAGAAAACAAGCAAAGAAAAACAACGAATTTTTTGCTAACTCTCTTCCAATGATCGCTAGTGAAAACGTTTTATCTCCTCTTTGCAGAGAGATGCTTATCACCGACTTTCATGGAAGATATGCTGAAGGTACTCCAGGTCATAGATACTATCAAGGATGTAAATTTTTTGATCTGGTTGAAGAAAAGGCAATGGAACTTGCAAAAAAGCTTTTCAACTGTCATTATGCTGATGTCAGACCAACGGCGGGGACAACAGCAAATATCGCAATTTTTAAAGCCCTCATAAAACCAGGAGAACCTGTAACGGTATTGGATCTTGCTGATGGCGCCCATATATCTTTTGGAAAATGGGGAGCAGCGGGAGTCAGAGGCGTCGAACTTATTTCTTACCCATTTAATGATGAAGAAATGAACATATATGTCGATGGCGCCGTCAAACTGATTAAAAAAGTAAAACCAAAGCTTGCATTAAATGGCCGGTCTGTTTTTTTATTTCCTACTCCATTAAAAGAAATAGCAGAAGCAGCACATGATGTTGGCGCATATCTTGTTTATGACGCAGCACATGTTTTGGGACTAATTGGGGGAAAACAATTCCAGGATCCATTACGAGAAGGTGCAGATGTGATGAGTGGTAGCACACATAAAACCCTACCAGGGCCACAAGGGGGATTGATTTTATCAGACCATACGGGAGATACAGATCTGGATAAATCATTTTTGAGAAAACTCGGCTTTGGGGTGTTTCCTGGAGTTACGTCTTCCTATCATCTTCATCATGTCGCTGCAAAGGCAATAGCATTTGCTGAACACCTTGAATTTGGTGGGGCATATGCCAAACAGACAATCAAGAATGCACAACACTTAGCACGATCATTGTATGGGAGAGGCTTCAAAGTATTTGGCGAAAAACTAGGCTTCACTAAATCCCATCAGGTTTTATTGGAGATAGGGCCCGGTAAAGGGAAAGAAGCATCGCAAAAACTTGAAGACACGGGTATTGTCACTAACATGAATACAATACCTGGCGATGAAGATCCTTTAAATCCTTCAGGTCTCAGACTAGGAACGCCTGAGCTGACGAGAATCGGTATGAATGAAAACGAGATGGAAGAAATCGCTGAGTTTTTCAAAAGGGCATTACTCAAAAAAGAGGATACAAAGAAAATAAAGGCAGATGTTAAAGAATTCAGAAAAGATTTCCAAGAACTCCACTACTGTTTCAAAGAAGGATTTCGAGGATATGACTATCATAAGTTGATATAGAATGCTTGTTGCTCTTTCTGGTACACCTGGAACAGGAAAAACTTCTGTCTCTGCTCTTTTACAAAACAAAGGATACACTATAATTAACTTAAATGAACTTGCCGTTGACAAGGGTTTTGTCACTGGCATCGACAGAAAAAGAAATTCAAAAATTATTGACATAGGTGGACTTAATGAATACATTAACGATTTCTGCAAAACCAAAGAAATTGTTTTTATCGATGGGCATGCTTCGCATCTTTTATCAATAGTAGAGAACGTCATATTGCTTAGATGTCATCCTCGTGAGCTACGGAATCGTCTCCAAAAAAAAGATTGGCCATTGGAAAAAATTAAGGAAAATGTGGATGCAGAAACCTTGGATGTTATCCTTTGCGAAGCAGTTGAGTGTTACCCTGAAGAACACATTTTTGAAATTGACACCACAAACAAAACCATTAAATTTGTACTGTTGTCCGTTATGGAGATTGTTAATAGCAACTTTAAACTCACAAAAAAGTATAAGATAGGCAAGATTGATTGGTCTGAAGAAATACTAAAGGATTTCTAATTGTTGGGAATAAGATGGTACTTGACAAAAAAAGAGAAACGGTAGATCCTTTATTAGTAATTATCGCGAAACGTTTTTCAAAAATAAATCCAGATATTTTGACATGGATTGCATTCATCTTTGCATTTTTTTCTGGCCTGTTTTTTTATTTTTCTAATCCGGAGACCGAGTTGTTAAATTATTATCTTTTTTTTGCAGCATTTTTTGTATTTTTAAACGGACTTTTTGACGCCATAGATGGAAGGGTTGCCACGATAGCGAATAAAACATCTCTGCGTGGTGATTTTCTTGACCATGCATTGGACAGGTATGCCGATGTTTTTATGGTAGGAGGGCTTGCACTTAGTTCATGGTGCAGACCAAGCATTGGACTATTAGCGATTATTGGAGTACTACTAACTAGTTACATGGGGACCCAATCACAAGCAGTAGGTTACAAAAGAGAATACTCTGGTTTGTTGGGACGAGCAGATAGATTAGCATTGCTGATAATATTTCCCATTGTCCAGCATATCGCGCTTCGTTATTCTTTTGAACTACCATGGAACACAACAGTGTTAGAATGGGTGTTACTCTATTTTGCAGTGATAGGAAACGTAACAGCTATCCAGCGGTTTTATAGTACATATATTTGGTTTAGGAAAAAATGAATAATCAGAAAAAAAACGTGGCTATCATATCACTTCATAACAACATCTCAGAAATAATTGAGTTAGCCAACTCCTTGGGTTATACTGTGTTGCAGGAGTTTATTCAACATAGAAAAATTCCCGATGTTAATTTCCATATAGGCTCTGGTAAGGTAGACGAGATAAAAGAGTACATAGACGATGTTTCAAAAGATATCCATCTGATTATTGTCGATGGTGAGCTAAAACCATCCCAGTGGTTTGCTTTAGAGAAAAAACTACAGGTAGATGTTTATGACAGGATACGACTCATTCTTGCCATTTTTGAAGAACGTGCAGAGAGAAAAGAGGCAAGATTACAGGTGAAACTCGCTCAACTTCAATATGAACGACCATTTGTTAGAGAACTTATTCATCGTGCACGGGCTGGCGAGCACCCCGGGCTAATGGCTGGAGGAGAGTATCAGGTAGATGATTACTATGAAATGATTAAGAAACAGATTAAGAAGATTAGAGGAGATCTAAAAAAAATCAGAAGTGATAGAGAACTTCATAGGCAGACCCGGCAGAAAAGCGGTTTTTATTTGGTGTCATTAGCAGGCTATACAAACGCTGGAAAAAGTAGTCTATTAAATCTTCTTTCTAAGGAGAAAGTAAAGGTAGAAGGAAGGTTGTTTTCAACGTTATCTACAACGACACGGAGAATTCAAAATAAAATACAACGTGTAAAAGTTCCTATCCTACTTACAGATACTGTTGGATTCATTGAAAACCTTCCATCATGGATAGTAGATGCGTTTCACTCGACACTTGAAGAAATTGAGGTAGCTGATGTTGTTGTCCTTATCTTAGATGGGAGTGAAGAAAAAGAAATCGTTGAAAAGAAACTCGAGGTCTCTCTTAACGAGTTACAAGACCTCGGTGTAACAGCTACCATTGTTGTTGTTTTGAACAAAATCGATTTAGTTGGTATAGAAGAGGCTGATAATCTCATACATTACCTCAAACAACAGGATTTATTGAATAACAAATTGTGTATTCCAATCTCTGTTAAGGATGAGAAAAATATTGATGTACTTCTTGAAAACATATACAAATCGCTACCACATATGGTTAAAATGACACTGAAATTACCACTAAATGAAAAATCTCAAGCTTTTGTATCCGGGTTGTATAAAAAGACAGGGGTTTCTCACATTGAGTATAATCATCATATAACTGTAGATATTGAATGTAATGCTAAAATAAGAGATAAAATACAATCAAAATGCGAGGCTCTTCAAGGATCAATTGTTTGACAAAAAAACAAAACATTTTATATACCAACATTTATTCCAACAAAAAAAGGGAGGACCTTTTATGAAAATCGAAAAATGGTCAAATATGAATCAAATTGTATTAATGATAGGGCTAATAATAATCGGAACACTTGGTAGATATTTACTCGCTGGATTAGGAATGCAACCCTTCCCAAATTTTGAGATAATAATGGTATTAACATTTTTAGCGGTTATGTTTCTAAAGCCAACAATAGCCATTTTTGTACCACTGCTAAGTATGATTTTCAGCGATTTACTAATTGGAAATTCTGTTTCCATAGGGAGTCAAATGAATAGAATAGTATTGTTTACCTATTCTGGATTTACAATGATTGCTCTAATAAATGTTTTTAACAGAGATAGGTTAAGAAGAGGCCTTGCGGAAATTAGATTAAAAAACGTGGGAATTGCAGCCGGACTTGGGATTGGATTCGTGTTAGTATACGATGTTTGGACCAATCTTGGATGGTGGTATCTAATATATCCACACAATGTAAACTCGTTAGCTGTTGTTTTTACTGCGGGAGTCCCATTTATGATATATCACATGATCTCTGGCATAGTAACCTTTGTTGTAATCGCTCTCCCCGTTGTAGCATATGTCTCCAAAAAAACAAGTATTGAACTACCTATCAAGATTAAAAATATCCATAAGATTCCAGTTGTAGCATTAGCTCTTTGTCTAACTGCATTGTCATTTACAGGTACAGCCACGCAAGTCCCAGAGAAAAGCGAGGTTTGGCTTGAAAAATCAGACGAAACAAGCGTAAAAATAATGGTATTAGGAGATGGGTGGACACTCGAGGACAACCTCATTGCATATGATGGCGACACAGTTTTTTCAATTCTAGATAGATCACTATCTAGAAACAGTATTACATTCAAATACACCTACTATGAGCAGTTCGATTCCATGTTGATAGATTCAATAGGCGAAGATCTAAACGGCGAGGATGGAAAATACTGGCAGTATTACGTAAACAATGATATCCCAATGATCGGATGTGATAAATACACGGTTAGTAACGGGGACTATATTGAGTGGAGATTCGAAACGATACCTGTTTAGGACCCACTTTAATACTTTTATGAACAATTCTAATATTCACCTTAAACTTTCTTTCACCATCCTATTTATCTAGAAATAATCGGAGTATTTTACATTTGAAAGTAGGTTCTTGATGAAAAATTTCCTCACTAATGTTTGCCATTTAAATTAACTGGAAAAACAAATCATTCGACTAACATAAATTTCGGTATTTTTTCTCTGAAAATCGTTAAATTGTCACTATCTAATAAATAACAAAAGGCTTATATTCAATGAGAGTATAAGGGGTGAGAGAGGTAAGTAACATATGGCGATTGGTTTCGTACTAATAAGCGCTGCACCTGCACGTGAACACGACGTATACAACAAACTCTCAAAAGTACCAGAGATCATTGAACTCCATCCACTTTTTGGAGAATATGATCTTATAGCAAAAATCGAAGCCGATGATTTCGAAAGTCTAGGAGTCGTTGTAGTAAATAAAATTAGATCAATAGATGGCGTGATAGATACAAAAACGCTGACAGGAACAAAATTTTAGGGAGGTAAAAAAAATGTTGAGTTATTTTTTGAGTATGTTAATGCTGGTATTCGCCGTTGCTAGCGTAATTGCAGGAATATTCACTGCATATTTCGGATCTGGTAAAAGCAGAGCAGTAGGAGCAGTATTAATCATCATAGGATTGATCGTATTTGTCCTATTCCTATGGGGTGCCGACGTCCTCACGTTTATGGGGATGCCACCTGAGATAATGTATTTCAAAGGTGTCGTTGTCAACAGTATTGTAGCGGTTATCGGCGCTGTTATAGGCGCATTGATTGCTCTTGGAATATTTCTACTTGCAATAATGAAGGCCTAAACAACCATCTCTAAAAAATATTCATGAACCCTGAGATCATTTGTAAGCTCAGGATGAAAGGATAAAGCCAGGAATTTACCCTGCCTGGCTGCAACTATTTTTCTATCTATTTCTGAAAGTATATCACATTTACCCCAAACCCTTTCAATAATTGGTGCGCGAATAAAAACAGCGTTATATGGCTCAAAAAATCCCTTGATTTCAATACGTCTTTCAAACGACTCCTTTTGCCTCCCAAATGCGTTTCTTTCTACTTTCATGTCCATTGCATTTAAAAGCTTTATCTCATCTTCATCTCCAACAATTTCTCTAGCGAGCAAAACGCATCCTGCACAGGTACCCATTATGTAAAGGTTACCCTGCTGAATTCTTTGAGCGATAGCATCATATAAACATGATTTGAATAGAATTCTTGAAATAGTTGTGCTCTCTCCTCCAGGTATAATCAGGGCATCTATTCCATCTATATCTTTTTTTTGCCTAACAGACCTGGCGTTTCCCTGAGTATTTGTTCTTTTAAAAACACGACTTAGAGAGTCTATATGTTCAGATACTGCTCCCTGAATGGATAAAACTCCGACAGAAACTATTTCTACCAGCCTCTTTCTTGCAAGAGTTGTTCTTTCGGAATGGTTTCTATTTCAATACCTGCCATTGCATCTCCAAGGTCTTTACTCACCTCTGCAATAACATCAGGTTCATCATAATGCGCTACTGCCTCAACGATTGCCTTTGCTCTCTTTTCTGGGCTATCTGATTTAAAGATCCCAGACCCTACAAACACACCATCACTACCAAGTTGCATCATTATTGCTGCATCTGCTGGAGTTGCAATCCCGCCCGCAGCAAAATTTACCACGGGTAGACGCTGAATCTCCTTAATTTCTTTTAAAATATCAAAAATCTCTTTTTTTACATCTTTGTATCTATATTCTTCAAAAACAATGGTTTTATCTTCTATTTTTTCATTGATCAGTGTTTGTATTGAATTGATATAGCTTTGCGAATACTCTTCCGCAAGTTTTTGTAATCCTATTTTATCCATTTCCTTTAACTTGGTAATCATACTTGTTACCATTCGTTGATGACGTATTGCTTCAACAATATTTCCAGTGCCTGCTTCCCCTTTTGTACGTATCATAGCAGATCCTTCCCATATCCTACGAACTGCCTCACCGAGATTTCTACACCCACAAACAAATGGTATGGTAAACTTCCTTTTATCTACATGATAAAAAGGATCTGCAGGTGTAAGTACCTCTGATTCATCAACCATATCTACGCCAAGCGATTCTAGGGCTTGTGCTTCAACAAAATGTCCAATTCGTACCTTTGCCATAACAGGAATGGTTACCGCATGCATTATTTCCTGTATAATTTTTGGATCTGCCATTCTCGCAACACCACCATGTGTACGGATATCTGCAGGAACTCGCTCGAGTGCCATTACAGCAACTGCCCCACTTCTTTCAGCTATACGAGCATGCTCTGCATTGATAACATCCATGATGACACCGCCTTTCTGCATTTTCGCAAAACCCTTTTTGACTAGGGTTGTACCATGTCTTAATTTTGTAATATCTAACTCTTTCATAATCTTCTACCCCATGAAGATCAGGGAGGGATAATAAAATATACTTTATTAAGAACTGTGGTTGTACATAAAGTTATTGGTGAAAAAATTTTAAGAATAAAGGTCTTACACATTAATCAAAAGATAGGTTTAATTTGTTTTAGCTAGGAGAATCTGTGAATTATTGGCAATCCAAGATTATTGTTGCAAAAGAGTAAAATAACCATATGAAATTTAATATTATTAACAAAAATAACTGTTTCCAGCATTCGGGAATCCAAATAAAACCAACAGTTTCACAGAATCCCTCCTCAGTATAAAGTTTATTCTCTTTCTCATCAGCAATATAATTCTTAATCTCATCTGGATTAATCTTTAACTGATGAAGTACGTTTATCATTTCAGGTATATTTTCTTCTTTAATCCTTTTACCCTGACGATTAATTAAGAAATCTACAAATTTATTGAATGTTCCATCATCCATTCCTCTTATTCTTTCTATGACTTTTAGAACAAATGCAATTCTATTATTTCGAGTTGTTATTGGTATAGTAATTTCTTCCCGTTTACCAACATACTCACAAGTCAAATCCCTGCTCTCTTCATCTATCGCCCTCTTGGTTCTGACAGTAAACAACGGTGATGCCTTCACATTAGACTTAACACCGCTATATCCAACGACAGAGGTAAATGATACGCCAACTAGTATGGCAACTGCTATGATACTACCTATTAGTATCTTTTTATTCATTCTTTACCCATATTTTCATATATGATGTTCCGTATAAACTTTACTTCTGAGAAAATCTAATTATTATGGGATTCTTCCAAACCCATAATCTGGACGTTCGTCAGTAATTCCAATTATGATAAATGTTCCTAGCCATAGAATTATTAAATTATTTTGATGCACTCGTGCCCAGATTATACCTGGTATAAAATAATATTCAAGCCAATCTCCTCTTGTGTCTGGAAAAAAACCAAAAACTAAATATTTAACTTTTTCTGAGTTTTCCTCATTTATACTTGTATCCAAAGCAACGGTAGATGGTAATAATATTATTGCAATAGATAGGATACAACCTATCATTATTTTATTTCTCAATTTTTTCCCAGATATTATAATGCAAATCTGATATAAGTGTTTATCTGTGAGGGTAGCATTTATATACCACAGCTTCGATAGATATATGTAATAACTGGGGAGGATTCTGCCAAGGTGAATAAACACATCATCTCAACATTGGTTGTACTGTTGCTGTTGTCTTCTAGTTTTGTAGGAGTGTCAAATCCATCAGAAGAGTTAAAAGTTGATAGTGCCAAGATAGAACAGCCAATACAGACATCTGCTCCTTCTATGGATTCTGACTGGCCTATGTATCAACATGATGTAGCAAATACTGGTTTTTCATCTTCTCCTTTCCCAGATTCATTGAATTTATCATATAATCTCACATATTCAGAAATAATAAACTCTACATTCATATCGCCATATTCTTCACCAATAGTAGCAAATGGCAAAATCTTCATTGCAGGTTTTGGTGCTAATACACATATTTTTGCTCTAAATGAAAATAATGGAAGTTTAATCTGGAATACAAGGCTCCCATTAATTTATATTATGGCGCTTATAAACACCCCTGTAGTTTCAAATGGTAAAGTCTTTGTTTGTTATGGAAGTTTATTTAATTTACCACCTATAAGCATACTATTTGCATTGGATGAAAATACTGGTGAAATAATTTGGGAAAAAAATATTGAAGGGATTTCTTCTGTTTATTCATCGATAACATTTTCAAATGATAAGGTGATTGTTGGAGGACATTTTACTAATATTATTCCATTTAGCAGAATATATGTTTTTGATGCCAATAACGGGGATTTGATTTGGCAAAACAAAACGCGTGGATATTTTGAATCTACTCCTGTAGTGTCAAATAATACAGTGTTTACAACTACCAGTTGTAAATCACCTATGACTATTGGTTTTAATGCTCCACTTTTCTCTGGAAGGTCTAGAGTATACGCATTTGATTTAAATGACGGAAGAGTAATATGGAAAACCCGAGTAAAAGGTCTAACTATTATATCATCACCTGCAGTGTCAAATGGTAAACTGTTGGTTCCATCCACTATTATCAAGGGTTTATTTAGGTGGAATCGCAGAGTTACTTCGTTAGATATTGAAACAGGTGAGGAAATATGGCATTATCAAAGAAGAGAAAGCGTATTAAATTCATGTTGGCCTGTAAGTATTTCAACTCCTTCTGTTGCGTATGGGAAAATATTCGTAAATGATGCAAGTGGGATTATTATTGCATTGGATGAGGAGACAGGTGAAATAGTATGGGAGAGAGAAATAATCGATGAAGTTAAAGGTGCATCAATGTGTGCAGCAAGACCACCAGTTGTTGCTGACCATAAAGTAATTACATCATCAAAGAAGATATATATGCCATCAGAAATATTTGAGATTTGTATGTTTAATGCAAGCAATGGGGATAAGATTTGGAGTGATGAATTTAATGGTTCCTTTTCCTTTACACCTACCCCGATTGCCATTGCTAATGGTAAATTATTTATAAACGATTTAGACGTCATACAGGTATATAGTTGAACCTTTAAAAATATGCACTAAGACCACATATGACATTTAGAGAATCAGCAAATTATCTGAAAAAATCCGTTGAAATTATTTGTTATGTAACAATGTAATATATGATAGATTATGCATGTTTGTTAAAAAATCTTGTCCAGTTAGTCTTACAGGTTATTAAAAAAAGAAATAGTGGGTTTAACCCCACCACCATTTATCTTTCCAAGTTTGGTTCCACCATGACTTAATTGGCACACATGGATAAGTCTGCCAATTTTCTGATTTGAGCTCATTTAAATGAGTCCACACTTCGTCCCAGTTTTTGCCTGCTACCCATGAAATGTAATCCCAGTCGCCAGGAATGCTTGCACCACTTGTCATCCAACTCCATTTTCTTATCTTCTCAGGAGTCTCGTTCAATTTTTTTTCTCTGAATAACACCCAAGCACCAGCTGGTTTTTCCCACCACCAGCTATCGCTTTTATAACCATTGTATACCCTATGTGAACTTGTGTGTTCTACGTCATTCCAGTTTTTAATTTCACCTACGCATCTATATACTGTATCCCAGTCCTGCGCGTCAAACCAGACAATAACGTCATACTCTCCACCGACAATCCAAGTACCTATTACATTTTCCCAGGTCTGGAAGCGTTGCCAGACATCATGCGTCTTTCCCTTTGCCGTTTTAATAAAAACATAGGCAGATCTATCTTTCCAATCCATTCAGTATCTCTCCTCTTTAATTACATTCCTTATGCTTTAATGAAACTTATATTTTTTGGTCCTTGATAATTATGTAGTAACAATGCTTTTTAATGTATTCTCTTATACACCGATAGCATTGATTTTGTAGATATGATAGATTAACTTGGTGACCCTTTGAGCTTCGGTGTAGTAAAATTGGCTGTTAATCGCATTGGTCATCGATTAGATGGATTCTGGTACGCAATATTTATATATCATAAAAAATAATATTAATTTGGAGAGAATGAATGACAAAAAAGAAAGATAAAAAATCTTACCCTTTTTTTATTATAAACATTGGAACTAGAGAAAACCCAATACTAAAGTACACGTACAAAAAAGAAAAAAAATAGACAGATCTTGAAATTAGATATATTTATTTTTTATTAGATGGGGAGGTTGTAAACTTTCACCTTAGATATAAGGGTCTATGCAACGGTTACTTCTTCGCAGATATACACATCTTGAATAGTATTGAGTAATTTTATACCTTCATTAAACGGTTTTTGAAACGCCTTTCTACCAGATATTAAGCCTGTTCCACCAGCACGTTTATTGATTACTGCAGTTCTCACTGCTTGAGCAAAATCGTTTTCACCAGATGCACCCCCAGAGTTTATCAGTCCGACCCGCCCCATGTAGCAATGAGCAACTTGATATCTGGTTAGATCTATTGGATGATCTGAAGTGAGTTCGTGGTATGCCCTCTCGTCCATTTTCCCATATGTCACACCATCTCTATTGATAGCAACATATCCACCGTTTATCGTTGGTAGTTTTTGTTTGACAATATCTGCCTCAATAGTCACTCCAAGGTGATTTGCTTGCCCTGTGAGATCCGCGGCGGTGTGATAGTCATTCCCATCGACCTTAAAAGCAGCGTTTCTAAGGTAACACCACAACACTGTGGCCATACCTAATTCATGGGCATACTTGAACGCCTGACTAACCTCCTGGATTTGTCTATTGGATTCCCGTGAGCCGAAATAAATCGTGCAACCAATTGCAGCAGCCCCCATCTCCCATGCTTGTTCAACATCTGCAAACATTATTTGGTCAAAGCTATTTGGATATGACAGAAGCTCGTTATGATTGATCTTCACGATAAAAGGAATCTTATAAGCATATTTCCTGGAAACCGCTCCCAACACGCCAAGGGTCGATGCCACAGCATTGCATCCTCCTTCAATTGCAAGTTTTACTATGTTTTCAGGGTCAAAATACATTGGATTTGTGGTGAAGGACGTCGCAGCTGAATGTTCAACTCCTTGATCAACTGGGAGTATTGATAGATACCCAGTACCAGCCAATCTACCATGGTTAAAAATTGATTTAAGATTCCTTAAAACCCGAGTCGGTCTATCTGAATCTACAAAGGTTCTATCAATAAAATCATTACCCGGAAGATGCAACGATTCTTTGCGTGTCTTCTCACAAGTATGATCTAAAAGATAATCTGATTCTTCAACTAAATATCCCCTAATAGTTTCGATATTACCATTCATATATTGTTTTATCCCTTCTAACTCGGTCAAGTGCGACTCACCTCCAATATTATATGTTATAATAAGGGTTAGCAACATAAACCTTTCTGAATAGAACCTATCAGACTTATTCGTAGCGTTTACCCAAATTATCAAGCATATCTTCTGTCATGGTGGGTAGATCGTACTCTGGTTTCCACCCCCATTCTTCTCTAGCAGCACTATCGTCTATTGATCGTGGCCAAGAATCTGCAATATCCTGTCTAAAATCAGGTTTATATTCACAGTTGAAATTAGGTATATGCTTCTTTATTTCAGATTCCAATTCACCTGCAGAAAAACTCATAGATGTAAGGTTAAAATTACAGTGATGTTTGAGTTTTAAAAGATCTGTTTCCATAAGATCGATAGTCCCTTTTATACAATCAGGCATATACATCATAGGAAGCATGGTTTCCTTTTTCACAAAACAAGTATATTTTCTGTTCTTGATTGCCTCATAAAATATTTCGACAGCATAGTCGGTTGTTCCGCCACCTGGTAGTGTTTCATTGCTAATAATGCCAGGATATCTAATACCTCTAACGTCAAGGTTGAATCGTTTGAAATAATAATCACCAAGAAGTTCACCACAAACTTTTGTAACACCATACATTGTTGTTGGTTTTAACACGGTATCCTGAGGAGTATTATCTCGTGGTGTTTCAGGCCCAAATACCGCGATAGAGCTTGGTACAAAAACACGATTCATCTCCCGTTCACGTGCTATTTCAAGTATATTATATAATCCGTTGATGTTTACATTCCAACATAATAATGGCTTTTCTTCCCCAACTGCAGAGAGAATAGCAGCCATATTATAGATAGTATCGATATCATATTCATTGACTACTTTTTCGACAGTATCCCGTATAGTTATATCAATAAACTCGAAAGGACCAGAATTAAGCAGCATCTTACTAGGTTTGGTTTTTCTCCCTGTTGCTAAAACCTTGTCGTTACCGTATCGTTTCCGCAATTCCATAGTGAGCTCTGAGCCAATCTGACCCACTGCACCTGTCACAAGAATCCTTTTTGTTTTTTTCCTTGACATACAATAATCCCCAATGTTACGTTCCTGGTAATACCAATCTGTATAGATACTTTACTATTTCAACTGTAGTAACAATAATCTCAGCCAATGACCTATTCCTCCGGTGGCCCGGGTGAGATAATGAATCCCCTTCGTTTTTTTCTCCATTTTGCCCATCTGGCAAGGAAAAGAGGAAGGGCCAATACAGATATTAAAAATGAATAAGCGATTGTAATAGCAATAATAATACCAAATCTTTGTTGAGGTGGAATTGGAGCTAAGATTAGTACACCAAAACCCAGAGATGTGGTGAGCGCTGCAATGAGAAGTGCACCTCCGGTGTGTGAAATTGTTTCACAAAGCGCCTTGTTAATATCCCCAGTTTTATCAGCAACCAGTCGAAAACGCTCTGTTGCATGTATTGCATAATCTATACCAATTCCAATGGTAATACTTGTGACTGTTATAGTCATTACATCTAATATATAACCAAAGTAATACATTGTACCTAAAATCCAGACTATAGTAATTCCAACAGGTATTATCGTAATGATTCCAAGCATTGGATTTCTATAGGCTAGGATAAGGACCAGTACGGCAAGAATAAGAGAGACACCTGTTGAAACAATTTGACTCCATGTTAAAGATTTTGTTATTGTTAATTGAATAATTGATGCACCAGTTGCAATTGCAGTTGAATCACCATAATCTTCGATATCTTCATTAAACTCCTCTTTCAGCGTTTCGAGTGCTTCATTGATATTACCGCCTTCTAGCTGAAATGATGCATCGATGTAGATTCGAATAACAGTTGCTTCAAATCTGGAATTATTTTTAAATAGAACAGTTCCTACTTCCATCCTTCCTAAATTTCCAATGTCAAATTCACCTGTTTCAATGCTGCCCACATTTAAATAGGCACCCTCGTAAAGATAATCATAAAGTGCTCGCAGGTCTTCATCGGTTTTAGGAATATTTGTTTCCTCGTCTATATTGAACCTAGCAATGAGAGACCTGTTATTTTTGATTGTGCGTTGAATAACCGAGTATATACTTGTTACCTTAATACTTCCATCAGTATTTCGACTTACATAGGTGTCATCATCTATATTCTTATGTGTCTTAGCAATGCCCTTCAATACCTCAACAGAAGCAACATTCCCCTCAATAAGGATATATTCTTGATACTCACTGGAATACGGAAAGTTTTCTGCTATCTCATCAAAAAGTTCCAAGGCTGGGTTATCCGGAGGTACAAATTGATCCATATCAAATCCTCTCTCAAGTTGTATTGCTCCCGATGCAAAAACAATAGAAATAAAAATCACAATGAGGAGTATCTTTTTTTGATGCCTTAAAACAGTAGAAGCAGTTTTTCCCATAATATTTTTTATAGAGAATAACTCTGTTTTCCTTTTTATTTTTGGCGTTTTTCTTCTGTCAAGTATGTATCGAAAAGATGCTAAAAGAGTGATAGCAGTAATAAATGTATAACTTACTCCTAATGCAAGGAGTATACCAAAATGTCTGATTGGAGGAATGCTTGAACTTAAAAACGACATAAAGGCGATGAATGTAGTAAGCCAAGCTAAAAACATCGCGGTTCCGATATCCTTAACAGACCGTTTTATTGCCTCAGCTGGTGACCTACCACTTTCAAGTTCTGTGCGATAATTGTGGAAAAGATGGACTGAATAATCGACACCAAGTCCCAAAATTAATGGAATAAGAGCAACTGCGATTACATTAAAGGCGATCCCCAGAAGTATCATGGTTCCAAGAAGCCATATCGTGGATACAATGAGGGCAAGCATTGGAAGGAAAACATATGACGTTCTTCTAAAACTAAAAAATAATATAATCATAATAATGATGAAAATTGAAGGTCCTAAGATCTGATTCGCATCAGATGTCAATTCATCAATCTGCGATGAAACAACAGTTTCTCCAGTCACCTTGACAGAAACATAATCATTCTCTTTATCGAGCTCAGCGATTTTATAGAGAACTTCCTCATTTGTTTTTAGGAGTTCATTGTAATCAGTCATAACCGCTAACTGTAGTATAATTAGACTGGCTTTAGGCTGGTCCGTTTGTTCATAATCTTTGGAAAGTAACGCTAGCGAACTGACTTGTATATCCTTAAATAGATATGGATAAACTGAAAAAACAGTATGAGAAACGCCTTCATCAGGTGCAACATCTGATGAAGTCCATGCACTATCAATGTCTTGTAATGCAATCTTCTCAGGGAGTAAATCGGTTTGTTCCATCATTGTGAATAATTGGTCGAAATCTTCCCAGGTGATATCACCATATTTTTGTAATATCCGTGTTGCAATGCTGCCAAGAATAGGTCTTGAACGGAGTTTTTCAATTCTATTCAACAGAAAACTTATATTAAAAGCGATCCTGCCACCTGGACGTTTTAAAATGGAGGTTTGGTAATACCGAACCCCTGCATTAAAATTACTTAATTTTGCTGGAAGTTCAAATGAACCAACTCGGGTTGCCAACCCATAGTTTCGAAGTTCATCCCTTGAAACAACAATGTTGATTCTGTTCATACCTTTATCTAATGTAATATTACCAGTTGTAAGAGGAATCGGAAAATACATGGTTTGATCAGGGGGTTTGACCCAGAGATATACTTCTTTTTTATATGAATTAAAAAGCTCCCTATCTCTGATATGTTGGAATAGTTCTCGTAAATTATTTAATAATCCCCCCCCAATCTCCCACAGTGGATGGGTTGGTTCTATATGTGCAGCAATTCGATAATCAATATCAAGTCTTTCATCAGGAATTATGAGATTTTCAAAATCGAGATACCATTCCATCACGTTTACTTTTGTCAAAGATGGTTTAAGCGAAGGTCCCAGACTTGATAAATCATATACTTCAATGGAAAATGTTAAAGTGTCGTTATCTTTAGAAATATAACAATTTTTTATGTCTGCACTATCAATTGATTTTCCCTTAGAAAATCGAGGGTGTCGTTTATAGTCAATCTGTTCGTTGGGATCATCGTTATTAAAAACTAGTATTTCTCCTGATTTTTCTTCCTTAAGCATATCTTGTAACGCTATTGTTATCTCTTCATCGGAGCAGTTCTTAATTGTTTTACCAAACTCAACTAAACATACGGGATCTAGAAGTGTCGTTATCGCTATTGTTCCATTGACCTTTGGAAGTTTTTTTAATTCATTTTCAATAAAATAAATCTCTCGTATTGCCTGTGGTGTTATGACGTTCTCTGCTTGTTGTTTTTCAACGAGAAGAAACATAGGCAATTGACTCATACCAAAATAGTCAAGAACTCGAGTATTTGCTGATACGATATCATCATCTGGCATGAATTCATTAAAATCGGTTTTGAACTCTAATGATGGAAGAAGTGTAGAAAATCCTATGGTTATGAGTATTATTATAGTGACAACGAACCACGGTTTTTTTTCTATAAATCTCCCCAAAACTGTTAACATAGCCTCGATCACTTTACTTTTTATTTTATTGATATTTTTGGGATTAATTTGCCATTATTTGCAATATTTATATTTATAGGTAAATAGTCTGATTATATTATTATTTATCTAGCTAATATAATTTTCCTTTATTAATTCAATTTAATATTAAAAAAAAGAATTTTCATCCAAAATTTCAAGGTCAAGGTGTCGTATGTATACTTGCCTCTTTGACTAAAGAAGGAATAATATCTTCCCAGAAAAGAGCAGTGATATGTACTCCGTGGATTCCATTTATATTTTTAAGCTCTAGTAAAGTTTCCAATGCAATTGAATACCCTTCTTTTTTAGGATCTCTAGCATTTTTTATTCTTTTGTAAATGGTATCAGGAATGTCAACACCTGGAACATGAAATTTCATGCGATTAGTCATGTTTACAGATTTTAACGGAGTCACACCGGCAAGAATATGTACTTTTTTATCAAACCCGTTTGCCCTCACATCATCTATCCATTTAGTAAATATTTCTAAGTTATATACACTCTGAGTCTGAATAAAATCTGCTCCCGCTGTTATTTTTTTACTAAGGCGGTCAATCCTTACTTCAAAAGGATTGGCAAATGGATTTGCAGCAGCTCCAATTAAAACATCCGGCCGGCCTGAGGTTATTTCTTCTCCATTTTGAAACATCCCATTATCCCTCATATTCTTAGCAATCTGAATAAGCTGCAAAGAATCGATATCAAATACTCCTTTTGCACTAGGGTGATTGCCAAAAGATTGATGATCTCCCGTTAAAAAGAGTATGTTTTTTATTCCCAAAGCAGAGGCACCAAGAATATCGCTCTGTAATGCAATCCTATTTCTATCTCTGCAAGTCATTTGCATAATGGGCTCCATATTCATTTTTAGTAAAATGGAGCATCCAGCAAAACTTGACATTCTAACTACTGCGGTCTGATTATCAGTAATATTGAAAGCATCAGCATATCCATTGAGCATTTTAGCTTTCTTCATTATTGAATTTGGATCTGAGCCTTTTGGCGGGCCAATTTCAGCCGTTACTGCAAAATTGCCATTTAGAAGCACTTTTTCTAGGTTACTTTTGGATTTCATTCTATAGTTTCCTCCTAACTTCAAGCGACTTAGACCAATCCTTTGGTTTTTGAATTTCTTCTAGTAAATGGAGTTTTCCTCTTTGTTTCAGATAATTATATATTTGATCCCAAACGCAATCTAGATCTTGATTTATTTCACATTTTCCCCCTTTAGCTCCTCCGCAAGGGCCATTAAGCATTGATTTGGGACAGCGTGAAACAGGACAAAATCCACCAAAAAGATTTACAAGGCATTCTCCACACAAATTGCATCTTTTGTCAAATAAATTGACACGCGTTATTTCTCCTAAAAATAATGTATCAGTACCGGAAATGACATCCTTGTTATCAAATATTTCTTTTATGGTTTGAACGCCGTTTCCACATGCTAAGACTAGGATACTTTTTGATTTTCCTAGTTTTTCTTTATAGGATTTTAGAAGACGCTTATTGTTGTTAAGATGACATGCAGGATCCAGTACAACCCAACCAGACACAGGAATTCTTCTCTTCTCAAGAGCATCTTTCATTGCCAACACTTCTTCTTCTCCGCCAGTGTGGCATAAAGTTGCACATTCACTGCAGCCCACTAGGAAAACAGGCTCACCTCCAACAGATCTCACTAAATCCTCAAATTTTTTTTGCTTAGTTATTATCATTAAGAAAGGTGATAGAAATAAGCCCTTTATTAATATTTTATTGAATTGTAACAAACGATTTCTATAATTATAACAAATCCTTTATACAAAAATTACTCATACTAATTTTCTTTTAAATATTTACCATATCTTCTTTCCAGTAGAGCATCAAAAAACTAGCAGAGCATGTCTAAAGTTCAATTCGGTTGGTTTTAAAAAACATAGTTTTTTTTGTAAAATACTGTTATGAACTATTAATTTTCAATAATTCCACTCTGTTTTTATTGATCAGAAATAGTCTTGAAATATAGGCTAATTATTGTTTTAATTGCTTTCTATTTCTATATCGATGGTTTTTTATTCTATTTCTGCTTCTGGTTTTTTTAGAATGATGATTAGAGAGTATCTTAAGCTAGCTCGATCATTCAATGCTGTATTGACAGGTATTTCCCCTGTCATGGGCGCTATTGCTATGGAGCAATATAATGTTGCTTATCTTATATTGTTGTTTTTAATCGGTTTTTTAGGCCATACCTTTGGATTTGTTCTTAATGATATTGTTGATTATAAAATCGATAAATTTTCTAAAGAAATTAGTGATCGACCATTAGTCAGCGGTACTATATCAATAAAAAAAGCATGGACATACGCATTTCTATCAATGATCGTTGCTTTCATAATAGCAATATATCTTGCGGTATCAACCCAAAGAATCTTTTCTATTGTGATTCTTGTAGGGGCAGCATTTTTTATTACATTTTACAATCTAATTAGTAAGAAGTATCCTTTTACTGATATATTAGTAGCATTAGGTATATTCTTTTTGATTTTATACGGGTCTTTTTATGGAAAGAATCCTGTGAATAACATCTATGATATTACTGCGTTGGCTTGGGTAGTCTGTGTACTTGGCTCAATCCAGGTACTTTTTATGCAGATAGTCGCGGGTGGTATGAAAGATATAGAAAATGATTTTAAGAAAGGAGCAAAAACACTTGCAATAAAATTAGGAGTAAGAATTGTAAATGGAAATCTAAAAGTATCATCTGGTTTTAAAACACTTGCTTATTCTATTCAATTGTTTGATTTAATAATCGTATTTCTACCCTTTTTTATTATTCCAGGTTTTACTAGATATGAGTATTTGCAGTATTTCCAGTGGTTTGCTCTTATAATTATTGGCGTCGCTATGTTTGTTTTATCACATAAACTTCTATCCATGAAACGCTTTGAACGGTTTAAAGCTAGGAAACTTATCGGAAGTCATTATGTTATTAATTTTACTCTTGTCCCGATTATGTTAATGAGTCTGAACATTTGGGCAGGTTTTCTAGTATTTTTCCCTGCCTTAGGTTACGTTCTTTCAAATATAATTGTTCATGGGACAATCTTACAACCTAAAACAATGTAACTCTTTTAGAAAAACTCAAATAGCATCAACTTTTTCCTTACATCAGATGAACAAAGTTGTTGCCTATGCAAAATTACTGCGTGTCCCTGGAATAGGGGGACTTGCTACCCCTCCAATTATTGCAGCTCTTACGGTTGGCGTGTATGATTTCTATAGCCTATTAATTCTTTTTATAATTGGTGCTTTTGCAGGGATATATGGATTTATTCTCAATGATTATGCTGATGTTGAACTCGATAAACTGGTAAAAGAACTACATTCTAAACCTCTCGTAAGCGGTGACATATCAAGAAAAAACGCAGTCGCTATATGCGTTTTTTTAATTCTTCTATCGTTCCTTTTTATTTTTATACTATGGCGTGGAGCTACCATTGATGAGTATAAATTTGCAGCAGTAATCTCGATTTTCTTAGCCGGAACTCTGGGTAGTATTTACGACCTCTATGGGAAAAAAATCGTGGGGTCAGATTTTTTGGTTGCGATATCAATGGGATTTGTTTTTCTCTTCGGCGCTCTTTCATTTGGTAGACCAACGCTGTTAACCTGGATTATATTTATCTTAACTTTTAATCAAACCCTGCACATGAATGCTGTTGAAGGTGGAATTAAGGATTCAGATCATGACTTTATTAGAGGGGTGAAAAATATTGCACTGAGATCAGGTGTAAAAGTTGATGGAGACAAAATCTTTATACCCGGTCATTTTAAAGCATTTGGTATGGGGATACGATTATTTTCAGCGTTTCTCTTGTTTACACCATTTGTTTTCTTTGGATACGAATATTACCTGTGGCAAATTATTATCTTGGCATTAGCAACAGTAGGAATGATATATTTTAGCACAAAACTAATATCATCAAAAACATTTGAGAGGAGTGCTATCAGAAAATACATTGGATTGCAATCGTTTTTACGGTATTCTTTAGTTCCAATAATGCTAATTTCAACTATTGGGATTTTGTCTTCAGTAATATTGATAATTTTACCTGTATTATGGTACATAATATTCACACCGCTCATCGGTGAAAAACTTTTTAAACCGAGGATGTAAAATGGATGACAAAGGAGAGTCAGATATATGTATAATAGGAGCGGGAATTGGTGGTTTAACTGCCGGAGCCCTATTAACAAAGAAAGGTTATGAAGTTGCAATATTTGAGAAAGAGGCATTGATTGGCGGTAGAGCCCTCTCTTTTGATGATTTGACATCATTTACCCTTGAAAGATACAAGGAATTATTATCAAGATTTCATATGCATATCCAATTTTCAGATCCAGATTTGCAAATAATTTTTGAGAAAAAGATGTTGAGAGGGTACAAGCTAGATCTTGGATACCATGCAATTGGTGGCGGTGTTTTATCCAACCTTAACAGTATACTTTCCGAACTTAATGATCACGTCGATATACTTGAATCATATGTCGGCCTAATAAAAGATGATGGATTTGATTTCCCCTTTCTCTCGAGAACTGACAAGCTTAAGATTCTCCCAAATTTACTTCGCTTGTTATTTTCCAGTGAGAAAACAATGAAACAATTAGATTCTGTATCAATGAAAGAGACAATCGAGAAGTATGGAAAAGGGAAAATGAAACTCATCCTTGAAATATTTTCCCGATCAATTACAACAGTTAACAATCTGGATCGTATTTCCACCGGGGAAATGTTTCGTGCCCAAAGAAATCTTTACAGAGGATCAAAACCTGTAGGTTATCCAAAAAATGGACTTAATGCCATCCATCAAAAGCTAGCCGATTTTATAACAAAGAAAGGCGGTGAGATCCACCTGGAAAAACCTGTGAAAAAGATACTTTTTGATGGGAAGAAAGCAACTGGGGTTTTTGTTGGAAACAAAGAACATTATTTTAAAACCATTGTTTCAAATATTCTCATACAAGATCTTTTCACCATTGCTGACGAAAAATATTTTCCAAAAGAGTATGTGAAAAACATAAAATCACTTACAGGCACAGGCAGTTTATGTGCATATTACTCTCTGAAAAAAATTGATTCCAATTTACCTGGAAAAACATTTCATTTTATTGAAAGAGACGTTGGTGTTGATGGAAAGGATGCTGTTGGAATGATTGATTTCATGGCATCATTGCCAGAATCAGGTCTTTCCCCCTTTGATCATCTAGTTCAATCATATATTATTTGCACGCCTGATGAAGCAAAAAATAAAAAAATGTTGCAGAGTCTCAGAGAATTATTAGATAAAAATCTTGAAGGACTTATACCTGATTTCCGTTCAAATCTTAATTGGGCGATTTATCCCGCAGTGTGGCATCTTGATGGTGTAGCAAAAACAATTGATAATAAAAAAATTGATATAAGAACCCCTGTCGAAAATTTATATGTTATAGGCGATTGCGTAAAAGCTCCAGGCATTGGTTTTAACTGTGCATTAAATTCAGCAAAGATGTTATGTGAGAATTTTCCCTCTCTTTCATGACTTATTACATCTTATTTTACATTTCTTTTAAAAAATAGCAAAATATTTATATTAGCAAATAAAGCTAGATATTGATTTACCTTGACAGAGTATTTAATATAATAGCAATATACATTACGGCAAGTTATCTGTAAAAAACCGGTGTAGAAATGTCGATGAAACTAACGATGAAAGAACCATACAGTAAATCAAAGTTTTTATCGATACGCTTCAGAGGATATATTGACCTACTCCGACCCTTTACTCTGGCAGCTCCGTTTTTTGTCTCGATGTTTATCATGTTTGCAAGTCTCGTATATAATGATAGATTTGCTGATTTTCCTGATTGGTGGATTACCATTGGTCAAGCAAGCCTTACTCTTACATTTCTTAATGCTGCTTCAAATGCTCTTAATCAAGCCACAGATGCTGAGGCTGATAAGATTTCTAAACCATACCGTCCTATTCCACGAGGTGTAGTAGAACCAGCAGAAGCCCAAAGTATCGCCTATATCTTATACCTATTTGCCCTTCTTCGCGCAGTCACAATAAATGTATGGTTTGGGGTTTTTGTATTTCTCATAATGATTTTTACAGTTACGTATTCCCTTCCTCCAAGAATGAAACGATTTTTGTTTATAAATCAGCTATGGATAGCTATTCCACGAGGGCTTCTCGGCATTCTTGCATCTTGGAGTGTTTTTGGCGATCCATTTCAGAGAGAACCTATAGTTATTGGTACGATGGCATTTTTATTTTTCGCAGGAGCTATGACCACTAAAGATATAGTAGATCGAGAGGCAGATAAAAGAACAGGTGTACGAACCCTAGTAAACACATTTGGCACAAAAAAATCAGCCTTAATCTCACTGCCTTTTATGTTTTTACCATTTGCATTAGTTCCACTTTTAATAGGATACCACATTCTAAGCTATTATTTTCTACCGCTAACCATATTTACAATCCTAAGCATTACTGTTTTTTTCCTATTGCTTAAGGAAAGTGAAAGTAAAACACTCGAAAATGTTTACGCCTGGTCGTTTATGTATTTAGAATACCTCCTTTTTGCTATGGGTTTCACCTTGCTTATAATATTTGGTGAAATGGGCAGCCTAACTTTTCTCGCTTAATTTGATATTTTTCTCAAACAATTAATATAATTAAAAAGATTATTATATTATTAGATATAATATTATGTCTAGAGGCTTTATAATAATAAATTGAACAGGAAAAAATATGCGAAATACAGATATTGAAATAGTTTATGTTGCGTTAATCCTTTTATTTTCCTTAGCTCTGCCCATATCTGCTTCTTCAGATGATGAATCAGTGCCCTTCTGGAACAAAGAATGGTCTTACAGGCAGGAGATACAGTTACCAATTAAAACAAATGATTCTTATACAAAATATCAGCCTATTGACATCCGAATAAATTTTAACAACCCTTGTTGGACTAAAAATGAGAATGAAACCTCGTTAAGGGTTTGTTGTTGGAATGATAAAAAATGGTATAAGCTCGAGTCGCAGATATATGATCTTAGTTTTATCGACACAGATCATATCCAGGAATGTAGCTTGGTTTTTCTAGTGCCAGAAATTGCAAACGGCGATGAAAAATACTATGTATACTACGATGATACTAAAAAATCTTCACCAAGGTATAAAGATCATGTCAGCGTTGAGGATTCTTATTATTCTTATTCACCGATATCTAGTATCTCAGTGGAGGCGAAATATTATGGAATTAAGGAAGAGGGCTACTACGTCTATGGTGTCGGGCAAGAAGGTAAGCTACTTGACCGTGCATTTTCCCAAATCGTTGTAAAACAGAAAAAAGCGAGGGAAAAGATGGAGGTCCTTGATTCTGATCAAATTGTATCTTTTGCCTTTTCTTACTATCATGGAGATAAAGAAAGAGATGAAAGTTCTTCAGATCAATTATTTGTCTCCAAAGAAATACTAGTTGATGGAAACCTGATGGTCGAATTTGGTATTAAAAGTGAATCCAATAAAAGGGATATAAGAACCACGGCAGTCTATAGATATTATTACTCTCCCGTAGATGAAAAAAGACTTTGTGTTCGAGTAAAACATGAAATGCTTGATGAAGTGATTGTAAAAGGGAAAGAAAATATCGATGGGCGATTTGGTATGATGGCTTCTTTTAAATCAAAGAGCCCTGCCATAAAAAAATTGAACGTGGGAGATATATATCCATATTTGCATTTTTATGGGGAAAATGATGATATCAAAGAGTATCAAATGAATCTCGAACCTGAATCTAAAAAACGTGAATGGATAATATCTTTTAAAGATGATGCTGACCTTGGAGAAGAAGCTTGGATCGCCTATGGAGATGGTGAAAAAGCCAATTCAATCATTTTCTCCTCAGATAAGAATATTGTTAAATCGGGCACCAATGAAAGGGATGGTATCCAATTGAAAGTTGCAGAGAAAGAATATTTTGATTTCCTTAGCACTGAGGTTGATTATGCTTCAATAAATTTTGGTAGAAATTCGTATGAAAAAGGGTATAGTCATGATTTAAAGATACCTGAAAATTTTGTTGTTGAGTTTGAAGCAGAATTGTTTACATCTGATGAAGGCGGATATGCAGCGGTTCGAAAAGAAGCAGAAATATATCGAGAATTGGTCAAGCATCGTTATCTATCGGTAGACACTGCCTTTGAAAAAGAGGGAAAAAAGTATGATTTAACAGTTTTTTCCTATCTCGGTGGCACCAGGTTTTCTTATCCACGGCTTTCAAATATAACAGGCCGTCACTTTCCAGTTATGTGGATTGAATTACATCGTGATGGGAAACTCGTTTCATCAGGAAATGCAAATAAACCCTACCTTATTAGATATAGGGCACGTAAAGTATTTACAGAGGTTGTTGAGGGCGATTATCTAATAAAGGTGTATTGGAAACTTGATAATTCAACCAAGTTTTTCAATGGTGCCAAGACAGTCACAATTGATGGAAATAAAAAGGTTCATGTTTTTTGCCTGTGGGAGCGTCCAATAAAAGTGACATTTACTGATCAGGAGGGTCAGGGCATTGACGGCGTAAATGTAGTTTTATTAAATATAGATGGATATATTTTTGATGAGAATACGACGGGTGATGCGGGGGAGGTTGTATTAAAAGCCCCAGCAGGGACCCCATATGTATTACAAGCGTTTTATAGAGATCTCGTTGTTTATGATGGAGAACTTAAGAATTCCCTTAGAAAACTTAAATTAAGGGCTGATATCGAGCTTTATGATTTGACACTTGAGGTAGGAGATGTTTTTGATCTCCCACCGGGTGTCGAGATCACTCCAGCACTAACAAATTCTGAGGGTGGCGAAGTTGTTCAACTTATAGGTGAAGAAATCGAACCTGGCAAATTCTTTTTTGAAGATATTCCTTCCGGGGAATATACAATTCAAGTTACTTATGCCAATTTTGTTGATGAAAAAATTTTGAATTTACCAGATGACGGTAAGTTTGTTAGCATTAAATTTACAGCTTTATTCGATCTTGGAGTAGAAATTTTTGATTCACGAGCAAATCCACTTTTAGAAGAAGATATAGATTTCGAAATTTTAAGAAGTGGAAGAATATTACTTGAATCCCATGAAAAAACGTTTTCTCTGCCACCTGCTAGTTACACAATCAAAGCATACAATGATGGAGAGTTAGTTGGAATCAAAAAGGTAGAGTTGATAAATGACAGAAATATCAAGCTTGTTACAACGTTAAGTTCACCTTTTCCAGCGTTAATTTTTGGATCCGCATTGGTTTTTATTGGTGTAATCATAGTTTTGACTTTTAAGAGGATGTTGTCGGTAGCCTCTCTATTGAAGTTTTTAGCGATAGCCTTTATAATTATTGCTTTGATTCAGCCATGGTGGGGGTTATTTGGGTCAAATATCCATCCCATGGCAGAGAGAACTACCCAGATGTTTATGAACCCACAAGTTATGGTAGAGTCTACCTCTTATGATGGGTTGAAAACTTTTGATATCTCAGAAATGCCTGAAATATTTGTTGATTTTTTAGGGAAAGTAGTGATTGTAGCATATGTGGCCTGCCTATTATTAGGCCTTAGTTTCATATCAAGCAAGCTTGGGAAAAAACATTATTCACTTTTACTCAATTTTTTAGGTATTATTCTAATTATTGCAGTTGTTTCAATGTTTTTTGTTGGTACATCAAAGATATGTGAGGCTAGTATTGGCGATGTACAGGGAGAGGGCCTTTTGAGCATCTCATTAGAAGAACCAGTGCTCATGGACTCTCAGTGGGGCTTTGCTAGTGGATTTTATTTGGTAGTTGCTTCGGCTATACTGGCTATAATTTCCCTTTTTTCAGAGATTAAAAATTTTTTGACTAGGCAAAAGAGATAGTAATAATTGCAAAACTTACAGCATAAATAAAATATGTTGCATACATCAACGTCCATGAGGAAGTGTTTTCGTGTTTCTCGTTTTTGCGATCGTGGATCATAAGCCAAAATATTAGAAAACTAAGAACTACCAGTAGAGTTAGTGGAAATAGATAGAATTCTATGATTTTTAGAATTATTAAAGGAATAATTAATGCAAAAGCACTGGCCATAAATAGAAACGAAATCAAAGCGGTTTTCTTTATACCAAGAACATTAACTAGAGTTTTTGTTCCTGTTTTTTTATCTGCTTCTGCATCAAGTATGTCTTTTGTAGCTGTTCCACCAAAGAGAAATATCGCGGCAATAAATCCTATTGCTAGAGGTAGTTTTTGAAATGGATCTCCAAATACGCTCCATGATCCTAATATGCCTAGAAATCCTCTTGGGACGGCTACCCATAATTGGTTTACAAAGAGGAATTTTTTCATTCTAGGTGGTAAAGAATAGGTAATTGAAAAGAATGCAATGAGTAGAACAAACCAACTAAATGTTATATTAATTATTAGAGACAGTAGTATTGCAAAAACATATAATATAAAGGATATGTTTCTTGCCTCATTTTGTGTTATATTTCCCATGGGTAGAGGCCTATATGGCTTTGATAGTTTATCTTCTTTAAAATCTGTAGATTGATTCAATGCATTGGAGGCACCGTTTAATAAAGCAAAACAAATGCTTGCTGGAATAACTGTTAAGACTATTGTTAAGTAGGAGATATCAGTGTTTCCAGAATAGATAAGACTTGCGATCATTACACTGCTTGAAACAATGACTGGGGCAAGTAATGTGAATGGCCTGAGTAGTTCAACAATGCCTCTTAGCTTATACTTCATTTTGCCTCACAAGTTTATCTGTAAAAATATTTGTGCGGTAGCTCAATATATAAATATATCTTTACATTTATTATCAAAAAATAATTTTTACAATTAATTTCAAAGATTAGGGTAACAAATCTCTTAAACGTTGCACGCCATTGATATCCTTAATTATTTTAGCTACTGCTTCAGGGACTAAGTCTTCCCATACTTCGCCGTTAATCATTCTCCTGCGGATCTCTTTTCCCGAATACCTTTCTTTTTCAAAAAGTGGAGTTCCTTTAACAATATAGCCTTTTTCTGAGAATAACTGTTTGGTAAACTTATTATTAGAAATGACAACATCAAAGTCTTTTACAATTGATAATACGTAAGACACCCATTTAGGTGGGTTATGAATATCAGGTATCGAGATTACTCCATAGTTGCGTAAGCCTATTTTATCTAACGATTTTGCTATCATCCGATTACGTTCATCTTCAGAAAAAGGATTGTCAACCATATTGCGATACTGTGATGATCCTATACCTACTATTATTTCATCATACTGACTGCTAATACTCTGTAAAATTAGCAGATGACCATTATGAAATGGTTGAAAACGTCCAATAAATAGTGCCTTCATACCTCAACAAAGAATAATGAACAATAATTATTACTTTTCCTTTTGTTCTTGACGGGTTAATTGTTTTTCCCTTTCTTCAGAGCTTAAATGAGACACTTTCTTTTTCTCGGATTCTAGCTCTACTTTTCCCATTATTTTAGGAGGTCTCATGATTTTTAGCTTTTTCAGCAAATCTTCTTTTCCTTCACCAGTAAGAGCGTTTTCTAAAACATCTGACAACGTTTCTACAGGGACTATTTTTATCTTTCCTTTGTATTTGTCTTCAATTAATACATCATTAAGATTTGCCTTAGGAATTAACACCTTATTGATTCCTGCATCAGCAGCTGCTTCAATTTTTGCAGTAACGCCACCAACAGGCAGCACTGTCCCTCTAATGCTGATGGAGCCTGTCATGGCTACATCCTGCCTAACATACACACTTTCCATAACAGAAATGACAGCTGTTATCAAAGACAAGCTGGCAGAATCTCCTTCAACTCCTTCATAGGTACCAATGAATTGAATATGTATGTCATATTTTGAGATGTCCTTTCCTATATATTTTTTTATGATAGCAGAGATATTTTGGACTGATTCCTTCGCTATTTCTCCAAGTTTACCAGTTGCGATAACCTTACCTTCGGCCTGTGATCCAGCAGGAGTAACTTCAGCCACTATTGGAAGCACCAATCCAGAAAACTCGCTCATAGAGGGATCAGCAGAATGTACGGCAAGGCCATTAACCGCTCCAACTTCTATTCCATTGGTTCTAAATGAACGATATATCTTCTGTGAATCCAAGGCTCTATCTGCTACCTGTTGTTCAAGTGATCTAGCTGCTTTTTTCGCTTCTATAACATGCTTCTGGGTTACAATTTTATCTTCCCTGTCAAAGGCAATATCACCAGCAACTCTCACAAGCCCACCTAGTTCTCTTAACCTTAGGGAAAGTTTTCCTTTTCTACCTGCTCTTCTTTGTGCCTCATGGATTATTTCTCCAACAGCCTCTTTGTTAAAATGAGAGATTTTTCCATCCTTTTTTACCTCTTGAGCAACAAAACGAATAAGTTTGTTTCTGTTGTCATCTGTGTCATCCATAGTGCTGTTCAGGTAGATTTCATAACCATAACCTCTAATTCTAGAGCGAAGAGCAGGATGCATTCCCTTCAGTGCATCCAAATTTCCTGCAGAAACCAAGATAAAGTCACATGATGCAGGTTCCGTTTTTACCATTGCTCCAAAACTTCTTTCTGATTGACCTGTAATTTGAAATTTTTTTTCCTGTATTGCAGTCAGTAGATGTTGCTGGGAAGGTAGGTTAAGTGTGTTGATTTCATCGATGTATAAAACCCCTCTATGTGCCCTATGTATAGCGCCTGCTTCAACGAGTTGGTGTGGAGGGGTCTCTAATCCAGCTGATTGAAAAGGATCATGTCTGACATCTCCAAGTAAAGCGCCGGAATGCGCAGCTGTTGCATCTACAAATGGGGGCCCTTCATCCTTCTCATGAGAAACCAATATCTTAGGAACCTGCTGCAGCTCTCTTCTTTGAGTCAAACCTCCTCTTGCTACAATAAGATAGATCATAACAGCTGCAATTATACCAATAATGGCATATTCAAAGTGATCTGTGATAATAGCGCCAAATAACGATAAAACCACAATCATGAGGACAACCGTAAGAATGAGACTATTTTGTTGTTCTGCCTTCTTTTTTGCCTCGACTCTCTGAGTTTTTACTATTTCATGTGCCTTTCCCCCAGGAACAACCCTTATATGTGGAGTATTTGTGTCCTCGCTATTGGGATAAGCAATGATATCCTCCAATTCTTCTTTAGGTAAAAACTCTGTCATTGCTCTTGCTACCATTGATTTACCGGTACCTGGGTCACCGATGAGCATTACGTGACGTTTTTGTTCTGCAGCTTTTTTAACAATGTCAACTGTTTTATTCTGTCCTATTACTTGATCCAAGAGACTTTCCGGAACTTTGATTTCCTCTGTTGTGTTGAATTTTGTTTTTTTTATCCACTCTTTTATAGAAGGCAGTTCTTTTTGTTCTTTTGGTTTTTTTTGTTCCTCAGCCAATTTTGTCACCATTTACAAAAATTCCTTATATGATTGGCCTATATATATTTTAATCAAATTGCAGATTGAAAGACACTGTTGATTTAAAGGGACATATTACATCCGTATATCAAGTTTTCCTTGAGGTCTAAGCCGCTGGCTTTATAATGCAATATGTGATACCGCTTTAGCAATGACTTTCGATAGAAAAACACTTATAATTCCAGATAAAACTTGTTTTGAGGAGCGCGTTATTTCTACAAATGGAGATGTTGTAATTGGAGATAGGTGCCTGCTTCAATTTGGCGTCAAAACTAATGGTAGAATATTTGTCGGAGAACATGTAATGGCTGGTGGGGATCTACATGCTACGAATGATGTCCGGGTGGATATCTTTTCAGAGATAAGTGGCGACATACAAAGCGGAGGAAATGTATATCTTGGAGAGAAGGTTAAGGTGAAAGGAAAGCTCTCTTTGAGGGGAGATCTTGATGTTGGAGACAGTGTTAAAATAGAAAACGGATTTGAAGCGAAAGGTTGGATAAATATCCGAAGTCCAATTCCTGTTGTTATATATATTTTTATATATCTACTTCAGCTGTTAAAGGTGGGTCATAGTGAAGAAATTGAGCGAATACTTGAAGAACTTGAACAAAACGATGGGGAAACAATACCCATTTCAGAAACGTTTTTTTTTATTCCAAATAATTCAATCATTGGGGTGTCAAAATCACAGATAGACTGCAACCTTAGCGTGGGTAAAGAGTGTAAGGTATTGGGGAATTACGATACCAAAGGCAACATTTATGTGGACGACAGATCCAATGTTTATGGTACTTTGAATTCGAAAGGAGGCATTGTTTGTGGAGAAAAGGTAAAAATACAAGGGAATGTTGTTGCAAATGGCGATGTCAACATCGGGGGGCAAACCTATGTTGTTGGCAACGTGTCAGGAGATAAAATTTTCCTATCAAAAACTGCATCCGTTCAAGGTACTCTTTTAGCTAAGAATGGTATATCATTTATTGATTCCTCTGAAAAAAATGCAACAGATAAAGTTAAACGTTTTGAAAGCGATGTAGATATTGTGGATGAACTGAAGGAAATATTGGAGTAGTGAAAAATGCAACTCGGCATAGTTGGAAAACCCAATGTTGGGAAATCAACATTTCTTAATGCTGCTACAGAGGCTCATGCAGAGATTGCAAGTTATCCTTTTACTACTATAGATGCTAATCGCGGGGTAATGTATATTAGAAAACCTTGTCCCTGTAAGGATTTCAATGTGACATGCACGCCAAACAATTCAGAATGTAAAAATGGAACGCGATTTGTTCCAATTGAGGCAATAGATGTAGCTGGACTTGTCCCTGATGCCCATAAGGGAAAAGGCTTGGGAAACAAGTTTCTCGATGATTTACGGCAGGCTCACGCTTTAATTCATATTGTAGACGCGTCTGGTGGTACAGATGAAGAGGGCAATCTATGTGAAATTGGTACTTACGATCCTTTAAAGGATGTTGAATTTTTAGAAAAAGAAATCGTTTATTGGCTTTTTGGAATTATTAAAAAGAGTTGGGAAAAAATTGCAAAACAATGTGAATTGGAAGATAAGAAAATAGAGAGAATGCTTGCAGAAAAACTAACTGGCTTGGGCATAAAAGAGGAACATATTATAAGTGCAATTAGAAAGGTGGATATAGATCGTTCTAAACCGTCTACTTGGACAGATGATGATATCTTGAAACTTTCAGATTATGTAAGAACCATCAGCAAACCCATGATTATCGCTTTTAATAAATGCGATAAGGCGCCAGATAATTTGATGGCTAAAATGGATGGATTGAAAGAGTACATTGTAGTCCCGACAAGTGCCGAAAGTGAGCTTGCTTTAAACAATGCTGGAAAAAAAGGATTAATTGAGTACACTCCAGGTAGCAAAGATTTCAATATAGTAAAAAAAGAAGAAATTCTAGAAAAACAACTGAAGGCATTAGATTATATTAATAGCCAGGTATTAACAAAATATGGTTCTACTGGTGTTCAAAGGTGTATTGAAGAAGCAGTTAAAATGCTTGAACTGATAGTTGTTTATCCTGTTGAAGACGACAATCATCTTACCGACAAAGACGGTAGGGTACTACCCGATGCGCATTTGATTCCTCGAGGTTCTACTGCAAAAGATTTGGCGTACAAGGTTCATACCGATCTTGGGAATCATTTTATACGAGCCATCGATGCACGAACCCATCGTGTCATAGGCTCAGATCATGAACTTAAAGATGGGGATGTTATCAGTATAATAGCAGATGCCTAATAATCAATTTCTTGATAGCCTGCATAAAGAGCTGCACAGTAATTGAATAACAATCTGCCTACCATCTGCATATTCATCTACAAATTAAGTTTTTATAAGCAACCGTCCATTACATTTCTGGGACCACTCAAACACTTTTAATAGGAGGAAAAAAGTGTTAAAAAGAAAACTTCGCAAGACTACTCTATCAAGAAATATTCGTAAACATGTTCGATCAAAAAAACCGAATAATAAAAAAATTGACTTTGAAGAGATACCCTTTACAACGATACGAGTTACGATACATGCGTTACGGTGGATTTTCCTCCTTATTTTTATCTACATTGCTGTTAGCATTTTCCTCTTGCTAGTACAGGGTGGAAACGAATCATTAACAAACATCGTTGTGTATAGTGTTACTGGTTTCTTTACATTTTTTATGGGATATTTTGGATGGATGTTTGCTCGTAGCGTTATGAAGATGGTGAGTGGGGAAGAACTTAAACAAGACGATTTTTAATAACCATGTTTGTTTATTATGTAGCAAGTGCTATGAGGAATGATAGTTGGCAGTAGCGTTTGATAACCATATCCATTTGAGAAAAGATGGTAGGTTTCTAGAAGCTGTAAAGGATTTTAAAAAAGCAGGTGGCACGCATTTTGTCTTGTGCCAATATCCGATGCCAGAATTAGTTATCAGGACGAATAGCTATAACGTATGCTATATGGAAACGTTGAAGATGGCAAAGGAAATTCGTGGTGAAACCAATGTCAGTGTTTTCGTCACAGTTGGTCCATATCCAGCTGATTATCTAAAGTTAAAAGAAAAACTTGGAAGAGCCAAAGCTATTGAGCTTATGAAAAAAGGCATGGATGAGGCTGCGGATCTATGCAAAGAGGGAACATGCATTGGTATCGGCGAAATAGGACGACCCCATTTCCCTGTTGATGAAGTAACTATTGAAGATTCTAATGAGATTTTACGTTATGGGATGCAAAAAGCAGTTGAGGTAGATGTTCCTGTGGTGTTGCATACTGAGAGTACAACACCTGAACAATGTAAAGAGCTGGTGGAGATGGGAAGAAAGGTTGGTCTTTCTTCTGATAAAATTGTGAAACATTTTGCTCCGGCTTTGATAAAAAGAGATGAGAACTTTGGTCTTATGCCTTCTGTTCTTGCGAGTAAAAAAAATATTGTTGAGTCATTAAAAAAAGGAACGCGTTTTATGATGGAGACAGATTACATCGACGATCCAAGGGGGCCGGGTGCTGTGCTTGGACCAAAAACTGTTCCAAGATTGACGAAAAAACTTCTAGATGATGGAGTCATGACCGAAGTGCAGGCCTATGAGATTCACGTTAAAAATCCTCAGAAAACATATGGCATTAGTTTGGAAGAGTAATTCATAATTTTGTAATGGAGTTGCTATTAATATTTATTTATCATATTTTACTTGGTTAATAATTTGGGGGGGAAACAAGGGTAAAAGATTTATTGAGGCAGTGGATTAAAAATAGTAAGGATGGAAGGATGAAAGGTGTAAAAATCAGTATTAAAAACGTTGGCATCGAACCTGCATATGATTTAAACTGGACTATCAATATTGTTGGGTATGGTTCTGGATTTCTTAATTTAACAAAAAAAGGGTCTTCCTCTTTACCGCTTCAAATAGGTGATGAAAAAAAACTAAGATTTTTACCATTTGGAAGAAGTGTTATCGACATTTCAATAACTGCAAATGCGAGTAATGCATTTGAATCTAAGAAGTCAGCAGATGGGCTTATCTTTATATTTTTCATTATCGTTTTATATTTATGATTTCAGTAAATTATCTAAAAAAATCCGTTTCTGTGTAATAAACATTTATATACCCAAGCATCTATAGATATATGTAATAACTGGGGAGGAATAGAAAATGAAAAAACAGGCAATGGTAGTTCTTATCTTTATCATACTTATTTTAACTATTGTTTTGCCTGCTTCAGGGAATGATGATTCTGATAGGGTAGAGAAGGTTTTAAATCAAAATGTAAAATTTCATACTTCAAAAGTTATTTTATTTGGGATTATAAAAGAAATGCAATCTGGAAATATGACCTCGTTTACTACAGTGCATGTTTTTTGTATTACTATCAATAACTATAATGGGACAAAAATTCCTGTAATGAATCTTTCTAAAAATTCTGAAATGGATTTTAATATGAAATTATATCAGTTTAGAGGTATTCTTCTAAAACATTTTATTTGTGGTATATTTAAGTTTCCAAAAGTTTCAGCATCACCAGGTTCTATGCCATTTGGCTTACCAGCTGAACTTGAGATAACGGTTGCTGCAAACGGGATAGGATTAAATCATATTCTAGTTAACATTTCAATACCTGGCATCTCTGGAGAGATGAGCACGCATACTAATGCCAATGGAAAGTCATTATTTGCATTTACACCACCATCAACTGGAGAAATAAAAATTGAAATTGAAAATAAAAGAATACCTCTAACAGTTGAAATAACGGTATAGAATAATAGTACTATACTGAAATAAGATAATAACCCATCACGAGAACCATATGACATTTAGAAAATCAGCAATTATCTGACAAAAATCCGTTTTTCGGTAAATAGAATTTTAAAGTACTATAACATTTATTTAGCAAAGATTAAGGAAAGATATTATGATAAAATTTAGAGGATTTATCGCTGTTGATATTGATGCAAAACCCGTTATTGTGCAGTTTCTCAAGGATATTACTAGCTCAAATGCTGATGTAAAACTTGTAGAACCGCAAAACATTCATGTTACACTTAAATTTCTTGGAGACGTACAGGATGATAAGATTGATCAAATTGAACAAATTATGAAGGACTCAGTTGAAGAAGTCAAGCCTTTTACGGTAAAACTGATTGGAACTGGTGTTTTTCCAAATAAGAACTATATAAGAGTTGTTTGGATTGGAATACAGGATGCAGAGAATATAGTAACAATATCAGGTAACATTAATGAAAAACTCTCACAAATAGGTTTCAAAAAAGAAAAAAGAGGTTTTTCAGCTCATCTCACCGTGGGGCGTGTAAAAACAGCGAAAAACAAAGAGGTTTTATTAAAAACAATTGAAAAATATAGAAACTTCGAGTTTAGCATTCAAGAAGTAAACTCTATTAAACTAAAGAAAAGCGAGTTAACACCAAAAGGACCCATCTATACAACGTTGAAAGAAGTAAAACTATAACCGGTGGTGAATGCGATAGAAAACTGGTTTTTAGCAATAGGATCAGTCAATCTCATACTGTTCATTATTGGTTTGTTTTTATTCATGCCAAAAAAAATTTTTAAAACAACGTTACCTGAATACTACCAGATTTTTTCTTCTCATCTTAAGTACATTGTAATTATCATCGGAGTTGTAGCTTTTCATCTTGTTGAGGTAAATTTACTCGATTCATATTTTACAAACCTAGTGGGCGTTGACTTCGCTAGCAATATTCAAATGATTGAAGATGGATTTGTCTATTGGTTTTCGCAGAATTGGATTCCATTTCTTGTCTATTTTTTTGTTTTAATGTATATTGTAGTGTATCCGTTCACATTATGGTTCTCACCACTCTACTTTTTGCTCACTGATGACAAAAAGGCGATGAAATCACTATCTTATGGCCTGCTTTTACTGTACGTTATAGCCTTGCCATTCTACCTTTTTTTTCCAGTAACAAACGTGTATACATTCCATGGAGCTGAATCTGCACTTGGGTCAGCCATCCCCAATGTTGAACAATTTTTCTACTCAACAACTACATACAACAACTGTTTGCCATCGCTTCATGTCGCAATGGCTCTTCTAATTGCAAAGTCAGTATATCTTACAGAAAACAAAAAATATACATACTTTGTATATTTCTGTACAATTTCAGTGATTTTATCGGTTATCTATTTAGCTATACACTGGTTAACAGATGTGATATGCGGTGTTATACTAGCGTTTTCAGTATTCTATCTACAAAAGCGATTCATAAAGGAGGATAGATGATAGAAGGCTCTAAAGATATTGAAAAAGAGGTATTGAAAAAAATCACTTCATCCCCTAGAGAAAGAAAGGAATTAGAACATGTTATAAGACAACTTAAAAAGGAAGTTACCAAAGAAATAGAAAAAAGTAAGCTAAAGTTATCAATTGAGCTCGTTGGTTCGACAGCAAAAGAAACATATCTCAAAGACAGTGTAGATATTGATTTATTTGTTTTATTTCCAACAATCGTTCCTCGAAAGCAATTGCAAGAAACAGGTCTTTCCATAGGTAGATCAATTCTTGAAAATCAGGAAGAGTGTTTTGCCGAGCACCCTTATATACGGGGAACATACAAGGTTTTTAAAGCTGAAATTGTACCGTGTTACAGAATAGAATCTGCATCACAAAAACTTTCAGCAGTAGATCGGACGCCCCTTCATACAAAATATGTAAAAGAGCATCTTTTAGAATCGCAAAAAAAAGAGGTAAGGTTATTGAAGCAATTCTTAAGAGGTGTAGGATGCTATGGAGCTGAAGCAGAAGTTGAAGGTTTTTCTGGGTATCTTTGCGAGATTCTAATCTTAAAATATTCTACGTTTCAGAACTTAATAATCAACGCCCAAAAATGGCGATATGGCAAAAAACTCTTTTTAGATCAAAAAAAATCTCCTCGTTTTGATACACCACTTGTATTTATTGATCCAGTTGATAGTCAAAGAAACGTTTCTTCGGCATTATCAGAAGAAAAATTTAATCTCTTTGTAAAAGCCTGCAAGGAATACATAAAAAAATCCCGCATAACGTTTTTCTTTCCCTATGAAATAAAACCATGGCCAATCAATAAAATTAAAAAAGAAATTGAAAAAAAAGAGTTTATATGGGTGAAAATAGAAAAACCACCTATCATTCCAGAAAATCTCTATCCCCAGGTGCGTAAGGCGATACGTTCAATAATAGACCTATGTGAGCGGTATGATTTTACAATACTTGACTCCAGATTCCATATCAATGATACCTCTGTATACATATTACTCCTCCCTAGGAAAAGAACGATTTCTAAGACAATGCTGCATATGGGTCCACCTGTGAAATTGAAAAAAAACGCGGAGGAGTTCATTCAAAGATGGAAAGACAACCCCCGAACAACTCGGAAGCCCTTTGAAAAAGATAAACGATTGTATGTGGAGATAAAAAGGGAGTATACAGATATAAAAAATCTTTTGGAAGAACAAGTTAAAAACCAAAGCCTAGGGAAACACATTGATAAGATTGTTCAAAAAGATTTTACCATTTTAGAACGCGATGATTTCCTAAAGGATAACCTGCGAGCATTTTGGACAGAATATCTAGATAAGAAGATGCCTTGGCAACGATAAATCCTGTTTTGCCATATACCATATTTCTCCTATAGATATTCTAGTTATTTATGGCTTTGCTTATAAAATCTGAGGCTATTAGAAGTGGTGTTTTTAGCCAGAAGAATCTGTGATAAAAATAAGATAAAACTGTCAACGCCAATTCTTGAAATTATTTCCAGTGCATGAGGAAGTAACTATACAACGAAGACCACAAGTAGGAACAAAACAAGTATTAATAACCCTATAATAAATTGAATGAATGCCTATGCGAATATGGACATATAGAATAAAATATAGAATGTAGGCATAAATAAAAAGTCCAAATAATAGAAAACAAATAGCTCTATCATCACTAGTCCAACCATTTGTCAAAAAGTCTTCTAACACATTGTTAAGATATATCTGAATCTCTTCAGGATTATTTCCTATCTGAAAAAATCCGTTTCTGTGTAATAAACATTTATATACCCAAGCATCTATAGATATATGTAATAACTGGGGAGGTCTTTATGCAAAAACCCTTACTTAAGAAAGGAATTGCGGTTGCCGTAATAGTATTGTTTATTACTATGGGCGCTACACCATGTATAGGTGGAAATCTAGCTGAAAAACTAAACAATTATGATATTCAGATTAAAAACAATTCAATACAGGAGATTTTTTTTAGGTTTACTCTATACAAGCTCTGGAATAAAACCTTAGTGAGATCAAATGATGATGTGAGTACATCAGTTCTGCCAGACATTGACGATGGATATATTATAACTGGATATACAAAGTCCTATGGAGCAGAAGGGAAAAACGCTTGGCTTATAAAAATTGAAGATGAACCACAGTTAAACCATACATTTTTCTTTGGCTATGTAACTAACATTAGCCAACTGGACGATTTTATTAAATTTAAAGCGCAAAATCTATTTTATCTAAGTTTTAGTCCTTTAAGCTTTGGAAGCTTCTCTTCTGGTGAAGAAATAATAGCGAAACAGATGCTGGCGTTAACAATCGAAGGAAACCCTGGTATAGTCATTGGTTTTTATAAAACATCTTTATAGCCAAACATCCCCTTGCAATTTTTTGCCAGTTAGATAATTGAAAGATAGCTATATTTTAAAACCTAGGATTACAGAAAGTTTAGAGGGGCAGTTTTATAGTGAATTTACTTCCTTTTCCTACCTTGCTTTCCGCCCAAATCTCGCCGTTGTGTTTCTTGACTATCTCTTTGCATATAAATAAACCAAGGCCTGTTCCCTCATTCTTCCGGTCTTCACCTGTATATGCTTGGTAAAACTTTGTAAAAATCTTTTTCGTTTCATCACTTGAAATACCAATACCCGTATCTTGAACATAGATGAAAAGGTCCCCCTCTTTTTCCTCAGCCCGAAGCGTAATCGCTCCATAATCAGTAAATTTAATAGCATTTCCTAAAAGATTCTTTAAAACCTGTGACAAACGATGGTTGTCACAGACTATTTTTGGAAGATTATCTGGCATTTCCTTGATAAATCTCAAATTCTTGTTTTCTATATCAGGTTTTATGTCTTCTATTGCGGAATCAAGTATTTCTCCCAGATCACATTTTTCCATGTTAAATCTCATCGTGTTTGTATCAAGTCTCGACACATCTAAAATATCGTTTACCAAGCACATTAGCCGTTCAGCATTTCTCATCCCGATTCGTGCCCAGTTCTTAATTTTTTCACTAGCGTTTTTGTCTGATTCAATCAGTTCTAAATAGCCTTTTATCGGTGTTATTGGGGATTTCAATTCATGTGCTGCGATGTTCATAAACTCGGTCCTCAGCTTTTCAGATCGTTTCAACTCTCGTTCTATCCTTTTCCGCTCTGATACATCCCTAACCGTACATTCAATACCTATAAACTTACCATCTTTTTTCAAGGGAGCAATGTTTGCCTCAACTGGAATTTCATATCTATCCTTGTGGATCACATCCAAGCCCATGTTTTCCATTTTCCTGCCCTTTTTCCTGACATCAAGGAATGCCTGCTGAAAGAGATACACAGTCGATTCAGAGAGATAATTTCTAAAGGGAGTTGCCAATGTTTTGCTTTTTCTTCTCCCCAAAATTTTTTCCAGAGACGGATTCACATAGGTTAAACGACCAAGTACATCGGTAGTAAGAACACCATCGGCAGATGTCTCTGCTAGCACACGATACTTTTCTTCCGATTTCACCATCTTGTCCCATACTTGCCGACGCTGGGTAATATCTTCCATTGTTGTATGCACAGATCTAACATTTTTACTTTCATCAAAAGAAAAATAATCATGTATGATAAATATCCGCTCTTCTCCATTTTTGGCGACATATGTTCTTTCATGTCCTCCGGTGTAAGGTTTTTTCTCTATTATTTTTTTCTCAAACGAGGCTTTAGCTAACCCCTTCTCGCTTTTAATAACAAAGTCAAAAATTGATTTACCTGTAACTTCTTCTTTTGTATATTTTAATGTATTACACCATTTTTCATTGACATTTGTAATTATACCAGTTGGCGACAACGCATGATATGGGATAGGAGCCTTGTCATACAGTTGTTTAAATCTCTCTTCAGATGCCCGCAAAGATTCTTCTATCTCTTTACGTTCGGTGATATCACGGATGTACACCACATTCGCAGTTTCGCTCATGTATAAGATTTTCGTACCTAGGCCTTCAACCCATATTTTTCTTCCATCGGCCGTTGTTACCTGATAGGTGTCTAAGAATGCCTCTTTCCCCACCCTCACTAAATCTTGGTTTTTAATTACCTTTTTATGAAACTTAGGGTCAACAAAACTCAACACGTTTTTGCCAATAACTTCGTGAACAGATTTAAATCCAAGCATATTAGCAACTGCAGGATTAGCAAAAAGAACGTTTCCCTTAAAATCAAGAATCAAGATGCCTTCCAATACGTTTTCGACTAATGTACGGTAAAGTTCTTCATCTTCAAAAGCAGTTAAAACCCGTTTATCATGATCTGTCTTTGTGCCAAAATCATCTTTGAAAACCATGGTTGTCTTATCAGATACATGACCTGCCGACCCTTCATAAATTTGAAGATTTTCAAAACTAAATGGCGACTTTCTTGGAAGTTTCCCTAGTTTTTCTTCTTTTTTCAATATTTTTACGATTTCAGGCTCTTCCTTCATCGATATCTTCTCCAAGGGAGTTTAAAATTATTTATAGATATTCTCACATAGATTCTACAGTTCCCATCCAATATTCGGCATCCCATCATATTGCAAATCTTTTATGTTTTAACCATTTAATAAATCTAATCTTTTAATATGTCGTCTACTTTTTTCAGCAGCGTCTCCTTATCAAATGGTTTCATTATATAATCTGACAGCCCTTCATCTAAAAGTACTTGTTTTCTCTTATCCGATATCTCCAGTACACTCATAAAAGCTACTTTTATATCACTTCTCTTCTTTTTAATGCGATTGAAGACATCCCATCCGCTCATTCCCGGCATCATAATATCTAAAAGGACCAAGTCAACTGTTTCTTTCTCAAGTTTTCTAAGGCATTCTTCACCACTATATGATGGTATGACATTATAGCCGCCGAGTTCTAGAACAGTTCTTGTGAGATCAACTATATCTGGCTCATTATCGACAACCATTATCTTCTTCATGTTCTCCTCATCCTTTTTCGCCATCTATATAGCGTAGCAGTATATAGTAGTTTTTTAAAAATATTCTATTCCTTGTTTTAAATTTACCGTTCTGGGCAAATCTTTTACTAAAATCATTAGTATAAATATGGGAAAAGTATAAGTCCTAGTAAAAGATGTTGTTTTTCTAGTGTGATGGGATTGCAATGGAAAAAAATGATAATATATTTGTAAAGCTTCAGATAGAAAAGGATCATCAGTCTGGAGGCTTGACACTGGGCATCTATTTTGACAAAAACGCACCAAATTTCTCAACGGAGAATGATAGTGTAAATTGGTCTCCAACACTTGAAGAACTGGATTTCATTGTAGAAACGTTTGAGATGATATCAAACCGTAAAACCCCTCAACACAGCCATGACAGCACAATTAAAAATTACGAAACACATTTTCGTTCACAAAAAAAGATAGAAGAACCATCTGTTGTCGAAACCGAATCAAAAAGAACCGATGTTGAACCAAATGAAACCGGGGAAGATATTGAAGAGAATCCAACTGCTTATACTCCTAGAGAAACTAAAGAAACAGTATTTGTTCAGGCAAATGACAAAACTATTGATGAAGTGCTAAAAAGAGAAAAAGGAGATCAGACTGAAGAATTTGCGGTTGAAGCAGATGAAAAAAGCATTATTAACAAAGTCTTAAAACAAAAAATCAAAACCAAAAAATAACCTAGAGTTTCAACAACCGAATCTAAAAGTTAAATTGAAAATCTTATTAGAGAAAAACGCATTTATAGTACAATTTTTCCAGGTATTTTATATTTTTTACAAAGCCTGTACATTCTCTGATCTAACGTTGCTACGTAATTTTCACCGGGTTTAAAATCGTCTTTGTATAGCTCATCAAGGTTGGACAAAAGATGTAGATAATGGTTTTGTATAACATTCCTGAACGCTTTTTTTTGCTCTCCTTTCAATTCCAAATATTTATGTAACAGATATTGTGCGTTAAAACTACTCGCCATATGAACAATGTCCTCTAATTCAGATTCAACCAAGAATGGTAGTACAGGTATCAATGCAACACCTGTTTTAATTCCATGTTCTGTAAGAATTTTTACTGTTTGTAACCGCTCTTTAGGTGAAGGTACATTTTTTTCAAAAACATGTGAAATATTTGCATCTAGAGATACTATACTTATCGTTACCAAACACTGCATGTCCGTTAAAAGATTGATATCCCTCAAAACAAGTGTAGATTTTGTAAGTATATGACAAGGAAAATGGTACTTTTTAATGGTTTTCAATAAGTTTTTTGTGATCTCATATTTCCCCTCAGACTTTTGATAGGGATCGTGAACTGAACCAATTACAATAACTCCTTTTTCTAAGTTTTCTATTTCTTTATTAAGTATTGCATTAGCGTTTGTCTTCACATATATGGTTTTGCCAAAAGATGAGTCGCAGTACAGGCATCCAAATTCGCAGTTTTGATATGGATCAACACAATACATTCCCTTAAAAAGCGGATCTGTTTTTGTAATTTTTTTTACTAAAGAGTTGCAGGTAATCGGTCTATACTCCATTACATTTCCTCAGGTGCAGAGATTCCTAACAACTGAAGAGCATTCTTGAGAACGATTCTTGTTGCATCTACGACGGCTATTCTCGATCTTCTAAGCATAGTATTTTTTTCTGAAAGGACTGGGCAATCTCTGTAGAACTGGTTGAACTTTGATGCAGTTTCATAGAGATAACTTGCAATTATGTGGGGTTTATACCCGCTGCTTGCTTCTTCAATGAATAGTGGAAATTTCGCGAGTTGTTTTACTAGTTTAACCTCTGAGTCATGTTTTAAAGTATTTGAATCAAACTCTCTTTTCTTATTTATAGTTTTTGAGAGTATGCCGCAGGCACGTGCATGTGCATACTGGATAAATGGTACTGCGTTTCCTTCAAAATTCAACGCTTCTTCCCATTTGAAAACGATGTCTTTTTCTGGTTGAACCTTAATGATATTGTATCGTAAAGCACCTATCCCAACTGTCTCTGCTATTTCCCTCATCTTTTTTTTAGAAAGTTCTTTTCCTCTTCTTTTCTCTACTTCGTCATATGCTCGTTTAACACATTCATCGATGAGATCATCGAGATATATTACTCTTCCACGTCTGGTGGACATTTTGCCATCTGGAAGAGATACAAATGAGTAAAATATCACTTTTGGAATAATCTTAGCTCCCATGAGATTAAGGGCTATTTCGACTTGTTTTGATTCAAGTTTATGATCTTCACCAAGTATGTTTACAAGTAAATCAGCATGTTTTGCTTTCCAGAGATGATATGCTATGTCTCTGGTTGCATAAAGGGTTGTACCATCTTTTCTGACAAAGACAAATTTTGTATTTCTACCTTGAATGCCAAAAGGCTCCATGTCTAAGTAAAAAGCGCCTTCTTCTTTACTACAATATTTAGATTTCTTTAGTTTTTCCACAACAGAATTAACACTTTTATCTTTAACAAAATTAGATTCAGGAACATATTTGTCCACAGTTATATTAATACGATTCAGGCTTTCTTTTATTCCTTCCAAAACAGGGCTATATGCCTTGTGAATTAGATTTATAACTTCATGTTCTCCACATTCACTTCTTTTAACTATCTCTCCTATTTCATTTGCTACCTTGTCATCTCTTTGCATAAGGTTGCTGGATACTTGATAGAACACAACTCTTTGATGATCAGCATTATTTTTTTTGGATGATACATATGCAGAACCCGGAGGATAATAATTATTAATATCTTTGGAAATTTTATCTTCGTTATTAATACCCCACACAAGAATTGCTACTTGTTTACCCATATCATCAAGATAGAACTGCGACTCAACATTGTAGCCAGCAGCCTTGAAAATTCGAACAATCGTATCGCCAATAATTGGATTTCTTGCTCTTCCTACGTGTAAGGGGCCGTTAGGGTTTGCCGATGTGTGTTCAATGATAGCTTTTTTATCCTTTTTTTGTAATTGACCATATTTTTCATTCAACTTAAATATCGAGGTTAACGTTGAAGAAATTAGATGTTTATCATCGACAAAAAAATTTATATATCCCCCTTTTGCCTCTGCTTTGGCAATCCACTTACTTTTTTCTATTTTGTCTGCTGCGTCCTTTGATATTTCATTTGGCGATTTTTTTGCCTGTGGCGCTAGAGAAAAACAAGGAAACGCAAAATCTCCCATATTCTCTGCAGGTATTTCCAACCTGATTTCACATTTATATTTAAATAAAGTTTTCTTTAAATTTAATATAATTTCATTTTTAAACTCATCCAAAGGGTACTTCATACAGTGTGGAAAACGGTAGTATATTTAAAGGGTTTTTGCACTTCACTTCAATTTTTAACCATTCTTCTTTAACAATCAATATATTTATGTCCTTAAGCCTATAATATATATTTATTAAGGGATAAATTTTTAAACTAACGCTTGTTAATTAAGTTACAAGGGGAATAATATGAAAAACAATATCAAAAAAAATATCCTATATTTTAAAACCATATTTGTAACAATTGTTTTACTTGTAACCACATTTTCTGTTTTCGCTATAGCAGAAAGTGATAACAGTTATAATAAAATTATAAAAACATATTCATTTGATAAACCCCTCATACAGCAAATGATAATTAACGGTTATAATTATGATAGGATACTGCTACAGAATTCTCCAGGAGATGGTAATCCTGGGGATTATAAACTGCCAGTGCATGGGGTTAATCTACTTCTCAATCCCGGGGCAGAAATTACCGATATTGAAGTCACCCCTGGTCAAAGGGTTTTTTTAGGTTCTGGCTACAATGTCGAACTCGTAAGAGAACCTGTTGCATTGTCAGACATTGATTCAGATGCCTCTACTGTTTTAAATGAATTGGTTAGCCATCCCAGTAAACCATACCCAGATACACTATATACTGAGGTTGGAACACATAGTTTTAGGGGATATGAAATCCTTGTTTTACTGCTACACCCTGTTCAATACATCCCAGAATCTGGCACGCTCTATTACTTTACAGATATAACAGTTTCTGTTACAATTATTGAAAATAATCAAAGAAATCCGTTGTTCAGAAACATGGAAAAAGATGAAATTGAAGTTGCTAAAAAGGTTGACAATCCTTTAGCTGTTCGGTTGTATACTGAAAATATTGCACATCCTCTTTCACCTGGCGCATATGATTTACTTATTCTTACAACCAATGAATTGAAGGATTCTTTTCAACCCTTGAAGGATGCACATGATGCCAATGGAATTGCAACAAAGATTAAAACGCTGAGAGATATCTCTCCAATACCAGGTTTGGTTACGCCAAAGAATATAAGAAATTTCATTCGAGGCGAATATAGAAAAAGTGGAATGCAGTATGTTCTCATTGGTGGGGATGATGACATTATCCCTGTACGACAACTTTGGGTGCAGGCATGGTGGAACGGACAATCAACCTTTATGCCTTCTGACCTCTACTATGCATGTTTAGATGGACCATATAACAGCGACGGTGATGACCAATGGGGTGAAAGAAATGATGGTGAAGACGAAGGAGATGTCGATCTCATTTCTGAGGTATATGTTGGAAGGGCATGCGTTGGTGATACTACAGAAGTAGATAATTTTGTTGAAAAGACGAAAGCGTATATGGACACTGGTGGCTATGATGATGGAACTACGGTATTGGTAGGTGAATACCTATGGTCTGGTCCAGATACTTGGGGCGGTGATTACATGGATGAACTTATTGACGGATCCAGCGCCAATAGTTATACTACCGTGGGCATACCTTCAAATAAATATTCATTTGATAAATTGTATGATAAGAATTGGTCTGGTAAAAACTGGCCAAAATCAGAAATAAAGAATCGAATAAACAATGGTGCACGCGTTATAAATCATCTGGGACATTCATCCTATGGATACAATATGAAGATGGGCAATAGTGATGTTTCTGGTCTAAAAAATGATGAACTCTGTTTCGTATATTCTCAAGGCTGTATGGCTGGTGGTTTCGACTATGAGGATGATAGTATCGCGGAGTATTTTACTGTAAAGACAGACAACGCTGCTTTTGCTGTCATAATGAATGCCAGATATGGATGGGGCGTTGTAGGAAGTACTGATGGCCCTTCACAACGTTTTCACAGGGAATTTTGGGATGCTGTATTTGGTGAAAACATAACTGAGATTGGCAAAGCAAACCAGGATTCTAAGGAAGACATACTGTTTCGCATAAATTACCCCTGTATGAGGTGGTGTTACTACCAGTTAAGCCTGTTTGGTGACCCAACCCTTGCGTTTTTCAATATCGAAAATCATCCACCGGATAAGCCAACAAAACCTTCTGGTGTAAAAAAAGGAACAACTGGGAATGAATACAGCTTTAACACGATAACTACCGACCAAGATGGAGACTTGATATATTACAAATGGGATTTCGGAGACGGTTCATTTAGTGACTGGCTAGGCCCATTTAGCTCTGGCGAGGAAGTCAATGTATCACACGAGTGGTCTCGATTAGGCATATACAATGTTAAGGTAAAGGCGAGAGATGAACATAGAGCTGAAAGCGATTGGTCAAATCCACTGATTGTTAGCATGCCGATATATCAAAATTTTCCAATGTTCAAACCAGTTTTTGAATTCCTAGAAAAGTATTTCTCCCATTTATATTCGTTGCTTGACAAAATAATATTCTAGAGAAAATTACCATTACTTTACTTCTAACTTCAAAAATAAAGAAAAAATGAATTTAACCTATATACCTTAGTTCATCGGTTTTCTCTTTTGTCATCATCTCCATTTCGCTTAGCTGTCTCGCGATTTGTTCTATCTCCTTTGCTTTTAGTTCTAACCGAGAGAAATCGATGTCGATATTCGTTATCTTCGTTACAATCTTAAGAACTGCCTTTGCACTTTTCGGGTCTACCAGATAGCCTGGTGTTTCCCCCATGAAACATACTCCCTCAAAGCCTCTATTTTTTCCAAGACCTAGCAGTAGACCACTGGCACCTATGATACCTCCACCAGGTTCGTTTTTTTTGAAAACTGCTCCATATTTTTTAACCGTTTTAACAAGATGCTTGTCAGTGGTTGCAAATAAAACCTTTGGTTCTCTTATTTCATGTCCAAGACCATATCCGCCAAGCGTAAGCATTTCCTTGACGCCCAAATCTTCTATGACGTCCAATATTGATTCCACAAGATCATATTGACCTTGGGAGGATAACCCTTGATAATCTCCTGTTAAAAGAACAAGATCTCTTTGATTCTTTTTCCTTGCTTTCCGATAGTAGAACTCGTTGTTGACTAGTTTAACTGTCCCATCTGGATTTATAAAAACCTGTGGTGGAAAATCTTTGCTATATAATTCTGCAAATTTTGTTGCCCTTGTAACCTCTATCAAATGTTCAACAGCCAGCTTTCCTACATTTCCAATGCCAGGTAATCCTTCTATAAAGATAGGATTTTTTAGCCTCGGTTTTTTATCTACATATTTAACAGTTACGTTTTCCATTTTTATCCTTTCTTTTCTAGTTTTTTTAGTTTTCTTCTATATTCTCCGTACCTATCTTGTGGTGAAAATCTTGCAGGTTTCTTCACCACAGTTTTCTCCTTACACTTGTTGCACATTTCATCAAGCGTATAGCTTTTACATTTTCTACAGTATAATATTTCTGACATCAATCTTCTAGTTCACGCTTGAATTCACATTCACCTTTATGGTTAATAATATGTTCTGTTACCTTCTGTAAAGCCTTTTTCATTTGGCCTTCAGCAATCTTATAATCAGGAGCCCTGACTGTTATTAGATAACGGGGTGCACCAACATATTTTATTTGTATTTCTACATCTTCGTACTCGCTTCGTTCAGCTAGCAACAATGCATCACGGATATGTTTAATACCTTCTGAATCCCATGATTTTATCATCATTATACCTTTGATTTCAACAAATGGAATTGAAATATTGTCTTCTGCTATTGCCTTAAAATCTTTTAGCCAATCACCATCAAATCCATCATTTTTTAACGTGTTACAATCATATGCACATTCTTCAAATGCGTCATAAAGAGAGCCATAATTTTTAATCAAATTGTTGCCAAACTCTCTATAACATTGTTCTACTGTTCTCCCAACGTTTTCTGCAACCATTTCAAACAGTTTATCTGCCCTTCGGCGGTTTTTCCATTCCTGTATTTTATCTCTTCTTTGATGTTCATTTACCCTTTTTAATGAAAGATCAATGTGGTTCTTTGTAGGATCCACACGCAATACCTTGCATACAATTTTTTGTTTTTCTCGGACATAATTGCGGATATGTTTTACCCAACCAGTTGCTATTTCAGAAATATGGATAAAACCCTCTCTTTTGGGATATTCATCAAGCGAAACAAACGAACCAAAACCATGCACTTTGATAACTGTTCCAACGACGAATTCTCCCACTTCAGGGTAATCCTTTTTTAACATACAAGTATACCTATTCAACAATTTCTAAAATCTTTCCTTTTATTTTCGCCTTTCCGCCATAGGGGACAGCTAATTTGCTACCACATATATGGCACAATATTGTCGTACTGCATCTATCAAAGAGAACTTGTTCATTCTCACAATCATTACATCTTACTCTGATGAACTTACTTCGAGTTTTCTCCATATCTTACTCTCCTATCTCAAACTTTTTAGACCGTATGCTTGGAGATTGGTGTATCTTATGACATACACTACAGGCATATCGTAATGCAACGCGCCTGCTTGTTTTCTCTCTACCTTCGGGCTTTGGTCTTGGAAATCCTCCATATCCTTTCATTACCCGTCTAAACCGCCTCTGACCTTGCTTAAGTTCACTTCCTTTTCTCTTCTTTATTCTTTCAATATCATGTATCGTGTGTTTCTCGCAAGAGGAACAGTATCTCTTAATCTTTCGAGGTCTTTGCATACGAATCACAAATCGATTGTATGGGTAATAAGGAGGTAATATAAAAATGTAAGGTGCGCTATTTTATTTGTTTCACCACGCCTCTTTTTACCAAAGGCTCACTCATTTCTTTTGATAAGGTAAGGACATCATCTTTTCGTAGTGAATATGTTTTCATGTCTGTTCCAACAAATTCTGGCATGTCTTCCAGTACTCTTATGATTGGATTGCTATTTGTTTTTCTCTCTCTTTCTCGCAATGTTTTTGGTTTCGTTTCATCTTTTTTAACTTCTTCTGGTTTTTTTTCCAAAATTTCTTTACGTGAGAGAATAATTTGTTCCACAAGGGAGTCATAAAGTTTTTTTTCTATATCTAACACGTTTTTTAGATCTGGTTTCCCACCACGAACCTTTGAAAGGGCAGCCTGCACTATCTTTTTTTCCCTCAGCTCATATATACTAAAAGCAATTTTTTTAGTATTTTGAATTTCATCATTAAAGAGTTTGATATTTTCAGGACTCTTTTCTCGCTCAATACCTTCCTCAAGATTTTTTAAATACTCTAGAAGTTTATGATAAAAATTCACATCAATTTTTGTAAATAATGGAGAGGTTTTTTCGAGTTGTTGAATTCGTCTTAGACCCTTGTAGCTTATTTCGTTTGTTTCCATTTTGCCTAAACCATCACATAATAACCCATGTTAAATAATTTTAGTTTCGAGGGTAATATCAGGTAATCAACTTCCTACTCTAGACCTGTCTCACTAATTTTAAAAAAAGCCTCTAAACCCTCCGGCTGAGATCGATGTTTCATAATAGTAGCCTGCCTTTTTCCGATACCTATCTTTTCTAACTTGATTATTGTTTTTGCCATGTGTTCCGTGTCCCAATTTGTAAAGGGTTTTATATCGCCGTTTTTATCAGTATATACCTGTTCAGTTAAAAATACATAAAGATCCTTCTCTCTCGCAGCAATTTGTAGATTTGCCACTTGTCTTGTAAATGAACGCATCGCCCCTTCTATATCATCTTCTAAATTAACTCGATAAAACATGTTTATTGTATCAACAACAATAAGTCTAACATCCTTTATCTTAATTGCATCATGAATCATTTTCTCCTGATTTTCGAAAGAACTAGGACTAAAAAAAAGAATGTTGTCTAGAATTTTTTTGTAATCATAATTTTTAGTGCACATCTGCTTCAATCTTTTTACAGAAACACCTTCTGTATCAATATATGCTGCCTTACTGCCTGCTACAACGCATTCTCTAGAAATTTGTAGACACAGATTTGTTTTACCCGTTCCTGCCTCCCCATACGTTTTTGTGATTACCTTGCTTTCAATTCCACCCCCAAGGAGATCGTCGAGAGGTTTACAACCTATACTTAATATACTCATCTCAAAAATAGTGAGCACAATAGTGAATAAAAGGTTTTTTAATCGACTAAATCAAAATAAATTTTGTAAAAGATAAATTACCGATGATAAAGTTGTATTTATCCAAATGTTCCTTATAATTTATCATTTCTTGAGATGAATTGATTCTGAACTAGAGGGATGGTGCTCCTAGGATATAATTTTTTCATTTTGACATTTTGACAAGATAGCTTTAAATAGATTCAGTGACAAAATCTGGCGTGCTATACTATATCAATATAATGAAGAGGTGGAAGGAGAAGGTAATTTACTATGAACCTACCTCAATTAACCAAATCAGTATATAAAACCTATTCCAGTAGATTTATCGAACTTGATGTACTACGAGGTTTTGCCATTATATTTATGATTTTTCTACATATAATATGGGATTTAGATTATTTTGGACTGGTTCCCGTAAATACCCAAATATATCAGTTCCAAAAAATTGTACCCACAATGTTTTTCGTACTACTAGGCATCTGCTTAGTAGTAAGTAGGAATAAGAAAATCAATCAAACTCAATTTGATGAAAAAAGATACAACAAGCATCTATTGTTGCGAGGATTGAAAATATTTGGCCTTGGAATGATCTTAACAATGGGGACAATGATATTCTTACCTGATAGACCAATAATATTTGGAGTACTACATTGCATTGGTTTTTCAATAATATTGAGCATACCTCTTCTTAAATTCAACTATTATAATATCTTTTTTGCAACGTGGATAATACTCCTAGGTATCCTTTTCGGTCAATATTCTGTTGAAAATCCAACAGTTCTCCATCTCGCAGTTGGGTTACATCAGGCTAATATCGCACAATATACCATTGATTATTTCCCCTTGTTTCCGTGGTTCGGCGCCTGCTTGTTTGGGATTGTACTTGGAAAATTGTTGTACAAAGGCAATGAAAGAAGATTTAGAATCCCCGATCTTTCAAAATACAAACCTGTCACGATGTTTTCATGGCTTGGCCAGCATTCCTTAGCAATCTATTTGCTCCATCAACCGATAATCGCAGGGGCATTATCCATTTATATGATTTTCTAGTATTTGTATAGTTACTGATTTTTGAAGGATTCAATAATTAATTTTATCTGATAGCTACCTGCAACACATTTTAAAAAAAGTATAAATGATAGCTCTAGACAACTGTCATTTTTACTCCATACATCATAAACCAGATAAATGCTGGGAAACAGGACAGTGTTTCAGGAATAGCGATACCCTCCCATGGTAGCAAGAGAATTGTCGAACAAATAGCTAGTAATGCGCAGATGGTTGCAAGTATGCCCATAGCTCGTTCAGATTGGTCTTGTTTTACCGACAATCCTATTATTAGAAGAGATATCGCAAGTAACACAAAAAAAGCTGCAGAAGTGATAAAGTGTAGTGTATAAACTGTTTCTGGGAATATCCCTATTCCAATGAGAGCAATTGAGCTTAAACTAAGGATATATGCCCCAATTTTGTTTTGCAATGTTTTTATCAATCCAAGTGAAAACACCAGAGCAAGGATTCCTCCAAGTATCATACCCGAGTTGAAGAATATGGCAGAGGTGTCTCCAACTCCAAGATCACTCAAAGCATTTTCTGTCCATCTAAACCATGGTGAGTGGAACATAGCAAGCCCAATGCACATAAAAACAACAATGGGAATCAATATTCCACAGATACCTGCTATTCTCGTTATTCTGTTTTTTTCTGAATTTAAATTTTTTGCCATCCATAATAAAAGTAAACTTGTTTTTATTTATATCTTTTTATTTAATCATTGTTTTTTACTCATACTTTGACATGTTAGAAAAAAAAGATGTGCAGAGATGCACCTTTCAAAGAATCTGATCAAATCTATAATCTTCCCATTTTCTTTTATCAAGAACAATTTCTAGCTCAATGGGCGTAATAATTGGTTTTTTATATTGCAGATAATCATCAATTGCAATTCTTGGGCAAGCTGTTGAAATAAAACAATCGATATCTCTAAAACCCTCCAAAATCGAATAGGAAAAATTCTCAGCTGTAATAATGTAAGATTTTTTATTTTTAGAATCCAACATTTGTTTTATCTTATATGCTAAGTTAATACGTTGTTGTCCTCGTTTCATACTGACTAATATCCCAAATTTCTTTGCATCTTTTGAACTAGCAATTGCACCATATCGTTGTCTAAGAATTAAATCTTTTAACTCTTCAAGCTCTTTTTCTCTGATTTCAATTGTATAGGGGTCAATAGCTATGACTGGTTTTTTTGTGCTGAGCATTAAACCTAATGGATGAAAATTACCGCTTCCTAAATATAGAAACAAGTCTACTTGTTTAGCAATAGATAATGCTGCTGAGAAATTACATCCTAATATCTGTCCTTTTAAGGATATTCGACTGTCTCCTTCACCTATAAAAGGTTGAAAACTATTTTCAATTAAAATTTTTTCTACTTTTTTTAAAGTGTGAACGTGTTGTGATGTTGAAACCAATCCAATTTTCTTACCTTTTTCTTTAAGGAATGGTAGTGCTTTTTTTACAGCGTTTGAAATATTGATATCTGATTTTGCATTGACAAATAATGTTGCAATACATAAATTTTCTACATCAGGAATAGATACATGACCTATTTGAATTATTAAATCAACATCAAAATTTTTTAGTTCATAGTTAGTAATGTCACATGCACCAAAACAAGGATCTGCTGATACAATAATAGTTGCTTTTGTATTATTTTCTAAAAATTCAACAATTTGTGATGCGTATGTTTTTAATCCCTCTGGGAGTTGTAGTACTACTCTTTTGTATTTCTCTTTTTTAATTGTTTTTACAATTTTTTCGAAATCAATAGAATAGCCAGGAATATCCATTAATTACCCTCAAATGAATTATATTAATCCTATCTTTTTTCCACCCCAATGATGTACCAATCTTCAGGTTGATCTAATTCGGTATCTACTGTTAGATGTATAATTGGGAGCTTAGGATAGAGTTCTTTTAAATCGTCTAAATCCACATGTTCGAATTTTTTCAAGTTGTTGAGATAAGCCTGTTCTGTAAGAGCATTTGATTCATAGTTCTCTTTGGTTCTTTTCAATATCCGATTTATACTTGCATCTTTAGAACAATTTGTCTGTAGAATCACGAGGATCTTGTTCTGTGCTGCAGCAATTCCAGCAGCTCTCCTCCGGAGCTCCTGGGTTACAAAAGTTGCATCCAAAATCACACCGTTATCTTTTTGCAAAGTCCCTTCTGCCCGTTTGAACATCTCATTATATACACGTTTTCTTATCTCATAATTATTTGCTATCTTCTCATCAAAAATATCCATACCTTTGAGTACCTCACGTCGAATTAAATCCGTTCTAAGAATAGGAAATCCTTTTATCTTCGACACCTCCGCTGTTATCTCAGTCTTCCAAGTACCCGGAAGACCACATGCAATAAGAAGGGTTCCAATTTTAAGCTCAGTTTCTATGAAATTTGCAAAAGGTTCTTTCATATCTTCACATCCTTATAAGAGTCATTTAAATCATGTCATCCAAATATCATAATATGTTTATATCATTAATCTTCTAGTTATCTCCAACTTTTAATCTAAAATGTAAGAATGTGCCAATGTAAAGTATCGTTGAGCAATATCTCTTGCTTTGATTTTTTTATCATCGAATACAGCAGTATCTTTCAATATGAAACTTGTAACCTTTCCTCTAACATAAGCTCTATATACCTTGTAGAAATTGATAAGATGACGGATGAGGTCGGTATCTTCTTCACCTGCATGAGAAAGATAGACTTTGCTGAGCTGTTCAGACAACTTTTTTCCGTCGTTAAACTCAAGATCCATAAGCAGAAACGAGATGTCAGAGAGGGTATCTATATATCTAAACCTATCATTGAATTCAATGCAGTCAAAAATGATAATTGGATCAGTTAAGCATATATGCTCCATATGAAGGTCTCCGTGACAATCCCTAATTTTACCAATTTTAATCCTCTGCATAAATAGTTCTTGATGTTTTTTATAAAAATCTTCAGTCCAATTTTTTAAATCATAGTATTGTTCCTTTGAAACAGAATCGTCTACAAATTCTGCTGTCTGTTGAAAGTTCTCGTCGGTATTTAGCTTGATAGATTTGATGTTGCCGTATTCATTGATTTTTTCTGATTGCACAGATATCTTGTGAAAAGCAGCAATGGCTTCCCCAATTCTCTTAATATCCTCAGAAGTAACAGTTCCTTTTCTAAATCTTGTTTTCATGAGGTCTTCATCTTCCAACCGTCTCATCTTAACTGCGTAGTCAACAACCTCACCTTTCCCGTTTATTGTATGTTTTGAACCATCAAAAGTAACAGGGTAAACACCTAGGTATACATCATTGGAAAAACGACTGTTAAGTTCAACCTCTTTGTTGCAATAAAAGTTTCTCTTTTTTAGGGTTGAGAAATCCAAAAATCCAAAATTGACTGACTTTTTAATCTTGTAGACGAATTTGTCCCCAATGAAAACGGTGGAAATATGCGTCTGAGCTAATATGACCTTCTTAGGTGTCTCAGGATAAGCTGAAGGATGCATTAGATCGCTGATCATTTTTGATTGTTCCATTGGCATCAGGGAAAAGATTTGCTTATAAAAATTTTATCTCTAGATCATAACAATTACAATTATACTATGGATTAATAATAACATAATAATAGAAGGAATATAAAATCTGTACATTCTTGTTGTGTCTGTCTTTAGATATTCGCTACTTACCACATTACATAGATGTATTGGAGAGATAAGATATCCAGCTAATGAACTCATAAATATTATACTTGCAAAACTTACAGCTCCAAGATCACCTTGTAACGATGCAATAATTGGATATGATAGTGCAATTGCACCTAAATTATATCCAGTTACTGTACCTAAAAACAATGGAATTAAAATTATTAATAGAATCGAAGGAATTGCAATCGAATTTATTCCCTCTACAATTATTGCAGTTGCTCCAGAGACTTCTATCATTTGTCTAAATATTATAATACCAAATATTGCTAGGGCAAATTTCCATGTCAACGATTTTTTGAGAATTTTAGTATATTCCTTTGAAGTTAATTTTACCATTAAATACAATAAAAGTAATCCTAAGAAAACACCAATGATAAATGAACGAGTTCGTGGTATGTCAAAGAATTGTAATAATGCATAAACTAAAATAGGTACCAAAGGCGGAATTAGATAAACAAGTCCTTGAAAATTCTTTTTTTGTTTAGTCGTCGATGGAGCTTTTTTTATTACTTTTTTTAACACAATCATTCCTATTATTATCATTAAAATGAATGCTGGAATATTTAATACAACAAGATTATAAATATTGATATTTGCAAATTTTTCACTACATAATAGAATCATTGCTGCTGAAATTGGATAAATTGGAAACCATATATGTCTAAACCAGACATTAAGGTAGTTCTTTTGATTTTTATTTAATCCAAATTTGTCGCCCTCTTTATCAATCAAAGGTACGGAAAATAATGCACCACCAGGAACAGGCATTAATCCATAAACAGCAGGAATAACTCCCAGAGTACCCCCTTTTGAAAAAAAAGTTCGTAAACTATCGATTAATTTTGTGATAGCTCCGGTTTCCTGCATGCTTTTTGCAAGAGCAAATATCAAGGTCATTAAAATTGCAAGTTCTAATGTTTCAGTATAAATTTGTTGGGTTTCAAATGAATAAATACTTGCTTCAATAATTGCTTTAGGTATGTCAATAAGATCAATTGTTTGTAATGAGAAGAATCCGATAATTATTGCACCAATAATTATTGAAAGGCCAAAGTTGAACTTTTTTCTGATTAGAATGATCATTGTGATAAATGCAATGATCACTCCGATTAAGTTTAACATTGTATCCTCGATAAGAAAAAAGTATTTAACAAGTTAACCCTTTAGCGCATTTTTCTGCATTATCAATTATCTTATTGTAATTTAATGTTAAAAACTTGTTTTCAAGCATTAGGACTTTTCCATTTGTTATTGTAGTACATACATCGCCTCCACGTGCAGCATAAACAAGATGTGATACATAGTCATGTTGTGGTGTGAGATGAGGTTTATTTAAATCAATCATAATGACATCAGCTTTTTTTCCTTCCTCGATAGAACCGACTTTTTTTCCTATTCCTAACGCTCGAGATCCATCTATAGTTGCAAAATCCAATACTGTTTGCGCTGGAAGAATACTTGGATCCCAACGATGTTGTTTATGAACTAAAGCACAAAATTTCATAGTGTCAAACATGTCTAATGTATTATTACTGGCCGCTCCATCTGTACCAAGACTAACAATAGCGTTTGCCTCCAACATCTCAGGAATAGGTGCATAACCACCAGTGGCTATTTTCATATTACTCACAGGACAATGTGAAACCTTTGCTCCACCATTTTTAATATCCCCTATCTCATTTTTTGTAATCCATCCACAATGAGCAAGAACCATTTTATCACAGAGAAGACCATATTTTTTTAGTACCCCTACAGGTCTAAGCTTATACTTCTTTTGAACATTATACACTTCTTCACGAGTTTCAGAACAGTGAATATGTAGGAGAGCATCATGTTTGTTAGCAATTTCGAGTGATTTCTGAAGATTTTCTGGACCACAAGTATATACACCATGTGGTGCAATAACAGGTTTAACGATCTCATGGTCTTTCCATCTCTTTACAAATCTTTCACACTCTGGAACTAGTTTTTCTGGATTGTATTCTGGCGTACCAAAATCAATAAAGGCAAAACCAATGAATGAGCGCATCTCAGCTTTTTCTGCAGTTTTTCCTATTGTATCTTCAAAAAAATACATGTCCATAAACGTGGTTGTACCTGAAGATATCATTTCAAGCAATCCAAGTTTAGTACCAATTTCAACTGACTTACTATCTATTTGTGCTTCTACAGGCCAAACTCTTTGCTCTAACCACTCCTGTAAAATAATATCGTCACTATAACCCCGCAACAAAGTCATTGGAATATGAGTATGAGTGTTTATTAACCCAGGAAGAATTAATTTTTTATTACCGTCTATTTTATAGTCAGCTTCAGTTGAAATAGGTCTTTTAGAAACTTGGATGATATCTTGATCTTCTATATAGATATCTCCATGTAGTTGCTCTCTTTTTTTATTCTGAGTTAAGATAATAGCTTTTTTAATGAGAATGCTCATGGTTACTGCTCTTCATGTTTCATATTTGTTGCTTTGTACCAACTATCTTCAAAATATCTATTTAGTTTTTCTAGCATCTCTTTTTCAATAGTCCATATGCCTAACTCATCTTCTTTTATAGGTCCTGCTAGAATAAGCGCTCTGTCATCGCCAAGAACAAAATTACCTCGTATGCCAGAATGTTCTTTTACTTGTCTTCCTCTGAACATGTCTTTGTTGTCGTATTGATTTACAACTATTTTTGCATTCTTTGGGACTTCCATGTCACCCATATGTTCGGCAACAATCCTGGGATTTGTTATCTCTGAAATACTCCACTTATGTGTAGGTCGTGATGCAGGTTGCTTTACATTTGTTCTTTTCATTCCTAACTCGATTGCAAATCCAACTGAAACGACTCCAATAATTATACCTATGATGACCGATAATACATCCATGATATATCCATCCTCCTAAATGTAATTCAATTTCATAGATAAATAGATTTGCCTTCGCAGAATAAAAATAGAGAAGGGCAATCTTTATGTTTATTTCGGTTATTCAGGACAAAAACAAATGGGTTTTATTCTATGGATAAAAAAGAAATCGAGACTAAGATAAAAGAGCTAAAACACAAACTTAATGCAGTAATTCTCGCACATAACTATCAAATTCCAGATGTACAGGACATTGCTGATTTTGTTGGCGATTCATTAGGTCTATCTATGAAAGCTATGGAAACAGATGCAGAAGTAATAGTGTTTTGCGGCGTAGATTTCATGGCTGAAAGTGCAAAGATTCTTAATCCAGATAAGATCGTCGTTCATCCTGATAAAAAAGCGCAGTGTCCCATGGCCGCTATGGTGGATGTCGAGAGCCTAGGCTGGTTTAAAGATAAAAATCCCCAAGCAGTAGTTGTTGCTTATGTCAATACAACTGCTGATGTAAAGGCGGTAACAGATGTTTGCTGTACATCATCAAATGCGATTAAAGTAATTAAAAGTGTAAAAGAGAAAGACGTCATATTCATTCCTGATACCAACCTCGGGCTTTATGTTAAGCGATTCATACATGATAAGAATCTTATTTTATGGCCCGGTATCTGTCCGACCCACCATAGAATTAGTGAGGAGGAAATACTGGAAATTAAAAAACAACATCAAAACGCTGAGATTATTGTGCACCCGGAATGTAGACCTGAGGTAATAGATATCGCTGATCATGTGTTTTCAACACAGGGGATGGTTAATTATGTTTCAAAAGCGGACTCAAAGGAATTCATAATAGGTACAGAAAAAGAGCTTTGCTATAGGTTAAAAAAGGAGAATCTTGATAAAACTTTTTACTCGTTAAAATCAGCCGTTTGCCCAAATATGAAAAGAATAACATTGGAAAAAGTTTTAAAAAGCATGAAGAGCTTAGAACCAAAGGTAGAGTTATCTGAAACGACAATTGAGAAGGCTAAGTTGCCTTTACAAAGAATGATAGATATAGGGCGAGGCGATTAAATGAAAAAAATTTTTATGGATTATGCATCCACCACTAAAGTAGACAAAGAAGTAATAGATGCAATACTCCCTTTTTTTTCTGAATATTTTGGAAATCCTTTATCACTTCATCTCTTTGGGCGGATAGTACATGAAGCTCTTGATCAATCAAGAAAAAAAATAGCTGATCTGTTAAATGCAAAAGAAGATGAAATTATATTTACCGCAGGAGGAACTGAGTCGGATAACATTGCAATTAAAGGCGCGGCTTATCAAAATAAAAATAAAAGAGGATCAAAAGGACCCCACATTATCACCTCTGCAATTGAGCACCCTGCAGTGCTTGAAACATGTAAACACTTGGAGAAGCAAGGATTTAAGGTAAAGTATCTACCAGTAGATAAATTTGGTATTATAAAAATTGATGATTTACAAGAATCTATTTCCAAAAACACTTTTCTCATCACTATAATGTTTGCTAATAATGAAATCGGTACAATAGAACCCATTAAAGAAATCGGTAAAGTAGCAAAAGAAAACAACATTCCCTTTCATACTGACGCAGTTCAGGCTATAGGAAAGGTACCTATTAATGTAAATAAGCTGAACATCGATATGCTTTCTATATCCTCTCACAAAATCTATGGACCAAAAGGAATTGGAGCCTTATATATCAGAAAAGGGGTGAAACTTCAACCTATTGTTCACGGTGGTGGACATGAAAAAGGCTTAAGGAGTAGTACGCATAACATGCCTGGGATAGTTGGACTAGGTAAGGCCTGTGAACTAGCAAAAAAAAGAATGGAAAAGGATACAAAATATATCAAAAATTTAAGAGATAAATTGATTAAAAACACCTTACAAGTTGAAGAAACTTATTTGAATGGTCACCCCGAAAAAAGACTTGTAAACAATGCCCATTTCCGTTTTACTGCGGTCGAAGGAGAATCAATACTCCTAGGATTGGATGAAAAAGGGATAGCAACTTCTACAGGTTCAGCATGCTCTTCTATGAAACTAAAAGCATCGCATGTGCTTACAGCAATAGGCCTAAGCCCTGTTGAGTCAAATAGTGTAATAAGACTTACTCTTGGTCGAGATAATACAGAGGAGGAGATTCTATATGTTTCCAGGGTGTTGCCAGAAATAGTTGAAAAACTAAGGCAGATATCCCCCCTCTGGGGTAAATGAGAGGTTTTCTATGGCATTCTCAGTGGAAATCGATGGATGGAAAACCAACATACGGTTTTCATCGAGCCATCTCTTACCAGGTCATAAAAAATGTGGATTCCTACATGGACATTCCTATGCAATTCACTCTCATGTGTATGGAGAGAAAGATGAACAAGGCTATGTCATTGATTTCTCCCTGCTGAAATCCACTCTTAAAGAGATTGCAGATCCATTGGATCACAGGACGTTGATTCCAGAGAAAAATGAATATGTTGTCGTAGCTGAGAAAGAAATTAGGATTAATGCAGAAGGCAAAAAATATGTTTTTCCAAGAGATGATTGTGTTCTTCTTCCATTTGAAAGTATTACTGCTGAAAACCTCGCATTATATATCTTAGAGGAATTATTGAAGAAAATCGATCTACCGAAAAACGTAAGAAAGATAGAAATTGGAGTGGATGAGGGCTTTGGCCAGAGTGCAATGGTAGAAAAAATCCTGGGTTAAATCCATGGCTAAAAAAGCAGTATCTCTGATCTCGGGTGGTCTTGATTCATGTGTAACTTCCTTTATTGCAAAAGAGCAAGGATACGGGATATATGCCATTTCTTTTCGCTATGGCCAACTTCATAAAAAAGAACTTGAATGTTCAAATAAAATTGCCAGGGCAGTTGGTGCTGAGGATCATGTTATACTTGATGTCGACTTACAAAAGTTTAGCAAATCCTCTCTTCTCAATAAATCAGCGAACTTTATTCAAGATCACGGTTTAAAAGAAATTGGTAAGGAAATTCCATCAACATACGTGCCAGCAAGGAACACCGTTTTTCTTTCATTGGCATTAGCATATGCCGAATCAATTGAGGCAGATGCCATATTTATAGGAGCAAATGCAGTAGATTACTCCGCCTATCCAGATTGCAGACCTGAATACATACACGCATATCAAAAAATGGCGGATGTCGCCACAAAAATAGGTGCTGAAGGGAGACCAATTAAAATAGAGGCCCCTCTTTTACGTTTACCAAAATCTGAGATTATCAAAATAGGCCTGAAACTTAAAGCTCCACTTGCAGATACTTGGTCTTGCTATAGGGGAGGGGAGAAGGCCTGCGGTCGTTGTGATTCATGTTTACTGCGGTTAAAAGGATTTAAAGAGGCAGAAGCTAAAGATCCTATGCCATATGAATATTATCCAGATTGGTATACAAGCTGATTTATCTCAGATATGACAAAGCCTAGGTTTCTCGATTTTTCTTATCCCGTAGATAATCCTTCACATCAAGTATAATGGGTATTGAAACAAGTATTACTATTACTAATCCCAAACATATCAAAGAATCTTCATGCACATTGCTAACTGTATTTTTACCACTAATTATATCTTCAAAAAAAAGATTTATTGTGCCAAGCCATGGAATTTCTAATCGTGCTTTTCCAGATATCCAACCTATTTTTATTGGCTGAGGACAGATATCTGATATTTGATCGATTACCTTGTTATTGTCCCCCTTTGTTAGATATCCTGAATGCTCCCACGAAGGCTTGCTATTACGTAATCCAAGTTCAGGTATGTTAATTGATGTCTCGTTTAATACACCATACTCAGCAATTGTATACGTTGTTTCCCCTTCTGTGTTTACATCAACCCAACACATAAGTCTATGAATAATCTGAGAGACATCCTCCCTACCCAATGGTTTATAAATAACGACGTCACCCCAATCTCCATAAAAAAAATTACTGGGATCTTCTTTTTCACTTGCACCACCGAAGTTTCCCCCATGAGTGATTAAATCATCTTTAGTATAAACTTTCTGTACAAGAACCATGTCACCTGCATCTATCGTCCCAAGTCGTCCGAATGGTGAGTTATTATGTTCCATGCTACCTGATTCAATAGCGACCATTGGTGCAGCAAACCACTGCCCGGTATAGGCCCACAGGACTAGCAAAACCACTAGAACTGCCAATACAGCAACAAATACATCTCGCACTAGTGAGACTTTCTCATTATCACTTCGCCAAAACCGTATAAACATTTCTTTGATATTCATGCAAAATCACTATTTCATGTGGTTTTTATGGCCGATTGAAATCTTTGTTTCTGTTCCACAAACAGGGCAGATTTTTATCGATGTTTTGAATTGTTTACCGCACCCTGGACAACGGTAATGCCATTTAAACTTTTTTGTTATTCCTATCTGTGAAAAACTTTGGAATTTTATATTTAAGGCATTTGCGACATTTTGGATAGAGTAATCATCTGTTAAAATTACAGCCTCCTGGTTTTCATCTTTTTTGTTTACATCTAAAGCCAAAGCAAGTATATCAACATCTGCACATGATAATCTATCTTTATCCCCCGTTTCTACGGAGCTTTTTTTTATTTTACGTATCGATTCTTCTGATGGTGATTGAATGACCAGTCCTTTTTCTTGAAGAAATTGTAATGTTCTATAATCTCTACCTCCAGGCTGTAGCTCATCAGAGACAGAGGGCGTCGTCGCCATTTCTGCATCAACTAGATTAATAGGTTTCCCTGAGAGAATTGCTGAGGTATCTATTATGAAAAGCTGTTTTTTCATAGTAAAAATTAAATCAACTATTTTTTTAATCTAAAGATTAAATCTTCTATTTTTACGATTTCTTGATCCCCGGTTTCCATATCTCTAAGAGTAACAGAGGCTTTCTCTAACTCCTTTGGACCTACTATAATAGCCTTTTCAACTTTCTTAGCATTTGCATATTTCAAAGATTTGCTAGCTCCCCTGCGTAAAAGATCTATGTCTGTTAAAACACCTTGTTTTCGTAAATGTTGAGATATTTCAATAGATTTTTTGATAGCTTCTTCATTTACAGGTATAATATACACATCTGCTTTAGATGAGGAGAAGGAAAATTTTTCAATTTCTAAGGCAAGGAGAGTTCGGTCAAAACCTATAGCAAAACCTGCGGTGGGGGTGTCTCTTCCACCAAATAATTTAACTAAATCGTACGCTCCTCCACCGCAAAGTTGTTTTTCTGCTCCCAATATCGGTGCATCTATCTCGAAGACCAATCCTTTATAGTAATCAAGCCCTCTTACAATACTTAGCTTTATTTGAAAATCCTTTACATTAAATGAACTTTTTAGCAAATCTAATAATGTTTCCATATTGGAGAGTTCACCCATTGCAGATCTATCATTTTTGATAAATTCTTTAACTTCGTTTATGTCTGATTTTTCAAGCATATATATAAAGTGTTCCGCATCCTTAGGTTTGATATTGCAATCTAATAATAACGATAAGATGTCTTCAAATTGGGATTTGTCGATCAATGGAAATAGTTGCTTTTGATCGTCTTTTGACAAGCCAAGTTTCGTAAAAATAGAGTGTAGAATTGTTAGATTCCCTATACTCAGCTTTATGTCATTTAAACCAACGTTTTTTAAAACCGTATAAGCCATGGCAACGAGCTCAGCGTATGCTTCTGGCGTATCAGTACCTAGTATCTCGCAGCCTGACTGCCAGAACTCCCGATATCTCCCTTTTTGCGGTCGATCATATCTGAAACAATTACCGAAATAGAATAACTTTAAAGGTTTGGGTTCCATCTGCATTTTTTCCACATAAAAACGTATTACCGGAGCAGTAAGTTCCGGCCTTAGAGCAAGCTCTCTACCACCTTTATCAGAAAAAGCGTAAATCTCGTCAACAATTAAATCCCCAGATTTGGCAGTGAAAAGTTCTAACGTCTCAAATGTTGGGGTTTGAATCTCCTCATATCCAAATGATCTAAACGTAGATGTCATGTTTTCTTTAATATATCTACGTTTTTCCATTTCTTCTGGAGTAAAATCCCTTGTTCCCCTTGGTAATTGAAACACGATTTGATTGTATAACAAGAATATTTAATTATGTTTCGTCCAAATAGAAAACATACTACAGAACTCTTTTTATTCCATATTAATTGACTTTCATCTTCTAGGGCTTTGTGATTTGAAACTGAGATATTCCATTATCTGCGTTTTGTCATCTAATGTTTCAGTTGTAGAACCTAGAGATATTTTTCCAGTTGCTTTGACAAGGTATCTCCAGTAATGGGCAGTAAAAATTCTCGTGTGTTGCGTATAAAGAGTTATCATATGTATGTGTGCATTTATCGGGATATTATTATCTGAGATAGTATCTATTATCTGTAAATCAAACTCAGTGGGTATCAACTGTCGATGGTTTTTCTCAAACTTTTCCAGGGCGAATAAGATATTTGTTGGAGGGATGCTATAGAATTCTTTTTTGTCCTGGATGTTGTTTTCATCTTGGTTTACTATTGCTATTAAATCTCCTTTTTTGATAGTTTGCATTGTTTTTGTCCAGGTTATGTTCAATGTATCTCCAATGATGCGTCCCCAGAACCATCCCAAATTCTTAAACATTGTAGTGGGGGAATACCCCCAGTTATGATCATGATACCCCACTCCTTTTACCTGTATTGTATTTCCATTGGCAGTTATTGTTCCAGTAACTTTAGCCTTGGGTAATGCAACCGTCCAGCATGTATCAGATGTCTCGATTTTCCATCCCTGGGTGGTGCCAGTAAACGAGAGATTAGCCTCGTGATTGTCAATTTTTAATGTTACATAATATCTCCATTTTCCAGTTTCTTTATAATGATCTTGATCAAATTCGATGACCTGTTTACCATTGATAGCAATATGGGGGCGGTCATATGACGAAAAAAAATTACTGAATAGATCGGTCTTCGTTGATTCAACTTCGATTTTTCCATTTTTGTAGATGTTAATCCTGAATTCTACAATGCCACTGTTTCTTATATGATAGGTTCTCACTCCCACATGGATACTATATCCATTGTCAAATATGCCGTCAAAATACCACCATTCAACATCTAAAATGTTAATATTCCCATGAAATGCATCATCTTGAGGTGTGATATCAGCTCCTCTAAGAAACTGGTACGTGCTGTTATCTGAGTTTACTGCATCTATATCCATACTTTTACTTGAAAACAATACATGATTTATAATGATGCGGTTCCCCAAGAAATTCGTGTTGTTACCTGATATTATTCAAAATAGGTAATCGATTTTTTTCTCTTGAGAATTAATTGAAAACATAAAAAGAAGGTAGGTTTGAATATTTAATGGATTATGATATAGAACAATAATACGAACCCACTGGCAGTCTTTGTGATTTTTTCAACCTCGTCAGCACTTACCGAAACAATTATTTTTACGAGACCAAATCCAAGCACTGGGACGTTATACACACCTGATATATTACCCGGTTCTATAGTTCCAAGATTTTCTGATATTTCTTGTCCGATGAGTATAAAGCCTCCTTCTAGGACCATGCTGCCGACAACGTTAGTGGCGTTAATTGTTCCAGTGTTGTTAATCTGAGCAGTTATTCCTAAAAAACCACCAACAATTCTTCCAATTTCCAGTCTAGCAGGCGGAATAATTGTTATTTTGTGATCTTCTGACCATTTACTCTCGGTCTCGTCAAGATTTCTAGACTTTGCTCTGATTGTATATGTGCCTGTTTCCTCCCAGGTATGATTCACCGTTATATTTACACCCGAAGGATAAGGTCCAATCCAATCCTCGATTTGGCCGTCGCCCCATTCAATGTAGTAGAATAAGTCGGACCCTCCGGGATCCGTTGACATAATGGTAAAGCTGTATTCAACGCCTGGTTCCCCTGATTCTGGTCCTATTATTTGTGGAGCTGTTGGCACATATCCATAAATAAATCCGTTAAATTCATTGCTTAATTCGCCAAAAGACAGTGCATCGAAGGTTATATTCACGCCTTGCTCTGGCCACATCATATTTACTACTCGAGCAACCTCTTTACCATCAGGGTTATCGATAAAATCTTCAAGTACAACATTTACTGGATCTAGCATAAACCATTCCCCAGGATTTGGAGATTCTTCGGTTCCTCTTAATAGCCATGTCATATGGTCATGATATTCGTCGATAAATGTCAGTATTTTTGCATCAAGGTCTTCATTATTTAGCAAAGAAGTTTTGTAGATAAAGTCAAAGTCAGGATTCCCATCATACAACCCATCATCTTTATCTTTACCAAGGAATCCTAATTCAAACCAGCCAGACATTTCAACTAAAAATAAGAAAAGAACATCAAGAGAACCAGCCTCATCTGGTTTATCGGGAAGGCTAGGTGGACCCCAGTATTTGGTAATCAGTACATTCTCATCGTAATCTGGGAATGCTTCACATGCATCCTTTCCCAGATTATTATTAACTACGTCTTTAGTGTGGTTATCAAAATTGAATCTTATATTTGCCCGTTCACTGGCATTGATATTCTCACCAGTAGTCATTTTACTTCGATTATCGGTGGCATTTGGAGGATTTATAATAACATAGCGGAAGCCTGCTGATCGCTCATTATGGTTATGCCCAACTGAATAACTGTGTCCTAATTCATGTCCAGCTGTATGACCAATAGCGTTTCCAAGTTTAGTTATATTCCATGACCCATCTGGGTTTTGAAAAGATTCGTTGACACTGGAATCATTCATAAATTCACCCAGAAAAACTTTGACTGTATTGTTTCCACCCTGACATTGACCCCAAGCCTCTCCCGGGGGATCGCTCATACCAGGTTCTATACTGACGTTTCTATCAGCCCCACTCTGTTGTGAGGAATCATCGGTGACAGTGACATTCCCTTCACCAACCGCACCTTCAAAGTTTTCTTTGATGTGGTCAAGAATATGTTTTTTTAAAGCTGTTTTCTCTGTATCATTTAAATCTGATCTAGCATCGATTGTAGATGTATTTACAAATATCGTAATAGTATTATCCCATGATTGTTTTACTGGTTCAGATCCAGGTTCAAGGGCATTTAATGTTTCCATTGTTTGAGCTGTAGGTATAGCAGCGGCTATCAAAATAATAACAACAAATGTTCCGACTATCTTTTTGTTCATAATTTTATTGCCACCTTTGATATATTGTATATAATATTTTATAAAGGATTTAAATATTTCCTTAGTAGAAATTACAAATTACAATCTAAATTACAGGGAATAAGTTTATATACCAGGTAACAATGTCATTGCTCGAAGGGTCTAGTGTTGTAAAAAATGATTTCTAAACAAACTATTTTCATTCTTTTTACCCTCCCTACTAGACCCCTTAATTCCTTTTAGTTTCATATAGACGATATAATATTATATATCAGGAAAAAAGTAAATTGAAAAAATGTGATGATACTCCCGCTTTTTTAGAAAATCAACTGAAGCCGTTTTTGGTGTCTTATTGATTTTTACTGAGATTGGTTTAATCTAACTCAACCACCTTTTTTGAAGTAATACTTTACATCACTTCAAACTACTAGATTTATAAAGAAAGATATGTTATGAATTTGTACTATTGTCAAGGATTGGAAATAATAGCTAAAGATAAGTTTAGCTGCCTAAAATGTGGTATGAACTTTGATACAATGGAAGAGCTAATGGAAAATAAAAAGGAACACCTGTAACTAGAATAACTTGAATATCAAAATATTTCGTAGGAGAATACAAAAATGAAATGTGATATCTGTGGAATGGAAGTTCCTGATAACAAAATTAAACACATTCACATAAAAGGAAAGGTAAAGAACGTTTGTGAAGGTTGTATAACGGCAGTAAAGGGACTTGCATAAAAATAATATTTAAACTAACTCAAAATTAAGTACAATGCAATATGAGGAATTTAAGAATTGAAACTTTCATATAAGGTTAAAGAGGCATTGTATTTTCTTTTATATGTTATATTGTATGCCCCCATTGTAAAGCCGAGTTGGTCAATATGAAAAAGATAAGAAAAGAAATCATCCCTGCCGTCATTGCGAAGGCTCAAAACGAGTTGGAAAATAAAATTAACTTTGTAAAAAATCTTGTGGAGTTGATTCAACTTGATGTTATGGATGGAAAGTTTGTTCCAAATAACTCGATTCATTTTGACTTTAAATTACCAGAAAATAAATGTCGTTTCGAAGCCCATTTAATGATTAATGATCCTGAGAGATGGATTGAAAAGAATTACCTGAAAGTTGATACTATTCTTGTACATTCTGAATCCTCAAATAATTACAAAGAAATTATTGATACGGTTAAAAGTAAAAATAAACATGTAGGGTTTGTGCTTAACCCCGGTACCCCGATAAGTCAAATTGAGAGATATCTTGACGAGATTGATCAGGTTTTAATCATGACTGTTAATCCTGGTTTTTATGGTAGTCCATTTCTAGTCGAGATGCTCGACAAGATATCTGAGCTTAGGGAGATGAGACCTGATCTTGATATCGAAGTTGATGGCGGAATAACTGACAAGACAATTGGTCTTGTTGACAGAGCTGGGGCAAATATGTTTGTCTCGGGTTCCTATATAATTAAATCGCAGAATATTAAAGGCGCCATTGATAGTTTAAAAAAAATTTTAGGGGAATAAAAAAGTAATAATATGAAGAAATATGATGTTATTGTAATTGGAAGTGGTTCTGGCGGAGAAATTGCTGAGGCTGCACTCACTAGTGGTTTTACTGTCGCCTGGGTAGATAGAGGGCCTCTCGGCGGAACCTGCCTTAACGTTGGATGTATACCTTCAAAAATGTTGGTTTATCCTGCCGATAGAATCATGGAGATAAAAGAAGCAGAGAAACTTGGTATTGGGGCTGAGATTAAAGATGTCGATTTTAGAGCGATTATGGAACATATGAAAGAGCCCATTCGTGAGAGACATGAATACATGGAAAAAGGGGTAAAAAACACAAAGAGTTTTCATTATTATAAAGGTGTTGGACATTTTATTTCAGATTATACAATTGAGATAAATGGAGAACAGATCAAGGGTGAAAAAATTTTTATTGGTTCTGGTGCACGACCATTGATTCCTCTTATTAAAGGAATTGAGAACATTGACTATTTGACAAATGAAAACGTGTTTGATTTAAAAAAGCTTCCTGATACTTTAGTTATAATAGGTGGTGGATATATAGCTGTTGAATTTGCCCATTTTTTTTCTGCCATGGGTACAAAAGTCACAATATTGCAAAGAAGTAACAGATTAATTAAAAATTCTGAACCAGAAATTTCAGAATTGTTGAAAAAACAAATGGCAGAACGAATGGACATCTATCTAAACCTAGAAGTTTTAGAGGTAAAAAAACAAGATAATAAAATAACTGTTATAGCTCACGATAAGAACACGAAGCAAGAAAAAACGTTTACTGCAGATGAGATAATGATTGCAGCTGGAAGAAAATCAAATGCAGATTTACTTAAAGTTGAAAATACCGGAGTTGAAACAGGTGAACGCGGTTATATCAAGGTTAATGAATTTCTCGAGACGAAAAAGAGGAATATCTGGGCTTTTGGCGATGCCGTTGGTAAATATATGTTTAAACATGTAGCAAATGAGGAAGCACTTGTTGCATGGCGTAATGCAGTACATGGTCATAAGGCTCCTATGGATTATAATGCCGTGCCATATGCTGTTTTTACCTATCCTCAGATAGCTGCCGTAGGCTTAACTGAGGAAGAAGCAAGAAAGGATCATCAGATACTTGTTGGCCGCGCAAAGTACAGCGATGTTGCAAAAGGGGAGGCAATGATGGAAATGGAAGGTTTTGCAAAAGCCATTGTTGATAAAAAAGATAGGAAAATTCTTGGATTCCATATAATTGGCCCCTATGCACCAATTCTAATTCAGGAAGTAATCAATGCAATGGCTTTAGGTGGCCAACTTGGATATATAGGTCAAGGCATGCATATACATCCAGCACTACCTGAATTGATTCTGCGAACATTTGGAAATCTAAGAGAACCATGAATGAAAATTATCGAGGATGAGGTAATACTTAGATTTTTCAATTTCGATAATACTTTTTGTTTACAATGCAGATAGTTGATCATTTAATTCACCCAAGGCTTAAATCCTTAAAAAATGCGAGATAATATGTATAGATGTAATTTTAGATAGAATTACAAATTATGAAGCAGTAAACAACATTTCAAACAAATAAACCATTATTGGAATGGATACAAGAGATGAAATAAAACTGGCCACTATAAACTGATTTACAATAGATCGATCTCCACCGGAACGCTCTGTAACAAGTGGTACTGCAGTAACTGGTGGAACAGCGCTTTGTAACAGTATAATGAGACCAATATGATATGTAGGTTTGATTAAAAACAAAATATTAAGGAATATAAGTGGGAAAAGAATATTTTTAATTATTACAAATTTTGTTAATTCCATGATTTGAAGTTGTCCTTTTTTATGAAAGTCAACATAGATATTACCACCAAGGATGATCATTATTAATGGTATTGTCATACCGCCTAGCAAAACAAAAATTTGAATAACTGGGTTAGGGATCAAATCTTTAAAACCCGCTGTTTTGATAATTATAGCCAATATTGTTGCAACGAGAACTGGATGGATTATCCTCCTCCAATTTAAAATTCTAGCCTCCTTTTTTCCAAAGAAAAAATGATAAGTGCTGAAAAAGAAAGCAGCAAAGAAAATCGTAAAAAGAAATAGAAAAACTGTATATGAAGGGTCATCCGGAAACATACTAGCAAGTATTGCCAGTGGAAAGAATATTCCATTTTGGTAAAATAAGCTAATGGCAAATTCTCGCCGAGTTTTTTTCTTCGATGCAAACATAAAGACAAACGTTAGGCCAGCTGCGACAAAGGTGAAAAAAACCCACCACAATGGTAGTTGCCACCAATCCGGAGAATCACTAGGAGAAAAATTCTGAATGATGTTTACAAAAATAAGACTGGGTAAGGCAATGTCAAGAGCAAGAGGCGACAAAAAACCCAGAACATTTCCAGGTACAATTCGTCTTCTAATAATCCAAAAACCTATGAGTCCTATCCCAAGAAGCACTGCTACTGACTCAAATGTCGTGATAAAGAGATTCATATATCCTCCCTTTTTAAATCCTTAACCGATAGCAGGATACATCTTTTTATGTTTAGCTATTATTTTAGAGTCCATCGAATAAGTAAGCTATAAAACATATGAGTGCATACTGATTTCATCTAGGGAGGTATTTGCAAATATGAAAGAATCTACAAACATCGTGGCATTGATGGTAAAAGATCATTGTAAAATTGAACAACTAATTGAAGAATTTGAAGCAAATGTTGAAAAGGATTATCCAGTAATGATGAAATCATTTAATAAATTTGAATGGAATCTTGAAAAACATATTTTCGTAGAAGAAAAGGCAATATTTACATGCTACAACCCGGAAGATGTAATTGAAGGTTACAAAATGTTGCCACAAGTAACAAAACAACATAACGTGATTCTAAATGAACTTCACCTTATGAGAAGAGACATTAGAAATAAAAGAAGAATTACAAATGTTTACGGTTTTAAAGAATTCCTGATAAAACACAAAAACTTTGAAGAAAAAGATGTCTATCCTAAACTGGATCAAGCATTAAATGATCAGCAAAAACAACTAATTGCCGAGAGAATAAAAGAGATTATATAAAATGTAAAGGGGGCATTATGATAGATGAAGAAACATATCAATGTGAAAACTGCGGGAAAAACGCCAAAGTCTCGAAGGGGAAGATTCCAGAGTGTTGTGGGAAACCCATGAAAAAGGTACCACTGGATATTTGTACTCAGCCAGCACATGCAGAACATGCAAGACCGATGGAAGATGAAGATGCATGTGACGATTTCCGCGCAGGATAAATCTATGAAATAAAAAGTTCAAACCGTTCCTTTTTTGCCTTACAAATAGGACAGATTTCGGGGGGTTCGTCTCTACCACACAAATAGCCGCATACTCTGCATCTCCATATTGGTTTAGAGAATGATGAAATACTGCCCGGAGGTTTTGTTTTTGTCTTTTCTCTTTTATCTTTTGATGGGCGACGTTCAGGTATAGGTTTTATTTCCTGTTCCCCCTCCAAAACTTTACTTGAAACATAAAGTGCACAGTAACACATTCCATGTTCATTTAAATCTTTATCTCGGTAATCACATGGACATATGATATCAAGATCTTTGGCTTTATCTCCAGATGCCAGTCTACAGGGGCAGGCCCAATAGCCATATCTTTTTTCATTAACAAGTAAGCCACTTACGAGATCTTTGGTGAAATCCACATCAGGGTTGAGATGGTAGCCTGAGGACTCTGCGTCCTGATACAATTTCTTATATAATCTGTCTACTTTTTCATCAAACTCGATATTCATCTCTCTAAAGCCTCTTTTATTTTCTCTTCTTTAAATCCAACAATACATTCTTTATCATTTAACACCAAGGTTGGAAACGAACAACTAGGATTCCATTTCATTATCTCCTTCATTGTCGTTTCCTTTTCATTTCCTTCCAGATGATCTACATAAATAAAATCATATTCGACACCCAAATCATCAAGAAGCTTCTTCGTCTTCTTACACCATACACATGTGCTCAGAGCATAAAGCATTATTTTGCCTTTATTTATTCCTTTAACATGTTCTATTTTCATATCTTTATTTCCCCTTGTATTTATCAATATACACAATTTTATTTAAAGGGATTCTCTCCGGTCTTCTTTTTTCTGCCTCAACTTGTTTATCTGAAAGAACTGGACTAATTTTTTTAGAATGTTTACCGACTATTACCAATGTAATAATGTTATGTTGATCAGGGATGCCAAGGATCTCTCTTGTCTTTTTGGGACTATATCCTGCTATGGGATGAGCCACAAGTCCAAGCTCTGTAGCCCTCAAAATGAGAGATCCAGTAGCCATACCAGTATCAAACAAGTAGTATTCTCTATCACGAATCACACAATCATCCTCTTTTGTACTGAATACTACGATGATCATAGAAGCAGCTTTAGCCCATTCATTACCCGTAGATAGGGACCCATGCATCTCCTTTAAAACCTTTGAATCATATACAAATACATATCGCCAGGGTTGACTGTTAAAACAGGATGCAGTAAGTTGTGCACATTCTGCAAGATCATATATTAGTTCCTCTGTTATCTTCACGGGCTCCAAAGAACGGTATGCTCTTCTAAGATTTATTGCCTCTTTTACATCCATGTAATCTAAACACTCCTCTGTATGCTCATGCGTAACCAGGGTCAACCCAAGATGTTTTTTCTACACAATTCTCGCCATGCTCCAGGCCCTCCTCAACTATCTTTTTCAACAGGGTAGGATACATTGCGCCAGAAAGCTCCTGCACTGGACGACCCTTGCAAAAAAACTTGAACGTAGGTGTACCCATAATACCATACCTACCGGCAATAGTCGGGCTATTCATAGTGTTGACCCTAGCAAACAAGACCTTATCCTTAAACTCCGCTGCGTATTCATAAAAATGAGGCTCCATCTGCTTGCAATATGGACAAGTAGGACTATAAAACATGACAAAGATTGGTTTACCTCCTTTCTCTACATTTTTTTCCCAGTTAGTGTCGTCTAACTCAATAACATCCTGTGTATTCATATAAAGCCCCCATAATTGTAGGATAAAACATTCTTCTAAATTTATGTTTTTCTATGTTTTGCAGATGTTTCTATTTCTCAATGTATATATACATTTGTTGTTATTATAACGTGATGTTTAGTTGATAGAAGAAGATGAAGAATGGGAGAGCATATATAGAGACCACTCTTTGGAAGAGATACCGTGGCATGAGGATGAGCCTGATTTATCTCTGGTGACGTTGTTGAAAAATAAGAATATAAAAGTTGGTGTTGCACTTGATGTTTGTAGTGGTGCGGGTACCAATTCTATATATTTAGCGAAAAAAGGTTTCGACGTAACAGGTATTGATATATCAGAAACTGCAACGAAAATCGCAGAACAACGAACAGAAAAAGCTGGCGTTTCAAAAAGTTGCAAGTTTTATTCAGGGGATATACTTAAAATAGAGCTACCTAAAAATAAATTTAACTTTGTGTTTGATAGGGGCTGTTATCACCATATATCTAAGGAGGATAAGCCGAGATTTGCAAAAATCATCAACGATTACCTTAAAAAAGGTGGAAAATATTATTTAATATGTTTCAGTGATAAGAATCCCCCCTGGGAAAAAAATGTTACAAAGGATGAAATTAGACAGAATTTTGGTCCTTACTTTGAAATTGGAGAAATAAAAAATATTCCAACTCGTGAAAAAACTGGCAGACTTTTGCATTTTTATCATACGATTATGAACAAGAAATGAGGTGGCTATGGTTATGGGCACGGATACTAATCTTTAACTTAAAACCCTTTATTGTAATGACCCCTAATAACCAATTTAAGATTATTTAAGACGGTGATTTTTCTTGAAAGAAAAGAGGAAATATTCTATTGTAAAAGCGATAAGCTACAGCATTATTTGTGTCATTATGTTGGCATTAATCACTTATATAATTATCAATAAATTTAATTTGTTCTCTTGAGACAAAAAATTGTGCAAATTTTACAATTTTTTATACAAGGATCAAAATGTATGTCCAGCTTACAGGGGCCATATTTTTTTTCAAGAATAGTTTTTAATTGATTACAAAGTGTATGTGAGTCATGAATTGGCATTTTTTCGTCTACAACCAGGTGCATTTTTATGTTATCTTTTTCTTCCGTATGTATGATTCGAATTTTATGAAAAGATTTTATTTCTTTTTGTTTTTCTAATAAGGCTTCAATTACCCTTTTTTTATCTTTGATATTCTTCAATGTTTCTGTTGGGTCTATATGAATAACTGTGGAATATTTTGTTTTATCTTGGATGTTCTTTTCGAGTTCATCTGCTGTTTTGTGTGCTTTTTCGAGTGATAGATTGTCATCAACTTCTGCATGTAGTGTTACTATTTTGGTGGTTCCATAATCATGTAAAGAGATATCGTGAATTCCTTTTACGTTCTTGGTTTGGCTTGCAACTTCTTTGATTTCTTTTATCAATTGATTATCTGGTGCTTGCCCTACTAAGAAGTTTGACGAAGTTCTTGCAAGATTTATACCTACATAAATAATAATAAATGATACGATGATTCCAAAAATTGCATCGATAAATGGGTATCCAAAGGATGATGCAATGATACTGATTCCGACTGCAATTGAAGCAAATACATCACTCCTGTGATGCCACGCATCGGCGATAAGAACGTCACTGTTAATTTTTTCTCCTAAAGCAAATGAAAATCGTGCCATGGCTTCTTTGATAATTGATGAAACAATGATTATTATACCGATAATAATGGCAAATTCCTGATTTATGATACCTATATTATTAATAATTCTTTCAATAGATTGCTGAATAAAACCTACGCCTGTGATAACAAGCAGTATTGCGATTATTAAAGTAGCAATATATTCTACACGTCCGTGGCCAAAAGGATGTTCTATATCTGAAGGTTGTTTAGCTAATTTAAAACCAAATATTACAACACCAGAGGTTCCCACATCTGAGAGAGTATGAAAAGCATCAGCTATGAGAGCAATACTATTAATAAATAATCCTAAAAACAGTTTCAGTAGAAATAATGCAGTATTGCCAACAATACTAATTGTGGCTTCCAAATATCCATATTTAGCTCGTACAACTGGGTCGTTAATATTACCGTAACTAGGGATTATTCTTGATTTTTCAGATTTTGCCATTGCAACTGATGTAATAAAATCAGTAGTTAAAGGTTTTTCAATTTTAGAATTGTTTACCAATGATTATGGTATTTTGTTAGTTTTTAAAGGATAAGGCAGCCTACGCTCGCCAGATCCGTAATAAATCCTGCAATATTTATACTGATATTTTTTTTAGTGTAAATCATTTATTTTTATGGGTATATAATATGAAAAGATCCATATCAATACTCTTAGCCATCATAAAAACCCTCGGAGGCTAATGCGTATGGTTTTTTGTAATAAATGATTAGGGTTGTCATAAATAAGATTGAGATGGTTCCGAGTAGAAAAAACGGCATCCATATTCCAAAAAGATCTGATAATATGCCACCTGCGAAAAGAAGTAATGCCCCTCCTCCAAGTTGGAGGGTAAATATTATACCGAATGTTCTTCCTTCAACAGAGGACTGTGTTACCTCAGATACAAAGGAAAACAATGCAGGATAGGTAAGAAAAACAGCGATTCCTAAAAGTATCATAATTACAAGGAGAACCAGAACATTTGTGAATATTGTGAGAAAAATCCCCATTATTCCTATCGTTAAATATGAAAAGATTATGACATTTTTTCTACCAAGATATGACGTTATGGTACTATAGAGAAATGATGCTATGCCCCCTATTCCTACCCAAATAGCTATAAGCATGCCTATCGCAGGTAGCGACAGTGTTGTTCTCTCATTGAGGAGAAGAGGAAGATATGTTATAGTGATGCCCCATGCGGCTCCACTAATCATGAATGCTGGTACAAGTAGTTTTATGTTTTTTATAAGACGGAGTCCCTCGCCCAATGCCTCTTTAAATGTTTGTCGTTTTTTTTCGTTTTTTAAAGTAGTTAGACTTTCTCGTAGATTTTGTGAAAGCATTATACCGATTAAAAGCCCGATTATTCCAAGTATTGACCAGAGAAATAAGGGGAATTGCCAATAGGTGAGTTCTGTTAGATAGAGCGTTGTCGCAATCGCGATAAAGGCGCCCAAATCTGCAGATCCGCTTTGAATACCCATGGCCCAGTCTAATTTTGATTTTTTGAAAGTGCGAGATATCCAACCTATGCCTATTGGATGGAAGAAACTTGATGAGAATCTGATAAGTAAAATATAAAGCAATAATGTTATGAAATCATGACTTTGTGTGATTATTAGCAACGATGCACTTGTGAGGAGGACTCCTACGGATAATAATGTTGGAAAATTTCTTCCGTCTGCTTTCCTACCAATCACTATTTGTGCAATAATGGTCAATAGCAATCCTCCTCCAGTGATTATACCAACTTGTGTATAGTTGAGCTGAAATAGTAATTTAAAAATGGGGAAAAGTATTGGAATCACTGCAACAGAGCTATCGTTTAATGCATGGTAGATGCTTGTCGTAGTTAACACTCTTATTCTTTCGTTCATTTAATTCCTTTCTGACTGGGGAATATAGATTATCCATATAAACATTCCAGCATATATAAAAAATATAGAATATAATCTTTTGATTTTTCTAAGTAAAAAACAATGTTACTAAAACTAGAATAAAACTGTAGCATATGAAAATAGCTAAAGTTGCTAAGCATTGTATTTAAAAAATTAAAAATATTGAAATCTTTTAATTAAAACAAGCCGTTAAAGTTTTATATTTCATAGAGGCAAAGATAGAATTTGTAATTTATATCTTGATGTAATTAATCATCATTTGAACCCGAGGTATAAACATGTATCCACACCTTATCTGTATCTTTATGTCCTTGTACGCCAGTGATTGTTAGCTCGGCCCAATATGTTCCAGATTGAATAAAAACCATTGCTGGGTTACGCTCGTTAGAAAAATATTCTCTATTGCGATAATGATAAAGTAAATATCTGAAAAAGCGTGAATGACGATATTTTGACTCTGGGACAATAATTCTCCATTTTGGACCAAATTCCCAGGAGTAAGAAATATTCCCGTCCTCGCTATCTTTATTTCCATAGAAGTATATTAAAAGAGGGCTTATTCCAGTTATTGTGCTTACATCTATTCGTGCTTTTGGGGGAGGTGTTTCTTCGACATTTATTGTTATGGCATCTGTGCCATAGTTGCCATTTGCATCTGTTATTGTTAGCTTAGTAAGGTATGTGCCTGGTTTTTGAAAGATATGGTTTGGATTTATTTCTGAAGATGTGGTTCCATCTCCAAAGTCCCATTGATAGTTCAATGTTTCTTTATTTTTCAGGTTTGTATTTACAGAAAATTCTATTTCAAGCGGGGCTTTTCCATTGGTTCTATCACATAGTATTTGAACGTCGATTTCTTGACGTTTTTCCCCTTGATTATTTCCAAGTTGTATGTTAGATAGTAGGATGTTTCCAGTTACAACTGATATTATAAGGAGTATGATTAGCTCAATTGCTATTATTTTTTTCCTTGTGACAAAATGCAATTTATAAATCTCCCTATGCCTTATTTCTTGTTTAATTGTTTAATAAATATATATTCAAAATCTATTTAAATTTAATGTGTTAATTCGGGAACAATATAACCGTATTCTATCCCATTATGAATAAATCCTGTTTTTTTAGCAAATAAATTGAATAATAAGGCGATTGTTTCATCATTTTGTTTTAGCCTTGGATTTCTTTCTGTCAATTATCATGGAGTCAATTTGTTTTCCAAAATCCTCAGTTATTTCATCAAATTTACCACTTTTTATTAGATTTACACCAATAATTGCTATAATTATTCCAGCAACTGTATCAGCTGAAAGATTCAACATTAAAACATGGTTTGTCCTAACATAATAAGTTCCAGTTACATTCAACCATTTTATAAACTCTAAAAAAACTCCAACGGCCATAGTGAAAATCACAGTTACAAAAGCCATAGCATATTTATCCATTTTAAGCCCATCCCAATGCTCATCCAAAATAAATATCATTGCCAGACCTATGAACGCTACAAGTATTGATATAAAAAACCTGGTAACCAGTTGATAACCTGATACGGTATAGTAATAATCAAAAAGTCTACCGCCTACATGTAGAATTGAAATAAGAGCTATTAGAAAATCAAGAAACCACGGTAGTGTAAATTTAACATCATGTTTAATAATACTTGGTAAAAAACTAATAAATAAACCTATAATAGTGCCAACTACCCATACCCAGTCTCTTCTCCAGAAAGCAAGTATTATTGAAATTATTATGACTATTCTAAGTACAAAAGTCCATGTGAGCCATCTTTTCATGCAGATTCTTCCTAGCTTTCCCATTTTTCATTCTTCCTTTTTTTGGTCTACCATTCTTTTTGTAATGATTACCTTTTCAATTTGCTCTCCAAAATCATTCGTCATTTCATCAAAACTACCTCGTTTAATCATAT